>NZ_MTAW01000062.1 GCF_002154725.1 Nostoc sp. 106C | reverse complement strand
TGTTTCAAATTACCCTCTCTACTGCCTGATTTTTAATTCCCTACCCTTGAAAGCCGCATGGCGCTGGCTCCCCTACATTTCTAGACAGGTTTAACATTCTCATCTGATGCTTTTTCTGCAACAGATTTTAAGCGGGTGGCTCTAATTTTGCGGACGCGATCGCTATTCCGAACACCACCCGCCATTTCATATTCGCGGCTGTCTTTGCCGTACTTAATAGCAACCACCATCAGCATTTTTTCACAAAGCTGACTCAAGTTTTTTTCCATTTCTTCAATTTCATCTTTAGAAGAATCAACTACAGATAAAGCAGTGTTATAAACACCAATTTTGTTACGTAACTGCTCAATTGACCCCATCAGTTTTCCCAAATTATAATCCTCATCAAATTTGATTTCTGGAACAATCGATTTCAGCCCAAAGAATCTTAACTGAGCTTTTTCCAAAACGCGAGATGTTTTCTTTTGGCGAGCCATAAGTTTATTATTTGAAGATGCTTCCAGAGCTAGCTTGCCCTAATTAAATGTTTTTTTGGTTCAGTGTAATTTACAATTTTTTTATTAAAAGTTTCAGGTAATACCAGTAATTTCTCGGTATTTAATCGCAATAAACAATTAATACTCTTGGATTTCGTTTCTCAAATCGCAACCGCCACGAGGAAGACCGCTGCCGTCATGAGGGAGACCGCTACTGTCACGAAGAAGACCGCTTTCGTCATGAGGAAGACCGCTACTGTCATGAGGGAGACCGCTGCCGTCACGAGGAAGACCGCTACTGTTTGTTTAGGAGTGGGTAGATACTTGCTCTTTTCTGGTTATGGGACAATAAATACAGTTCAGTTAGGCTGAGATGCAATATTTCGTAAGGGCACGGCATCCACAATCTTTTGGTGTATACAGTAATTTTATCGGTGCCGTGCCCCTACAGTATTTTTGTATAGCGGCTATTTCTAATGCTTACAGCTACCTTGTTGATGGTGCTGTTCATGACCGTGACCGTTACAGCCGCCTTCATGATGGTGGTGTTCATGATTTCCACCATGCGCGCAGCCTTGTAAATCTTTGCTCATCAGCTTTTCAGCCATTTCGCGGAAGGATTCATCTACAGGCTGTAAACCAATCCAAGCGTCAATTTTTTCGACTTCAAATCCTACCTCGCGGCGATCGCCTACTTGAATTAACGGACGGCGAATTAATAACGGATCTTGCAGCATTAATGATAAAGCGGTGTCTGCATCAAGCTTTTCCGGAACCACTTCACCAGATTTTACCCTTGGCGAACTTTGATTAAACCATTCGGCTACGGGGCGATCGCCAAAAAATGAACGCAATCGTTCAGCAGTCCAAGGTTCTGCGAGTAAGCTCTGTGCTACTACTTCATGACCTGCGGCTGTGAGTAAAACTTTTTGTCTTGTACCACCTTTACAGCCTGGTTTTTCATAAAAAATTACTCTAGCCATATCGCCATCTCCTAGTTATATCTGTTATAAGGTCAAGGATTTTAAACGCAGAGTTTTTTGAGGTTAATTTGTGACGAATTTGTGAATTCATCTATTAAGCCTAAGAGGTTGTTTTAAAAGAGGTTGGTTGTGACTTTAGGCACTTATTGATCCCCCCTAACCCCCCTTAAAAAAGGGGAACTTAGGGGGATCTAAAAGTATTTACTACATCACTAAGGACTTTTCAAACATCCTCTAAAACTTTTTAGCGATATGAGTCACTGGGTTAAACTCAAATCTTTCTTTTGGATCGGTTTCCCCATAGATGTTAAAAGTCACAGTTGGTTCATCACCTACTGCTTGCACACAATGAATTGCATCAGGAGTAAAACTAATAATATCTCCTGGTAATAGATTAACTTCTGCCGTTGCTTCAATTTTATGTTCAGCATCGGAGCTAGGATTTCGCCGCCAAATAGTATTCTTTTCTTGACCTTTTAAAACGGCAACAATTCCCCAGGTTCCATGATTATGAATTGTCGATAATGTTCCTGGTGCAAATGCTACTGTTTGCACTGTCAAGGGAAAACCTAACTCATCATACATGAGTGAAACAGAGGTTCCCGTTTTAGCATTAGGTTCTAAATATTGACTATTTACCCAGTAAGAATTGACAATTAAACGCCTAACCAGCATTCTCAGTTCTGGTAGGCAGCTGGATTCATCATCAACATCATTGAGAACATCTTCCACTTCAGTCAAAAAGCGATAAAGACGATAATTATCACGCAATAAATCCCATGCTCTCGCAGATTTACACAGTTGTAACTTGCCGTCGCCAGTTACAAGCAAATCCCTACCTTGCATAAATTTTAAACCATAAAGCGAAAAGACTTTAGCGGGAGAATTGGGGATGGAGGATTAATAGGGGTAATAATCGGTACAGGCTGAATAGGCAGGATAGGTGCAGGAACCAAACTAGGAGGATGAATGGCAGATAGGGAAAAGAAATTATTCGATGAAAAAAGACTCATGATTGTTGACCAAATAATTATTAATTACTAATTCGTAATTAAAGAGGTATGAACAAGCACTAATTTTGCAATTTAGTGGTGTTTCTTGAGCGTCAAATAACAGTTGAGAGTCACGGGAATATATATTTAGCAACGTTTCCGGCTCTTTCTACATTACCGTGCAAAACTGAATTACGAATTATTAATCCTCTTCTTCAGGTGGACGAGTGAGGATATCCAGCAGAATTCCCGCGCCAAAATCATTATTCTCGTCTACTTCTTTTACTCTGCTACTGATTTTTTTAGCCTGTTCGATATCTCCTAGCTTGGCTAATACTAATCCAGAAGCAGCATAAGCATTCAAATATAACCTGATTTGCGAGTCTTCTTTCCGACTGAATAAAATTGGTTTGAGTTGCTCCCAATCATCAGGAAATTTTTCTGCTAATTTAATTTTATCTAATAATTGGTTTGTTGTTTGCAAAGCCAATAAATAATTATTTTTGTAATAAAAATACCTATATGCTGCTACTAAAACCTCTGTATGCTCGCCTGTTTTAGCTACAGCTTGTTGCATATATTTCTCGGATTCTGATGTGTTTTCCCAGGTCTGTGCAGCCAACATCAAGAGCTTTTTGATATCCTCTGGAACTTGAAACCATGAGAATTTGTTTGTATCAACTTGCATAATAATATCCTTGGGGAATAGGGCATTGGGAATTGGTGATTCTCCCTTCCCTTGTATCACCAGACCGTGTTTTCAAACTACTCGTTTAGCCTCCTAACTTTTTAGATCCCCCTAAATCCCCCTTAAAAAGGGGGACTTCTATTCAATTTCCCCACTTAAAAAGGGGAGTTGGGGGGATCAAAGACTTTGAAAACACGCCCTAATCCTTTAAAACAAAGTGAGAACGTATACCAAAGTGAAGAGAACAATCCAAATAATGTCTACGAAGTGCCAGTAAATTTCTGCCATTTCAATGAAAGTATGATTGGTTGCAGAATATTCACTGGGAAGACGCGATCGCCACAATACACGTAATATCAATAACAGTCCCACAAAAACGTGCAAACCGTGGAACCCAGTCAAGATATAAAAGCAGTTGGCAAAGACGTTGGTAGTCAGACCGTATCCTAAATTTGCGTACTCATAAACCTGACCACCCAAGAAAATTGCACCCATGATTGCAGTAATTGCATACCACAGTTGCATTCCCTTGACGTTATTGTTTTTAATCGCCTTATCACCAAAGTGAATAACGAAACTGCTGGATACCAGGATAATGGTGTTAATCGTCGGTACAAGTAATTCTACTTCACTTCCTTCTGGAGGCCAAACTGCTGTAGTGCCTCGGAAAAACAAGAAAGTGGCAAAAAATCCCCCAAACATCAGAGATTCAGAAGCTAGGAACGTCAACAGTCCCCAAACTCTTAAATCTGGATGTTCTTCGTGTCCTGCACTGTGAGCTTCGCTCGTCGTTGTAGCTATAGTCATAGATTTTTTGACAATATTATCCACTGTGTCTGTTGTGGAAGCTTGAATAAAGAATGAAGTCTGAAGCGGCAAAATTTTCATTCTTTATCCAAAATCCTGATTTACAGCTATTTTCAGGTAAATAGACCACATTTGCGGTAGGGGCACAGCACTGCTGTGCCCTTACAGTGTGGTTCAAATAAGTGAAAACTGCTATAACTCAACTTTTCACTTGTTCAGGAATTCGCAAAATCCCAAGTTTCAAGTTCTGATTTTGGAGTTTCGAGTTCTCAAATCACTAGAAAATGCAGTCACTTTAACAGCGATCGCACTACCCACTCTACTAACTAAGCACTAGCTTCCGGTGTTGCAGATGGCTGTACTTCAGAACTGCGATCGTGTCCGTAGTCATAAGGGCCATGAGTGACAACCGGCAATACTTCCCAGTTTTCGATCGCTGGTGGTGAAGTGGTTGTCCATTCTAAGGTCAAAGCTTCCCAAGGGTTATCACCTGCCAAAGGCCCTTTCATCCAACTTTGAATAATGTTGATGGTAAAGGGAACAACGGAAAGTCCCAAGATAATTGAACCAATGGTGCAAATCTGATTAAGATCGATAAACTGCGGATCGTACATTGCCACTCTGCGGGGCATTCCTTGCAAACCCAACTCGTGCATGGGTAGGAAGGTGAGGTTAGTACCCACTAAAGTGAGAGCAAAGTGAATCCGTCCCCAAGTTTCACTGAGCATTCGTCCGGTCATTTTGGGGAACCAGTGATAAATACCGGCGTAAATACCAAATACAGAACCGCCAAATAGAACATAGTGGAAGTGTGCCACTACATAATATGTGTCGTGAACGTGGACATCAAAGGGGGCTGTTCCCATTGTCACGCCGCTTAAACCGCCCATCACAAACATGGACAACAAGCCAATCGCAAATAGCATGGCAGTGGTAAAGCGAATCTTACCACCCCACAAGGTCGCCACCCAACCAAAAATCTTCACGCCTGTAGGAACGGCAACGATTAAGGTGGAAATAGTGAAAAACATCCGCATCCAACCGGGTGTACCGCTGGTGAACATGTGGTGTACCCAAACGAACAACCCAACAACGCAGATTGCCAAACTAGAATAAGCGATCGCTTTATATCCGAAAATTGGCTTACGGCTGTGAACGGGGATGACTTCGGACATAATGCCGAAGATAGGCAGAATCATTAAATATACTGCTGGGTGAGAATAGAACCAGAACAAATGTTGGTAAAGTACAACGTTACCGCCTGCATCTGGTTTAAAGAAGGAAGTACCAAAGTTGAGGTCAAACAATAACAGCACTAAACCAGCTGCTAACACAGGTGTAGATAAAAGTGCTAGCACGGAAGTTGCGAGAATTGCCCAGCAGAATAAAGGTAGTTGATCCCATTTCATACTGGGAACCTTCATCATCAAGATGGTGACGACAAAGTTCAACGAACCCAAAATTGAGGAAGTTCCCACCAACACGATCGCCAAAATCCACATACTTTGCGCGATGGGTGCTGTGACTAAGCTTAAAGGTGGGTAAGCTGTCCAACCAGATTGGGAACCGCCAAAGATAAAACTACCTAGCAGTAACAAACCTGCTGGTGGGTTTAACCAAAAGGCGATCGCATTCAGTTTGGGGAAAGCCATATCTCTAGCACCCACCATCAGCGGTACTAGATAGTTGCCAAATCCCCCAATCGCACTAGGAACGATCCACAGGAAGATCATGATCGTCCCGTGATTGGTCATGAAAGCGTTGTAGAGATTGGGGTCAAGTAAATCTGCTTCCGGTGTTGCTAATTCAACACGGATAGCCATCGCCATCAATCCACCGATGAGATAGAACACAAATGCTGTCACTAGGTATTGAATACCAATTACCTTGTGGTCAACATTAAATGTGAAGTAGTCCTGCCATTTCCACGCTGTTGGGTGTGAGGTGTGAGTCACCACCAAAGATTGAGATTTATTTTTGTCTGGTGGCGTATTCCGGGGAAATTCTACTTTTGTCATATTTTTGTCCTTTGTCCTTTGTCATTTGTCATTTGTGGTTTGTCATTTGTGGTTTGGCATTTGTCATTTGTTCTTTGTCAGTTGTCCTTTGTCATTTGTCTCAAACTAGAAACTCATGACCAATGACCAATGACTAATGACTAATGACCAATGACTAATGACTCTTGACCAATGACTCTAGAGTTGCGGCACTCACTCCCATATCATGAGCTTGGGGAGCCAGAAACTCTGATGTTGATAAATTGGCTGGGTTAATTGCGATCGCTTGATGCAAATCTTGCTTTTGCGCAACTTGGTTTTCTGTTAGCCAGCTATCATAATCTTCTGGTGTGTGGACAATTACCTGCGATCGCATTGAGCCGTGATAACCACCGCAAAGTTCAGCGCAAACTACAGGATATGTACCTGGTTTGGTGGCGACGAATCGCAATTGGGTAGCGATACCAGGAATTGCGTCTTGCTTCAAACGGAAGTTCGGCACCCAAAACGAGTGAATTACGTCTTGTGCTGAAAGGTTGAGTTGCACATCAGCACCAATAGGAACGTGCAATTCCCCAGAGGTAATGCCACTATCGGGATAGTTAAATATCCAGGCGTACTGCATTCCTTTAACATCAACAGTCAAATCAGCTGCTTTGTCTTGGTTTGTAGAAGACGAACCAATACCAATTGTGGATGCAGTTTTTGATTCCGCAGGATTATCTAGGGTAGCGGCCATTGCACTTCCACTCACATGAGCCACATGAGCCGTACCATGAGGATGACCTGCTGGGTCTAATCCTCCCATTCTGTTAAAAACATCTACGCTGTAGATGCCTAGACAGAGGACAATCACTGATGGAATTGCCGTCCAGAAAATTTCTAAGGGAACGTTACCTTCAACGCGCACGCCATCGGTATTATCTCCCCGACGACGACGATACTTAACTAGAAAAATTAGAATTGTTCCTTCTACTACCAAAAATAGAGCGATCGCAATGGTAAACATGATGTTAAAAAATCCGTCCACCATAGGCGCTTGTAGCGATGCTTGCACTGGTAATAGACTGTGGTGTTGACCAATCCAAATGCTAATCGCTGTAACTAATACACCAGCAACTAAAGTCCAAAGTGAAACAGGAATTTGTTCCATACATACCACCTGCTCTGTAAAACGCCGTCAAAGGGAATTAATTGGGTATTGGGCATTGGGCATTGGGCATTAGGAATTTGTATTTTCTCCGCGTCCCCGCGTCCCATGTCCTCCTTGTCCTAATACCTAGTTCCTTCATCTACAAAGCAGCGTTTTTGTTTTCTCTCACTCTTTTTCTAACTTACCCCTATAAAAATTGGGGGAATTTTCCAGATCTTTTCACATCTCTTCCCCCAAAAAAATTTATACTTATATGTTGATTTCGATGTCAAATCATCCCGTAACTTTCACAAAAACCTAGTTCAGGAGGGCACTTTAGCCTTAATATTAATTAAGCCAATTAGTAGCAAGTATGAATTTGTTAATAGATAACACTTTAAGATTTACGCATTTGCTTACTACGAACTTTCTGCTAATTCGAGCAAACATCTAATTCAACAAAGCAAAAATAACTACACAGATGAAAAAGGTTACAAAGCTTACTTTCCAAACTTTATTTCCTTCTGCATTCTGCCACGCCACTTGCTACAACGGAGGGAACCTCCCTTCGGGTTCGCAGTTGCTTCAAGTCGGCGAAGCCGCCCAATGCACTGCTCACCGCAACGCAGTGGCTCCTCTGCCCTCTGCTTTTTAAACTTCCCCTCTAATTACCTTGCTTTTAAATTAGTCCCTCCTTGAACAGGCAACAATGTGGACTAATGCCAAACAATCTTAATTGTTTAATGCGACGTGGGTGTAGCAATTCTTAGGACAAATCCGCGCACAAGCTTCGCAACCAATACAGTTTTCGGTATTAGCAACTACCATTACTTTGCGTTCAATTTCTTCATCATCTTCGTCTTCAACAAATTCACCTTCTTCGTTGAGGGCTTTCAGATCCAGCACATTATACCCGCATACTTTCATGCATCTGCCACAGCCGATACATTTATCTTTATCAATTCCTTGAGCAAATTTGGGTGTCCAAGTTTTACCCCCGAAGGTCAATCCTGTTAGTTGTGCCATGATAA
Source organism: Nostoc sp. 106C (assembly GCF_002154725.1). GTDB lineage: Bacteria > Cyanobacteriota > Cyanobacteriia > Cyanobacteriales > Nostocaceae > Aulosira. The sequence continues at coordinate 129,701 of NZ_MTAW01000062.1, read as the reverse complement.
ATCCTCGGCAATTCTGCCTAAAAATATGTTGGTGCTTTGATCGTTATCCTAACCTAATCTTAATAGTTTGTTTCTGCTATTAAAGCAGCATTTATCTATAATCAAAATTTTCTGACTTTTCACCAAATTTTACTTGGTTTTTATTGGCTCTGTTAATTGAAAGCTTTTGCCAATAATTATTATCAAACCTTGTTGAAGTTATGCCTGCTTAACATAGCTTGCCGCTTTCTCTGCAATAATCAGATATTCTCTATATTTGCAAAAACAACCGCAACTGCTAGCAGTAAAAATCAATTATATAAATATGGTTTGTGTATAAAAATATGGTTTTATACAATTGATGCTCTTGTCAAATTAATAGTTTTTTGCTTGCGGAGAAAGGCAGCGCCTCGGCTTCGCTCGGCGACCGAGTAGAAGGGAATAATTTGTTTTGCCTTTCACAAAAATGGTTTTGAGCCGCCTAAATTTATTCACAACAAAAAAGATGTATCTTGAAACGCACAACGTAAAAAATATTATGTCCTTAATAACCTAAATTTATTACAGGTATTCCTTCTGCCATCTGCCTCTTACCTCCTGCCTTTAACTCTTGATACAAATGCAGAAAAAGCAAATGTTATTTTTGCACATTACAGCGAATAAGAATGCAGAAGATGACTTATTGAAAAACTGTAATACTTATGGCAGAATATAAACTAATGTAAAATATTAAAAGTATTAATAAATAAGTTGAATACTATTAACCATAAGGGTTGATGTTCGCTAAAAACACTTTGGCTAAGGTTTTAAGGTCTAAAAAAACTATTTATTGAATCTCTAAAAATAAATTTCTAAAGAAACATCTCCAGGCTCATTATGAACAAACTTATCAACATGATTATGAAATGTATAGTTAATGAAGAAGTAATTATGAGGCTCAGGTGGAAAGCCTTAAGTAGCTTCCAAGTGGATGTAATGTCCGAGTATGAATATGAGCAATTACCTAAACAAGAAAAATTTTTCTTGTTAGAAAAATCAATTGGTAGCAAGTCGTGAATCTCATGAACAAAGAGGACACATCCGGGGGAGACTTGAGCCAAACATCTCAACGAGTATAGTTGGAAGTGCATTATGCCGTATACAATTCCTAACAACAGTTGCGTTGGATGTGACAATTGCCGTCCCCAATGTCCGACGGGTGCAATTAAAATCGAAAATAATGAATATTGGATCGATCCTTGTCTTTGTAACAATTGCGAAGGTTATTATCCCGAACCGCAATGTGTTACCGCCTGTCCCACAAATTCACCAATCCCGTGGCAAGCGAAAAAAGGGAGATGTAAAGTAGAACCGAGAGATGCTACTAGCCCAGATTTGTTTTCTAATGGGAAAAATAACGCATTTGCTTCAGCGATTGTCATTTGGGAAGCTTGCAACGTACTTGCACAGCGTACATCCCTACATTGGGAAATCGATGAAGCTGGGTATTTATCCTATAGCCGACAAGTTAATCAGGGTAGAGGTGCGATCGCATTTCACATCCAAGATCCATTTAACCTCAGCACTCGCACAACAGATATCGAAGCAATTGAAGCGCTAGATATTAGAGCCGCTTGCATCCATCTAATTTTGGCAGCTCATGCAACTGCCTTAGAACAACCTTGGGAGCAAGAATTTTCCATTGATGAACGCCAACTAGAAAAATATTTAGGGTTAGAAAAACGCAAAGACCTGAGCAAAAATGCCAAACTAACTTTAATGAAAAACATCGTGCAACAAGCTTGCTCTTTGATAATTTCCATTGATTGGCCGCAACAAGGTCGAGTTAAAGGATTTTCAGTAGCCGGAACCCGCTTGTGGCACTTAGTAGACATCGAGCATTACTTTCAAGAAGACGACCTCGGATGCAAATATTTAGTGGGGTTAACTTTTAAAATTAGAGCCGGAATTTGGGCGCAGCATTTCTTAAATAAACAAGCCTGCAAAGAGCGCGCCGCATTCTATCAATATGGCATTCTTCCAAAAACACTGTTAACTACTATTATGAGTATTTGGCAGCAACATGAAGGCGCAGCCAGACTCATGCTGTGGTTGCTGTTTAAAACTAAAATGGGCAGAGAGCAACGCATTACAGTTCCCACCTTATTGCGTGTTGCTTACGGTGAAGAAAAAGTCACCTTAGCCTCTAGACAAAGAGAAGAACGCAAACGTCTATTGCGGACATTTGAAAGCGATCTAGAAATGCTGAATCATTATGGAATTAAACCTATATTTGACCCAATTACCTACCCTATAGAAATTCAACCATTGTGGGCAAAGTTAATCGATTTGCCAGAAGATCCAGAAGCAGCCTTAGAATTTTGGACAAATGACGGCGGCGGCGAAACTCGGCTAACAGACACAGGCCCCCGTGGTAAGTGGAATCTGCTGATGAATGCGCGGATATTATCCTTTGAATTGCCAATAGAATGGGAGTACCAAAACTCAGACTCAGACAAAAAGCCACGGCGTACCGTTAATCGCAATCGCAGAAAACCCAAAACCACAGGCGATTTGCTAGGCGAACAGATTTTACAAGCGCGAAAAAATCTCAATCTTTCTCAGAGAGAATTGGCAAAGTTGACAGGTAAAAGCCAAAGCTGGATACGCGATATCGAAAATGGGCGTTTAAAAGCCAAGTTAGAAGACCAAGCACTATTGCGGAAAGTACTGAATATGGCTTAATTGATTAGTGCAATCTTGCAGTTGAATAACAAAATATCGCCATATTATTCAATTGCATCGCCCTGCACAAATCAAACTTGCCGTTGCGATCGCTATAATTTTTAGGCTGTATTGGTTTAGCGATCGCACTTTTCTAACTTAGCAAATATACCTGGTGATTAAAAATCGCGGCTATACAAAAAAAGTCAACCTGTGCGGATTTTAGAAATTCGCTCCAATGACATAAATAATCGGGATTTGCGCACGAGCTACAACTTTAAGTCATTACGAGCGAAGCGAAGTAATCGCAAAGGCTTACTTTTTTGTCATAAGTGCGTAAACCATCATAATTTTACGTGGTTTAGAAGATTTATATTACCTAATTAGCGTAATTTTACGCAGGCAAATATAAAGTATTCAATAGACAATATTATTGTGAATCAAGCTTATACACACTCAGACATTCTATAGCTTGCGTTTTTAAGCCTTATCTATAATTTGCAAAATATAAAAGGCACAAATTTATTTAAATATTTTATACATGAGTGAGTCTTCAGGAATTCAACCAGGAGAATATAACAGTAGCAGAATTAACTTCTTCCCTCCTGTTAGACTGGGCAGTGATTTTTTCTACCACCTTGCTAGATGTCGTGACGACGGAGAAAAGATCCAACTATTTATAGAAACAGCCGAAAAACCAGATGTACCTATAAGAGCAATTGAAGAGTTGTTGAACTACCAAGATCAATTTATCTTGGCTATGGCACTTCAAAGCTTTGGATATATTACTAACCCACAAATTAAAGCGCAACTTGCAAATCTAGATTATATAGAAGGACTTGATGACACCCTTGAAGAAATTTATTCACTACCCAACCCATCAGATTATAAGAAGCATAGCGTTAGGATATTTGAAAAATTGTGCCAAGAGGCAAATTCAGGGAGTGATTTAACTCGTTTGTCAGCGGCTTGGGCAATTCAGGAAATAGATTATTCTGATATGAAGACTACGAAGTTTCTTCCTATACCAGCCAATGTTATTCAAGAGCAAATTATTAGTCATATTCAAAACAGAATTATTAGTAAAGATATTGCTCTTCTCAATGAGAGGTTAATCTTCAACAACCCTACCACATATAAACAATATATTGATTTTTGGGTTTATGCACCTAAGATACCCTATTTACTTCAACTTTTACAGACAATTCCTTCCTCTTACTTAAATGTAGTTGAGAGTATTCTAGCTAGACTCGGTTTAGTTGGTATTGAGTTTGTCCATCAAACTGCTACTACACTACAGAAATTTGTGATAGAAGCTAGTTTGCGTATAGCTGATTCTCTCATTAGAAATAAAAAGTATCAAGATGCTGCTAGTAAAAAAAGATTATCAGATATTTTAATCTCTTATTTAGATAGTAATGATATAGAACTGCGACGACTTGCAGTTATAACAATTAATGAAGTTTGTTCATGGTTAAATGCTACTATTCTGGCTAAAGCAGCAGTCATATTGAAAGACTGGAACAAAGTAGAAGAATTAGGTGAATTCTCAGTTGAATTTTTGATACAGGCTATTCGAGGTTCACTTCGACTTGTTAATGGACAAACTAATTTACAAGAACAAGTTCAAGCAGTTCAGTGTATTAATACAATTTATGCAATAAGTGTTAATCAAAAAATCAGATCTCTTTCAGAATTTTTACAACATGATGAGCAAGCAGTTAGAGAAGCAACCGTCTCATGTCTGAAGCAGCACAAAAATCAATTAGATATCGATTCCAAAAATATTTTTACATCCTTAGATTTTAGATTGGAGTTAAAAGAGACTTTATATGCGTTAAAGTTAAATTCAATTTCTTTGTTAGAGGTTTGTGAAAGAATTAATATTCTTGATGCAAAAATTAAACTACAAAGGCAAGATCAAGAAGTTATTCAAAGAATGTTTGAGAATGCTATATCTAGTTGTAAAGCTGAATCCATTGAAGTTAAAGCTTTTTTTTCATCTAATTTAGAAATATATTCTAGAGCTATAGAAGACCAAATTCAAAAACTAGATACTCAAAGACAATCTCTAGCTGAATTAAAAGAATCTCTGCTCCAAGAACACGCTGTAAAAAAACTTTTAAAAAAAATATGTCCTATATTGGGAGTACTTGTATTAGGAATATGTATGTATTTTTTGCTATCAGGATGTCAACTGGTTTTTAATACCTTTATTGCGTATTTTTTAATAGGATGTTTTGGAAGTATTGCCATAGTTGTATTTCCTAATGGTTTTGTTTCTGCAAGTACTGTTTTTTTGCGTTGGCTAGGTGGTTTACTAACAGGTTTAACAGGTTGGTACTTAATTGTCTTGTTTGACTCTTTTATATTGGGTGTACATGATATATATGGAGAAAAATTAATAACTCTAACAAATAATCTGTCTAACTCTGTTTACTCTCTGGCTTATTACGCTCTATATAAAGAAAAATTAATTCAGCAATATGATGGCTCTTGGATGGGACTAATAATAGGAACTATTGTTGTACTGATGATATACTTTTATTTTCCAAAACCTAATTCAAAATAATTTCACTAAGGTATATGATAAACCATGTTACAAAAATTATATTTGCGTTTACAAGTAATAGAAATAATTGACAATTATGTCATAAGTTTAAATAAAACATATGTCAATAATACTTATCAAGAAAATATAGCTAGTCAAAAATATTTATTGCTACATTTAATTAGTTTAAGCAATATTAATGATTTCCATATATCCATTCGTTATTTTCATGATCCTAGAGAATCTAGCGATCAACAGCTAAAGCTTTATTTGATTATTAATTTATCAGCAGATGAACCTGATGATATCAAACTTGCTAGAGATGAGATAGCTAGTTTTTTGGAAATTGGTAGTTTAAGTAAATTTTATAAATTCAATGTATTGCAAAAGGATTTATATGAACTTAATGATATAGGATGGGTTAACCATATTGGAGAAATTATTAAACCTGAGGTTTTTAATTTACAAGGATATTATCTACCTTATTTATTTGAAGCTGAACAAGATAACAGTATGTTAACTGTCTGTGATGTACTACACAGATTAAACGAAAAATTTATATTAGAAATTACAATTCAATCTTGTTACGCTTCAGAAGATAGAACTACTTGGGTTAATGCTCTAGGTCAAATAGTAGCTCAACTGCAACTGCTTATCAATAATAAAAAAGATGATAGTCTTCAGAATGCATTAGATATTTATAAACAATATCAAACTAACTATGTCAACAAAAATTTATTGAAGTACAGCATCAAAGGGCTGGCAGAAACGCGCAGCAATATTCGTACAGTTTTGATGACATTACTACAAAGCGCAACTAAAACAAATAGTTATGGTGAGCATAATTATATTGAAATTATCAGTCGAGATAGGGACGAACAGAAGTTTTTAGAAAATTTAAGAGCATCTGAAAAAATAGAAATTTCTACTGCTTTTGAGCGTAAAGGCTGGGAAGGTGACTTTGGAGAAAAATATATTAGAGAACCTATTAAGCCTAAACTTAATAATGAACTAGGCGATGGTTCTACAAATATTTACTCTAGCTTTAATCCCACTAACTTTAGTCAAACAGCTTTGCCATCATCAGGAGGAGCAATTATCCCATCTGGAAATTCAGCTCTAGCACAAATAAAAGACCTCAAACCACTACATCGTCTTGGAACAATCGAAGAAATTAGTGGATTCTTCCGCCTTGTTATTCCTGGTGATACTCTAGTTCCAGGTATGGAGAAAAATCGCTTGCGTATGAGTAATGCTGAGGATATTTTCAAAAATTATCGACACCTGATTACAAAAGACGAATATATAGTTGGTTTAGATGATGAGGGTAATCCTGTAACATCTAGCTGGAGTGAAATTCCCCATCGCTTAGTTGCTGGTGTACCTGGCTCTGGAAAAAGTAATTTTCTTAAATGGGTCATCTTCCAATTTTTGTACGTTAATCCAAAACGTAAGATATACATCGCTGATTTTGCGGGAGTTGACTTTCTATATTTGCGTAATATGAGAGCTAATGTTGAAATAGAGACAACCATAGAAAATTGTCCAAATTTTATAGAGAAAATTCATAGTGAAGAATATAAAAATCGTTTGGATCTTATGCAGCAATATCAAGTACAAAATCTTCAAGAATTGCAAAATGAAAGCTTTGAAATTGACCGCACACTTTGGATTATTGATGAAGCTGCTGATATAGCAACTATACCAACTTCATCACATAGACTGCGGGATAGCATAGAAAAGAAACTGCAAGAATATGCACGTAAAGGACGTAAATTTGGAATTCATATAATATACTGTACCCAAAGGCCCACTACCGAAGTTATAACCAAACAGGTAACAGATCAATGTGAAGAGAAAATTATTTTTCGGGTATCACCAGATGCAAGCTACCGGATATTAGAAAATACAATGGCAGGTGATATACCAAAAGATACTAAAGGTAGAGCTTATTTAGATGGTTCTGCTGGTAAAAAGTTTGTAAATACACCTTTAATCAAAATGCCTAGTGGCTCGAAAGTCAAGATAGAAGATACTCTTTGGAGCGAAATTCACAACAAGTAAAGAATGCTTTAAATTAAGCATCGATCAAAAAATAAATGGAGCTAAAAACATGACACTTTCATCTGATATCGAAGAATTTCGCACATTAGTGAGTAAAGTGGTTGAACAACTTGATGACATTAATTCTATATCTAAAACTATTCCTGGCACAGAAGTTGATGAGTTAAGTAGAAAATTCGCAGGCTTGATGGATAACTTAGAAGATGTAGATGAACAACTTCGCTCCGTTACAGATCTACTTGAAGAAATTCGCTCACGTTGGGGCTAAAAATATGACGTTAAATGATGATATAGCTCAATTTCAAAGGAATACAGCTAAATCATTAGAGACATTAGAAGAAGTCTGCTCACTAGCAAACAGACTTCTTGATTGCTCAGTAGATGACTTCGCATTATATTTAAGCAAATTACAGGATTTGTGCGATCAGGCTCTTACCGAAGTTCGATATACTGCTGAAGGTCTTGTAGAGACTAATCAAAAATGGGGTTCAACACCACTACAGCATTATTTAGGTAAGCAGATGAATACTGGTGATGCCAGTATTACAACAGTTGAAGTTGAACATACTATATCCCCATCTGTAACCAGCTCGCATTTGGAAAATGATATTACATCGCAGGAAGTTGCTGATTTATTACTTTATATTGAGCAGGCTAAAGAAATTCTAGATAATGCTATAGATATTTCAGGAAAATGTCTTAATCAAGTTGCAAAGACAGGCATAAATTTACAAGCAATGCTAATGATAGCAACATCACTTACAGGTGTAGCCTTAGCAAAAACGGGTAACTTATTTGAAGATGTGGTTGATGGAATTTCTTCATCAGTAGAAATAAATAATCGGTTAATTGCTCAGACTGGTATGCCAGTCTCAGAAAATTCATGGTTTACAATCATTAAACAAATATCAGATAGAACTGAAGAATATTTTGGAATAGATGGTGAACTAGCTACTGCTTATGAGATGCAGAAGGATGAGGAAGAAAAGCAAAAGAATAGACGATTAAAGTAGTTTATAATTCACAATTGTTGCCGAATACTAAAAACACTGAGCGCATTCCAAATTCCTGCATTCCCCTCTGCGTCTCTGCGCGAGCAAAAAATCATCTTTATAACAAATCGACTATCTACAAATAACTCCAACTGCGATCGCATCCACTGGCAAAATTAGTACAACTTAAAAAGTACCAATATGCCTGAAATGCCTACTGAAATTCCGGTAAGCGTAATCATTCCTATATTTACCGCGATCGGCGATCGCCAATAGGGAAAGTTCCAAGAATTGGAAGCAGATTTTGTATTACACCACGGCCTGCATCCGAACAACAAAGGGCGATCGCGGCGACTGGGCTTTTGCTTGTTCTGCTTGTTCCCATTCCGTGCAAATCTCAGCATCAATCTCTTCTTGATTGTCAAAATAATAAGCCATCGCCACATGAGCCTCAGCAAGTCTCAAATCCGGATGCTGACGGCACATTTCTTCAACTGACCAGCCATAAGCCAAGTAATCCATAACGATTTGAGCAACACGCACACGGGGTAGACGCTGCAAATGTGCAGGCTCATCTGGACTAGTTTTTTCGATATGAGGGTAAATTGCTGTACTGGTCATAGCATTCAGCCAACCGTGAGAAGTCAATTATAGCTGGTATACACGCTATAATAGCCGCTGGCTACGCTGGTTTGCTGTGGGAATCACGCTCATAATTTGTTTAAAAATATCAGCCTATCAAAAATAGCGATCGCCACCAGCCCATACTCCTGCATTCCTCTTCGCGCCTCTGCGCGACGCCACTTGCTTCAAGTCGGCAAAGCCGCCCAACGCAGTGGCTCCTCTACGTGAGACAAAAATTATTTATGCCACAAATCGATGATCTAAAACTAACTCTAACTGCGATCGCACTGACTAAGCTTTTACTTCTTCCGCCTGCTCTGATTCCCTGCGAATCTCACGGTAGAATCAGAAAGACACTTTAAGTGTTTCAAACATGGTGATAAATCTAAATCTACCGCCATCCCAGCCAGCTACCAACCTGAAAGTTACACTTTTAGTAGAAACTCTCCAAAATGGTCAGTTTGCTGCATCTATATTTGAGCTTCCCAACTTTCGAGTTGAAGCAAAAACGCGGGAAGAAGCGATCGCTAAACTCCAAGCCACCTTTTTAGAACGACTCAGCCACATTGAAGCTATTTCCTGGAATGTGCCACTTTCTACTTCACCACCTACGTGGATGCAATTTGCTGGTGTCTTTCAAGATGATCCAGATTTTCAGGAAATCATGGATGAAATTCGAGCAGAGCGAACCTCAGATGATGACACTGAAGTTGACTCCTTATACTACTTGTAGAGGTTGCTTGGGTGTCTCGATATATTCTCGATACTGACCATGTTTAACTAATTCTTTGCAATCATCCCCAAGTTATTGCAAACGCTTCTCTACATCAAATTGCTGTTACTATAATTACGGTTCAAGAACTTTTTAACGGCTGGATTGGTAAAATTAACGAGCCGTCGTCTGTGCATAATCTCCCCGCACCTACTCAAAACTTTCGACAACCGTCAAATATCTGCAAACAGTTGAGATCCTAGATTTCACACCTGAAGCTGATGGCTGTCTTAAACAGTTGTTGAAAGAGAATCCTCCCCTGCGAAAAAATCGCTTGCAAAAAGATATGCGAATAGCTGCGATCGCATTATCTCTTAATGCCACAGTCGTTACCCGTAATCAACGAGATTTTGGTCTAGTACCCAGATTAGCGATCGCGGATTGGACGCTGTAACCAATGGAATTTTATCGGATATTGCAGTGCGATCGCCACCAGCCCACACTCCTGAATTCCTCTCTGCGCCTTTGCGTGAGAAAAAATTATCACCGCAACAAATCGATTATCCAAAAATAACGCTCAAATCCTACCGATAACTACCCACTTCAACTTTCCTCTGTCCCACCACTTCCGGCGCACCAACTTGTAAATTCAAATCCTCATAACGCGTAGTTAAAAACGGCTGACCGAAATCTATGCGAGAAAAAGGACTTTCCGCAGGAACTTCTAACTGCGAACTAATCAGACCCAAGCGAGATTCAAATTGTGCTGGAAATATCAGTAAATCAGCACCCATAGCGCTAAAACTAGACGCGCCTAATTTTTGCCGCCACGCTATACCTTGTTGTCCATAATTGAGAGTACACAACTTCCGGTTTCCCTGGCGAACAGTAACACGCTGTCCTTGTTCCCAGTCGAAATCAGCTAGTTCTTTTGGTAATCCCCAAATTTCTCGACCACCAGCCATTGAATCAACATGGTCTACATAAATGTGAGAAACCCAACCACCAAATTTCCCTTGAGAACCTACAACAGCAGGGACAACAATTAACTCGCTATACTCTAGTTCTGAGCCTGGACCGTAATAGGATAAATACACACTGGCAGTGGTTTTACCTGGCCAGACAGAGATAATATCTAACTCTAAAGGAACTAAAGGACGCACTCGGTCAATACTCACTAAATGCAGAGTTTGGATAGCGTAGCCTTGCAGTTTCCAAGGTGCTTGTGGATAAGACATAGCAACAATTCAAAATTCAAAATTTATTCCTTAATTAATTGTTAGCAACTAATCAAATAAAAAAATCCACCCACGGAAGGGTCGGGTTTTGAGCTAAACAACGGAGAGCTAAGGGTTTAGCATTGCTAAACCCCTACAAATAACAGGCGAAGCGCAAAAAAAATCCCCACCCAGGCTAATGCTTGGATGGGTAAAAGGGGATAAGGATGCTTACGCATCCCCAACCACTATAAAGATTACTTGCTTTCAGTGAAGTCAGCATCAATTACATCATCACCACTACCAGAAGAAGGAGGAGTTGGACCACCGCCATCTTGAGGACCAGGCGCACCAGGCGCAGCACCACCAGCTTGTTGATAGATGTTACTACCAACGGCGAATAGTGCTTGTTGCAATTCTGGTGTGAGCTTCTTAATTTGCTCATCATCTTCCTTAGCTACTGCATCGCGCAGTTCTTTCACCAAACCTTCAACTTTGGTTTTGTCAGCTTCAGGAACTTTATCACCTAATTCTTGCAACTGCTTCTCAGCTTGGTATGCCAAGGAATCTGCTTGGTTCTTACGTTCAATCTTCTCACGACGTTCCTTGTCAGAAGAAGCGTTTTGTTCGGCTTCTCGCACCATCCGGTCAACATCTGATTTATCCAAAGTGGAAGCACCAGTAATGCTGATGGATTGTTCCTTACCAGTACCTTTATCCTTAGCAGTAACGTTAAGGATACCGTTAGCGTCGATGTCAAAGATCACTTCGATTTGAGGTACACCGCGTGGTGCTGAGGGAATACCATCAAGGCGGAAGGTTCCCAAGCTCTTGTTATCGTTAGCAAATTCCCGTTCACCTTGGAGAACGTGAATTTCTACATTGCTTTGGCCATCCACGGCTGTGGAGAATACTTCCGATTTCTTGGTGGGAATTGTGGTGTTGCGAGGAATAATCTTGGTCATCACACCACCCAAGGTTTCTACACCGAGAGATAGTGGTGTTACGTCTAACAACAAGATACCAGTGACATCACCAGCTAATACACCGGCTTGAATAGCTGCACCAACAGCTACCACTTCATCAGGGTTCACAGTTTGGTTAGGATCTTTACCTAATAACCGCTTCACCAACTGTTGCACTGCGGGAATCCGGGTAGAACCACCCACTAGCACGACTTCATCGATATTGTCTTTGGTTAACTTGGCATCTCTGAGAGCATTTTCTACAGGGATGCGACAACGGTCGATTAAGTCAGAACAGAGTTCTTCAAACTGAGCGCGGGTTAAAGTGGTATCCAGGTGCTTAGGCCCATCCTGGGTAGCAGTGATAAATGGCAGGTTAATTTCTGCTTGGGTAACGCTAGAAAGCTCAATCTTGGCTTTTTCTGCGGCTTCAGTTAAACGTTGTAAGGCTTGTCTATCTTTGCGTAGATCAATACCTTCGGCTTTACGGAACTGTTCAGCTAAGAAATCAACAATCTTCTTATCAAAGTCGTCACCACCAAGGTGGGTATCACCAGAGGTAGCTAGTACTTCAAATACGCCATCGCCTACTTCCAATACAGATACGTCGAAGGTACCACCACCAAGGTCAAATACCAGAATAGTTTCGTTGCTCTTCTTATCAAAGCCATAAGCTAGAGAAGCGGCGGTAGGCTCGTTGATAATCCGCAGTACTTCAATACCAGCGATTTTACCAGCGTCTTTTGTAGCTTGGCGCTGGGAGTCGTTAAAGTAAGCGGGAACGGTGATTACAGCTTGAGTAACAGTTTCACCAAGATATTTACTAGCGTCTTCAACTAGTTTGCGGAGAACTTTCGCAGAAATTTCTTCAGGAGCAAATTGTTTTCCAGCCCCAGGAGAGTCTAGCTTGACGTTACCGCTAGTGCTCAACACTTTATAGGAAACTTCTGTAGCTTCGTTTGTTACTTCGTCGTAGCGACGACCAATAAAGCGCTTAACAGAGTAGAACGTGTTTTCTGGGTTCATCACCGCTTGACGCTTAGCGATTTGCCCTACTAAAGTATCGCCGTTTTTAGCAAATGCCACTACCGATGGTGTGGTCCGAAAACCCTCTGCATTAGCAATAACCGTGGGTTTACCACCTTCCATGACTGCTACGCAGGAGTTCGTTGTACCTAAGTCAATTCCAACTACCTTTGCCATTTTAAGTGCTGGCTCCGTATAACTACAAATGAATGGGATTATTAAGGACTAAATTTTTGAACTAACTGTGCTGAAAGCAGCCAGTTCAGCATGAATACCGTTGGTTTGGTTTTTTGAGGGTTAAGACCCCATAGTATGCTGATATATATACTGAGCTTATATAGCCAGTCCATTAAGGGGGGTTTCCCGAACCTTGTTTGGGACGGTTAAATTTGAGGATGTATCTAGTTGGCTCATGGATTAACTTTGATTGCACTCTGTACTAATGTATGAGAATTAATACTTTCAGGAATTGGGGTGAACCGTAACATCAAAGTCGTGTTTGCCGTCTTTATAATCAACTGGAGTGCTTACAGAGAAAAGAGCGATCGCTTTTTTCCATTAATTTAAAAATATTTATCTATTACTGCTGTCCAGCAGGGACAAACTTTTATGCGTCGTGCTTCTGGATGTTTATTTGGGCTGGCCTTTGGTGATGCTTTGGGTGCTGTGACAGAATTTTTAACAGTTGAGGAAATCTGCCGTCGCTTTCCCCCCAATGGGCCGCAAGAACCAATAGGTAATCTAGCACTCGTGACTGACGATACGCAGATGACCTTATCTGTGGCACAGGCATTAATTGAAGCTTCATCAGCAAACTTGACTGTAGCGAGTTTGGAAGCAGCCCTAAGACGTGCTTTTATTGAGTGGTTGAACAGTCCAGATAATAATCGTGCCCCAGGTATGACTTGCTTGCGGGCTTGTGAAGCCTTGGAAACTGGTATACCTTGGCAGCAAGCAACTAGGGCAAACTCCAAAGGTTGTGGTGCCAATATGCGTGTTGCGCCTGTGGGTTTATTACCAATAGCAGCAACAACCCGTGCTGCGATCGCCCAATTTCAAGCAGCCCTTACTCATGGTCATCCTACAGCCTTGGCTGCTTCCGATTTGACCGCAGCTGCGATCGCTGATCTTGCCCAAGGAGGCGATACCCAAGGATTGCCTTCGAGACTCTACAACTATGCCCAGAGTCAGCGCTCGGTTTACCATATCGATTGGCTAGGTTCTCTTTGGCAGCGTCCCTACATTAATACACCAGAGGAATTCATTAGTCACGGGTGGGATGAATGTCTAGCCGTGCTTGATAGACTCAACACCGCATTAGTAAATCCCAACCGCGAAATTGACCCTTGTTTAGCAACAGGCGATGGTTGGATAGCAGAAGAAGCCTTGGCAACAGGTCTATTGTGCTTTTTACTGTTTCCCGAAGAACCATTAGCAGCACTGCGTCGAGCAGCAGTCACAGCAGGCGATTCTGATTCAATTGCTTGTTTGACTGGTGCGTTTGCTGGCGCTTATTTAGGGATGGCGGCTTGGCCAGAAGATTGGGTAGTTCGCATTGAATACCGCGACCAACTTGCAGAATTAGGCAAACTGTGGGATTAAATCCCATAGCTTCTAAGCAGAAGGACGGCAGGTCATGACTCCTTCTTTCTGTGTTTTGGCATTGGGATTACTGCCCATTGCCCGAACTGCGATCGTTGGTTCATAGCCAGGGTAACAACGCACCAAAACAGTATCTTGCGATCGGGTCACGTACAGAATATAAACTGGTTTGCCTCCTAGTACAGCAGGTACAAGACTAGGGGGAAGGGGGGCAGTGGCAACAAGTGTTGATTGGTTAACAAAGTCTATATCTAACTTTTCAGATAAAACAGGCTTTGCCTCAAAAAACTGCCAACATATCAGTACTAACGCTGTAATAATCACCAGTACAACAGAGAATTTAGGGGATAGTTTGAACATGGTTTATATTCCACCCTTGTGACTTGTGTAATTAAGATTGCACGCGATGCCTACGGACAACGCTGGAATATCCAACTAAATTTGCATAAAGCTGATTATGCAAACATATTGTATATTTGTAGGCTTTCGGAATTTTCCTGTAATGTTTAGCAAACAGTTCGCGATCGGTAAAATTGCTGTATTTATTAGCACTATAGCTACCCTCAGTTTAGGCTCTACTCAAGCTCAAGCTTCATGCGCCGCTCCTTTTACAGGTGGAGATTTTGAAGGGCAGACTAGGCAAAGGGTTAGCAGTCCTTGGGTTCCTGAAGGTAGAGTTGGTATCGATCGCGGATTGGGATACAGTAATGCGGGTAAAAACAATGCTTGGATGCGAAATGTTTCGGGATGGAACGGCATCCGTCAGCGCGTGAGACTTCAACCTAACACTCAGTATCAGTTAACAGCTTATGTCCGCACATCAGCGAATGTTACAGATGGTTATTTTGGGGTGCGAGATGCTCGACAAAAAGTGTTTTCCGAAATCAAATTTGGTAGCTTACCTCGCTACACACCTTTGACACTGGGATTCAGAACAGGTAGTGAAACTGAGTACAACATCTTCACAGGATTTTGGGCATTAGGTCAAGATAGTTGGGTTCAGGTAGATGACTATCGCCTTACAGGTGGTTCATGTGCAGATGTAGAATTGGTTCCGGCGAGTAACTAATGCTAAAAATCAACGTAAGTAAACACATCAATATGTGTAGAGATGTTGCATACAACATCTTTCCTTGACTTACGCGACAAATTCGCCCTTAAAATTAGACATATTCTCAATTATTAATTACTAGACTTACTCTTGGTAGGGGGGTATGATGAGCCGTCCAATAATTCTTGGTATTGTCGGTGACAGTGCCGCTGGAAAAACAACGCTAACTAAAGGGATTGCTCAGGTACTAGGGCCAGAAAATGTCACGGTTATCTGTACGGATGATTACCACCGCTACGATCGCAAACAACGTGCAGAAATTGGCATTACTGCCCTTCACCCCGATTGCAACTATTTAGATATTATGCAGCAACACCTATCGCTGCTACGCACGGGACAATCAATTCTCAAGCCAGTTTACAGCCACCAAACTGGTACATTTGAGCCGCCGCAGTATATTAAACCCAGTAAATTTGTAATTATTGAAGGATTACTTGGTTATTCTACTCGGGCTGCCCGCGATGCTTACGATGTGAAAGTTTACCTCGCGCCCCCCGAACCATTACGCGCTCAATGGAAAGTGAAGCGAGATACACAAAAACGAGGCTACACTCCTGAACAAGTACTAGCAGAGTTAGACAAGCGCGAACCAGACTCAGAGCAATTTATCCGTCCCCAGCGGCAATGGTCAGATATAGTTGTGAGTTTTTATCCGCCCGAAGAAGCCGCAGATGAAATTAATGGACATCTAAATGTGCGGTTGGTACTGCGTCCGACAATTCCCCACCCAGATTTTACCCAGATTGTCAAATCTACTAATGGTAATTCTCAGTCAGCGATCCGCTTAGGGCTAGACAGGGATATGACTAAGCCTGTGGATGTCTTGGAAGTAGATGGTCACGCCACCTTAGAACAAGTGAATAAGCTAGAGCAAATTATATGTTCTGATATGCCGCATTTAAAGAGTATATGCGATCGCGAAAGTAACCCCGAACTCGGCAAAATCGCTGGTACAACTGGTGAAACACTCCAGAGTTACCCCCTCGCTCTTACCCAGTTGATCATTACTTACCATATGCTCAAGGCAACACAAATTTATCAGCAAAGTGAAGTTTCAGCTAGCTGAAAATAAATCTGGATATTCAATCGCAAAAAACTCCAAATTCGCCAGTTAGAGGAACTCAGAAACGTTCAGTAATTTCTTGCGATCGTAAATCAAACGGAAATCATCAGAAAATGCTGGCGGCGTTTCTCCTGTATGAGCAAAATCACCAAGCCGATTTATTTACACAGTTGTTTAAAGACAGGATATTTTTCCCATCTTTAATATTTCGCGATACCCCTAAAAGTATCGCGAAGCTGCGCCCTAGGCTAGGGCTTTTGAAGCTTGCGGAGGCAGGCTCCACTATCAAAGGGTAATTGAGGCATTATCTGTATAAGCGTAGCCTTCCAAAGTGTTAGTAAAAATATGTGCCAAAATTAAAGATTTTTCAAATAGAGATGAATTGTAGAGCAAACAAGGGATAACTAAAGATAGTTCCAACTTTGGTGAATATTCCGTAGTTATTCTATGACCTATTGCCTGAGAATTGCTGATATGCCTGAGACTGAGCGTCCGCGTGAGCGGTTAATGGCTCATGGCCCAAAAGTTTTAGCCACAGCTGAGTTAATTGCAATTCTACTAGGCACTGGTCAAGGACCAGGAAAACTATCTGCTGTGGGTTTGGGGCAATATATTTTGAGCGAATTGAGCAAACATCAGCGTGACCCTCTAGCAGTGTTGCGAGAAGTTACCCCTGCCGAGTTAATGCAAATTCCAGGGATTGGCCCAGCTAAGGCAACTACCATCTTAGCGGCAATTGAACTAGGCAAACGCGCCTTTCAATCTCGTCCAGATGGCGTAACTATTGATAGCCCACTTGCAGCAGCGGCGGCTCTTAGTCAAAATTTGATGTGGCAGACACAAGAACATTTTGGTGTCTTGCTATTGGATGTCAAAAATCGTTTGCTGGGAACGCAAGTAATTACAATCGGCACTGCCACCGAAACCTTGGCTTCTCCTAGAGAAATTTTCCGGGAAGTTATTCGTCAAGGAGCAACGCGAGCCATTGTGGCACATAACCATCCCTCTGGAAACCTTGAACCCAGCCAAGAAGACATAGAATTAACACGCCAGTTGTTAGCAGGAGCACAGTTGTTAGGCCTTCCTTTGCTAGATCATCTGATTTTGGGTAATGGCAACCACCAAAGTTTACGTGAGGTTACAACCTTGTGGAATGAGTATCCCCAAGGGGATTAAAAAGCTAGAAATGCCGAGAGAAATTCTTTTATCTGCGCTTGTTTGCCTCGTTTTTCGATGCAAGATATGCTATCTTGAATGCTTACGGGCGATTAGCACAGGGGTAGCGCACATCCTTCACACGGATGGGGTCACTGGTTCAAATCCAGTATCGCCCATTATACATTCGCAGATTATATGTCTCTGTAGAAGACAGATAATTAGTTTACATCTGACTAGCAGTGAATGCGATCGCCCTAAAGAAACAAAACTATTGCCTCTTTCCTAAAATCCAAAAACGCAAATTGCTGTATATTTCAGTATCAGCAGTAGCGCTATAAACTGCTTGCAGTTAATTTAACTGCAAAATGCAACCAGAGAAATATCACTCATTTCTTCTATTAGATGCATGTCAATTTATGGCTTAGCAAGCTAAGTTGAGACTAGCAGCTATTTAAGGTAAAACAAATGAGTAGGGTACTGATATCAATTTTGATTTTTGGATTTTTAGTATTGTTCATTTCCTCTCCCTTTGCTGCTCTTGCTAGTTTAATGCTCGTATTGTTAGTTGCAGGTTTTGTATCATTAATAGGCAATATATTTCAAGCAATTATTGGCGCTAACAGCGATTCCCAATAGTTTTACGAAATAAAGTTGGTAGTCTTGCTATTGGGATAATTTATTCTTAGAACTAGGAATTTTGAACTGTATGTACTCCCCTGTATGAGCACAGTCTAAATAAAAATGCTCATTTTTATGCATTTATAGCTTAGATGCGATCGCTTTTCATAATTAGCGTGAAGAAGCGGTTCTCCAGAACTTTCGCTTGTGGGTGCAACAGCAGATTCAGCAACAATAACTCCTGTTATTCTCTGCAATTGTGGGATTTTATTCCCCCCTCGCTTGCAGGGGGGGGATTAGAAGATGGCGTTCTACGCGCTAAAGTATTTCGCTACTGGATGATAAGCAATAATTGCTGTTGTAGACTGTTCTGGATAAAGTTGCTCACTTTCATCCATATACAGGTTAATCTTGTCTGTCTCCAACAACGTCAGCTGCTTATACTGGTCTTGAATATTCGGACAAGCCGGATAACCAAAACTATACCGTGAACCCCGATAACGTTGTGCCAAGATATCGCGGATATTGTCTGGTTCCTCCGCCGCAAAGCCTAATTCTTGACGAATTCTGGCGTGTGTCCATTCAGCCAAGGCTTCTGCCATCTGCACTGCTAAACCGTGGAAATACAGGTAATCCGTGTATTGATTATCTGCAAATAATTTTTGCGCAAATTCTGTTGCAATCTCTCCCACAGTTACCGCCTGCATCGGGAAGACATCAATTAACCCCGACTGCTTCGGCGCAAAGAAATCTGCAATACAAAGCCTCCTCAAAGACTTCTGTCTAGGAAATTCAAACCTGGCAACTTCCTTCGCGTCTAAGTGGTTCGTTTCATAAATATGCAAAGTATTCCCCTCAGATTGACAAGGAAAATATCCATAAATCACCTGGGGATGCAACAGATTCTCTTCAATAATCCGCTGTTTCCACTGTTCTAAAATTGGGTAAACTTTTTCAGCCAAGAAAGCTTGATATTCTTCTTTCGTTTGCTCTTTGGGTTTGCGGAATTGCCATTGTCCAGCAATTAGAGCTTGCAAATCCAAATAGCCGAATATTTCTTCTAGAGAAATATCATCAGGTTGCAACAATTTTGTTCTCCAGAAAGGCGGAGTAGGACGTTCAATATCAATCGCCACAGCTTCAGAACGTCTTGTATCAACTTGAGCGCTGAGTCCTAAGTTTTGAGTACTGAGAGAAGATTCTTCAGTAATGACTTCTGATTTTTTGGGAATGATTTCTGGTTCATCAGTCCCGACTTCATCCAAAAATCCTTGCAAATTATCCCATTTTCCAATAGCTTTTGCTGGCATTAATTTATCCATAAAATGCAAATCGGAAAAGGCATCTTTGCCATAAACGACTTTACCTTTGTAGGCATTTTGACAATCTTGATATACAAATTTAGGTGTCAGTGCTGCACCACCTAAAATTACAGGTACAGTAATTTCTTTTTCGTTAAATACCTCCAAATTTTCTTTCATAAAGGCAGTAGATTTCACTAGCAATCCACTCATAGCAATACAATCAGGTTTGTGCTGTTCGTAAGCCTGAATGATATTTTCTACCGACTGTTTAATTCCCAAATTAATAACTTTGTAGCCATTATTAGAGAGAATGATATCCACTAGGTTTTTACCAATATCATGGACATCACCTTTGACAGTAGCAATAATTACTGTTCCTTTAGCATTATTGCCAGCTTCAGACTTTTCCATGAACGGTTCTAGGTAAGCAACTGCTGCTTTCATGGTTTCCGCAGATTGCAACACAAAGGGGAGTTGCATTTGTCCCGAACCGAATAACTCACCTACAACTTTCATCCCATCCAACAGGAAAGTATTGATAATTTCCAGAGGCGGATATATTTCTAAGGCTTTTGTCAGTTGTGTTTCTAAACCAATACGTTCGCCGTCAATGATATGACGTTTCAGACGTTCTTCGATGGGGAGGCTTTCGTCAACACCTTTGTTGCGTTTTGCCGTTACCCCTGCAAAAACTGTGGTAAGTTCTCCTAATGGATCGTAAACGCAGACATCAGCCTCAAATTTTCGTTGATCGTAAATCAATTGAAGACAAACTTCTTGATGGCGGGGTTCAATTTTGGACAGTGGTAATATTTTGCTAGCGCTGACAATGGCTGCATCCATTCCTGCTGTCATCGCCTCGTGCAAAAACATTGAGTTCAGCACAATTCTTGCTGCTGGATTTAAACCAAAGGAAATATTAGATACACCCAAAATTACATGACATCCTGGTAATTCTTGGCGAATCCGTCGAATTGCTTCAATGGTAGCTTTGCCGTTTTCTCTATCTTCTTCAATCCCTGTAGAAATCGGTAAAGCTAAAGTATCAAAGAAGATTTCTGTGGGAGGGATACCATAATCTACAGCTTGACGATAGGCACGTTGAGCGATCGCAAATTTTCTCTCTGCGGTTCGCGCCATCCCCTCTTCATCTATTGTACCAATTATTACTCCCGCGCCGTATTTCTTAGCTAACTCCAGTACCTTCAAGAAACGCGGTTCGCCGTCTTCGTAGTTGGTGGAGTTGAGTAAGCACTTACCACCAGCGACTTTTAAACCCGCCTCCATCTTTTCCCATTCGGTGGAGTCGAGCATTAAGGGTAATGTGACATTATTGACAATGCGCGAAACGAGTTCGTGCATATCTCGCACCCCATCGCGGCCTACGTAATCGACGTTAACATCAAGAACATGGGCACCTTCTTTCACCTGAGATCTCGCCATTGAAACGAGTCCATCCCAATCTTCTGCATTTAGCAATTCGCGGCATTTTTTAGAACCACTGGCGTTGAGGCGTTCGCCTACAATTAGGAAGGAGTTATCTTGATCGTAAGGCTGAGTGGTGTAAATTGATGCTGCTGCTGGTTCTAAGCTAGGTTGTCTAACTTTAGGCTTTAGATCTTTGGCAATTTCTGCTAATTGTTGAATGTGTTCTGGACGCGTCCCACAGCAACCCCCAATCACTTGGACACCCAAATCTTCAACAAAGTGCATTAGCGACAACCGTAATTCCATCGGTGTTAAACGGTAATGCGCTTGACCGCCGACATTCTCAGGTAAACCTGCATTTGGAATACAGGAAACTGTGAAAGGTGAATGTTCTGCCAGATATTTAATATGTGGCTTCATCAAGTCTGGCCCTGTAGCACAGTTGAGACCGAGAATATCAATTGGGTAAGGTGCCAAAATTGTCAACACAGCACTGATTTCGGTTCCTACCAGCATCGTGCCCATACTTTCCATTGTCACCGATACCATCAACGGACGGCGATCGCCTTTTTTGGCAAAAACTTCTTCAATCCCATTCAACGCTGCTTTAATTTGCAGCACATCCTGGCAAGTCTCAACCAGAAATATGTCAACGCCACCATCCCATAACGCTTCTGCTTGTTCTGCAAAAGCAGTTTTCATGGTGTCAAAGTCAATATGTCCCAAGGTAGGGAGTTTAGTTGTAGGGCCAATAGAACCCGCTACAAACCGGGGTTTTTCTGGCGTAAAGAATTCTGCCGCCACACGCTTTGCTAGTTCGGCAGCTGTTTTGTTGAGGTAATATGTCTTGTCTGCCAAGTCATATTCTGCCAACACAATCGAAGTAGCACCAAAAGTATCCGTTTCAATGACATCTGCACCAGCAGCAAGAAAGTC
Organism: Nostoc sp. 106C; assembly: GCF_002154725.1. Taxonomy (GTDB): domain Bacteria; phylum Cyanobacteriota; class Cyanobacteriia; order Cyanobacteriales; family Nostocaceae; genus Aulosira. The sequence goes on along the minus strand of NZ_MTAW01000062.1, from coordinate 107,648 downwards.
ACGGTGAACTTTGGCGACAGCTTCCGGTTTGGTATGCACTAGGTATTCGTTACAACCTTCATAATGCGGACCTCCGAAATCCTCAGCGGTGAGGTTTTGTGTTTGCAGATTAGTACCCATTGCACCGTCAAAGACGATAACTGGGGCTTCTGGACTGTGTAAACGTTCAAGAAAAGGATGAGTCATATTTTCACGAGGAAATTAAGTTAGTCGTGCGCTATTAGACTTAACTTATTATTTTCTATAATTTGGAAATTTTCGGCATACTTGAATAAAATCAGACATTGCCAAAGATCATGCCCCTAAGAATGAGTGGTATTCATTAGCGGTTATCGGCACGCCAGTTGCTACCCTGCGGGTTCTGCTTTGCAGTACAACGCACTGGCTCGTTGATCGGCGGTTAATTATTCTTTGTTCGCTCCCAAATCCAGTCTTGTAAAATTGGATTAACTAATTCAGGTACTTCATCTTGGGGGCAATGTCCCACCCCTTCCAAGGGAATAAATTTCAGTACTTGAGGGTAATTAGCTAACTCTCTACCTAAATCCACTGGTTCCCAAGGATCGGCTGTGCCCCATAAAATAATTGCTGGACAAGGTAGCACAGGTAAAAGGTCTTCTGGTAAGGGTCCTGTAGAATAACTTGTAAAAGCCAGGAAAACAGCTACCGCACCGGGGTCGCTAGCAGGGGCAGTTAAAATATCTACCAACTCATCTGTCACAGCTTCAGAATTAGCGTAGGCTTGCAGCAAAATCTTCCTTACTGTTTTTGGTTTGGCAAGTTGATTAAAAAAGAAATCGCCAATCGGTTTGATAGATAATAAGCGTTGCAGCAAGGGTGCACCAAAGCGACGAGACCAAGGTAAAGTTGCCCGTTTGCGATCGTGTAACAATCTTAAAGAACAATTGAGCAATGCCACTCCTAAAGCAATCTCTGGGTTACTTACCGCTGCTTGCATGGCAACTATACAGCCAATAGAATTCCCTATCAAAAATGCGGGTTCACCTACCACTTCACGGCAGAAATCAGCTACTTGCTGTCCCCAAGTTTCGAGTGTGTAGGCAATTTTTTCTCCTGGCTTCGGTTTAGCTGAATTACCAAAGCCAATCAAGTCAATGGCATAAACACGGCAATGTTCTGCTAGCACAGGGATATTTTGCCGCCAGTGCCACCATGATGCCCCAAAACCATGCACCAGAACCACTGCTGGTCCAGTGCTTCCTTGGGTTTGATAGCAGATGGAGAAACCTTGCCAAATCCAAGTTTTGGTGGTGGTAAATGCGGTTTTAGAAGTCGTCATGGCAGTTGATTAAACAAGAATTGATTAAATTAAGGCTATGAATGCCAGAATTGAGACGTAGATTTTTTGCCGCAGTCATTATTATTTTAATTTTTATTAAATTATTTAACGTTTAAAATAATCCAGATTGCTTAAGCCAGGTTTGAAACAGACAGGGAAAAAACCTTTACATCTGCGATGTTATGCTTGGGCTTTGATGCTGCTACTGATAATACTTCATATTTCTTAATTTGTTGATTCTGCATTAGCCAAATACTATCTATCGTTAGGTATATGACAAAAATAGACCTCTCTCTTGCAAAAGTTACTTTTGCAAGAGGGGGGAAAGGGAAAAGGTTAAAAGGAAAAGGGTTTTTATTAGCCCTTTCCCCTTTACCCCTTACCCTTTTCCCCACTTCTGCAAAAAGTCTAATGGAGCATTTAGATGAGCAGAATTCATACTCACAGATTCTAAAAACTACTGGATAACTCAGGTTTTGCACTTATTAACCAAGTAGCAATAATTACTTAAAACACGGGATTTGAGTAATTATATTTGCTGTAACCAGAGAAACATGACATAAATTGAATTAATCCTAGAAAATTTGTAATTTTTGGAAGCATTAGACACAGTATTTTTACTAATTTTGTAGCAATATGTAGTAAAGTTTTTACAAATATGATTAACAGTAATTCACGTTACTAATATCAAGTTTCAATCTCCAATCATGTTTGTGTAATCTTACAAATTGTCTATATGGAATTACATACAGTAAGAATGAGAATCCGTGTTTTTTGTAAAGTAAAAATCAAGTTATATTGAAGAAATCAACTAAATTATGTCTCGAATATCCGACATACCACCACAAGTACGTTTTAGCCAATAAACAATTAATACTTATTCTTACCCAAGCAAAAAAGCCCTGATAATCATTGCTTGTGGATGCTTTACTTGCAGCGTTTGCATTTAGCCGTTAAAACAAGTTTATGTTTACTACTTTTCTGAAAAAAGGAAAAATTACATATCACTAAGTACTATTTCATGGAATAAGTATCAGTAGTAGATTCAGTAGTTTCACAATTTACGACGGCTAAATTAACCTATAAAATTGTTGTGTATCAAGCATCTGCCAAGGAGTGGTTTGCAACTAGGAAAGTGACGCTTAGTTTGACGAATTTTTTTTGTTGCTAGTTCCTCCAAACCGAAAAACATGAATATACTAGAATCTATTGATACTCCTATTGGGAGCTATGCACCAGACTTTGAGCTGCCAGGAATTGACAATCAAGTACACCATCTCAGCCGTTATTTAAAAAAGTTTCGTGCAGTTGGTGTCATCTCAATGTCCAACCACTGCCCTTATGTAGCTCTATATTTAGACAGGCTAAAAAAGATTCAAGCGGAATTTGCTAAATTTGGTTTTACGCTGATTGGGATGAATGGTAGTGCAGCTATTGGGCATCCGACAGAAAGCTTTGAAAGTATGAAAGTTTTTGCTGAATGTCATCGGTTGAACTTTCCTTACTTATGGGACCCAACCCAAGATGTGACTCGGAGCTTTGGTGCTTGTAAAACACCAATGGCTTTCCTTATAGATAATATTGGTATATTACGCTACAAAGGTCAAATTGACGCTCATCCCCAAAACCCCTTAGGTGGAGGAGAAGATTATTTGAGAAAGGCGATCGCTTCACTACTAAAAGGTCATAAAATATATCCACCAGAAACTGAGGCAGTAGGCACTTCATTAATCTGGCGTAACTAGACACAGATAGCCACTGTACTGTTATCTTAAATTGGAGGCAATTGCAACTTTTTCGATAAAGCGTAACTTCATGGGAACGAATTACCGACGGGTTTTACTTAAACTGAGCGGTGAAGCTTTAATGGGCAACATGGGCTATGGGATTGATCCAGAAGTGGTCAAAGAAATAGCACAAGAAGTGGGAGAGGTGGTAGCCACTGGCGTTCAGATCGCTATCGTCGTTGGCGGCGGCAATATTTTTCGTGGCGTCAAAGCGGCTTCGGCGGGGATGGATCGGGCAACCGCTGACTACATCGGGATGATTGCCACGGTAATGAATGCCATGACGCTGCAAGATTCGTTAGAACGAATGGGGATACAGACGCGAGTGCAAACCGCGATCGCTATGCAAGAATTAGCTGAACCGTATATTCGTCGCCGTGCCATCCGTCATCTTGAGAAAGGACGGGTGGTAATTTTTGGCGCTGGTTCTGGAAATCCTTTCTTTACAACCGACACTACTGCGGCATTAAGAGCAGCAGAAATCGATGCGGAAGTGATTTTTAAAGCCACTAAGGTAGATGGGATATACGATGCTGACCCTCATGTCTATCCTGATGCTAAACGTTACACCAGCCTCACTTACGCCCATGTTTTGGCTAAAGATTTGCGGGTAATGGATACTACCGCGATTGCCTTGTGTAAAGAAAATAATATTCCCATACTTGTATTTGACTTAACGGTGCGAGGTAATATCCACCGAGCAGTCATGGGAGAATCTATCGGCACCCTTGTGGGAGGTTCTTGTGAAATTAGCTGAAGCTGAGAGTAAAATGCAACATACCGTTGAGGCAACTCAACGAGCTTTTAACACGATTCGTACTGGTCGCGCCAATGCGAGTCTATTAGATAAGGTATTAGTAGAGTATTACGGTACACCTACCCCTCTGAAATCACTGGCAAATATCAGTACACCTGATGCCACAACCATACTGATTCAACCTTACGATCGCAGTAGCTTGAATATAGTTGAAAAGGCTATTTCCTTGTCAGATGTAGGTTTAACTCCTAGCAACGATGGTTCTGTAATTCGGCTGAATATCCCGCCTTTGACAAGCGATCGCCGTAAAGAACTAGTCAAAATCGCTGCCAAATATGCCGAAGAAGGTCGTGTTGGGATTCGTAACATCCGCCGCGATACCGTAGACTCGATTCGCAAACAGGAAAAAAACGCGGAAATTTCTGAAGATGAATCGCGAGACCAACAAGATAGCCTGCAAAAATTAACCAATAAATACACTGCCAGAATTGACGAATTATTGGCAGAAAAAGAAAAAGACATTACTACTGTGTAAGTTAAACCTGTCTTGAAAATAGGGCATGGGGCATTGGGTATTGGGCATTAGAGGCAAGGGACACAACGGAGACAATGAGAGAAGTCTGAGCGCCGACTTCCGGCGAATAGAACTTTTCCTGTCGCAGACGCTCCGCGAACGGAGGAACAAGGCAAGAAATAACAAATAATCATTGGCTCTTGACCCTTGACTCAAGTCAATTTTTTGAACATGAAACCACAGATATTCATCGGTATCGCTCGGTGTTTATCTGTGGTTTTACATAATAAACTAAAATTTTGTATGCGCCCTAAACAAGAATAAAAAAGGGCAACTCAAACAGAGATTACTGAGCATTACTCAACTTTTAGGAGTGTCAAATCATCATAAAAAACATATACGAGCTAGAACTAAGCTTGAAAAGAAAGTCAAATAAGAGTTGCCTTTATCCGTAGATTAGAAAAATGCACTTTAAAGTCAACTAATTGAGGAGCAAAAATTCAGCCATATGTACGACTGCATCATCGTCGGAGCCGGGCCATCGGGTGGAACAGCCGCATATCATTTATCTAAGCGAGGTCGCTCAGTATTAGTTTTGGAAAAAGAATCTCTGCCAAGATACAAACCTTGTGGCGGTGGAGTATCACCAGCGATCGCTCAATGGTTTGACTTTGACTTTAGCCCAGCAATTTCTGTGAAGGTAGACTCTCTTCGCTTTACCTGGAATTTAGAAGACCCAGTAGAAGCGAAAATCGCAATTAAAGAACCGATTTGGATGGTGCGGCGAGATGTTTTTGACCATTTCTTAGTTAAACAAGCCCAACAGCAAGGAGCTAAACTGCAAGACAATACAGAAGTAACTGGCATTGAGTTTAAAGCAGATTCTTGGCAGGTTAATACAGCTAACGGCCCTGTTACAGGCCGCTACTTAATCGCTGCTGATGGTGCTAAAGGATCGATAGCAAAATGGCTAGGGTTCAAAGACCGTAAACGCCATTTAGCAGGAGCTTTAGAGGCAGAAGTTCCCGCCAATGTTGAGAACAAATCTATGGCTCATTTTGAATTTGGCTTGGTTAAAAATGGCTATATTTGGAACTTCCCCAAGGCTGAAGGGTATTCCATTGGAGTCGGGACATTTATTGGTGGCGCACCCCAAGACTTCAAGAAGATCTTGGATGAGTACGCTCAATCCTTTAATGTAGATGTCAAAACCTGCAAGCAATATGGTCATCCCATTTCTTTGTGGAACGGGAATCAAAAGCTACATAGCCAAAATGCTGTTTTGGTTGGAGAAGCGGCTTGTGTAGTTGATCCAATGACAGCAGAAGGTATTCGTCCATCGATTTTTAGTGGCTTATTGGCAGCAAGTGCCATCAATGAGGCGCTTGCAGGCGATATCAACGCTTTAGAAGAATATACCAATGCCATTAACGAACAATGGGGCACTGATATGGCTTGGGCGCAAAAATTAGCCAACGCATTTTATCGCTTTCCGAAAATTGGCTACAACCTTGGTGTCAAGCGCCCCTCTGGTGCTCAAATTATGGGTAAGATTCTCTGTGGCGAACTGCGCTATGGCGATGTTGCTGGTGGTGCCCTCAAGCGTCTAATTCCTGGCTTTGGGGGCTAACTGGCACAGGGGTGCAGGGAAGATTAGGGCAATGAGCGAGATCAGGAGGCTAAGGAAAAAATGCCCAATGCCCATTTTCCTCAGTTGTCAGTGTACGTAGTTGATCGTGACTATGTAAGAAATCTCCTTCAAGGAAGTTGTAGTTACAACCGCTCATTGGTTAATACCAAAGTTTCCTTGAAAATAAAGACTTATGCCAGCTAATAAGCCTCAATACCAACTGACTGCACCTATATGCTTATTTTTATTAGGAGTTGCTCTCTCTCAAACATTGAAATATACAGTTTTTAACTCCAATAGTTATAGTAACAATTCAGTAATAGTCGCCCAAACATCACCCAAGCCAGCACCGCAAGAAATTGTGCAAGCTGGGGAAGTACGTGCTTTACCTGGCAAGCTCGATACTATTCCTGTATTTAATAGCAATAGCCCAGAATGGATCAAAAATGAGGGTATTTTACTTTCTACATTTCCCGCAAATGGAAAAAAAGTCCCAGCGGCGCATCTCAATTTCCCATTTGAGGGACGCTTTGACTTATTTGCTCACCACTATACCCACACTCCTAAGGATTTACAAACGCTATACCTGGGTGTAATTTTGCATAACCCAAATAAACAAGCAATAACAGTGGATGTTTTGCAAGCAGCAAGTTATTTGTTGCAGGATGCGCCTTTTGTAACTTTAGCGCCATACATCGAAAATAATGATGGTAAAGCTTACTCAGGCCCAGGCGATCGCGCTGTTAGTGATGTGTTGCGAGGAATTCGCCAGGCTGATTTTCCGGCAAAATTAATAATTCCGCCTGGACAAAGCCGATTGCTGCTGAATCATCCTATTCCAGTAAAAAATTTAGAAAAACCAATAAATGGTCGGTCTAGCTTTATGCGGTTGCGTAGTAGTGGCAAAGTTTATGCAGCTAGTCTAGCAATGTTTGCCAAACAAAACCTCGATGGTAGCGATCGCGCTCCTACTCTAACAGAATGGCAAGCTTTACTCAATAACGGAAACTTTGCCGGACCAAGAGATAAAATTCCTACTCCCCCAAATGCTACAGGTGGGGCGCTGATTTATGGGCGTGTAGCTGGTATATCTCAAGGTTCTCAGTGGCAAGCCCTACTAACAGATAACTCTAAAGACCAGACTTTTACGATTTCTCAGCCTGGCAGAGCGATTTCTTATACTTTAGGCACCCTCAAAGGTGGTCGATTGGGTAGTGGACAAATCCAAACAGCAAAGATGTTAGTACGCTATCCAGATACGGCATATGAAGCACATGGTAATTATGGGGTGGAATATAATCTCCGCATACCCTTGAGCAATACTACCAATAAAACTCAGAAAGTCACTGTTACTTTGGAAACGCCGTTAAAAGAAGATAAATTATCTCAAGGTGGTCTACGCTTTCGCAAACCATCCTTAGATTTTCCCTTTTTCCGTGGTACGGTGCGGCTAGGTTATACCGATGACCAAGGACAACAAAAAACGCGTTATGTGCATTTATGGCATAGAACAGGCCAGGTTTTAGAACCCTTGTTACAGCTGACACTGCCACCTGCAACTAAACGAATGGTACAGGTAGATTTAATTTATCCGCCAGATTCAACACCACCTCAAGTGTTGAGTGTTAGAACGCTTTGAGAATTCCCTTGCCACAGATGAATTAATCAAATTTTGGATTTTGATTGTTTTACTGATAAATTTGGGGGCTTCCTGCTCAAAATTATCGGTCACATAACAGGCATTTTAGGGAACTTGGGTAATTGCGGATCTAGATAATCCCATGCTGGACCACTGGAAGCGTAGACAACCATACTAGGCTGAAATACTGATACATCATCTAGACTGCTAGCAGAGACTGCCCCTATTTCATCAAAAGCAGAAGATTCAGCATAGATATGCGATCCGCAAATTGGACAAAAACCTCGGCGTACAGTATTGCCACTATCGCCAGAAGTTTCGTAGAACTTCAATTCGCCAGATATATTCAATGCTGCTTTTGGGACTGCCAATTTTGAGCTATGTCCTGTAGCGCTAGTTTTGCGACAGTCCTCACATTGGCAATGCATCGCTAGTATCGGTTCTGCCTGACATTCGTAGCGTACTGCACCGCACAAACAGCCACCAGAAAAAGCCATAAACAGCCTCCTTAATCCTGCTCAGTTGGAATATTAACCTAGTACTGGGAAGTACATTGTAATTATGACTGTTTATGAATGCAAAAACTTTCCTAACGAATGATTAAGTTCATTTAACTATTTGTTAGCTAAAATTACTAAATATTAGTAAATAAGCAAAACTTACTGTATATACTATTCATGGTTAATACCGTTTCACTTTCGTTGATACAAATAGCCAACAGGAGAAACAGTTAAAGAAAAATCTTTGATCTCAGGCATTTCGTGAAATGGCATAAACTGTATACATGGGATACTATAAAAATAAATTATCTAATGTGTATAGGGTGCGTTATACATTATCAATGCACCATAAGAATTATAAACTCTATAAATCATGTTTTTGCTTGAGCAATTTATCTATAAATCAAAAAAAATATATATGTTTTAATTTAAAAAAATTATGGTAAATAACAATTAATTATTCAATATATAAAATTAGGAGAATGAGATTAATTTGATTTAAATTTAAGCTGTCTTAATTAAGGTTTTAATAAAATTTGAATATAATAATTATCAACTTTTATGTTATTAACCAGAAATATCTATTAATCTCCAGCGATATCTTTAGTCTGTAAAAGTTTTGAGTGTTAGCCTAGAAGTAGTATTAATCTAAAATAGCTGTTACAAGCTTTAGGTTTTGAACTTAATTTCAACCCTCAATAAGGAGGAATTCTTAAATGAGAGATGAGAATTATCTAGTGTCGATACTGGAGGTTAAATTAAATAACAATGCGCTCCTGGGTAAATAGCACACTATTATCTAGCCTTCGTACTCGTCTGGTAGTTCTTGTCCTCCTAGCCGTCGTTCCAGCATTGGGGCTAATTCTCTACACTGCTTCCGAGCAAAGACATAGCGCAACGCTGGAGACGCAGCAAAACACACTACGATTGGTCAGATTAGCCGCTAATAACCAGAGACAGGTAGTTGAGGCAACCCGCCAGATTCTCACAATATTGGCGCAGCTTCCAGTAGTTCGTAAGGGCAAATCCACAGAGTGCGATCGCTTACTTGCCGATCTCCTCAAACAGTATCCTACTTATGCCAACTTTGCTGTGCTTGATAGGCAGGGAAATGCAATTTGCAGTGGTCTTTTTAGTACTGTCCCAGTTAATTTAGCAGACCGTCCCTATTTCCAACGTGCCTTGCAAAGGGGCAAATTTGCAGTTGGTGAGTATCAGATTGATCGTTTTACTAAAAAAGCAACGGTTAACTTTGCTTACCCAATTTTAGACAAATTGGGGCGAGTTCAAGTTGTGGCGATCGCTGCCCTTGATTTAGCCGAGTTGAACAAATTAGCGGCGCAAGTGAGGTTGTCACAAGGAGCAGTGCTGAGTGTAGTCGATCACCAAGGTAGGCTTTTAGTTCGCTATCCTGAGCCGCAGAAGTGGGTAGGAAAATTTATACCAGAGGCAACCTTCTATCAAATGAAACTCGCTCAAGGTGAAGGCACATACGAATCCAATAGCTTGGATGGTATCCCTCGCCTGTTTGCTTTTACCCCAGTAGGTGACGAGCCGCTAAACCCTGATGCTTACATCAGAGTTGGTATTCCCCTATATACTGTACTTGCGAAGGAAGACAGGCTATTAGCTCGCAATCTCATTGGGTTGGGTGCTGTTACTATCTTGGCATTAATTGCGGCGTGGGTAGGTGGAGATATCTTCCTAATCCGCCAGATGAAATTGCTAGTGCAAACAGCCCAAAAGCTTGGCAGTGGCGAACTAAATACACGCACCGGACTCTCCAATAAATTGGGAGAAATCGGTCAGCTTGCTCGTGCTATTGACGAGATGGCAGAAGCATTGGAAGTGCGGGAAGTGGCGATCGCTTCTCTTAACCAAGACTTGAAAACTCTGTTTGAGCTAATTCCCATTGGCATTCTCGTCGCTCAAGATCCGGAATTTAGGCAAGTGAAAGCTAACCCGGCATTTGCTCAGATTTTGGGTATATCACCTGAAGCCAACATCTCCTACACTCCAATTGATGCACCTCGTCCATCCTACAAAATCTTACGGGATGGTCAGGAACTTACACCCAATGAATTTCCGCTGCGTTATGCCGCCATTCATAAAGTTGAAATCAAAGGCACAGAAGTTGATATCGTCCGAGGTGATGGCACTGTATTCAACTTATTTGGTTATGCTGCTCCCTTAGTTGATGATCTAGGTAACACTAGAGGTTCAGTAGCAGCGTTTTTAAATATTACCGATCGCAAGCAAGTAGAGGAACGCACACGTCAGTTAATCACTCAGATCCAAAATCAGGCGAATGTATTACATGCAATTCTCTCTGCTTCTGTCGATCACATTTATATCTTTGATCGGCTAGGCCGCTATCAATACGTTAGTGATGGCGGTGCTACAGTCATGGGCTTGAAACCTGAGGATTTTGTGGGCAAGACTTGGCGAGAACTCGGCTTACCCTCGGAAGCTGTAGAAACCATGAATCGGTTAGATGCTCAGCGAGAAGCAGTGATGGCAAATGGGCAACCGCTCACGGCTGAGGCTGAATATCTAGCAGCAGACGGAGTGCATTACTACGAATACATCCTTGCTCCTCTACAAAGTCCAAATCAAACAATTGAAGGTGTAATTGCCGTATCTCGTGATATTACTGACCGCAAACGGACAGAGCAAGCACTTAGAGATAGCGAACAACGGTTACGGTTAGCGCAACGGGCAGCAAAAATTGGTACTTGGGAATGGAATGTGAGAACTGGAGAAGTATCTTGGTCAGAAGGGATCTGGGATATTTTGGGGCTAGAGCGAAGTATTGAAGACCCCAGTGCGAAGGCTTGGGTAGACTTTATTCATTCTGACGATCGCCAACAGGTGCTGCAAAATGTCGAAAATTTATTTGCTCAAGGTGAAGAATATTACGACGAATTCCGGATTATCCGCAATGATGGCACCGTCGTTTGGCTATCATCCAAGGGGCGGATTATCCGTGGTGTAGATGGGCAAGTCGAGCGGTTTTTGGGAGTTAATATTGATATCAGCGATCGCAAGCAAGCAGAACAAGAGCGCGAACAATTGCTGATGCGGGAGCAAGCTGCACGGGAAGCCGCAGAGGCAGCAAACCGAATTAAAGATGAGTTTCTTGCAGTTTTGTCCCATGAACTGCGAACTCCTCTCAACCCGATTCTCGGCTGGACACAACTGCTGCGGGCTGGCAAATTAGATGAAGCTAAAAAAGCGATCGCATTGGAGACAATTGAGCGCAATGCTAAATTGCAAACTCAACTAATTGGAGATTTATTAGATATTTCCCGGATTCTGCAAGGAAAATTGACACTTAACATTTGTCCGGTTGATTTAGCTGCAACTATTGAAGCTGCTAAGGAAACAGTACGTTTGGCAGCTGAAGCCAAGTCGATTCAAATGCACACCGAGATTGTTTCTAGTGTCAAGCCTTTCATGGGTGATGCCAGCCGCCTGCAACAGGTAGTGTGGAATTTGCTCTCGAATGCAGTCAAGTTCACTCCTATTGGCGGACAAGTGAATATTAAGCTGGAATCTATTGGCACTAACGCTCAGATTCAAGTCAGCGATTCAGGTAAAGGAATTAGTCCAGAGTTTCTGCCTTATGTATTTGAGACATTTCGGCAAGCAGATAGTGCCACTACGCGTCAGTTTGGCGGATTAGGATTGGGATTGGCGATTGTGCGTCACATCGTGGAAATGCATGGTGGTAGAGTCTATGCAGACAGTCAAGGAGAGGAAGAAGGAGCAACGTTTACGGTCAAATTACCGCTGATGGTGGCAGCAACAGAAGCACAGCCGCGCGAACCTCAACGAGAAAATACATTAGATTTGAGTGGAGTCCGCATACTAGTAGTCGATGATGAAGTGGATACACGCGATCTGCTGATGTTCATTATCAAACAACATGGTGCTGAAGTAACAGCGGCATCCTCAGCAAGAGAAGCATTAGAAGAATTAAAACAGTTACAGCCAAATGTTCTTGTATGTGATATTGCCATGCCCGAAATTGATGGGTATACACTGATCCGCCAAGTCAGAGCTTGTCCAGCAGAGCAAAGCAAAAAAATTCCCGCGATCGCTCTGACAGCATTCGCAGGTGAATTTAATCAACAACAGGCCTTGGCGGCAGGTTTTCAAAAGCACCTAGCCAAGCCAGTAGAAGCAGATGAACTCGTACAAGCGATCGCCAGTTTGGTTGATACAGAAAATTCTCAATGATTTCCTCTGCCTTACTCTGCGGTTTGAAAGAATCAATGCACTAAAGTGCTGACTACGTTCTTTGAGCAAAACACGTAGCCTCGATCAGGAGACATAATTCCGCACTGTTAAAAACGGCTATAGTTACTATAAAGACAAGTTTGACCGATCTCCTCAGTTCTTTGTTAGGAGATTATGCGATCTTGTCTTCAATTAGATACTATTGATGCTAGATAATGGGAAAGCTTTGACATTTACTTGCCCATCTAGAGCGGAAGAACAGAATTAACTACTATGCGAACTCACTATTGCGGCGCACTCCGAAAAGAAGATATTGGAGAAACTGTTACCTTGTACGGATGGGTAGACCGTCGCCGCGATCATGGGGGCGTGATATTTTTAGATTTACGCGATCGCTCTGGCATAGTCCAAATTGTCAGCGATCCCCAACGCACCCCAGATTCCTATGAGCCAGCAAATGCTCTGCGGAATGAATACGTTGTCGAAATCACTGGTAGGGTGACGCAACGTCCTGACGAATCCCTAAATCCTCGCATACCCACAGGCGAAGTAGAAATCTACGCGGATAGAATTGAATTACTCAACGGTGTTCGCAAACAGTTACCTTTCCAAGTTTCCACAGCTGATACTGAGACAGTACGGGAAGACTTGCGGCTAAAGTATCGTTACTTGGATTTGCGACGCGAACGTATGGCGCGGAATATGCAATTGCGTCATCAAGTTGTCAAAGCCATGCGTCGCTACTTGGAAGATGTAGAAGGTTTTATTGAAATTGAAACACCCATACTTACCCGTTCTACCCCAGAAGGAGCGCGGGATTATATCCTCCCCAGTCGTGTCAACCCTGGTGAGTGGTTTGCCTTACCACAATCACCGCAATTATTTAAACAATTACTGATGGTATCCGGTCTGGACAGATACTATCAGATTGCTCGTTGCTTCCGCGATGAAGACTTACGCGCCGACAGACAACCAGAATTTACTCAGTTGGACATGGAAATGAGTTTCATGTCTCAAGAAGAAATTATCGAACTCAATGAGAAGTTAGTTTCTTATATTTTCAAAACGGTTAAAGGAATTGAGTTACATCATCCTTTTCCCCGTCTTACCTACGCGGAAGCAATCGAACGCTACGGTAGTGATAAACCAGATACCCGTTACGGTTTGGAACTAGTCAATGTTTCTGATGTCTTAAAAGATTCTGGTTTTAAAGTTTTTCGTGATGCTGTAGCCAACGGTGGTATCGTCAAAATCTTGCCGATTCCCAATGGTAACGATGCTATTTCTAATGTCCGCATCAAACCAGGCGGCGACATCTTTAAAGAAGCCAGTGAAGCAGGTGCTAAGGGTTTAGCTTACATCCGTGTCAGAGAAGATGGTGAAATTGACACCATTGGCGCAATTAAAGACAATCTCAGTGCTGAACAAAAAGCAGAGATTTTACAGCGTACAGGTGCAAAAGCTGGTCATTTGTTGCTATTTGGGGCTGGTGATGCCGCTACAGTTAATAAAACTTTAGATAGACTACGGCAGTTTGTTGCTAAAGAATTTGGGTTAATTGATTCAGAGAAAATCAACTTGCTTTGGATTACCGATTTCCCCATGTTTGAGTGGAATGCTGATGAAAAACGCCTCGAAGCGTTGCACCATCCATTTACCGCACCCCATCCTGATGATTTGCATGACTTAAAAACTGCCCGCGCTCAAGCTTACGATTTAGTATTCAACGGCTTTGAAGTAGGTGGTGGTAGTCGGCGGATTTATCAGCGAGATATTCAAGAACAAGTATTTGAAGCCATTGGTTTGTCGCCCGAAGAAGCACAAAATAAATTTGGCTTTCTGTTAGAAGCGTTTGAATATGGTACACCGCCTCATGGTGGCATTGCCTATGGTTTAGATCGGTTGGTGATGTTGCTAGCTGGGGAAGAATCAATTCGCGATGTCATCGCTTTTCCGAAGACACAACAAGCCCGTTGTATATTAACAGATGCGCCTTCTGGTGTAGATGCCAAGCAGTTGAAAGAATTACACGTTGCTTCGACTTACAAGCCAAAGTCTTAGTGATAGATACTATTGCGCGTTCCTTGTTGTCTGTTAAAAGAAGCGATCGCTTCTTTTAACAGTATCCTCTCAGCATTCCTTTGGATGAATGTAAATAGATAAAACTTAGTCTTTACTAAAACTTTTTATTAATAAATCATTGTAAATACCAGAAACCTAGGCTGTATAATTATTTCTTTTTTTTACTTACGTATAATAAAATATACTATTTATTTATTTCATAAAGGATACAGATTAAGTATTGTTTTTTAAAACTACTACCTTCATACTGAAAATGGAAAACATTTTTTAAGTAGTCTTACTGGTAAATACCCTAAAAATTAGGATTAAAATCACCTTAAATATCGATGTACTCACACAGGTGAAACCAGTATTACTAATAGCCTCAACGATCGAGTTTCGGATGATTGTTGCTTCAATCACTATCAAGATTGTTTTACTCAGTATGTCGGGTGCATTTTGAGGTTTTCATAAGTAGATGAAGGAAAACTAATTTTTCTGTAAAAGTTTTGACTTTAGATTCAACAGTAGTCAAACAATACTGGTTGAAACGACCAGTATTGACCAAAACACAATTCCTAAATCTACCGTATTTTTCAGCAAGCGCTTCGCTTCTCATCTACCTAAATACAGAAACTCCTACCGCTGCGATCAACAAATACTTCTTTTTTTGGAGAATTTCATGAAATTAGCTAGAAAGCTTAGTTTTGCTACAGTTGGTGCTATTATCGGTTTCGCTGGTGTAGTTACATCTTTTGTAGCACCAGCTAGCGCTTTTACCGTAAATACAACTGCTGGTCAATTCTCGACCCAGCCTGGCACAAAAACAGTAAATTTCGACAGTGGTGTAGCACCAACTACTGGATACGCTAGTTACTCTGGTACTGGTGGTACTACCGTAATTTCTGGGTCTGCACCTTCACAATATAGTGCACCAGCTGGTGATACAACTCCATATCTAACAATTGCTCCAGTGGGATCTGGGGTTGCAGGAAGCAATTCTCCTATAACAATTGCTTTGTCTAAAGCAGCAGACTACTTCGGCTTGTACTGGGGTTCCATTGACGCATACAACACAGTAGAGTTCTTCAAAGATGCGGTTTCTTTAGGAAGTTTCACTGGTGCTACTATTCCTGGTGTTACCGCTAATGGTAGTCAGTCAACCTACGTTAACTTTTTCTCTGGAGCCGGGCAAGAATTTAACAAGATAGTACTACGAACTAGTGGTATAGCGTTTGAAAGTGATAACCATGCTTTCAAAGAAGTTCCTGAACCCTTAACTATAGGTGGCACAGCACTGGCTCTAGGTTTTGGTTGGATGATGAAGCGTAAGAAAGCGCTAGCTTCTTAAAATAGTCTCAAAACTTCCCTATACATGGGAAAGCTTGAAGTCTAATTTATATTTACAGATCAAGCACGCAACTAAGTTGCGTGCTTGTAGTTTAAGAAGTTTTTTGATAATTTCTCTTTGCAGTGCTGTCTTACTATTGTGCGAGTAGATGCTTGATACTAAGCATCCTCAAGTTAATCACTAAAAACATAAAAACCCGCTACGGCGGGTTTACACACAACAAAACTATAAATTTGAAGACTTGATTTAAGCGCAGTATCTCATTTCGTCTTCCAATTGGCGAATTAGCTTGTCGTCGCCCTTAGCTCTGGCTACTTGCAAGCGACGTTCTATATCTCTTTGAATATTTTGTCTGTGAGCTTCTTGAGCTTTATTAGCAGCTTGTACTCTAGTTGTATTCATAAAGATCACCTGGTTATCTTTCACTATCTTTGTCTTGTTTTCTTAATATAGCACAAATTTCGTAGTCTTTGTTACAGAAAAATCTGTCTTATTATCTATTTATAGATACACATGGTATATATCAATGGAGCAATTACAAATCCTTGATGCCAAAGCAAGCGTTCTAACGTTATTGAGCGATTTTGGCGATCGCGATGTGTATGTGGGTGTAATGAAGGGAGTAATTGCCCAAATCAACCCTAAACTGACGCTGGTAGACTTGACGCACCAGATTCCGCCGCAAAATATCGCCGCCGCTAGGTTTTGCTTAATGAATGCTTATGCTTATTTCCCTGTGGGAACAGTGCATTTAGCTGTGGTAGATCCGGGGGTGGGAAGCAGGCGAAGGGCGATCGCCGTAGAATTTGCCCAAGGATTTCTAGTAGGGCCAGATAATGGCATCTTTAGTGGAGTACTCAGTCAAAATCCAGCGATCGCAGCAATTGAATTAACAAATTTTAACTATTGGCGAACTCCTCAACCCAGTAACACATTCCACGGTAGAGATATCTTTGCACCAGTGGGAGCTAATCTTGCCAGTGGTGTACCTATCCAAGAACTAGGACAAGAAATTGATTCAGCAACTTTGGTACAGCTAAATATCGGTGAATGCAAAGAGACAAGCATTGGTGTAATGGGTTGTATTCAATATATTGACCACTTTGGCAACTTAGTCAGCAATATTCCTGGGAGTTATGTGCAAGGTAAAACCTGGTGCGTGCAAGTTCGTGGGTTGACTATACCGGGGTGTGCAACTTACAGCGATGTTCAGGTTGGAGAGGCGATCGCTTTAGTTGGGAGTCACGGCTGGGTAGAAATTGCCATCAATAGCGGTAATGCACATTCCCGATTGCAGATCAACTTGCAAGATAGTCTAGAAGTTATTAGCAAGGTAAATGCAACGTAAACTGGCACAATCAAGGTTGGCTTTACCTTGATTGATTTTGACCAGCTGCGATCGCCTAATTTGCAGGACAAGTGATAATACATCCTTGCGGCCATATCGATAGCAGATCTTCTCGCACCCAACCATTAATATTATTTGGGAACTTGATGCGATACCAACGATATTGACCCGCCTGTTGATAGGAATCTTCAACCGTCACCAAATCACCTGACAGCGCATTGTACAGAACCTTACTTCTTAAGTTGGGAGAAGAACGCACGTTAATTTTATACCCGCGATTCCCTGCTATGGTGGCATAACGCTTGTTGTTTGGCTTAAAACTGACTAAATCGCTCCGTATCCAACCGCTTGCTGTCCCTTCCACCGTTGGTTGCACAAAGTACCAATAATCGCCATCATCTCCCCCTGTAATATTCAAAACCTCCACATTACTGCCCGATGGTAAGATTTCCTCTACGGTTGCTGTCAAAGATGCACTTGTTCGCAGATTACTTCTAGTCGTTAAGGTCGCCGGACGAGCCATTGCTGGCAATATTCCAGCTATCAATGTTGCAAAAGTCAACAATCCCGCTGTTAACTTTGTCATTAAACGCATAAATTCTCCAGAAGGTATTTGGTTAAAAAGTATAAAATTGAACTCGTAGGCAAATTTAACTAAATATAACTACACAACAAATCAGAGATTTTCTGAAAAAGTGAGTTTTCTTTAAAATGCATTTACCCTGAATTGAAGAGGAAACAGGGGCAGGGAAACACGCCAGACGCTCTTAAAACCCATAGATCAAGAAGCGTAAGGATTCAAATCTGGAATAGATTTTTGTTCTCCACGGCTGATATCGTGTTCCTTGAAAGATTTACCATTAAGGCAACAGAGGGAGGAGAGGATTTTCAGAGAACATGATATGAAGTCGGAGGCAAATGACCAAGTGCGTCGATCTTGAGAGGTGTGAGCTTTGCGTCCCAAGCTCTTCGCGTCTTTGTGTGTTTTTGGTCATTAGTCATTAGTCATTTGTTATTAGACTAGAAGGGACTAAATATCAATTCAGACTCATAACTGATTTATTATGACTACGCAAACATTATCAGCACCAGAAGTTTATCAAGGTCAGTTTGGGGAATTTACAATTACTCAGAGCGATCGCACTGGTGTAATTATCTATCGTGCTGGATTAATGATAGCTGCACTCAGCTTTGCTATAGGTAGCGCTTTAGTATTGTTCAACAATCACCCAACAAATTTCGCGGTGCTAACTCCGCTATTTGCCTGTTTTACTCTTGCTCTTGGTGTTAGTTTGTTAACCATCCACATATACATGGCAATACTGCACCGATTTTTACAGGTTTTTTGGGCGATTGGTGGCATTGCATCAGTAGGATTGGCGCTTTCTAGTAATGAATCTTTGGCTGTTACCATTTACAATCATCCTCTTACCTTATTCGGAGTAGGATTTATCTTCGTTGCCTTGACTGGAATTTATTTTAAAGAAGCTTTTTGCTTTAATCGCCTAGAAACAAAGATATTAACCTTCATAGTCCCACTGTTATTGTTAGGTCATTTGGTGGGGATTTTACCAATTCAGTTAGAACAAGTTCTATTGGGAATTTGGGCAATTTTGTTTTTAGTATTTGCCTTGCGTAAGACAGTACAAGCAATTCCTGCTGATATTGGAGATAAATCTGTGTTTGCTTATTTGAAAAAACAGGGTTCAGAAAAGGTTTAATGCAGAAGAAACAAAATCGCCAGCGGCTAAAACTTCCTAAAATTCGACTGATTAAACGCCAAGAAATGTGGTTGCTGACAGTTCAGGGTTGGATAATTGCGATCGCATTGATGGTTGCTTTAATCAATTTCACGATTACTCATATACATCCATTTCTGGCGGTTACTTCTCCCATCAAATCAGCAGAATTATTAGTTGTGGAAGGATGGTTACCAGACTATGCACTACAACAAGCGCTAGCTGAATTTAAAAGCGGTAATTATCGCCAAATAATCACCACAGGAGGCACTTTAGAGCAAGGAACTTATTTAACGGTATACAACAGCTTTGCAGATGTAGCAGCAGCCACCTTAAAAAGACTGGGTTTAGCACCAGATAAGCTGGTAGCTGTACCTGCACCTTACGTAATTAAAGATCGTAGCTATACATCTGCTGCCGAATTTAGCCGCTGGTTATCCAAGTCAAATTTACAGCCTAAATCAATTAATCTTTTCTCCTGGGATGCGCATACTCGCAGGAGTTGGCTGCTATTTAAAAAAGTACTGGCTCCTCAGATTCATGTAGGTGTGATCGCAGCTAAAACACAAGATTACGATCCTAAAAAATGGTGGCGTTATAGCCAAGGTGTACGTACAGTGATTGATGAAGCGATCGCTTATATTTATGCACAGTTTTTTAATTGGAAAGCGTAAAAATTAAATGAGATTATTTACCAAGGATTTGTAATAATGCTCCTTTGTAAATCTTGAGTCCTTCTGCATTGAGATGGACACCATCAGTTGTTAAATTCTGTTTCAGAACTTTATTTTCATACAATGGTGCTACATCTTCCTCTCGCACTGGCACTTTTTCTCTGGCTGCAACTTGATTAATTAAAGTATTAATTTGTTCAACTCTAGATAGTCGTGCAGCTAAAGTAGGATTTGAGCTAGCTGCAACTGTTGAGTAAAAAGCTGGAATCAGAAAAACCTCCTGCGAGTTCATTTTTCTGACAAGTGCGATCGCCTCTTGCAGATTTTTGCTAAATAATTCATCATTAATTCCATACAAAGCATCATTTGCTCCAATAGCAATAATCGCTTTTTGGCATTTCACCTTATTATCATTTAAACTTTGAAGTTGGGGAATCAATGAAATAGAGCTAAGACCATTAAAGCCAAAATTAAAATTCTGATTACCTAAAGTATTGCCCAATCCCGCCGAAATAGAATCACCAAACAAACAGCCTGAATATTGCTTACCTTGAGTGGTAAATATTTGATATTGAAATGCAAGTTTACTTAAAACTGAAGAATCTAAATTATCCTTTGGTTTTTCATTAGAATCACTAGAAAATAAGTTTGACATACTAACTAACTTTAAAGCTTTTGGTAAGTCAACAACTAATCTACTACTCGGGTAAGCTTCTAAAAAGCTGACTATACCCAGACCTTCTGGGGATTTAGCACCTAAAATAATCGCAGATCTTAATGCTGAGACACCAGCTTGATCGCGGCGGTCAATTGCTTGAGATGCAAAATATAAAATTTGCTTACCAACTATGGTATCTGTTAGCTTATCTACAGCAGAAATATCAAGAGACATTTTTATTTGCAAAGCTGCCTGTAACTGTTGCTGTTGTTCAGGGCTAAGATAACGCAGAAAAGATTGAAGATCTGAAGAAACTTGTTGGTTTTCAGCATACTTACGAATGTCTGCTATAGGTAGGGATTGCTCAAACAAACCATATCTAACAATAAGTTTTTCAGATGCCAAACTTGGCAATGAAACCGTAAGAGCATCAAGAATCAAAAATATTAAACACCCAAATAGGCATAACAGCAATCGACGGAAAAATTTCATGGCTAGGGAGAATAACAAAATCAATATTTAATACTCAATGCTCATGTGCCATTAGTCAAGATTTATCAATAATTTAGTGCTGCTGTTCCAGGTTGATTTATTCCCATCAATAATCAATCAACCGAATTTGGGAATACTCAATCCAGTTGGTGTGAGGATGGATAAGTGGCAGAAGAACGCGCGTATTGGTTAGCTTGGTCGCAAATCTCTGGGATTGGCCCAGTATTGCTAGGACGCTTGCAACAGCATTTTGGCACGCTGGCAATAGCTTGGAAAGCGACTGCGGCTGAATTGGCACAGGTAGAAGGTTTTGGTTTTCAGACATTAGAAAAAGTAGTAAAACAGCGATCGCGTCTGCATCCAGAACAACTACTCCTCAAGCACGAACAGGAAAATCCCCATTTTTGGACACCAGCAGATGCAGATTATCCCCGCCTGCTATTAGAAACTCCTAGTCCACCCGCAAGTTTGTACTATCGCGGTGAAGTAGAACTGCAAGAAAATCTCGGAAACAAACCCTTAGTTGGCATTGTGGGGACTCGCCAACCTTCAGATTACGGTATCCGTTGGACTCGCCAGATTAGTACAGCTTTGGCGAAAAACGGCTTTACTGTTGTTTCTGGGATGGCTGAGGGAATTGATACCGAAAGCCACTTAGCAACGATGAAAGCAGGTGGACGGACGATCGCAGTTTTAGGTACAGGTGTAGATGTCATCTATCCAACCAAAAACCGGGATTTGTATAAACAAATTTTGAGCGCGGGATTAGTTGTAAGTGAATATCCTGCCAAAACCCCACCAGATCGCAGCCACTTTCCCCGCCGCAATCGCATTATTGCAGGTTTAAGCCGTGCCATCTTAGTTATAGAAGCACCATTAAAATCTGGTGCTTTAATTACCGCCACCTACGCCAATGATTTCGGCAGAGATGTCTATGCATTACCTGGCAGAGTAGACGACCATCCATCCCAAGGATGTTTAAAATTAATTAGTCAAGGAGCTTCTATAATTCTTAAAGAACTAGACGAACTCTTAAAAATGCTGGGCGCAATACCAAAACTGGATGCAGTTGCAGAATCTTCAACACCGCAGCAGTTGACTTTGCTAGATTTATCACCAGAATTGCAACAGGTAATAGCTACTCTTGGTGTTGATGCCTTACCATTCGATTTTATTGTCCAAAAAGCAGGCTTGGCTGCTGGCTCAGTTTCCAGCGCTTTGTTACAGTTAGAACTTATGGGTTTGGTTTCGCAACTACCAGGAATGCGATATCAGAAAATATAATCTTTATCAGATATATAGCGTCAACCCCTAGGTGTTTTAATAATGTAAAATTTTATATACAACAAACTCATCGCACCTGGGTGGCACTATTCATAACTAGTAAAAATAATATTAGTTGAAATGCAAAATTATATATAAATATTGTTTTCAAATTTTTGGAAAAGCTTCAGTAGGCTTTGAAGTTAACATAGTACTGATAAAAAATAGTTTTCATCAAAAACAATGCTGTAACTGCCTAAGATAATGAGGTTAGCGGTTTTTTGGCTATTAGTTATCGCATATAAGATTTCGTCACAATCAAGCCCTGAAAGTTTAACGATAGGTAATCCGTTCCCTAATCTACTGTATGAATTGACAACAATATACTAGTAAATGGATGGCCTCATATGAACCAAAGCGGAACAATAATCGGAGAACGTTACCGAATTGAAAAAAGGCTGAAACAAGGAGGATATGGTATCACTTACCTGGCCGTTGATATGCATCTACCAAGCTCTCCTAAATGTGTAGTTAAACAACTCAGCCTACAAAGCAATAACCCTATTATTTTATTGAAAGCTCGAAAAATGTTTGCCAATGAAGCCAAAGTTTTAGAGCGATTAGGAGAAAAGCACGATCAAATTCCTAAACTATTAGGCTACTTTGAGCAGGAAAATGAAGAATTTTATCTAGTTCAAGAATTGATTGATGGCTATGATCTGAGCCATGAAATCACTCCAGGTAATCATCTAAGTGAGAATGAGGTAATTACTTTGTTAGAGGATATTCTCAAAATCCTAGAATTTGTCCATCAGCAAAGTGTGATCCATCGAGACATCAAACCATCGAATTTAATCCGGCGAAGCTCTGATGGCAAAATTGTCATGATTGACTTTGGGGCTGTCAAAGAAATCAGTACTCTAGAAGTTGATTTAAATGGGCAAGCCAGCATAACCTATAAAGTAGGAACCTTTGGTTATATGCCCACCGAACAAGAAAACGGTAACCCCCAGCCAAGCAGTGATATCTACGCTGTAGGAATGATCGCCATTCAAGCCTTAACTAGCTTGCACCCTTGTGATTTAAAAAAAGGCAACTCTGGGGATTTTGTCTGGCACAAACATGCACCCAAGGTAAGCAAAGCTCTTGCTCACGTTCTAGACAGAATGGTGTGCCAAAATTTTGAGTTACGCTATCAGTCTGCTACAGAAACATTAAATGCACTTAGGGAAGCGACGGAAACTACATTACAACTACAACCTGAGCTTAATCAAAATTTAGTGAGCAATAAATTACCACTAGTAAACCCACAAAGGTTGCCTCAAAATTCAGTACTTAAGTTATCTAGAAATCCGGCTGGTTATCCTTTTTTTATTGTTTTATTTTTATTGTTAGTTATTTCTAGTTTTAATATTTTTCAAATTCTACAAAGAAAAAATTTGGCATCAAAATACCAATCTTATGAAGCTAAAATTGATTTGAATGATGTATGTACAAAAGACTTTATATATGACGAGACTGATGAAGTCAAAAACAATATCCCTATTCAAAAATTAGGAATAGATTACAAAAATCAATACAAGAATGTTTGGCCTATCTTTCGTTGGGTTTGTTTATATAAACCTATCAACAAAGGTAAAAATAATTCTTTTGTTATTGGGGAACCCATACCAATTGGCATAAACTTGGATAAGTATTGTGAAATCAAATACCCAGATGACAAAACAAAGGCTAGCCATCACGACTATAACGATCCTAATTCATTATATTGCACCCGCCCTCACCCATAAAATCATTACAAGTACAGCAGATTGCAGGTTTGTCACTTAATCCGTATATTAGCATTACTCGTTGAGCCAGGGAACAGGAAAGAAGGATCTACAAATGTAATTTGTTTTTTCACAAATGAAATAGGACTGCTATAGTTGCTAAAAAATGCAAAATACAAAGGTGGTTGCTACATAACACAATGACGCAACCGCCGCTATTATATCTTGCGGCAGTGGGGCTGTTAATATGGTCAAAATCACCTAACATTCCGAGCAGCGATCGCAAGTAAAATCTAACGTTCACCATATTCCATGCCATTAGCCGCAGCATAGCGATGCATAAATCGCATAAATCTTTCCCAACGCTCGTCCTGCTCAATTTCTAATTGACACTCGACTCGCTGTAGTTCATCCCCTTCATCACCTCCAAAAATGAATCGAGTAGAAGCAGGAGTAATATTAATTTCACCTTCTTCATCAGTTAAACGCAAGGAATTCAAAGATGGTTTCGTAAAGCTGTTAAACCCTTCTAAAGCTTGCAATTTCTCGAAAAACATCACAACTATGCGTTTACCTGTACGGACTTCGCGTCGCAAACTTACATTGCTCAGATCTTCAAAAAGTCCAGCAAAAAATTCGATTGAAGGTGAAGTTGATTCCATATTAAATGAATGATGAAACGTAAAGTATTAATGATGAAATTTGAAATGAACTATTCCAATTTTATTTTCATCCTTTATGCTAAATACTTCACCTTTTTTTCATACTTCATTATATTTTTGTTAACTTCTATGAAATAAGCTACGACGCATTTAAATTGTATATTTCGCGCTAAGGTTGTCAAGAGTCAAGGGTCAAAAGTCAAGAGTTATTTATTTTTTCCCTGCCTTGAAAGTGCTGAGTGCTGAGTTGAGAGTTAGAAGTTATTCTCCTTATCCCCTCATCCCCTTGTCCCCCTTTCATACATGGCGATGAAATTTTTTCATCGGGACTGCCTTCCCTTGTCCAATTTCTCCCCACACTTCCCACCCTCTCTCTCACTCCCTTGTCACCCTACTTACCTGGGTGGATAATACTGAGGATTCATCATTGGAGATGATGGATAACCAGTATTAGGCATAGGGTTTACCATGCTGTTAGGATAAGGAACCATGACTGGCGATTGATAACCATTCATCGGTACAGTACTACCTGTACTGTTGGGCATGGGTACAGTATTGATTGTACTGTTGGGTACAGGAGGAGCCATGACTGGTGACTGATAACCAGGTGCAGGCATATTGGTTGTAGTGCCACTAGGCATAACCGCATTTTGGCTAAATTGTTGGTAAGCGGCACGAGAAATTGCACTAATCAGCTTTTCGGCACGGGGGTCGTTATTGGGACGCTGTACCATCACTGCGGCTATGTAGCGCTTGCCAGTTGAGATATCAACTAAACCCGCATCTGCCAGCATTGTGCCAATATCGCCTGTTTTGTGGGCAATACTAGCGCCTGCTCCCAAACCAGAAGGTAGTAAAGTGTCTCTTTCGGTGTGGCGCATGATATCAAGCAGGCGATCGCGCGATCGCATACTCACCAAATTCCCTTGATTTACCATCGCCAACAAAGTTGCTAATTCCTTGGGACTAGTAGTATTTGTCCCTTGTAAATCTGGGAGTTGATTGCGAATTGCTGTAGTTGTCAAACCCCAACTGCGGAAACGCTGGTTAAGCGCTTCTATTCCTCCCAGTCGAGCAATCAGCATATTTGTGGCTGTATTGTCGCTGATGGTAATCATTTTAGTGGCAACTTCTAAAGCCGTGTACTGAGTTCCAGCAGGCTTGTATTGCATATTTCCGGAGCCACCAGCAATCATCTGTTGCTGCATGGTCAACATTTCATCCAAGCGGATTTTCCCCGCATCTAAATCTTGGAAGAAGGCGACCAAAATTGGTACTTTAATCGTACTAGCCGCTGGAAAACTGGCAGCGCTATTCACATCTACATAAGCACCTGTATCCAAATCTACTAACAAAACTCCCGGTGTCAGATTTGGATTTGCTGCCGCCAAATTTTGCACGGCAGTTTTCAACGAGGTAATTTCTTGGGATAAATATAACCCAGAAGGCGTTTGAGCAGTTGGGGTAGGTTGAGGTTGGGATTGCCCAGCATTAGTATTAGATGTTGAAGAAGTTGGTGTCATCCGAGTAGCAGGGTCTAATACAGACAAAACCGTGCCCATAATCGCGCCGATACCAACTCCCACAATCAACAGCCGCATGGTATACAGCAGTGTTCTCGCCATTGGTTTTAAACGTGTCTTGCGCGATCGCATGGCTGTTTTAGGCGACCCATGCCGATCGACCCGTACTGTCTTCAACTTTACAGTATTGGGTTGTACTTGAGGAGCCGTTACCTTCGTTCTAGGGATTGGTTTCACCGCTGCTGGCATTACCAGTCTAGGTCTTGACCTTGATACCCCAGCCGCCATTGGAGAGTTATTAGCGCTCTTAGTTACCCGTGTAAGCGTGGCTTCTTTAGCGACAGCACGCTTTTGGTTGGGAACTTTCACTTTTTTGGGTTCCACTTTTTGGACTTTGGGTGGACGCTGGCGGCGGTTTCCGGTTTGACGCCGCGAGAAAGCTCTTAGTTTGTCGCTCGATTCTGACACCGCTACTCCTTGTGACCCAATCGATTTTTTTCCTGCTGACTCCCGGCCCAAAACTCACTCCTCAAGCAATCTAATACTGAAATCACTTTTTGCCACTAAGTAGCATTTTTGTGTTTAGTTTAGGCCATATTATCTATTTTGGGGGGATGAATGCGTACATATTAATCGATGAATTACAAGATTTCACGATCGCTATGGTTTGTAAGTGCCCATTCAACTTGCCGCAAAATCCCGCGCAACATAGCTACTTCAGTCGTTTGCAGGTGTGTACGATTATATAGTTGCCTAAATTTCTCCATTCGGCTAGCTGCGGTATGGGGATAAAGATAACCTATCTTCAGCAGTAAAGATTCTAATTGTTGGTAATAAGCTTCCACCACATCCCAAGGTGCGAGTTCTGTTGATGGTGACTGAGTTGCAGATAATTCTGTAAATTGTGCCAGTTCATAACAGCAGATGGCCACAGCCGTAGCCAAATTGAGAGATTGATAACTCTCATGTGTGGGAATCCTCACAAACCGCTGAGCATAGTTTAATTCTTCATTGCTTAATCCCCGATCTTCCCTACCAAAAATTAGCGCTACGGGTTTTTCTAATTCTTCTAGTAACCAAGGTAGTGCGGCACCGGGATTTTCTAAAGGCGTTTCTTGGCTGCGAACTCTTCCAGTAGTGGCTACCACTCTTACACATCCCTGCAAAGCTTCGGGTAATGTCGCCACCAAAATAGCAGATTCTAAAATCTCTTTGGCATGAACCGCCATTCTCATAGCTTCCATTGACAGCGGATCGCATTGGGGATTGACTATGACCAGATGATTTAGTCCAAAATTTTTCATTGCCCTAGCGATCGACCCTACATTCATTGGACCAGCTGGCTCCATCAACACAATTCTTAACCCAGCTAATCCCATTTCTTACCTTCCTTCATCCGAGCCGAAAAGACTTGCAGAATAATTCTCGGTATTATAACTTTTGCTAGAGAGTTTCCTGGAAATTATTGTAGCTGTGTTAAAAAATTCTTTTTCAAGAAATGTGAAGCAAGCAAACTCAAGTTATTACTCACGCCCTCATCTTTGGATTCCTTATATTTTCTTTAGATTTTAGTTTTACCCGTGACAGTGCTAGTAATTAGGTTGACTCTCAAAATGTCAGACTTATGTTTGTTAGGCAGAAAATTTTCTCAGCCAAGGCATTTGAGGTTTAATTAAGTCGGTATAGCTGGAGAATTGACAGAGAAACATGGAGGCTGCGATTATCTTGATTGATTGGCAAATTGTTTGATGAATTACTACTTAGGAATGTAGATTAAAACACCTGCAATTTTTCTAAGGTGCGTTACGTTCCTAACGCAGCGTCAATCTAGGTGGTGTTTACGCTACCATACTTCGTAATCTAACTATCTCAAGTTTTGCATTTTATTTACTCCACGTTTCAGAGAAGATCGATTAATATACGGTTTTCTCTAAGATGGATACAAAACTATGTCTTCATTTTTCAATCTTTACTTTTGTTTAAAAGTAGCCTCTAATGCACTAATATCTCCCACGAAGGTGTAAAGTCCTTTTTGAAGTATCGAAGTTTTGATATTTATGTGGTTAAAAAACTTACATAAAGCTATCTTGTTTTTACGGTTAAAGGATTTTGAAATACTGGTGGCTATCGCTATCAGCATTTATTATGGGGTTACAAGCATCTAAATTTTTTTTGCAACATGGTTGCTCAGTTATGTCCCAGAGATTATTACTGACAGTACTGACTTTTAATACCAATAACATACTGAGCCATTGGAATATAAGCTAGGATTACTATTTACAGGCAGAACACAGCCAATTAGTTTAGGTAGCCTGAGAATAAAAGGAACTTTATCTTTTACTTATAAAAATTTTGTATAAAAAAAACAGGAGTTTTTGAGAATGCCACGTAGAAGCAGACCAACTGGTTTGATGAAAGATACTGCTAAAAAAGTTGCCCGTGCTCAAAGGCAGGCTGCAATTCAAATGAAACTAGCTGTCCGTGAAAATGAAAAAGCTTTACAACAAAGACCAAAGCAGAGTAAGCATAATTACTTAGAACAACGTTTGGCTGATGTCGATGATATTAATGGGGAACTAGCAGAATGGATACATGAGTTGCAAACGCTCTTAGCACACACTCTCAAGATAGAAGATTTAATCTCATTTGAAGACTTGCGGATTCGGGAAACATTTCCTGCAATAGAAGTAGCGCAGGAGTTATTAACAAGATCAAAACTGACACAATTTTACAAGCCGAAATCTCCTCCTCAGTGGCTCATCCAACTGCTACCTTTTTTAGAAGAGCAATATATAAATAGGGTAAAAAAAGCAGAATTAGACTACGAAATTACTAAGAAAAAACATGAAGAAGCAGAAAATAGCCGTCAAGTATATCTAGAGCATCTTAAAGCAAACTATGAATGGAAAAAACATAGTTTTATTTTAGATATTAAAAAGCGTAATGCTGAGGTAGATGAGTTAGAAGCCGCTTACCAAGAGGCTGAAGAATCTGCTGTAGCAATCTATAACGAGATGGTATTAGAACGATCAGAATATCCATCTTTGGAAGAGTACCAATACATTTCCTATACAAATCAAGATAAGGTAGCATTTACCCAAGAATTTCAAGTAGCCTATATACCTGCATTTAAACAATTAGTTATTGAGTATGAACTGCCTGCTGCTAAAATTATCCCAACAATAGCAGAGGTCAAATATGACCATATTAAAGATGAGATTCACGGCGTAACTAGAAAGCCAATCGAAATTGAGGAGTTATATCAAGATATAGTAGCTGCTATCACTTTGCGAACGATTAGCGAAGTTTTCGCAGCCGATTTAGCTCAACACCTAGATATAGTTGTATTTAATGGGTTTGTTCAAACAGTTGATTCCACCACAGCAAAGCATATCCAAACCTACTTAATATCTGTTCAAGCCACAAAGGAGAGTTTTAGCAGTATTAATTTCAGTAATGATAAACTTACTTGCCTGCGAAATTTGGGGGCACAGATGTCATCTTATCTGACTGCTATGCAACCTGTGCAACCAATTGTAGATTTTAAGATGATCGGCGCAAAATCCTCACCACAGGAAAACATACATGTAGCACGAGAGTCGTTCTGACAGATGTATGTTTTCACAATAAAGTTGGAAACGGGATAACAAAGAAGGACATGGAAGAAAAAGCTTATTTCCTCGTTTAAAGGAGAGTCTTAACTTACTCTTTGATCAAAAACCTACATTTGTAAAAAGTAGAGAAACTCACAAGCGTACTTCAAGCAGTACAATGTCCCGTGGTTGGATTCACAATGCCACTACCTACGTAAATGAGAAGATCCCGGAAAGTTTGGTTGCCCAAAGCACTAAGAAATCTCGTCATTGTCATACTAGTGTTGGGTCTATTACTAGCGGGATTTGCCACTTATACTGTGCGTCAATCCTTTCCTGTAGAAAATGGAGCGATCGCTCTTTCTGGATTGAAAGCTGAGGTAACCGTCCAGCGCGATCGCTGGGGAGTTCCCCACATTTACGCAGCCAACTCCCACGATCTCTTCATGGCGCAAGGCTACATCCACGCCCAAGACCGCTTTTGGCAAATGGACTTTTGGCGACACATCGGATCTGGGCGACTCTCAGAAATGTTTGGTTCTTCCCAGCTAGCAACTGACAAGTATTTGCGGACAATGGGTTGGGCAAGGGTAGCGCAGCAAGAAATAGCACAAGTTAATGCAGAGATGCAGGCATATCTAGAAGCCTATGCTGAAGGAGTAAATGCTTATCTGGCAGAGCATCAAGGCAATGCCCTGAGCCTGGAATATGCTGTGTTAAAATTGCTCAATCCTAAGTATAAACCAGAACCTTGGCAAATGCTGCACTCCCTAACTTGGGGTAAGGTCATGGCTTACGACCTGGGCAGAAACTTCGAGCGCGAAATTGAACGTACCATTCTGCTCAAAACTCTAAACTTAGCCCAGGTGGAGGAACTTTTCCCACCATATCCCCAAGACTTACCAGTAATTTTACCCGACCTGAAAAAAAGGAAAACAGGAGAGCAGAACAATTTTGACGAGACAAAATTGATTGCTTCTACTATTCAGAAGGCAAACGCGGCAATTGCCCCAGCCTTGGAATCAATTACCAAACCAATGCTAGCTTTGCAAGAATTAATCGGTTCTAGAGGAATTGGTATTGGCTCGAATAACTGGGTAATATCTGGGAAACGCACGACTACAGGTAAGCCGATCTTAGCCAACGATCCACACCTAGCAGCACAAATGCCTTCTATTTGGTACGAGGTTGGTCTGTACTGTACACCCAAGAGTCAGGAATGTCCCTACAATGTGAGTGGCTTTTCCTTTGCGGGGATGCTGGGAGTAATTATCGGTCATAGCGATCGCATTGCTTGGGGTGTAACCAATGTTGAACCAGATGTCATGGATTTATACATTGAGAAAATCAACCCAGATAACCCTAACCAGTATGAGGTCAATGGTAAATGGGTGGATATGCAACTCGTGAAAGAGACGATTCAAGTTGCTGGGAGTCAGCCAATTATCCAAATAGTGCGCTACACCAGACACGGTCCCATTCTCTCTGATGTCTCACCCAAGTTACAGCAGTTCCCAGTAAATCACGGGGTAGAAATCCCACCAAAATATGCTGTTGCCTTGCGCTGGACAGCCTTAGAACCTGCAACCTTGGGATATGCTATTCCCTTACTGAATCGTGCCCAAAACTGGCAAGAGTTCCGCATGGCGGCGAAGAACTTTGATGTTCCTGCCCAGAACTTAGTCTATGCTGACATTGATGGCAACATTGGCTACCAAATGCCTGGTAAATTACCAATTCGCTCTCAAGGGAATGGGCGTTATCCTGTTCCCGGTTGGACGGATGAATACGAGTGGCAAGGCTATATTGACTTTGAGCAGTTACCCAAAAGTTTTAATCCACCTCAAGGTTACATTGCTACTGCTAACAATTTGGTACAAAATCAATATCCTTATTTGATTACCACAGACTGGGTTTATGGCTACCGCGCACAGCGCATTGTCGAGATGATTTCACAGCCAAATCAACCTCTATCTTTGCTAGATGTGCAGTCGATGCAGGGGGATAACCGGAATTTGAATGCCCAAACCCTGTTACCACTATTTGAAACTATCTCCCTGGATAGCTCACGTTTGGAAGCAGCTAAGAAATTACTACTAAATTGGAATTTGCAGCTAGGAATGCCATCGCCTGCGGCTGCTTTATTTGAAGTATTCTGGAAACATTTGCTAGCAGATACTTTTCACGATCAGTTACCTACTGAGTACTTCCCTGATGGAGGCGATCGCTGGTATGAGGTAGTAAAAAATCTCGTCAAACAGCCAAATAGTAGCTGGTGGGATAACCACAACACCCCTAAAGTTGAGAACCGCGACCAAATCCTGCGACAGGCTTTTACAGAAGCGGTAGATGAACTCGAACGGATTCAAGGCAAAGACCCGAAATCCTGGAACTGGGGTAAGTTGCATACCATTACATTTCGCAATGCTACCTTAGGTAAATCTGGAGTGGCAGCAATTGAAGCTTTATTTAATCGTGGTAGCTTTCCTACGGCTGGTAATGGCGAAACAGTGAACGCTAATCGCTGGCAAGCAAACAAATCTTTTGAGGTCACTGATATTCCTTCACTGCGGATGATTGTAGATTTAAAAAATCTTGACAATTCAGTAGCAATTCATACACCCGGGCAGTCAGGTCATGCCTTCCATACTCACTACACAGATATGGTTGAACCTTGGCGCAAAATTGAATATCATCCCATGCTTTGGGAAAATCAGACTGTAAATGCTAACACTGCTGCAACACTAAAGTTAATTCCCAAATCAGGGGCTTGATGGACACTTCAAAACAGAAGATGCATCCAGATTTATACATTTCTATATATATCCAATTGTGCTGAGTTTATTGATTTGTCGCACGCAGTATTAAGCTGCCATATATCAAAACTTATGTAACTTTAGACTGCAATAAATTAGTATAACTTAATACTATTTATAGAGAGTATGGAGTATAACGTATCATGACCAATCCTAACTCTGGATTTTGCAGAATATAGTCGAGAACATAAAAAATGCAACGTATGATTAAACAAAGTATTGTACTTCCTGGAACTGCTGCGATCGCATTACTATTTGCAGGTTGTGGAGAGAGTAAGGTTGCTCAATGTAACAAAATAGTTAAAGTAGCAAATCAGGCAGTTACAATAGGTCAAGATTTCGGCAAAAATCCTAATCCTCAAAAAGGTTCTAAAGCCTTGACTGAAGTAGCGACGAAGATAGACACAATTACTACAGACATGAAAGGGTTAGAAATCAAAGATGAAAAATTGCAGGGCTATCAAGGGCGCTTTCTCACCCTCTATCAAAGTACTAGTAAGGGGTTGAAAGATACAGCAACAGCTATAGATAAAAAGAATTTAAAATCTGCAAATACTGCTTTAGCATCTCTGAAAAAGAATAGTAGCGAAGAAACTAAACTAGTCAATGAAATTAATAGTTACTGTTCTGGCAAATGATGCTTATATAGATGCTTTTCGTCCACCAAATACTGCAAAACTAAAGTTTTTATACCAGCAATCAACGTCTTGAAATCCTGCTGCTTCTAGCCAAGCAAGTTGAATATCAAGAGTTGCCATGCGGTCATATTGCATACGTTTTTGTGCAGCTTTTAACTCCTCATTAGAAATACCCTGAGCACAAACAGAATTTAACCATTGTTGGCGATAGAGCTTTTCTAAATTAGGAGTTTTTCCCAGAACTTGATCCGCGTTGACAAACATTCCGCCAGGATTGAGAACGTTGTAAATTCGCTGATAAAGACATTCCTTGTCAGCATCAGACAGATGGTGAATTGATAAGGCAGAAATCACCAAATCGTAGGCACCAGTTATATCAGTCTCAACATAGTCACCTATGAGAATTCTGGGAGATTTACCCATTTTTCTAAATCGAGACTTGGCTTTTTCTAACATCTCAGCTGCTAAGTCCAGCAAAGTAAATTCTGCATTGGGAAAGACTGCTTGAACCATACCTGCATAAAGTCCAGTTCCAGCACCCAAATCTAGAACTTTTAATGGTGAACTTTGAAAGCTTGGGATTATTTCAACTGTGTTTTATAAAAGTCATCAAAACAAGGAATGAGGATGCGACGTAAGCGATCGTAATCTGCCGCAGCAGTATTAAAAGCTTCTTGAATATCCATATTTTAATTTTTAATTTGTAATAAAGGTAGCACCTTCTGCTTTAACAATTTAATTAAAGCTGGTTCCATGTACTCATATTCATCTGGAATATTTAAGCAGATAACTCGCTTATCTTTGAGAAAGGGCTGAAAATTTTTGGCTAGCTTCTGTTTATGAGACTTTTCCATCACAAAAATTATATCAGCCCAGGCAATTGCTTCTGTTGAAATTGGTACTTCCGCATAGCGATCCAAACCTGCTGAATCTGTTTCCAGCCCTTCATATTCAGAAAATACAATCTCAGCGGTAGGGCTTCGCAGCCTATTTTGGCTACATAAAAATAAAAGTTTTGTCATTAAATATTATTTAAATCTAAAAAAATATACTTGGCGACTTGAGCGATCGCACTTGAGTTTCGCATAGTGAAACTATACCTTTAATTCACTATATTTAAAATCCACATAGTAAAAATAACTAAATATTCATTAAAATAGATATTTTAGATAAATTATCTTTTTCTAAACATTCCAATTCCTTGCTAATTAACCATCCTTCTCTAAATAACCTCACAAAGTCAAAGATAAGAACTGAGTATCTGTAATCGTATTTATCGCTAATCTCTTATCTTTTATTGGCTAGAAAATCATCTAAGTTCCAAAGCCCATCAAGCTCCACAATTTTATTGCATTTTTCGTGGCTCTTTCTGATAAAAGCATCACCGCACGTTTGTAAACTTGGTTAAAAGCTTCATTGCGATTTGTTTGTCTGTTTTCGACCAACTGATAGTATCCATTCGCAATATCAGTCTGAAGTTTATACGGTTATTCTAGCTCGCTCCATTTTTACACCCAATTGACATGGGGTAGCAATACACGATACATCATGAATCAATCGCTAATTTGTTTAAAATGCCAAATTTCTTCAATTGCCAATCTTGTCAGCATAAGGAGGGATGAATATGGATGCCAGCTTAATCATATCCAACATCCTGAATCCGCCAGTCCTGTTTTTCTTTCTAGGGATGACTGCTGTTTTTGTCAAGTCCGATTTAGAAATTCCTGCTCCTGTACCAAAACTTCTCTCGCTTTATTTGCTGTTTGCGATTGGTTTTAAAGGCGGGGTAGAATTGATTAAAAGTGGCATCACTCAAGAAGTAGTTCTAACGCTCTTAGCAGCGATGTTGATGGCTTGTGTTGTCCCAATTTACACCTTTTTTATTCTAAAGGTAAAGCTTGATACTTACGATGCTGCTGCGATCGCCGCAACTTATGGTTCTATCAGTGCTGTCACCTTCATTACCGCTAGTGCCTTTTTAAGTGAGCTTGGTATTACTTTTGATGGCTACATGGTAGCAGCTCTTGCACTCATGGAATCTCCAGCCATCATTGTTGGTCTAATCCTGGTGAATATATTTACGGTAGATGAAAAGCGCGACTTTTCTTGGCCGGAAGTATTACAAGAAGCATTTCTCAATAGTTCAGTCTTTCTTTTGGTTGGTAGTCTCCTCATTGGTGTGTTGACAGGAGAACACGGTTGGCACGTTTTAGAACCCTTTACTCAAGGACTGTTTTATGGCATGCTTACCTTCTTTTTACTCGATATGGGACTAGTTGCTGCCAGAAGAATTAAAGACTTGCAAAAAACCGGAATTTTCCTGATCTCATTTGCCATACTAATTCCAATAGTCAATGCAGGCATTGGGTTGTTGATTGCCAAATTCATCGGTATGCCTCAGGGAGATGCACTACTGTTTGCTGTGTTGTGTGCCAGCGCTTCTTACATCGCTGTACCCGCAGCTATGCGGATGACCGTTCCAGAGGCAAATCCTAGTCTGTACGTTTCTACCGCCTTAGCAGTAACATTTCCGTTCAACATTATTGTAGGAATTCCGTTATATCTCTACGGAATTAACCTATTTTGGAGGTAATAATATGCATTTAGTTAAAAAGATAGAAATTATCGCCAACTCGTTTGAGCTTGCCAAAATTTTAGATAGTTTGGACAAGTCAGGTGTACATGGTCATGCTGTAATCCGAGGTGTTGCTGGTAAAGGATTACGAGGTATGGCCGAAGATTTGGACATGACAATGCTCGATAATGTATACATTATCGCGTTTTGTATGCCAGAGCAACTTAAGCCTGTTGTCGAAAACATTAGACCACTACTGAATAAATTTGGAGGAACCTGTTACATCTCTGATGTAATGGAGATTCGCTCTATGAAATGTGTAGCGTCGTTGTAAAAGTAGCATAAATCTCATGGAGCATTCTATGGAGCCTATGGAGCGTCGTGACTTTTTAAAGTTGGGTGTCACGGGGGCATTTGGTCTGATGGTAACTGCCAGCGATTTACTCTGGCGGGTTAAACAGGCTAAAGCCGCAGAATTGCTTTCGGATACCCCTCAATCCCTCACCCCTGATGCCGCACTGCAAAAGCTCATAGAGGGAAATCAGCGCTTTATCCAACATCAACCCCAATACCCAGATCAATCGGCGTCGCGGTTGCAGGAAGTCGCGCAAGCTCAACATCCGTTTGCAACCATCCTCAGTTGTGCGGATTCAAGAGTACCCGCAGAAATTGTTTTCGATCAAGGCATTGGCGACATCTTTGATGTTCGGATTGCTGGTAATATTGCCACACCAGAAGCCCTTGGTAGTATTGAATATGCAGTTACCCTGTTAAACTCCCCGCTGCTGATGGTGTTAGGTCATGAGCGATGCGGAGCAGTCACCGCCGCAGTCAAAAAAGAAGAGTTGCTTGGTGATATTAGTACCTTTGTCAAAGCAATTAAGCCAGCCCTAGACAAGGTTAAGAATCAGCCAGGTGATGCAGTTGAAAATGCTGTGGTAGCAAATGTGCAATATCAAATTGAGCAGTTGAAGCGATCGCATCTTTTAACTGAACGCCTAAAGTCCGGTCAACTCAAAATCATCGGAGGTCGTTACGACTTAGATACAGGAAAGGTTGGTATTATCACTTAGAAGCCTAAATTAGCCGTCTGGTTAAAGTGTGGAAGCATTAGAATTAATAGAACAACATTGTTCACTTGTTACCTCTCTTTACCCATGACGGCAACATTAATTCAAAGTCCTGATCGGGTTTTACTCAATAATATTAGCTGGCAGACTTATCAGTTTTTAGTCAAAAACTTTGAGCAACAGCCAGGTATGTGGCTAACCTACGATCGGGGTTTGTTAGAAATTAGAATACCCTTAGACCCACATGAAACTTACAAAAAACTCTTAGGACGATTAGTTGAAGTCTTAACAGAGGAGTTGGAAGTTGAAATTCGCAGTTTGGGGTCTAGAACTTGCGATCGCGAAGATTTAGCGCGAGGTTTAGAACCAGACCAATGTTACTATATTCAAAATGAACAGGCTGTCTGGGACAAAGAGCAAATTGACCTCAGCAAAGATCCACCACCAGATTTAGCAATTGAAGTTGATATTTCCAGTAGTTCCATTAATCGACTAGATATTTATGTAGATCTAGGTGTACCTGAAGTATGGCACTACGATGAGCAGGCATTAAAAATGTATCGCCTAGAAAATAAGCAATATCAAAATTGCAGTCATAGTATTGCTTTTCCGTTCCTAACTCTATCAGATATTGAAAGATTTTTAAATTTGAAGAAAAGGTTTGAAAGATACTATATGCAAGTCCACAAGTGAATTACAGTGCTTGCAAGTATGCTTGCAGCAATTAGATGGTTAAAATTTTATAAGCTATTCCTGATGATCGTGGTTTTCTATTGAAGCTTTTCTTCTATTAAGTTAGAGAACTGGTATAGCAATAATTTTGAAGAACTTTAGAACGTTTAATAATTTAATAATTCTAAGTATTTCGGATAAAGTAATAAATTTTCTTGTTTGGGTGGGTTGAAAGCAAATCCGACTGCTGGCTTGATATCATATAGAGTACAGCCTACAAAACTCATGGATTCTATATTAGATGACATTAATTTGTCACTACTTCCCCACAAAGGCTTATCTAGTTTCAGCGACATTAATTTGTCTTCAACGACAACAATTTGTCAGCGATGACAAATAATTAGTTAATCGACAGTACAGAAAGCCAGCAGTCGGATTTGAACCGACGACCTTCCGATTACAAGTCGGATGCACTACCACTGTGCTATGCTGGCTAGTTGTGTTATGCTCTTTAATCACTCACCGATTTATGATTATAGCATAGATAAGCGATTTGTCTAGCAGTAAGAACAAAAAAAGTTTTTAGGTTTTATTTTAAGTTACTAATTTGGCAAGCTCGCTGATTATGGCGATCGCACATCGTCGCATAAATACGATCAAATCTCATGAACGTTACAAAAAAGCTGCGAGTTTGGGCGTTGAAAATGTTGAGAAATTCAGATTGCAAGCAAAAGCTAAGTGAAAATCCTGGGCTGGACACCAAAATATCTGGTAAAGTTTTAAAGCGATAATTTTTCACAGGGCTGGCTAAAGGCATAGAAAAACATCACTAGGTTCTTTACAGATTCGGAAGCATGGTAGCGTTGAACGGACGAGATTTATTAAGTCTGGCGGACCTCAGTTCTACAGAACTTCAAGAACTTCTGCAATTAGCAACTCAACTCAAATCACAACAGCTAAAGTTGCGATGTAATAAAGTATTGGGATTGTTGTTCTCCAAAGCTTCAACTCGCACGCGAGTAAGTTTTACTGTAGCGATGTACCAGCTGGGTGGACAAGTAATTGATTTAAATCCAAATGTCACCCAAGTGAGTCGTGGGGAACCTGTGCAAGATACAGCACGGGTGTTGGATCGATATTTGGATGTTTTGGCAATTCGGACTTTTGCACAGCAAGAGTTAGAAACTTTTGCTAGCTATGCCAAGATTCCTGTAATTAATGCGCTGACTGATGCGGAACATCCTTGTCAGGTATTAGCCGATTTAATGACAATTCAAGAATGCTTTGGTAGCCTCAGCGGGTTAACTTTGACCTACGTGGGTGATGGAAATAATGTCGCTAACTCTTTAATGTTGGGTTGTGCTTTGGCAGGAATGAATGTCAGAATTGCTACCCCAAAAGGATATGAACCAGATCATGAAATTGTAGAACAAGCACGAGCGATCGCCAATAATAAAACAGAAGTCCTCATTACTCATGACCCAGAAATTGCCGCTAAGGGTGCTGCTGTTCTTTACACTGATGTATGGGCAAGTATGGGGCAAGAAGCAGAAGCAGATGATCGCTTCCCCATTTTCCAACATTATCAAATTTCGGACCAGCTATTAAGCTTTGCCGACCGAGAGGCGATAGTTTTACACTGCTTACCAGCTCATCGCGGTGAAGAAATTACTGAAGCCGTAATTGAAGGACCTCAATCAAGAGTTTGGGATCAGGCAGAAAATCGAATGCACGCGCAAAAGGCTTTGCTTGCTAGTATTTTAGGGGCAGAGTAATTACTTAAAACTTCAAAGGCAAAAGATTAAAGATTTATCTTGCTTTTGCCTGTTATAGCGCTTTTAAATTTGAGATAACATTTCATAAAATTTGGGAAATACAGATAAAAACAGATAAATGTGTATTTCATCCCTATAAGAACCGCTATATATTTTTACTTTCACCTTGCTTATATGGGATTTTATGTAGTACTAATGTTCTAGGGACATTTGTAATTACTTCCCGACAAAATTATGGAACGTTTAACCGAAGCTCAACAAGAACTTTATGAATGGCTGGCGGAATATATCCGAACGCATCAGCATTCGCCTTCAATTCGGCAAATGATGCAAGCGATGAATCTGAAATCACCAGCACCAATTCAAAGTCGTTTAGAACATTTACGCACTAAAGGATATATTGAATGGACTGAAGGGAAAGCACGAACAATTAGGGTTTTGCGTCCAGTAGCCACAGGTGTACCAATTTTGGGTACTATTGCTGCTGGAGGTTTAATAGAACCTTTTACCGATGCTGTAGATCATTTAGACGCTTCCAATTTTTCCTTACCTCCCCAAACCTACGCTTTGCGAGTAGCTGGCGATAGCATGATTGAAGATTTAATTGCTGATGGCGATTTGGTATTTCTGCGTCCTGTACCAGAACCAAACCATCTCAAAAATGGCACTATCGTCGCCGCCAGAGTAGATGGACATGGTACTACATTAAAACGCTTTTACCGCAGTGGCGATCGCGTTACCCTCAAACCAGCAAATGCGAAGTATCAACCTATTGAAGTTCCTGCTATCCATGTACAAGTGCAAGGTTCTTTAATCGCTGTGTGGCGTGATTATAACTAGGGACTGGAAGGACAAGGGGGACAAGGAGGAGCCACTGCGTTGCGCGGGTTCCCCGCGTTGTAGCAAGTGGCGTGGACAAGGGAGAAGAAATGCTTGACCCTTGAGTCTTAACCAATCCCAAAGGACAAATGACAAATGACCAATGAATGACTCTTGACTAGGGTTCATCACCACCTTCGTTATTGACATTTTATGTACCTGACGCTAAATCGAGTACAGGAACTGCCCTCTTTCCGCTTACGATTACCATTGTTAAGGGAAAGTCAGGGCAGTTATCAAACTCAGCAACCATTACCAGGATGTCCAAGAATGCCACAATCTCTGCAATTGCGGCAATACCAGCGACAAGCTATCACTAGCTGGTTTGCTAACAATGGCAGAGGTACGCTGAAAATGGCTACTGGTAGTGGTAAGACAATCACAGCACTAGCGATCGCTTGTGAATTATATCAGCAGATTAACTTACAAGTCTTGGTGGTGGTGTGTCCCTATCGTCATCTTGTCACCCAATGGGCGAGAGAATGCGAAAAATTTAACTTACAACCGATTTTAGCTTTCGAGAATGTACGCAATTGGCAAAGTCAACTTTCTACCCAAATCTATAATCTGCGTTCAGGTTCTCAAAGATTTGTCACGGTAATTACCACCAACTCCACATTAATTGGAGATGGCTTTCAGTCCCAACTGAAATATTTGCCTGACAGAACTTTGATTATTGGTGATGAAGCCCATAACTTAGGCGCACCAAAATTAGAAGAAAGTTTACCACGCCGCGTCGGGTTGCGGTTAGCTTTGTCTGCTACACCGGAAAGGTACTTTGATGATGATGGCACCCAATCTTTGTTTGATTATTTTGGCCCAGTTCTCCAGCCAGAATTTACTTTGAGGGATGCGATCGCTCAAGGTGCTTTGGTACATTATTTGTATTTTCCGATTCTTGTGGAATTAACAGAAGCCGAAAGCATTGCCTATTTAAAATTAACTCGCAGAATTGGGCGATCGCTTCTTTATCGGGAACGGGAAAATGGAGAAGCAGGTGACTTTGAGAATCACGAAGATTTAAAGCCATTGTTGATGCAACGCGCCAGGTTAATTGGTGCGGCGGAAAATAAGTTAACTGCTTTGCGGGAATTAATGGCAACTCGCAAAGATACCACTCACACCCTTTTCTATTGCAGTGATGGTTCGCAAGAGGCGGGACAACGTTCATCTCTGCGTCAACTCAAAGCCGTCGCTAAAATTTTGGGTGTTGAATTGGGGTATAAAGTTAGTACCTACACTGCCCAAACTTCTTTACAAGAAAGAGAAGTTTTACGCCGTCAATTTGAAAGTGCTGAATTGCAAGGTTTGGTGGCAATTCGTTGTTTAGATGAAGGTGTTGATATCCCAGCAATTCAAACTGCGGTAATTTTATCGAGTTCTGGTAATCCTCGTCAGTTTATCCAACGGCGAGGGCGAGTTTTACGTCCTCATCCTGGAAAAGAACGCGCCACGATTTTTGACATGATTGTATTGCCACCAGATTTAGAAAGGGAAACTATAGAAGTAGAGCGCAATCTGTTAAAAAAAGAATTGCGACGCTTTGTGGAGTTTGCTGACTTAGCTGATAACGCCGGTGAAGCGAGAATGAAATTACTCGATTTACAAAAGCGGTATGGATTGTTAGATATATGAACCGCCGATGAACGCCGATAAACTATCTGTGTTTATCTGTGTTCATCTGTGGTTCCTTTTTTGCTGATTCGTATTTTTGCAAGAAGTCTAATAGTTAGCGACAAATATATAGGATAATAATATTAGGTCATTAATATAATGAGATGTAGGCAAAATTTTTCAAGGCGCTACTAATCTATTATATTAAATACTTACAGTATACCAGCATATAACCTCACCATAAAGCCTTCCCCACAAAAAATTTGAGAAATTAAAGATAAGACAAACCGTGGCTTAACGGATGCGATCGCAGTAGAAGATACAGGTAAAATAAAAAGAAAAAGTAGCTACAATCCGCCATGTCAGCAGACCAAAATATTGATGATGTGCAGGAGCCAATTACCAGCGCCCCACCAGAAGTGCGGCAGATTATTGAACGGGTATGGAAGCTGGAAAAAGGCAGATTAGAGAAGAGAATTAATAGTCACATTAACGATGAAATTTTGGTGATTGTTAAGGAAGAGGTGCGATGAAGCTGACTTCAATTAAGCTGTGTAATTTTCGCTCCTTTTATGGAACGACACCAGAGATAGTAATTTCCGGCGGAGATGTTCTTAACACCACGATTATTCATGGCAATAATGGCTCTGGAAAAACCAGTTTACTCAATGCCTTTACTTGGGTACTATATGAAAAGTTTAGTGCAGCATTTGCCTCAGTAGAACAGCTAGTTAATAAAAGAGCGATCGCTGAAGCGAAACACAAACAAGCGGTAGAATGTTGGGTAGAAATTGGCTGGGAACATGAAGGTAAGCGCTACCGTGTAAAACGTTCCAGCCGAGTTTATAAAAACGAGAATGATTTTGAAGCTAGTAAAACTCAGTTAACTATGTGGGTAGGTGGGGATGATGGTAAATGGTATTTCCCACCCCAGCAACCAGAAGATATCATCAATCAAATTTTACCTGCGAGTTTGCATCAATATTTTTTCTTTGACGGCGAACGGATTGAAGAAATAGTCCGTTCTGATAAAAAAGCGGAAATTGCTGAAGCCACAAAGATATTCTTGGGTGTAGAGGTAATTAACCGTTCAATTAAACATTTGGGAGAAGCGAAAAAAAGTTTAGAAAATGACTTAAAAGCCATTGGGGATTCCGAAATCAAACAGCTTTTGCGACAGCAAGAAAAAATAGAACGGGAGATTGAAAGCATTACCAAACGCCAAACAGAAATTCAACAAGAGTTAGAATATCAGCAAACTTTAAAGAAAGAGACGAGTAACCGCTTACGCGAACTGAGTGCGGCGAAGGAATTGCAGGAACGTTGTCAAAATTTAGAATCGCAGAAGGAAACGTATAAGGAAGATTATAAAAAGAATCGAGAAGCCTTAAAAAAAATTATTTCTGCACGGGGTTACACAGTTTTACTTTCTGAAATTACAGCCCAGTTTCGGGAAATCATGCATGATTTGAAGCAGAGTGGTGAATTAACTTCAGGCATTTCGCGGGAGTTTGTAAATGAGTTACTTAATTCTCAACGTTGTATTTGTGGTACAGATTTAAATGCAGGTAGTCATTCTCATAACAATGTGATTATCTGGTTAGATAAAGC
The DNA here is from genome assembly GCF_002154725.1 of Nostoc sp. 106C. Taxonomy (GTDB): domain Bacteria; phylum Cyanobacteriota; class Cyanobacteriia; order Cyanobacteriales; family Nostocaceae; genus Aulosira. The sequence goes on along the minus strand of NZ_MTAW01000062.1, from coordinate 64,496 downwards.
AGGTTCTTCGGCTGTGGAAGAAACGGCGATTCGCATGAGTGCCCAAGTTGATGAAATTGATAAGCAAGCGACGGCATTTTGGGAAGAAGTTGACAGAGAACAAGCGAGAATTAACCAATTAAGACAAAATATCTCGCAAATTGAAAATGAATTAGATAATATTCAAGATCGATTGCGTAAAGATGCTAACGAAGAAATTAGCAGCTTACAGAAACGCTTAGATGAAATTGAAAATAAAATTGATGAATTAAATAGAGAACAAGGTGCTAACCAACAACAAATTGCCCACTTCACAACAGAAATAGAAGCTTTAGGTAAACAAATTGCCAAGCAAAAACTGAACGAAGAACGACAAGCATTAGCACAGCGGCGGATTAACGCCACTCAAGATGCAATTGAAAGGTTAACAGAAGTACGAAATCGGCAAGAAAAGCAATTTCGCCTGCAACTAGAGAAGCGGGTACAGGAGATATTTGCAGATATATCCTTTACTCCTTATATTCCCAAAATTAGTGATAAATATGAACTGACATTAATAGAAAACACCGCCGGAGTAGAAGCACCAGTTGCAGCTTCCACTGGGGAAAATCAAATTCTCAGTTTATCTTTTATTGCCAGCATTATTGATAGAGTCCGAGAATGGAGTGAAAAACGGAAAATGCTGATGTTACCAGAAAGCAGCACATTTCCAATTGTCATGGATTCGCCTTTTGGTAGCTTAGATGAAATTTCTCGGCGACATATTGCGCAGACAATTCCTAAGTTAGCAAATCAGTTAATTGTGTTGGTGACAAAGACACAGTGGCGGGGTGAAGTTGAAGAAGAAATGGCAGACAGAATCGGGAGAGAATATGTGTTAACTTACTTTTCTTCAAAGCCAGATTGCGAACAAGATTATATTGAATTGGGTGGGGAAAGATATCCTCTAGTGCGGCAAAGTCCCAATGAGTTTGAGTATACAGAGGTTGTTGAGGTGAAACGAGATTGGTGATTAGGAAAAACGAACTACAGAGACGCAGAGGCGCAGAGAGAAGATAAGGCGATCGCTTGGATGTTGGGATGAAGTAGTGCGATCGCTCTTTTACTGAGTATAAAATGATGTGACTATGGGGCGATCGCTCTAGCTTTCGGTTACAATATCCACAAATTTGTTATTTAAGTCATGGCAGAAACGGGCAGAATCAGGGTAGCTAAAGACAAAGCAGATTTAGTGAAAGCATTAACCTCTTCAGATGGTGGTACAGGGCCTTTTCAAACCTTTGCTGATGTGATTGTCTTTGCTGCTGCTTTGGGTGCAAAGCATAAAAAGCGCGTACCCTTAGGAGAAATTTCTAAACGAGAACCATCACCCATAGGACAAGAGCATTTTCTGATTAAGGGATATGACCAAATCATTAAATTATTAGCAATTGTTGAAGAGAAAGAGCTTGATATTTTATCTGTAGATAATGAAAAATATGAAAATCAACGCCTTAGGTTATTTGAAGAATATGCTAATGGTGGTCTAGAAATATTACAAAATGAGATGCGAGGAGCAGTAGATTACTCAGAGAGGCTGCTGTTAGTTCTAAGTTCCGCAAGATTCCAGCAAGACCAACAAGCAGAATTCGATCTAAGTAGATTTTTATTTTAAAACATACTCTTCAATGAAATATATACAATAACTACTTAATCTATTTAATTTTTAATTTTTAAGGATTTAATAATGTCAAAAACTCTTGGACAACTACTGTATTCATTGCGTAAAGGAGAGCTACTATTACCTAACTTTCAACGTCCATTTGTCTGGAATCCAGAACGTTGGCAGTCTCTTCTAGCTTCCATAGTATTAGAGTATCCTGTTGGTCAAGCTCTAATTGGTACAGAAGCTGACAGTAGAACTATGTCTGTTAATAAGCCTTTATCTATACCTGAGAAGGCTTTACGTGACATTTTTTTAAAAAAAGCAAATCTAAATTTGAAAGAAGTTGAGGGGTTAAAAGCAACACAATACTTACAAAAAGGTGAACCTTATTCTTGTGATTATCTTTTAGATGGACAACAGAGGTTAACTGCTCTTGACCTTATTTTTGGTACAACATATCACTTCGCTGATGGCAGTGAACTTAATAGAAATTATAGACTAAGATGGTTTTTGAATCTTAATAAACTTGGATTAGTTGATTTAAAATGGCCAAATATTCGTGAAATGCAGCACGAAGAGGTTTGCGAAGCATTTGTCTATATAAAGTACAAAAAAACTGATAAAATTAGTCCTTTCTATTATGAAAAAAGTGAATCAGATTTAGCTGATTTTTGTACTGTTAAAGAATTACAAAAACAAGCTGGCATAGAGGAAGGAATTTATCTTCCTTTAGACAAATTATATATTGAAAATGATGATGATAAGTCTCTTCAGTTTGATCCTGCTAATTTTCTAATAGATTTGTTCGATGAAAGACAAGACATTATTATTGGCAAAACTCAGGAAGGCAAAAAGCTAAAAGAGAGTTTACAAACTAATGTAATTGACCAAAAAAAGTATGACGAAGAATGGAAAAAGCTGAGACGAAGTTTTTCAAGTTGGAAAGCAACAATTGAGAGAATGCTAGATAATCTTATAAATTTCCAATTCCCAGTACTGGAAGTACCATCAAAAGAATTTAATCGGCTCTCAGGTATTTTTTCAGTAATTAATATGGGTGGTGTTGAATTAGAAACTTTTGATTTATTAGTGGCTAAGACTACAACAACAGAGTCTAGCCTTAGAGATATAATGAAGTCAGCTTGTTCTCAAAGTCTGAAAGATTTTAAAAAGTATATAAAACTTTTACCAGAACCTGCAAGAGTAGATGGTATAGATAGTTTTTGGAATATAGGTGATTTTCTCGGTGAAAAAAATGAAGAGGCTGAACAAGTAGTTAGAGGTTTCAAGTTTCCAGAATCTATTGCTCGATCTTTTGCACAAACAATTGTATTACATGCAAAGTTATCAGAAGCTTTAGGTGATGATTGGTCAACTAGAACTAATCCGCTTTCTAGTTTTTCCAATGCTCAAGAAGCAGCCCGTTCGATTTTGCAACTTGAAGATTGGGGATATTCAGATAAACTTATCCTTAACTTATCTCGTCAGACAGTTCAAAAAATTCAAGAACAAGCAGCTAAACAACTGCTACGTGCTTACTTATTCATAAAAGCAAGGCTTGGGTTTCCCAAATTATCATATTTTCCATATCGCCAGATGGATCTGGTGTTAGCAACAGTACTAACTGACTCTGTATGGAATAAGTTGTATCAAGATCCATCTGGTACTTTAATGAAAAAAATCCAGTGGTGGTATTGGGGTTCTATTTTTGGCGGTGCTTATCAAAAAGCTCACTCTTCCATAGACAAGCGAGTTTTGGCAGATATTCCAAGATTGTTAGCATATTTATCTAAACCAACAATCAAATGGGACGAAGTTTCCGATCTAAGTTATGAAGGATGTGATGAAAGAAGCCGTTTTACTGAGATTCCTATAGTAGGGTCTAATGGAAAATTAGGAAATCGTTTTGAAATGATATGTGATGCAGATGGTTACTCTACCAAAGATATACTTATGACATCTGCTAATAGAACAATGGGTTTAGCAATTCTTGCATTTACTCTCAGGAATGGTTTATCGGATTTTAAATTTAGAGATAAGAGTGAGAATGACCATGAACTTAGGCGTGGCACTCCACTTCACGCTGGTCGTAATGATCTTCAAGCCGATCATCTTTATGCTGTAAATTCGTGGTATAAATTTACAGGAGAAAAAATAGAGAGAAATGATGATCATCCTATAAACTCTCCTTTAAATTATTCTTGGATTTCTGCTAAAGCAAATCGCTATTGGTCAGATCACCCATCTTTTGTAAAATTAGAACTTCAATCAGCACTTGAAGGTAATCAAGAAAGTCTAGATTTCTTGCATCATCATTTACTTTCTGTTGAGGCAATTGAGTACGAATACAGAGATATATTGCTAGCTTCAGAAGAAAAACAGCAAAAAATTGCAAAGGCAGTGCTTAAAGCTTTACTAGAAAAACGTTTTGAAAAGCTTAGGCAAGAAGTTATGAATGAAAATCCTGAAAGTTAAATTACAGAAATATTATCAAGGATAGATAAAAAATCTTAGATAATATTTCATGTATTTAATCAAGAATCAAATTACAGTAAATTTGGCAATCCAACTTCTTTAGGTTCAACAAACTCACCATCAAACCCTATAGTTTTATTTTCTACAGTTCTAGCATTAGCCAAAGCCTTACGAAGTTCAGCACGTTCCATTGAATCCTGAATTCCACCGAGAATATAAATTAATAACTTGGTTGCCAATTCCTTTCCTGAAACCTGTACTCGCTTTTTATTAGGATCATACAAAATGCCATACCAAAGAGACTGCGGATATTCCATACCAGTAAAACCGCCTTGCTGGTCAAACTTTCGTAATTTCTTAAAAATGCTGGTTAGAGACAAACCTTTTTTAAAAACCAAAAATCCCAAAGCTTGCGCCAAAGCCACTTGCGCTACAGGACGGAAAAGCATATTTCCCTCACCGCCGCCTTTTTCAAAGCTAAACCTTCTTAAAATTGGTGTATCCTCGTGTTCCAAAATCTTATAACTAGGTAAGCTTGCCAAATTATCAAAAAGTTTGCTGAATTCTGCAATTCCCTGTTCAATTTCCTCATCTTCTGGACGCATGGGAATTAGACCTCTCTCAAAAGGTTTCCAGTGGGGAAACTTATAACCTAAATATCTCTCTGACATATCTTGTAACGCTTGCAAAGTTGTCAAAACCGTAGAATTTGCTGCTACTGTTGCACTATTCCAATTAACGCGGGGGTTACGATTTTGTTTTTGTTCCAAAAGTGAGTGAGTAACTGCAATTTTTCGCGCCACAATTGCAAAACCATCATCTTCATTTAGTTGTGCTAACTGTCCTTTAGTTAAGGGTGCAGCCATCAGATTAACATGAACAAAAACAGACCTAACTCTCCGCCTGGCTTCAGTGCGAGTTTCCCCAGCATTCACCGCACAAATAAATTCAATACCAATTTTTTCCTTAGGTAGACTTTGTAAATAATTAGGATCTACTTGATATTGTTCGATTAAATCTGACACCGTGATAAAACTATCATCAGCCGTTTTATCTTTTTTATATCGCTGGAGTTTGCCAGTTTTAATTAACTCTATTAAACCCTGCACTCCCATCAGCCGATGTTGACCATCAAGTGCATAAATGCTTACGGTTTCCTCAGAAACATTCAGTAAGCCGACCTTACCATCTTTATCTAGAGGTGTAAAATTAGTAGTAGAGTTTCTGGCACGTCCTTCGCTATCCCATTCAGCAGCTTTATGTTTATCCACCCAAGGTTGATTAATTACCACTAACACTGGGGGAAACTTATGGTTTTTTCTTGCTGCTAAATACTGAACTAGTGGTGCTTGGCGTGACCAGTCAAGGGGACGCTGTTGAATTTCGTCAATGCTATCTGCGTCAATTTCGATGTTATCTGTCTCGGGATTATATTTTTTTTGCAGTAAGGGTAAACCAGAGGCGAAGTGAACCCGACCCGCAAACCATTCTAGAGTTACAGACCCGACATAAGCCTCTGTACCCCCCATTTCAGTTTTTTGAACGAGAATCTGGTCTTTTTTCTCTAAAAATTTCTCTATAAGTAATGCTAGTACTTCTTTTTCCTTGTTTTCTCTGTCTAGGTACTCTCTAACAATATTGGCAGTAGGATCAGATGCAGTGTCTCTCATGTTAATTTTTAAAAACTTATTTATGTAGTGTAGCTATATTGTCCAAAAAGTTAGATACTAGTTGAGCAGTTTTTAAAAACTTTTTGGCAACCCGTTCATTCAATTTGCGTAGATAGAAAAAATGAGGTAAAGCCCAGATATCCAAAGGTAGGGAGCAATGACTGAAGCACAACAATCAGAAAATAAAGGTCAGCAGACACGTACTGTAGCAGAGTTAGTGGAAGAGATCCAAGCTCTAACTACTGAAATTCAAGAATTGTATTGTTTAGATGCAATACCTTGGATTATAGGCGTATCTTGGGGAAAAGATTCTAGCGCAGTTTTACAGCTTGTTTGGAATGCGATCGCCCCTCTCCCGCCAGAAAAAAGAACTAAAACAATCCATGTAATTACTACAGATACTCAAGTAGAAAATCCTATTGTTGCAGCCTGGGTTCGTCAATCTATGCAGCAGTTACAATCTGCTGCAAAAGAACAAGGAATGCCGTTTGAAACCCATCTGCTTTATCCCGCAGTCAAAGATACCTTTTGGGTGAACTTAATTGGTAAAGGTTACCCTGCACCCCGTATACGCTTTAGGTGGTGTACCGAGAGGTTAAAAATTCAGCCTGCCAATACTTTTATCCGCAACATGGTTCGAGAAAATGGTGAAGTAATTCTTGTATTGGGTATGCGTAAGGCTGAAAGTACCAAACGAGCAGCCACAATGGAGAAACACGAAGAAAAAAGGGTGCGCGATCGCCTCAGTCCAAGAGCCAGTTTAATCAACTCACTAGTTTATACTCCTATCGAAGATTGGCGTAATGATGAAGTATGGCTTTACTTAATGCAATGGACAAATCCTTGGGGCGGTAACAACAAGGATTTATTTAATATTTATCGAGGTGCAACAGCAGATAATGAATGTCCTCTAGTTGTTGATACTTCTACTCCTAGTTGTGGCGATTCCCGTTTTGGTTGTTGGGTTTGCACACTGGTAAGTCAGGATAAATCAATGGAGGCGATGATCCAGAATGATGAAGAGAAAGAATGGATGCAACCTCTACTTGATATTCGTAATGAACTAGACATTAAAGAAGACTGGGAAAAGAGAGATTTTAGAAGAATTTGGGGTGATGTCCAACTATTTGAACATACTAAAAACGGAGAAACTTCCGTTGTGCCAATACCTGGTCCCTATACCAAATTTTGGCGTGAGCATTGGCTTAGACGGTTATTAGAAGCGCAAACACAAATCCGTCACACAGCACCAGAAAATATGCGCGATATTACTTTAATAACTTTAGAAGAACTGAGTGCTATTCGCCGTATATGGCTAGAAGAAAAACATGAATTTGACGATAGCTTACCCCGCATTTATCAAGAAGTAACTGGCGAAGAATTTAAAGATCCGCGTCCTGGCGCTGACCTGAGTCTATTAGGTAGCGATGAATGGGCTGTACTAGAAGAAATTTGTGCAGATGATGCAATGCACTTGGAACTAATGGCGAAACTTTTGGATACAGAACGCCAATTTCGGAAAATGTCCCGTCGTGTGGGAATTTACGACACCTTAGAAAAATGCTTTGCTACCAGTTCCCGTTCTAAAGATGAAGCAGTGAAAAATGCTCATTTAAAACGAGATTTGAAAACAGCTGTTGAACAAGGTGATGTTGAAAAGGTCAAGCAGCTAACTTTAGCAGACTTTACCGCACCAGATACGCCAGTGGACACAACCAATGTTACACAATCTGATCTTGAAACAAAGACATGGGCAAGCATGAAATTTAAAAATCAACAGACAAAGCCATAAAGGATTTTCAAATGAAAACATCCCAATTGTAGGGGCACGGCACCGATAAGTTGTCTATCTTACCCCAAGTCTTTGGATGCCGTGCCCCTACTGATGATTCTCATCTTCGTCAGCGTCTCCCAAGTAAAGCCTGATAAACTCCTGCGCTGCGACTGGGTTAATTTTTTTCAATGCATCCCGAATTTCTAGCACAGTATCGGCAACAGGGTCTCTAATCTCGTTTACCCAACGGTGAACATTTGGTCGTCCTGTTCCCATCGTTACTGCTAACTTGTTTTGGCTAATGCCATAAATGTCTAACACCTGTCTCAGCGCTTTTCCTGCTTTTCCCATGCCTTTGATTGTGTCAAAGGCTTATGACCTAGTAAATGTTACCGATGGGTAACTAAAGGTTTAAAATAGTAATGTTGCCATTAGGTAACAGAGCATCTTACCAACAAACAGGTAAATCCCAATGACGAAAAGCTTTTTGGCAGATGCCTTTCCAGCATCTACACCTCTTGTTTCATCTGATAATTCTCAAGAAACAACGCCAGGAAGAGAGTCTGTAAAAGTAGTAATTTTTGGAACTAAATCAGGCGTCAACAACACAATTCTCACTCTCTACAAACTAGGTTTTGCGCAAGTCAACGAATGGAGTCCTCTATTACCGAGTCCTAACCCTGGCGAAGTCATGAGTATATTAACAAGGCATATTGTGACAACCTGATTTGATTTCAATTAATGAAAAATATGGTAGTGTGGGCATTGCCCACACTACAAAAAAGAGATGATATTGGGCAATTTTAATTTGCCGAAAATATTATTTTATCTTCACTCTAATTGCAATGATATTTCTTGAACTAGTTCTACAAAACTTTGGCCCCTACGCTGGAAGACAAGTAATCAAACTTGACCCAAGAAGTGGAGAAAATGCCCGTCCAATTATTCTTCTAGGTGGGATGAATGGTGGTGGAAAAACTACTCTTATGGATTCTATACGCCTTGCTCTATATGGGCAACGTGCTCAATGCTCTACTCGTGGTAATCTCAGCTACGCAGATTTTTTAACTCAATGCGTTAATAGTAAGGCTAACCCTACTGAAAAAACTAGGATTGAATTACTGTTTGAACATATTGAAGACGATAAGCCAATAAAATATCGCATTGTTAGAACTTGGGAAAAAAACCCTAAAGACGGTAAAGATGCACTAGGAATTTTAGGCGATGATGACACCTGGCCTGTTGATTCTCTAGTGAATATTTGGGATGACTATATAGAGAATCTTCTACCTTTAGGTATTTCTAACTTATTTTTATTTGACGGGGAACAAGTTAAAGAACTTGCAGAACAAGAAACACCACCCCAAATTGTGATTGAAGCTATTCGCGGACTTTTAGGTTTAGAGTTGGCGGATAAATTAGCAGTTGACTTGGAAATTTTAGTCAATCGTAAACGTAAAGAAATTGCTGATACTAAAGATTTAGCTGACCTAGAGGAAATTGAACAAAGGTTAATAGAACAACACGAAGATTATCAAGTTATAGAAGAAAAGTTAGCTAGTTACAAAAATCAAGTTGAAGAATTAGAAATTATCCAGCGAGAAGCTTTAGATAAATTTGTGTCTGAAGGCGGCAAAATCGCGGCTGAACGCAATCAGCTAGAACAACAACAAATGGAAAGAAATACCGCCGCCGAGAATATTAGACAGTCTATGTGTGACTTAGCTGCTGATGTTTTACCATTGGCGTTAATTCCTAATTTACTGAGTCAGGTACAAGTACAGGGAGCAAAAGAATTTCGCTATCAACAAGTACAGTTAGCCAGAGATGTTTTACTAGAGCGAGATAAACGTTTACTTAAATGGCTCAGTGAGTTAAAAATTACTTCAGAGCAGGTTGATAAAATTCAGTCTTTTTTAGTTGAAGATGTTGATAATTTATATACAGATTACTCTCAAGTGGAAGCTCCTTGGTTATTAGCTGACGAGGAAAGTTTAAGCCAATTAGATAATTTCATATACCATGTAAAAAATGCTAAAACTTCGGCAAAACAACAATTATCTAATCTCAAAAATCTAGAAGAAGAACTAATTGTTTTAGCTAGACAAGTGCAAACAGCAGCAGAACCTGAAGCTTATCAAAAGCTGCGTGATGCCGTAGAAGAAGCACAAAACCAAGTTGCTCAAGCTAAAGCTATTTATGAAACGACTCGCCAACACTTAGCTGAATTAACAGATACTCTAGAACAGACAAAAAAAGAATTAAAAGATTATACCGAAAAAAATATTGATACTAAAAATAGAGAACATATTATTACTTCAGCCGCTAAAGTTCAAGAAACGCTGAAAGTTTTTCGAGAAAAACTAACTCTGAGAAAACTTAATAAATTAGAAGAAGAGGTAAAAAATTGTTTCCTTTATCTACTACATAAATCTGATTTAGTCTATCGCATCGCTATTGATACCAAAACCTTTGCCTTATCTCTTTTCGATTTTGATGGTAAACCTGTCCCGAAACATCGCCTGTCAGCAGGGGAAAAACAACTTCTGGCGATCGCATTCCTTTGGGGACTTGCCAAAGTCTCTGGACTCCGCCTACCAGTAGCAATAGACACGCCTCTCGGCAGACTCGACTCCTCTCACCGCCAAAACCTAGTCGAGAAATACTTTCCTGCCGCCAGCCATCAAGTGATTTTGCTTTCTACTGACACCGAAATTGGTAAAAAAGAAGTAGAGACACTGAGAGAAAATGAAGCGATCGCCCACGAATATCTCCTCAAATACAACTCCAATACTCGCCAAACAACTATACAACCTGGATATTTTTGGTAACTCTATTTCTCTGTGTTCTCTGCGCCTCTGTTGTTCGTTACTTAATAACCTATGGAATCCCCAATCGAAAGAATAAAACTTTCTCAAACAGCCAAAGACCAACTACTCAAACTCCGCCGCAACACCAAAATTGACCAATGGAATATATTATGCCGTTGGGCATTTTGTCGTTCCCTTGCAGAACCCACTCCACCTTCCCCCGTACCCATTCCCCAAGATAGTAATGTGGAAATGACCTGGCGCGTCTTTGGCGGCGAAATGTCAGATATCCTCCTCCTAGCCTTGAAGCAACGCTGTCATAACGACGGCTATCTTACCGACAAAGAAACCCTGGCCACCCAATTTCGCCTGCATTTACATCGGGGAATTGGTTACTTAGCTGGCGATCCAAATATCAAGAAAATTGAAGATTTAATTGAATTAGCACTGAAAGATTGACAGGATATAAAACATGGTGCGTTATGCTGCTGCTAACACACCTAAATCCTTTCAATATCTTGAAATGCTCTTATGGTAGAGAGCTATGTAGAAATTGAGCGTCATCGAGCTGCGATCGCCCGTATTGACATCTCTCGCCCTGTACGATTGGCGATAGAATCGGCAATCATCAATCAAGAGACTACGTTTTTTGATTACGGTTGCGGCTACGGTGGCGATGTCCAGCGTGTGGCAAACTTAGGTTACACCAGCGCAGGTTGGGACCCATACTACTATCCCGATGAGCAAATTACCGCCGCCGATGTTGTCAATTTGGGTTATGTCCTCAACGTTATAGAAGACCCCCAGGAACGGCGCGAAAGCTTAATTAAAGCTTGGGAACTCACCCGCAAAGTCTTAATTGTCGCTGCTCAAATTCTCATTAATGCTCCCAGTAAGACACAATTAGCTTACAGCGATGGCATTGTTACCCGTCGCAATACTTTTCAGAAATATTACGAACAAGAAGAACTCAAAACTTACATTGATGAAGTACTGAATGTAGATGCTGTACCCGTGGCTTTAGGCGTTTACTTTGTATTTCGAGATGAAACTGAAAAAGAAAATTACAAAGCTATTCGCTTCTTTTCTCGAAGTTCTACCCCACGAATCCGCATCCCTAGCAAGCGGTTTGAAGATTACCAAGAACTTCTCGCACCATTGATGGCTTTTTTCACCAAACGCGGGAGATTACCAGTCAAAGGTGAATTGAGCAATGAACAGGAATTACTGAGTGAATTTGGTAACTTCCGCCGTGCTTTTAGTGTAGTATTACAAGCTACCGATGAAGCAGAATGGGATGCGATCGCCTACCGTCGTTCTTTGGATATCCAAGTTTATCTTGCCCTCACCCACTTCGAGCAACGTCCGTCATGGCATAAGCTAGCTCCAGAAATGCGACACGACATCAAAGCTTTTTTTGGAAGTTATGAAGAAGCTTGTGCAGTCGCCGACCAAAAACTTTTTAGCTTAGGTCAACCTAGAGTTGTACAAACAGCCTGCGAAAAAAGCAAAATTGGCAAACATACCCGTGGTGCTTTATATGTCCATGTTTCTGCCCTTACAGAACTCGATGCTTTGCTGCGAATTTATGAAGGTTGCGCCAGCCGTACCATTGGGCGTGTAGATGGTGCCACCTTAATTAAATATTGCACCGACAAACCGCAAATCTGCTATCTGTTTTACCCCGACTTCGACACTGATCCCCATCCCGCCTTAAAAGCCAGCATCATTATTGACTTTCTTACTTTAAAAATCACTCACCGCGACTACCAAACCAGAGCAAATCCCCCAATTCTGCATCGTAAAGAAACCTTTGTCACACCCAACTACCCGCGCTACGAAGAATTTGCTAAACTCACCCAACAAGAACAGCAATTAGGGCTGCTCAAGCAAAAAAGTGATATTGGCACCCGTGAAGGTTGGAAAAAATGCCTTGCCGCACATGGGGTAGAAATTAGAGAGCATCAGGTTTATCAAGTTTAATTTGGGCATTGGGCATTGGATATTGATGACTAGTTACCTTATCCCTATACCCCCTTCCCTATTCCTTATTTTGTATATTTGCGTGAAATCATCCGGCAGCTATGGCAAGATAACTGCAAATCACAAGAGGTAGGAAGGAAGTTTCAAGTATGAATGTAAATCAGTCGCTGCTAAAAGTTTTTAGCAGTCGTAAGATGGGAGCTTTGTTATTTTTGGGGTTTTCATCTGGGTTACCGTTATATCTAACCAGTCAGACATTACAAGCTTGGTTGACGAAAGAAGGAATTGGCTTGGCTGCGATCGCAGCTTTTAGTCTAGTAAAATTGCCTTATTCTCTAAAATTTCTCTGGTCGCCTTTACTTGATAGATTTGTACCCCCGTTTTTGGGGCGACGTCGAGGCTGGCTAGTGATTACCCAAGTAGCATTACTATTAGGTATCGTTGCGATGGCTTTACAAAATCCATCCCAAGGACTGCAACCTTTGGTAATTGCTGCGGTAGCCGTTGCTTTTTTTAGTGCCAGTCAAGACATTTTAGTTGATGCTTACCGTACTGATATAGTTGAAGCCCAAGAAAGAGGTGCTGGGGCTTCGATTTATCTATTGGGGTATCGGATTGCCATTCTGGTTACAGGTTATGTCACCTTGTTTTTGGCAGATAGAATGCCTTGGCAAGTAGTGTACTTATTGATGTCCCTATTAATGCTTGTAGGCGTGGTAAGTTCTGTATTTGCACCCGAACCAGTTTTACAGAATCGACCTCCTCAAACTTTATACGCTGCTGTTAAATTACCTTTTGTGGAATTTACCCAACGTAATGGTTTACTTCAAGCACTTTTAATTCTAATTTTCATTGTTATCTACAAGTTAGGAGATTCCCTATTGAAGAATGTATCTACCCCATTTTTGTTAGATAAAGGCTTACATTTCACTCAATCCGACATAGCATTTCCTGGAGCTTTAGGAATTTTTGCCACCATTGTTGCTACCTTGGCAGCAGGTGCAATAATGACCAAAATTGGTGTTAATCGCTCTTTGTGGATCTTCGCTATACTTCAAGCTGTCGGCAATCTAGCCTTCTTTGCATTAGCACTTGTAGGTAAAAATTACTATCTAATGATAGCTGCTGTAAATATAGAACAATTCTGTGCTGGCTTAGAAACAGCTGCTTTTGTAGCATTTTTGATGAGTCTTTGTAACCCTAGCTTTTCTGCGACTCAGTACGCTTTACTTTCCAGTTTGCAAGGTTTTAGTAGAGATATCCTTACGGCTCCCGCAGGTGTATGGGCCCAAGCCACAGGCTGGTCTACATTCTTTCTGCTCACAGCACTAGCAGCTTTACCAGGATTACTGTTGTTACCATTTTTTGCCCCCTGGAACCCCAAGCCAGTAGCAATTCCTAGACCAGGATTAGAAGAAGATGAGGATGTATGGGAAACCAAGTAGTGATTATTGTCGGGACGTTTATCCTCTTGCTGACTGGCCTGCTACTAGGCTACGTTCTCTCGCAGTTAGTATTAGGATTTCTAGGCTTTAACCTACTAACTTTGTTGGGAACACTCAGCCTGATTTTAATTTTTGGTACCCTGTACTATGTTTTATTTTGGCAATTGCGTAGAGAGCAGTCACAGTCATTTAATAGTGGAATTTCAAATCAGACAGATGACTTTCTTTATGAAAGCGATCTCAAAAATAGACTGATTGCTAGATTAGATGGTGACATAGACACTGCTGAACGCTTAATTGCGCAAGCCAAGCAAAATTATCCTGGTATGGAGGAAAATTGGTATGTTGAGAAAGTCATTGAAGACTGGGATCGCGATCAACGCTAACACGGCTGTGCTTCGCGATCGCTGATAGCTTTTGTTTGTTATTGCCAGAACATCGCTAAAATAAATCAAGAAAACTTTACAAATCTACAGCTAGTTTCTTAAAAAGCTACCTAGCTTTTTCTTATCCAAATATGGCTATTTTTCGTCAATACATTGCTCCTTTGCTGGTAGTGCTAGTATTTATCCTTGCCCTAGTAGCAGTCAGCGCCCGCATCTTTTTACCTTCTGATATGGCTGCACCTGCACCAATTGAAGAAGTAGGGTTAATTGTCCCAGCCCATAACTCAATTAGCTAACCCAAATTAGTGTCAAAAGTGCCTGAGCAACTGCTACCAGGGTACAGTATTCGCCTTGGCTCCGCCTTGGATCGGGCGCTACTGGTAAAGTTCATGCAACGAAGTTACCAGGATATTTTTCCGCAAGGGGATTTTTCCCATCTCGCCCAAACAGTCGAGCAATACTTTTCTAGTAATACGCCTTTGTGGTGGGTAGATGAGGAAGCAGGGGAAGAAGGTACAAAGAGGGGGGGACGGGGGGACGCAGGGAAAGAACTCTCCGTGTCTCCGTCTTACCATGTCTCTGCGTCTTCTCCCGTTGCTTGCCTGTGGGTAGGAAATGCCATAGATCAAGTCGGAGGAAGCCGTCATGCTCACATCTTTCTTCTCTATGTTGTGCCAGAACATCGGCGGCGAGGTATTGGTACAGCTTTGATGAGATATATAGAAAATTGGGCAACTCAAAGAGGCGATCGCCAGATTGGGTTACAAGTATTTCAATCCAACCAAGCAGCATTGAATCTTTACAATCAACTTGGTTATCAAACCCAATCCCTATGGATGGTAAAATCACTCAATATGGAAAAATAAACTAGTGCAGTCTGGCAGAAACGCTTAGGCAGTTAAAATGTGACTAAAAAGCAGCTTTTATAAACATTACACCCTTCTGCTACGGCAGTTGCCACAAGTCTGGGACTGAACGCACTGCCTCTTCTGCCCTTCTGCCTTCTTGCACTATTATGTATGACGAAGACGACCTAAGCCTACTCGATATCGAAGTGGAGCTAGAAAGCCCCTTAGATCGCATGGAACCACTTGCTGAATCAGAAGTGGCAAAACCCGATCCAGAAGTGATGCTAGCTCTGTTAGAAAATGCCCAGCCGCAGCAACGAATGCTAGCAGCGCGTGCTTTTTGTGACATTGAAGATGCACGTGCTACACCCCATCTCATCCGTTTGTTAACTGATACCTGCCCCTTAGTGCGGGTGAGTGCAGCCTATGGTATTGGGCGCAATCCCAGTGACGATGCAGTAGAGCCTTTGATTGCTCAACTGAACCGGGATTGGAATGGTTATGTGCGTAAAGGTGTGGTTTGGGCTTTAGGAAATTGCCGCGATCGCCGTTCTTTAGCACCCCTAGCCGACGCCTTAAGAACTGATATTTCCGCAGTGCGTTTGTGGGCTGCCAGTGCCTTGGCACAGATGGCAGAAGTCAGTTATGAAGCCATCATAGGCGCAATACCACCACTAATCGAAGCCTTAGTTAAAGACCCAGTAGCCCCGGTGCGGAGTAACTCCGCCTGGGCAATTGGACAGTTGTGCCGCGAACTACCATCTAACATAGTTTATGGCACAGCGATCGACGCTCTAATTCAAGCTTTTGCCGAAGACCAAGATTTAGGTGTCAGAGAAGACGCTAAAGCCTCATTATTAGGTGTAGGCGACCCCCGTGGTTTGCAGCTAATCGAAACTTTAGAACAAGAAGGATGGTTCTAATTTGATTGAAAATCCCTCGGCTATTTGTTGAGGGATTCTTTGATCGTGCAGTTAGCCATTTGCGAAAGCCTAGAGGTCACTTTTGGGAACTTCTTCACGAAATTCTATAACCAATTGCATAGTTTCCACTACCAAATCACGTAAATCCCGGTTGAGAGCTACAGTACCTTGAGGTCCAAACCAACGGTCAAAAATCGTGACATATCGTTGATTACCATTGACGAATCCTTGCATGAACTTGACAAGAGAATAGTTAACTGTATCCAATAATTTGGAGTTATTTTCAGGCACCATGCAAGCGATACCTTCTCGTGAATAGGGGCGATCGGGTACGATCGCAAAAGCATCTGAATTTTTTTGCTTTTGCAGCCATGCTTCTAAAAGAATGCTATCGGATGAGAAAGCATCAAGAGTGCCTTGTTGCAAAGCAGTGTATCCCTCTGCCCTAGTTTTAAAATACACCAGTTTAGCTTGAGGTTGTACACGAGCGATCGCTTGCTCATTTGTAGTTCCTGCTAGCACCCCAATTCGTTTACCAATCAGGGATTCAGGAGAACCTAGATTACTTCCTTTCTTGATTAATAATTGAGTTCCAGTCACACCGTAGCTGACAGAAAAGTCTACTTTTTTATCACGCTGCCATGTAAAGCTACTAGCGTCGCAGACAATATCAACTTGTTGATTAACTATTTTAGGAATCCGCTCAGACGGACTAAGACCCACTAATTGCAGTTTAATTTTTTTTCCTAGCTCTTTTTCTAATTGCTCTTTAATCAAAGTCAGCATATCTACAGAATAGCCATTTAACTTTCCTTGACTATCCACATAGGCAAAAGGCATTGCATCTCTACTAGTACCAGCTGTTAATACCCCCGTTCTGGCTACTTTTTGCATCACAGTCTCAGCAACTACCATATTAGGCATGAATGTTGCAAATGTGAGACTTAAAATAGGAATAGCGATTTTTTTATACATAAGCTTGAAGAGTAGGTCGTTTTTTCAAAAATTAAATCTGATTTATATATCAAGCTCAAGAAGTTATCACTATCGAGTACATAGTAAGGTTATCTAGTAACTATTCTTTATATTATTACCAGGGAAAGCACTTATTTTGTAGAGAGAAAATAGTTGATAGTCTTTCAATACTGACAAAAGCGATGTCTAACGACAAGCGGCTCCGCATCTATGTTCGATTAGTCGCACCATTCTATGGTGGTCTAGTCGGTGGTGTCGGTTTCTGTGCCGTTGAACTGGCGTTCGCGCAGCGTATCCGTAGGATTCACTCGAAGGGTGACGGCGGGATTTCGAGATCGGAAAGTGAGTATTTATTCACAAAAGATTGAACTATTAAAAAATAATTAAAAAATTTGCATAATACTTCTGTTAAGTGCTGACAAATAAGTGCTTCCATTTGAAGTACTGGCACAGTCATCAAGTGTCAATTCAGCTACAACAGGATTACAGTATGCTCCAATACACTGAAAAGCCCTGCTATGTTTGCAAGAAGATGATTCGTTACCGCATGGAGGTTGAAATTACCCCAGGTGGAACTAGTAAAATTTTTTGGCAGCCAATTGGTCTGACACCAGATCAACCAGATATCAACAAATGTCCCATATGTCGAAAGCAGGTGTCTAGATTCTTTGGCTATTCTTTGAGAGCATCGCTAAGTGCGAGTTAAGTAACTCAAACAGCAATTTTACATAGGTGGGCATTGCCTAGAAAGGCTGATGCGGTAAACATTTGAGGTATGATGCAATACCCACTTTATGACTTCTGTCTTAATTATTTTGCAAATCGCTGTAATTTACTAAAAAAGGTATTTTTTGAATTACTGTTACTCATCAGTTGAAACCATAAATATGAGTTTTGCCTGAGGATATGCTGTATTTATGTTGGGCTAATTTCTAGCATCTTTTAAGTCGGAACTCAGCCTGATATTTGGTAGCTACAGGATACTTCAGACAGCAAATTAAGGAACTCAATTATTGTGCAATTAGGCACGGGGTGATACTGATGATGAAAACTCCAACCCAGGAAGAAATCAGATTAGCAGCAGCCCACAATCATCAAGCCCATTGGCGCAGATGGGGCCCATATTTGAGCGATCGCCAATGGGGTACAGTACGTGAAGATTATAGCCCCAATGGTGCTGCCTGGGACTACTTCACTCACGATCAGGCTCGTTCTCGCGCTTATCGTTGGGGTGAAGATGGTATTGCTGGGATTTCTGATAATCATCAACGGCTGTGTTTTGCGATCGCGCTTTGGAATGGCGAAGATTCAATTCTCAAGGAAAGAATCTTTGGATTGACTGGAACAGAAGGCAATCATGGGGAAGATGTTAAAGAATATTACTTTTATTTGGACAGCACCCCGACTCATTCTTACATGAAGGCGCTGTACAAATATCCCCAAGCCGCTTTTCCTTACTCTCAATTAGTTACAGAAAATCAACGGCGAAATCGCCAACAGCCAGAATTTGAACTTTTAGATACGGGTGTATTTGACGAAAACCGCTACTTTGATATCTTCGTTGAATATGCCAAAAATTCTGCTGAAGATATTCTCATCCAAATTAAAGTAGTCAATCGGGGGACAGAAGCAAAGACCCTGCACTTGTTACCTACCCTCTGGTTTCGCAATACTTGGTCTTGGAATGGAGATAGCGATCAACCTACTCTCAAACAAATAAATTCAGGTAATAATTGGCAAATTATTGCAGCTTCTCACCCAACTTTAGGAAACAGGTGGCTGTATTGTCAGCAAGCAAGTGAGATTCTGTTTACAGAAAATGAGACAAATAATCAGCGATTGTTTGGCACTGTCAATACCTCTGCCTATGTAAAAGATGGCATTAATGATTACATTGTATCTGAAAATAAACAAGCAGTAAATCCTGATAAAGTAGGTACAAAAGCCGCTGTTAATTATATTGTTACTGTTGGTGCAGGTGAAACTCAAACTGTCAAATTGCGGCTGAGCGATGTACCAAATTTAACAGAACCTTTTAACTTAGAATTCGACACCATTTTTTTGAACCGACAGCAAGAAGCAGATGAATTTTATCAACGCATTACGCCATTTCCTCTGAATGCAGATATGCGTAATGTGCAAAGACAAGCATTTGCGGGAATGCTGTGGAGCAAGCAATTCTACCACTATATTTTAGAAGATTGGCTCAAAGGCGATCGCAATTCACCACCCCCACCCCCAGAACGTTGCAAGGTCAGAAATCACGAATGGTTCCATCTCTACAATGAAGATATTCTTTCTATGCCTGACAAGTGGGAATATCCTTGGTTTGCGGCTTGGGATTTGGCATTCCATACTATTCCTTTGGCAATTATTGACCCTGAGTTTGCCAAATACCAGTTAGATGTGCTGACGCGGGAATGGTATATGCATCCCAATGGGCAAATTCCAGCTTATGAGTGGCAATTTAGCGATGTTAACCCCCCTGTTCATGCTTGGGCAAGCTGGCGGATTTACAAGATTGAACAAAAGGTATATGGACGTTCAGATAGACAATTTTTAGAACGGGTGTTTCAGAAATTGATGCTCAATTTCACCTGGTGGGTGAATCGCAAAGATGCTGAAGGAAACAACGTCTTTCAAGGGGGATTTTTAGGTTTAGATAATATCGGTGTATTTGACCGTAGCGCTACCTTACCCACAGGTGGACACATCGATCAATCTGATGGTACCAGTTGGATGGGGATGTATTGCCTGAATATGTTGGCGATCGCGCTGGAATTGGCAAAAACTAATCCTGTCTACGAAGACATTGCCACAAAATTCTTTGAGCATTTCCTCTACATTGCCGATGCGATGAACAAAATCGGCGAACTAGAAGCCAGTTTATGGAATGCTCAAGATGGATTTTACTACGATGTGCTGCATTTACCAGAACGGCAGATTACTTTAAAAGTCCGCTCAATGGTGGGACTAATTCCCCTATTTGCAATTGAAACCATTGAACCAGATACCTTAAATATGCTTCCTGGCTTCAAAAGTCGCTTGGAATGGTTCATTAAAAATCGCCCTGACTTGAAGCAAAATGTCGCTTGTATGGTAACCAAAGGCGTGGGCGCTAGAAGATTACTAGCGATCGTCTCACGGGATAAACTCAAAAGCATCCTGCAAAAGATGCTTGATGAAAACGAGTTTTTTGGCCCCTACGGCATTCGCGCCCTTTCTAAATTTCATGCCGAACATCCCTATATTTTTGATGTGGATGGTTCTAAATTTTGCGTAGATTATGAACCTGCTGAATCTAGCAGTGGTTTATTTGGCGGTAATTCTAACTGGCGCGGCCCCGTTTGGTTTCCAGTCAATTTCTTGCTGATTGAATCCCTACAAAAGTTTCATTATTACTTAGGTGACGATTTCCAAGTAGAATGTCCTACAGGTTCTGGTAAAATGATGACATTGTGGGAAGTAGCATCTGAACTATCTCAAAGATTAATCCGAATTTTCTTGCAAAATGCCTCAGAGCAAAGACCCGTTTATGGTAGTACCCAAAAGTTCCAAACCGATCCGCACTGGCGAGATTTAATTCTTTTTTATGAGTATTTTCATGGTGATAACGGAGCAGGAATTGGTGCAAGCCATCAAACTGGATGGACAGGTTTGGTTGCTAAACTCATTCAGCAATTTGGTGAATATGAAGCACAAAATCAGGAACCTGAGATAGATAAGAAAACTCAAGCGATCGCCTTAGTATAAGAATCCATAAATCTACATTATTCATACCAGTAGAGCAGACTTGATGTCTGCATCTACTTGCTTGACATGGCTGGAAATTAAAATCTCACCTAATAACAGGAGACAAATAAATTGAAGACTGAACAAAAAGAGAATTCGCGCTTGCGTTGGATTAATTTAAATTCAGCGATCGCATCAGTCGATGAAGGTACAGATATAATTGACGGACTAAATCAAAATCCGAAAACTTTGCCCTGTCGTTATTTCTACGATGATCGAGGCTCAGAACTATTTGAGCAGATTTGCGATCTACCAGAATATTATCCGACTCGCACCGAGCAAGCTATCTTAGAAACCTACGCTGCCGAAATTGCTCAGATGACAGGTTCTTGTCATTTGATTGAACTAGGTAGTGGTAGTTCCCGTAAAACTCGTCTGTTACTAGAAGCATACAGTGAGATTGTTCAAGAACTAGAGTATTACCCAATTGATGTTAGTAGCGGTATCCTCAAAACCACAGCCTTGGATTTGCTACGTCAATACCCCAAATTGAAGCTTTGCGGTTTAGCAGGAACTTACGAACAAGCATTAGCCCAACTTCCCCCAGCAGAATTAGAGAATCGGATGCTGATTTTCTTGGGGAGTACCTTGGGGAATTTAAATGACGAGCAATGCGATAAGTTCTTAACACAAGTTCAACAAGCTCTAAAACCAGGAGAATTTTTTCTGTTAGGGGTAGATTTGCAAAAGCCGATAGAAATTATCGAAGCGGCTTACAACGATTCCCAAGGAGTCACCGCAGCCTTTAACCTCAATATCCTCAACCATCTCAATCAACGTTTTCAAGGTAATTTTTCTCTAAACAATTTTGTTCATTGGGCTTTCTACAATCGAGTAGACAATCAAATTGAAATGCATCTGCGGAGTTTGACAGATCAAACCGTCATCCTAGAAGCTTTAGAGTTTGAAGTCTCGCTCCAAGCCGGAGAAACAATTCGTACCGAAATCTCCCGTAAATTTCACATACCAACATTAATCTCGGTATTAGATAACCATGCATTCCAAGCATTACAAGTATGGACTGATCCCCAAGCATGGTTCGGCTTGCTACTTTGCCAACGCCAATGTACAACTAATGAGTGTCCATAAAGGTTTTTAAACGCAGAGGAATGCAGTGTTTTTCTGCGTTCTTCTTCGTGTCTATCCGCAAACCTTTATCCTTCTTTAATTTGCACACCCGCCTGAACTGGGTCAAAATCTTCAGGAAAATGAGTATTGCGATCGCAATCTGCTTTGTCTAACTTTGCTCCTGCTAAATCAGCTTGGCGAAGATTGGCTGAAAATAACAAAGCTCCCCTCAAATCAGCATCTCTAAGATTAGCAGCACTTAGATCGGCAAAGCTTAGGTCAGTACCTCTGAGATTAGCACCACTGAGGTTAGCTGCACTGAAGTCAGCATAGCTAAAGTCAGAACCTTTGAGATCAACACCTTGTAAATTAGCATCACCAAGTTCCGCTTTGCTAAAGTTTCGTTTTCCCAATGCGTAGCTCTCCAGAATCTTAGCTACAGTATTAATAGGCTGTTGAGAATTTATTTCAGTCATAGAACAGCCTCAGAGGTTGTTTTATCGGCACTTTTGGTTAATTTGCTCCTATTTAGGATTAGAGCACAAAAATCGTTTACTGTAACATTGCTTCAATTTTTCTCTTGATTTCAAAACAATAGCCATCGGTACAGTTTCATAAATAATTCAAAGGAGGGCGAACTCGTGCCATCCCTTAATTTATTGACTGTTTTTAATCCCTCAAACTATTGGCGAAGCGGTATTTGCAGTATACCCTGGCAAGCGATCGCCCAACAATTTCAAATTTCACCAGAGGAACTCGTATTAAGCGACTTGCGTGACCTTTCACATCAACCGCTAAGTGCTCAAATTGACCGAATTGATCCTGAAGATCCTTCCCGTGATACCCTGATTTTCCAATTACCCCGCCCCATTCCTCCAGGAACAGAAGATAATGTCTTAGCCTCAACCTTTATCCGCTTATACCGGGATAAACCAATACACCCAGAAATCGGTGAGCCATACTTAGAAGTAGTATATGGCCCTGATAGACGAGAGAGGGGAGTCCGGTTTGTAAATAACCGCTTGATTATCTGGTTTAATTTAATACCTGCACCAGAAGATAATGAACGCAACTGGTTTTCTGGTTCAGCTAGCAGCGTCCAGTTAGATCGCCAAGAAATGCTCGATCCATTCCCGGCCGCAATGGGTGAATGGTTAGATCAAGATCCAGAGAAACGTTGTATGCAGGTGAATAAACTCCAGTTACCGGGACTTTCTTATCCCAAATCACCTTACTATCAAGTCTCTTTGTTCAATCATTCTTATCGACTAGTATCTCAGTCAAGTGGTTCTGTCCGCGCCACAATTACCATTGCTTCCGAACCCTTTGATTATATGGGGCCAGATCCGATTACTGGTCACAATCGTCATTTATTGTGTGAACTTTATCGAGTTATTAGCTTATACGCTGGCGCAGATTATTTGATTGAGGAATTATTTGTCAAAGGAAAACCCAAAGCGGAAGAAGACAGGGTAGAAGGTGCAGAAATAGTCAATCTTGACTTTGGACTACAATACTTTGCTCACATGAATATGGGACAAACCCAGGAGATTGAGCAAGTCTTCCCTGTTCCTGATTGGTTCGCCGTCGGCTCAACAGCAGAACCCTATGCCGCTTACGGTTTAGCAACTAATTTGCATATCGAATCGGTAACACATCCTCATGAAGGCAATAAAAGTTGTTTTTCCTGGCAGTTATTACCTGGTAAATCTGCAAAATGCCTGCACTTATTTATGCGCGATCAACCACAAGGATTTGACGCACGAGTCGGTCATTATTGGTACGAGTTGATTTACAGGCCCCTTAAAGCAGAAATTTATCACGATACTGCTGTAAAAAGTCCAATTCAAAACAATAGATTGGTTCCTGCGCGATCGGGCAAATAAATAAGCTAACCTGCCTTTAAGTTGCATAATCCTTAGCCTCATACCAATTCCAGGAAAAAATGAGACGCGTAGGTTGGGGAGCCACTCACGTGAGCGGGTTTCCCGACTTGAGTGAAGTGGCGTTTGAACTCAGTGAAACCCAACAATTACAAGACTTTGAAGTGTTGGGTTTCGTTCCTTAACCCAACCTACATCCACATCATATTTTTTGTGAAATGGTATCAGAAAGACGCGATGAGGCAGTCGCAGTCCTGGTGGTTGCCGTCGGTTGCGTTGCAGTCAGTAACTCTGTTATGATTCGGGGTTGATCTCTGCCATCCGATCGCACAACCAGTCATCATGAGTTGGGTCTGGTCTAAGGAGCGGTTATGCCAAACCCAAAGACTACAATCGATGCTTAGGTCCAGCCGCCCAAAAGCCTCAACGGTCTTCGCTAGGGCCGCCTTCACATCCTCGGCTTGCGTCACGTCGCACCGGACGGCGATCGCCCGTTTGCCGAGTTCCTTGATCAGGCGGGCCGTCTCTTGGTTACCCTGTTCTGAAATGTCAGCGACCACTAGATTAGCGCCTTCACGTGCAAACGCTAGCGCCGTAGCTCGACCGATGCCGCTCGCTGCCCCGGTCACAAATGCAACCTTTCCTGTGTAGTTTCCATTCTTGTTCGTCGTCATTATTTTTCTCCTTTAATTTTTCACATAACAATTGCCTAACCCGCTGCTTGCACCTGTGATAACGGCTTTTCCTTTAGTGTTGTTGCTGATCATTTCTCCTCACTCGGTATCGGATTCCTGTAAACCTATTTCCCGAACTTTGAATTCTTCCACGTCAGTCAACAAGAGATACTTCCTGATCAACTCTTCGTCAAACTCGGCACGGCGATTCATTTTGTTCAATAAATTTCGTCGTTGCTCCAGCACTTCCAGGTAAATGGATTGATAGCCTTTTAATGAGTTTTGCCAGACGAAATTTGATTCTTCGAGTTGGCGATCAAAAAACTTCAGATCGATTTCGAGCTTCTTGAACAAATTATCCAAGTGTTCGTTGCGCGCCCGCTCTGGGCTGTATTTTTCTTCTAGGAAACGAAGCGAAGCCTGCGCTAATTTCTTTTGAATGATGATTTCCTGCTTTTGTTCAGGGATGAGGGTGAACCTATCCTTGAGGTTGACTTTACGGATCAGCCAGGGAAGCGTTAATCCTTGAAAAACCAGGGTGATGAGAATGACGATAAACGTGATAAAGAGAATTAGGTCACGATAGGGAAACGGCTGTCCTGCTTGAGTGAGTATCGGGACGGAAAGTGCAGATGCCAGCGATACCACACCGCGCATTCCTGCCCAACCGAAAATCAGCGGCCCTCTCCATCCCGGATTCGGGTCTGACACCGTGATAAAACGACTCATGAATCTCATCAAAACAGAAGTTCCTAATGTGCAAAGCAGCCTGGTTACAATCAGCACGAAAGCGATGATCGATCCGTACCAAACGGCACTGCCTAAACTAATGTTTCCCAGCTGCCGGATGACAAACGGCAATTCGAGTCCGATGAGCAAAAAAATCAACCCGTTCAAGACAAAGACCAGATTATTCCATACATTTAAACCCTCAACCCGGCTCCGATAACTCAGCAAACTATTGCGCTTGCTGGATAAGAGTAGTCCACCACTGACGACCGCTAGCACGCCCGAAACATGAAAGTGTTCGGCAAAATAATACATGCAGTAGGGCGTAACCAGTGTGAAAACGATTTCGATGCTGGACGTTGTGGGTAATAAACGGTGAATGCCGTAGAAAATCAATCCAACAACGAGACCGATCGAGATTCCCATTAAAATAACGAGAACGAAGTTGACGGCTGCCTCTTGAAAATGGAACTGTCCGGTGATGACTGTCGCCAACGCGAAGCGAAACACGATCAGCGACGAGGCATCGTTGAGCAGACTTTCGCCTTCGACAATGCTGACCAGCGACTTCGGCACGCTTACCCGCCGCATGATCGTCGTCGCGGAAACGGCATCAGGCGGTGAGATAATGCCACCTAAAAGAAAGCCCAGCGCTAAAGTAAAACCGGGAATCAACCCACTTGAGACAACTGCGATCGCGCATGACGTTAAGATGACGATCACAAAAGCAAAACCGATGATTAACCCTCGCCATTTCCAGAATTCTTTCCACGAGACTTGCCATGCCGCTTCATAAAGCAGAGGCGGAAGAAAAATCAGGAAAACCAGTTCCGGGTTGATGGTAATATTTGAAAACGGAGCGATGAAACTCAGCGCGAGTCCGCCCAATACGAGCACGATCGGGTACGGTAGTCGCAGCTTAGTGGCGATCATGACCAGCCCAAGAATGATCAAGATGAGGCAAATATATTGAATGAAAATGCCTTGCATAAAGTGAATGTTGCAAAGAAGAGTAACGCTTGTTTGTTACGAGTCTGGGGCTGGGAGTCGCTATTACTCCGTCGCCACTTCATTCAGGCAGTTCAAGGCATTCAGTGTGCGGGGATAGCCGACCCAGGGCAATAATTGCGTCATCAGATCCAGCAGCATATCTTTGCCGTTTCCAACATTGAGATTGCCTTGAATGTGTCCCTTTACCTGGGATTCAACTCCACCGAGAGCGATGAGGATGGAAAGGGTGATGAGTTCTCTAACTTTAATGTCTATGCCATTGCGGGTGTAATAGTCGCCAAAGCAGTTGGCAGATAGAAACTTTTGAATGTGTAGCTGATCTTTGGGCGATCGCTCATACATTTGCTCGATCGTTTCACCGAATATGGCTTTCTGCACTGCCAGACCTTTGTCATAGCGGGTTTCGAGGCTGGTGGTCGATTGCCCTGGCAACGGTAATTGAATGCCTCGGCTCGTCAGCACTTCATTCGTGGCATGAACGAAATCAAATGCTTTTGCCATCCCCACGTAGGGTACCGACTGGTACACAATCTCTTTGATTTCGACAGGTGTGACTCCGACATTGAGCGCAGCGCCCACCATGAATTTGAATTCGCTGATTGCCTGACTGCCAATGATCGATGCCAGAATCAGCATGATCCTTGTTTTTGTATCCAGCTTGCTCAATGCAATGACTTCATCGAAGGCGAAGTTGTCAAAGACTTCAATCAGTTCAGGGTCAGTGACTTTCAGGGTTGATTTGTGGTTAGGAAACAGTTCCTCGTGATTGTTGTGTGCCGCTTCGCTGACTCTCGCAGCTTGAGTTCTATCAGGCTGTTGTGTATTGGTCATACGTGCCTCCTTTGTGTTAAATGACAGCGACAGGCAGAATTTCTGGCTGCTGTCTTGCGATTATCGCTGTCATAATATCCGTCTACACTCCTGTTCGCTTTTCCAACTCTTCCGGATAGCGATCGCCTTCCACTTTAATTTGCGCCAATGCCTCGTCGATGCGCTTCAACTCATCCTGTGTCAGTTCGATGTTTGCCGCACCAATGTTTTCTTCCAGTCGATGCAGCTTAGTTGTGCCTGGAATTGGGACAATCCAGGGCTTTTGCGCCAGTAGCCAGGCGAGCGCGATTTGCGCTGCTGTAGCTTGCTTCTGGTTCGCTACCTCTTTTAACAGATCCACCAACACCTGATTGGTATCGAGCGCCTCTGGTGTAAACCGGGGAACGATGCTGCGAAAATCGGATTTGTCGAATTTTGCGTCTTTGCTGATACTGCCCGTCAAGTAACCTTTCCCTAAAGGACTAAACGGCACAAAACCGATACCTAATTCTTCCAGAGCAGGCAACAACGCTTCTTCCGGTCGCCGCCACCAAAGGGAGTACTCGCTTTCAACCGCCGTGACAGGTTGAACGGCGTGTGCCCGACGAATAGTTTGCACACCCGGTTCTGAGAGTCCCCAATGTTTGATTTTGCCTTCACGGATCAAATCCTTGATGGTTCCGGCTACGTCTTCGATCGGCACTTCGGTATCTACCCGATGCTGATAGTACAAATCAATCACGTCGGTCTGCAATCGCTTGAGCGACCCTTCTACAGACTCTCTGATTCGGGATGGATGACTGTCCTGCACTTGCTTGCCGTCTTGTAACTTGATGCCAAACTTCGTGGCGATAACAACGCGATCGCGATAGGGTTTGAGCGCTTCACCCACCCATTCTTCATTGGTAAAAGGTCCATACATTTCGGCAGTATCAAAGAAGGTGACACCGCGCTCCACGGCGGCTTGAATTAAGGCGATTGCATCTTGCTTGTCGAGGGTATTGCTGTAGGCAGAGTTCAGCCCCATACAGCCAAATCCAATCTCCGAAACCTCTAAATTGCTGTTTCCCAGTTTTCGTTTTTGCATTGTTTGAACTCCTGTCTTTGCGTTAAGGTCACGTCGCACCAGACAGCGATCGCACCAGAGTCTAACCGCCAGCACTATCCTTACCAAGGCTGGGTAGTTGGGCCAATCGTAAATTCGTTCACGTTTGTGTCTTCTGGCTGGTCAATCGCAAACGCCACAACATTGGCTACTCGATCGGGTGAGATGCCATGTTGCTCATACAAGGCTGTCATTTTTTCAGCCGCATCTTGGTGGGTAATCTGACTTAGCAACTCAGTGTTAATTGCAGCAGGATAAATTGTCGCAGTACGAATATTAGTTCCTTCTTGAGCAGACTCTATGCGTAGAACTTCCATGAAATCGCGTACAAACCATTTCGTCCCACCATAGATCGCGCCCCCTGGATAAGCTTTTAATCCAGCAACCGATGAAGTTGCGATCGCCTGCCCAGACTTTTGGCTAATAAACGTTGGTAACACAGCCGCGATACCATTTAGTACTCCCTTGATATTGACATCCACCGTTTGATTCCATTCATCAGTTTTCAACGCAGAAAGTGGAGAAGTGGGCATGATGCCAGCGTTCAAGAAAATAACATCGACGCCTCCAAATGTGTCCTTGGCAAGTTTGACAATATCAGCGTTATCTGACGGGTTAACCACATCCATCACTTGATAGATTGCTTGTCCGCCAGCTTTTTGAATTGCATCAGCCAGTTGTCTCAATTGATACTCGCGTCGCGCGCCCAATACGACTTTAGCGCCTTTGCTTGCAAGCAATTTCGCACTTGCTTCACCAATCCCTGATGACGCGCCAGTAATAATCACAACTTTGTCTTTAATCATCTTATTTCTCTTTTGGTTGAGTCACTACTGAGTTCCGCTTTCTTTGGACTTGCCAATAAGGCGAGGTTTCACCTCAGTTATTCCGATTTAAGGGATGCCATATCAATCACGAAGCGGTACTTCACATCAGACTTGAGCAGTCGCTCATAGGCTTCGTTGACCTTCTGAATGGGAACCACTTCGACATCCGCAGTGATGTTGTGCTTGCCGCAAAAGTCGAGCATCTCCTGGGTTTCGGCAATGCCGCCGATGCTAGAGCCAGAGAGACTGCGGCGAGCCATAATTAGGCTAAATGCTGCAACATCCAGAGGCTTTTCGGGGGCACCGACCAGCGTGATGTTGCCATCGAGGCGGAGCAGGTTGAGATAGGCGTTGATATCGTGCTTGGCGGAAACGGTGTCAAGGATGAAATCGAAACTGCCCGCGTGCTTCTGCATTTCTTCGGCATTGCGGGAGACGACCACTTCATCAGCACCAAGGCGAAGCGCGTCTTCTGTCTTGTCTGGCGAGGTGGTGAAGACAACGACATGAGCACCGAACGCATGGGCAAATTTCACCGCCATGTGTCCCAGCCCACCAAGACCAACCACGCCAACCTTTTTGCCCTCGGTAACACCCCAGTGGCGTAGCGGTGAATAGGTTGTAATCCCAGCGCAAAGGAGGGGTGCAACTCCAGCCAGGTCGAGATTGTCTGGGACGCGCAGAACGAAACGTTCATCGGCGACAATGCTATTGGAGTAGCCCCCATAAGTGACTCCTCCCAGGTGCTTGTCTGGGGAGTTGTAGGTGAGGATCACATTTTGGCAAAACTGCTCAAGTCCAACCTTGCAATGGGGGCAGGTCAAATCCGAATCGACCATACAGCCGATCGCAGCCAAATCGCCGGGTTTGTACTTCGTAACTGCCGAACCAACCTCAGTCACACGACCAACAATCTCATGACCAGGAACGATCGGGTAGACTGTGCCGCCCCACTCGTTCCGCACTGAATGGAGGTCGGAGTGGCAGACGCCGCAGAAGAGAATTTCAATTTGGACATCGTGTTCAGTTAGATCGCGCCGATCAATCGTGGTGGAGGACAGTGGTGATGTTGCACTGACCGCAGCATAAGCTTTCGTGTTGTACATAAATGGATACTCCTATTGATTTACGTTGAGTGTTTGGTATTGCTCGTCGCTGACCTGTTCCATCCACTCCACGGGCTTGCCGTCGAGTGCCTCCTGAATGGCAATGTGCGTCATCGCTGTGGTTGGGGTAGCTCCGTGCCAATGCTTCTCACCTGGCGCGAACCAGATTACGTCTCCAGGTCGAATTTCTTCCCTTGGATCACCCCATCGCTGCACCCAGCCGCAACCTGCCGTCACGATCAGGGTCTGGCCCAACGGGTGAGTATGCCATGCTGTCCGAGCGCCAGGCTCGAACGTGACACTGGCACCAGACGTGCGTGCTGGATCGTTTGCTTGGAACAGGGGGTCAATGCGTACAGTGCCAGTAAAATACTCGGCTGGCCCTTTGGCGGAAGGCTGTGAGCCACTTCTTTTGATGTCCATTTGCTTAATTCCTTCACTTGATGCCATTTGGGTTGCTAGCCCAATCGTAGAGATTGAGCACTTATGCTTGCTCTATCTGTAGGGATGGATTATTTTAAGTAGCAAGGTTAGCCTTAACAGCATTTTGGTTGTTAGTAGGCGAGTCTCTTGCCTAATCAAAACTGAGTTTTCTATTGAATAAAAATCTAGAATTGTTACAAGAAGCCGGAATCATTTTTCATTGCTTTAGCTTCATTGTAAGAATCCTCAAGGGCAAGCAATAGAACAATCGTCTAAGATTGTTGTACAATCCTGCAAACTTAGAAATGAATGCTGCCAAAACTAGAGAAAAGTCCGATCTAGATTTAATGAACGACCCGCAGGCAAAGCGCGAGGCAGACAGAGCGCAAGCTAACAGAGACGAATTGACTGAGCGTATTGCACGGGCCATTCGTGATGATGGGATGATAGAGCCACTGACAGGATTGCACTTCAAACGCTCCTCCTCACCTGGGGAATGCGCTCACGGTGTCTCTGTCCCTGCCTTTTGTGTAATTGCCCAAGGCAGTAAAGAAGTGCTTCTGGGCAGCGATCGCTATCAGTACGACCCGATGCATTATCTGCTGGCTACAGTCGAACTGCCGATTGTCAGCCAAATTTTGGAAGCGTCCAAGGAAAAACCGCACCTTAGCCTTCGTCTCGAGCTCGACCCCACGCTCGTTAGCTCGGTTATGGTCGAGGCAGGGTATCCTTCATCACGCAGCCGTACTGATGTCAAAGCGATTGACGTAAGTCCGTTAGATGCAAATCTGTTGGACGCTGTGGTGCGGCTAGTCAGGCTTCTAGATTTCGCTGCTGAAGCTCATGTTCTCGCACCACTGATTAAGCGGGAAATCATTTACCGACTCCTGATGGGAGAACAAGGTAACAGGCTCCGTCATATTGCAGTTCTGGGTGGCTACACTCACAACATTGCCAGAGCCGTCGAGCGACTTCGTAAAGACTTTAACGAGCCGCTTCGTATTGAAAACATTGCACGAGAGATGGGAATGAGTGTTTCAGGCTTTCACCATCACTTTAAGTCTGTCACTGCAATGAGTCCCTTGCAGTTTCAGAAGCAACTGCGGCTCCAAGAAGCTCGCCGTCTGATGTTGGGGGAAAACCTCGATGCTACCAGTGCTGCTTACCGTGTGGGTTATGATGATGCCTCGCACTTCAACCGAGAGTACAAGCGGCTGTTTGGTGCACCACCGATACGGGATGTGGAGCAGCTGCGAGAAGCTGCTAGGGAGACTGCTAGTTCAATATGATCTCCTCAAGACATCTAATCTTGCTAGAAATCGTTTCCACGATCACTCTTGCTACAGAGCGGTTGATTTCATCGCTCTGTAGGAGTTAATTGCAGCAAATTAGAAATGCTATATGTGTTCACCGACACAACAAAAACTGAAAAAATATTGTATTTTATGATACAAATATAAAAACTTCTGTCAAGTCTTGTCCACAAAAAAATGAGTTTGGGAAACCTCACCAACTATCCCTACCTTAGTACCCGACGAGTGATTATGGGTAGTCGCGGAGCTGTTGCAGCCAGTCAACCGTTAGCGACTATAGCTGGTATGGAAATGTTATGGGCTGGTGGTAGCGCTGTTGATGCTGCCATAGCTAGTGCGATCGCACTTACCGTAGTAGAACCTATGGCTAATGGCATTGGTGCCGATGCTTTTGCTTTAGTTTGGGATGGAAAACTGCACGGTTTAAACGCCTCTGGGAAAAGTCCGCAAAAACTCACCTTAAAACAATTTGCCGGACTAAATGCTGTACCGAAATATGATTGGCGTGCTGTGACTGTACCGGGTGCTGTTTCCGCATGGAGAACCTTGTGGGAACGTTGGGGACGTTTACCTTTTGAAAACTTGTTTGCACCCGCAATTCGCTACGCCGAGCAGGGTTTCCCGGTATCACCAATGGTTTCACTGGCTTGGAAACGGTTGGAGCAAAATTATCTTTCTCTAGTTGGTAAAGAATTTGACTGTTTTAAACAAGTATTTTTTCCCAATAGTAGAGCGCCAAGAGCCGGAGAAATTTGGCATTCTCCCGCACATACTCAAACTTTGCGTGAAATAGCTGCTACTGGTGGCGAAAGCTTTTATCGTGGGAAAATTGCTCAACAAATTGCAGACTTTGCTGCCGATACTGGTGGATACTTAACCAAAGATGACTTAGCTGCTCATAAAGCTGAATGGGTGCAACCAATCTCCACAAACTACCGAAATTTGACAGTTTGGGAAATTCCGCCCAATACCCAAGGAATTGCTACTTTAATCGCCTTAAACATCCTTTCTGGCTTGGAATTGTCTCGTTATCCCCGTGAATCAGCAGAAAGTTACCATTTGCAAATTGAGGCGATGAAACTAGCTTTTGCAGATGTGCATAGATACATCGCGGATGAACGTTTTTTAGCAGTAACTGCGGCGCATCTTCTTTCCTTAGATTATGCGGCAAAGCGCCGTGCTTTAATTACAGAACAAGCGATCGCCGTAGCTCAACCAGGATTACCAAAAGGTGGAACTGTATATCTAGCAGCTGCCGATGGCGAATTAATCGTATCTTTCATTCAATCCAACTTCACAGGCTTTGGTAGTGGCATTCTCCCTGCGGCTACTGGGATAGCTTTGCAAAATAGAGGCTACGGATTTAGTCTCGATCCCCAACATCCTAACCACTTCGCTCCAGGTAAACGCCCTTTTCATACCATTATCCCCGGCTTTTTGACTCAAGATCATCAACCGATTGGGGCATTTGGTGTGATGGGGGGAGCCATGCAACCACAGGGACACCTGCAAGTAGTGGTAAATTTGGCTGATTATGGTTTAAATCCCCAGGCTGCTTTAGACGCTCCTAGATGGCAATTTGTCTCTGACTCTACAGTGTTGTTAGAGCAAACTGCATCCCAGAAAATAGCACAGGGATTAGTCCAACGCGGTCATAATGTACAGCAAAATCCCGATGATTTCTTTGGTCGTGGTCAAATTATTTACAAGCAGAATCAAGTCTTAATTACTGCCTCTGAGTCTCGTGCCGATGGTTTGGCTTTGGCCTGGTGAATGAGGATAATCTGGAAGCGATCGCACTCAAAATAAAATATCATCTCAAAATCATTGGTAAGCTAACCCGCTTTTAAGTTGCAGAATCCTTAGCCTCAGAAAGACGCGGCGACGCGGAGAAAGGAAGACGCAAAGATGCAATTTTAATGATTATTAGCTTAAGAGTATAAAAATGTCATACCTTTACCAACGGAATGTTATGAGTCTAATACCAATTTGAAAAAAGAATGTGGCAAATACCCTTGTTGTAGCTTTTCTCTACATTCTCTGCGGTTTTTTTCTCCAAAATGCTCAATCAAAACCAAACACCATTAATAGACGCTATAAAAGCCTGTGCAGCACGTTCTCATGCTCCTTTTTACACTCCCGGACATAAGCGCGGTGAGGGAATTGCTCAACCTTTAGCTGATTTGCTAGGTAAAACTGTATTTGGCGCTGATTTAACAGAGTTAGCAAACTTAGATAATCTGTTTGCACCCCAAGGCACGATTCTCCAAGCGCAACAACTAGCGGCTGAAGCTTTTGGTGCTAAACAAACATGGTTTTTAGTCAATGGTTCTACCTGTGGAATAGAAGCAGCAATTCTCGCCACTTGTGGCACAGGCGATAAAATTATTCTGCCGCGAAATGTGCATTCTTCTGCGATCGCCGGTTTAATTCTCTCCGGTGCTATGCCAATTTTTGTTAATCCTGAATATGACTCTGTTTTAGATATTGCCCACAGTATTACACCAACTGCCGTACAATCTGCCCTGCAACAGCATCCCGATGCGAAAGCTGTGTTGGCAGTTTACCCAACATATTACGGCGTTTGTGGAGATTTAGAAGCGATCGCCCAAATTACCCATCAATACAATATCCCTTTACTCGTGGATGAAGCCCACGGCGCACACTTTGCTTTTCATCCCGAATTACCTACCCCAGCCTTAGTCGCAGGTGCAGATTTAACTGTACAATCCATCCACAAAACTCTGGGTGCAATGACGCAAGCTTCCATGCTGCACGTTCAAGGAAACAGGATAGACTGCGATCGCATCAGTATAGCTTTGCAATTAGTCCAGTCTAGCAGCCCCAGTTATATACTTTTAGCTTCCCTCGATGCCGCACGTCAGCAAATGGCACTGTATGGCAAACAGCTCATGTCTGGCACTTTGCAACTTGCGGATGCAACTAGAACCAAAATTAGCCAGATTCCCGGATTATCAGTTTTAGATATTTCCCAAGCGAAATCACCTGGCTTTGTAGCCTTGGATCAAACTCGCCTTACTGTCACCCTTTCTGGCTTAGGCTTAACAGGATTTGCTGCCGAGGAAATCTTAGACGAACAACTCGGCGTTACTCCTGAATTCTCATCACTGCAACATCTGACATTTATTATTAGTCTCGGCAATACCCAAGCGGATATTGAGCAGTTGGTTGAGAGTTTTACTACCTTGGCTCAGATAACCCCACCGCCACCAGAAAAAAAGGAGTTAATTTTATGGGATGATATTTTTAAGGTGAGTCATCCCGTGCAAATTTCTCCCCGCGAGGCTTTTTTTACCCCTACAGAAACTTTACCTCTAGAAGAAACGAGCGATCGCATCTGTGCAGAAATTGTTTGTCCCTATCCCCCAGGAATACCCGTTTTAATGCCTGGAGAATTAATTACCAAATCTGCCATTGAATACTTGCAGCAAATCCAAGCAACAGGTGGATTTATTACTGGTTGTCAAGATTTAAGCCTCACAACCCTTAAAGTTCTCAAATTATCAGCCTAGTTTGGAGAAAGACAGTCCACTAGACCAACGCATTTTATTCCATCGTTTTAAAACCTATAGGGCAGGTAAACTTATCTTCGTTGAAAACGGGTTTGGGAGGTTGCTCTAATGTGTCTTTCAGGGAGCGGCACATTATTGAGACAGTAAATTTATTCTTTTGATCGTAAGCAACTGCACCCACAAGGCTGCTACGGCCCTTCTTCATCAGACCTAACCCGAAAAAATCAGTTGGGAGTTCTTTAGTAGGAGTTGCATAGATAAATGACCTATCTTTACTCATTTCTACGGTATATCGATAGCGAGTCGTTGCTGGTGGTGCATCCCCATCTCCAAGCCCTAACGATCTATAAGATTCAGCAAAAGCTGATTGTTCCAAGAAATATGCTTGTTGTGCTCTGGTAAAACTGCCAATTGTCGCCCGACTGCCATCACTACAGCCACAGCTTGGTGAAACTTGAATAAAAAGAGTTAAAACTCCCACTGGTAACGCTCCAACTCCAACAAGTAAGAAGATTTTTTTTAAGCTGATTTGAGTACGGTCACTTTGCTCATTCACATCTGGCATATACAATTTCAAGAAGGAAAAAGTCTCTAGTTTAACGCTCTTCCGTCACTTTGGGGAGAGAAAATAAATGTAGGTTGGGGAGCCACTCACGTGGGCGGGTTTCCCGACTTGAGTGAAGTGGCGTTTGAACGCAGTGAAACCCAACTAGATCAAGGTTTAAGGATGTTGGGTTTCGTTCCTCAACCCAACCTACGCCTAAATTTATAAAAGTCCGGCATAATAAGGGTTGTAGATTTTTATCTCACGAGAGTGATTAAAGAGCGTTAAGTAGAACGTTGTGGAAAAACAAAACTATGTTTTGAAAAATCAAATAGGCTTAAACCCTCTTCCCTCCTGCCCTTTGGGTTCGCCAGTCGCTCATGGGGGAAACCCCCAAGACCGCGCTGGCTCACCTTCTAGCTAGAAAAAGAGCTTTGGGCGGAGGTAGCCAGCGTCAATGTTTTGCTGTGGTTGAAAAAATTCGCTTGACAGCAGGTAATTAACATCAGGAGTAGTTGAGGTGAATTATGATGCAATGGCAATCTCAGTTAGATTAACTTGATAACCGAGTTTCTCTAACTGTTTAATCAAACGCTTCTTCTTGAGCTGTGGTTTCTCATGGCACTCAAAGTAATCAGCACCGAGTTCAGAGTAAGGAGTATTACGTAGAATCAGATGATACGCAATCACTAGAATTGAGTGGGCTACGGCAACTGCTGCCCTTTTAGCCCCTCGTCGAGCAGACAAACGGCGAAATTGGGCAGCCAAGTAGGTTTTGGTTCTAGAGGCAGCCCATGCAGCTTGTACAAGGATAGTTTTTAAACTGCGATTACCTTGACGGCTAAAAGAAGATAATCTTTTGCCAGCACTCTCACAATTGCCAGGAGCTAAACCAGCCCAAGCAGCCAAATGAGCCGCGCTTTTAAACCGACTCATATCAGTACCGATTTCACAAACAATAACTTCCGCAGCTTTGCGGGCAACACCAGGTATGCTGTCAAGTAGTTCCACTACTTGCTCAAAAGGGCGGCAGTATTCCTCGATTTGTGAATCGAATTGTTGAATTACCGCGTCGAGACTTTCAACTTGAGAGAGTAATTGCGCCAGAATAAAACGATGATGAGGTTGAACTCGACCGATCAAAGCTTGGGTTAACTGCTCTTGTTTTGAACGCAATTGACCACGAGCTAATTGTGCTATTTGCTCTGGATTTGTATTGCCAGCAATTATTGCCTTGAGCATGGCACGTCCAGACACCCCCATAATATCTGTGGCCACAGATGCAAGTTTTATATTCGCTGCTTCCAGTACTTTTTGGATGCGGTTGACTAAATTTGAACGTTCGCGCACAAAATTTTGGCGGTGGCGAATCAAGTCCCGCAAATCTCGTTGTGGTTTCGGTGGAATAAAACTTGGACTTAACAACCCATGCTGTAATAGTTCGGCCAGCCATTGAGAGTCTTTAACATCGGTTTTACGCCCTGGAACGTTTTTCACGTGACGAGCGTTAACTAACATCACTTCTAAGCTCGTTTCTAATATGTTGAATACTGGTCGCCAATACTCCCCTGTACTTTCCATTGCTACATGGGTACAACCGAGACTCACCAACCAATCAAGCATATTCAAAAGGCTATTGGTATGGGTTTCAAATGTTCGAGTTTCTCTTCGACATCCTCCTTTTTCCTTGGGGGTAATTACACAAGCAGTTACTGTTTTTTTGTGTACATCAAGTCCTGCACAATGGGTGTAAACTACTTCCATAACTCACCTCATATCCAAACAAAGAAAACTTTTTTTTTGGTTTTAAGGTGGTACTCCAAAGATACTCAAATTGCTAAAATTCTAGCTGGCGTGCTTTGCGTGCCTGATTCTACACGCTTGCGACATTTGGTTGTGCTTGAATGAGTATCGCGGCTAGACTGACTTTCAGGCTAATTTTGCACTACTGAACCACAACCTCTATTTGGAGTACCATTGGGGAAAATATCATACTTTCATGCTTGGTTGTGGGTTTTTCCCGTGATTGACTGACTTGAAAATCAAACTTGGGCAAAAACTCAACAACGGTATGTGGCTGAAGTCGTTGAATGGCGACAGCCAAAACTAAAATATTGATTGCGGGTTTAACTTGCAACTGGAACAGGCTCAAGATTAACTTGATAACCAAGCTTTTCTAAGCGTTTAATCAAGCGTTTTTTAACACTTTCTGGTCGTTGTTTGTCAAAATAATCAGCTCCTAAATCTTTGTAAGGTTCTTGGCGGGATATGAGATGATATGCAATCACTAAAATTGAGTGTGCAACAGCAACCGCAGCGCGTTTTTTACCTCTGCGTGCAGCCAGACGACGAAACTGGGCAGCAAGGTAAGTTTTCGTCCGAGCCAAAGCATGGGCAGCTTGAACCAAAATAGTTCGTAAAACTCGATTACCTTTGCGGGTGCTGTCAGAAAGCTTTTTACCGCCACTTTCATAATTGCCAGGGGCAACCCCAGCCCAAGCCGCTAAATGTTCGGCACTGGGAAAACGGCTCATATCTGTGCCAATTTCCGAGACAATAATCTCAGCAGTTCGACGTGCGATACCAGGTATCGTGTCAACTAACTCAACTGCTGCCTCGAAAGGGTGGCAATACTCCTCGATTTGTTGGTCGAAAAGTTCAATCGATGAGTCAATACTATCAATTTGAGCTAGTAGCTGGGCAAGGATAAACTTTTGATGGGGACGAACTCGCCCCTCAAGAGCGGAAACGAGCAAATCATGCTTTTTGGTCATTGTCCCTTTTGCCAGACCCGCCATTAGTTCGGGAGTACTATTACCCTCGACAATCGCAGCCAGCATTGCTCGTCCTGATACCCCCATGACATCGCTTGCAACTGAGGCGAGTTTGATATTGGCGGCTTCGAGTACTTTTTGGACTCGGTTGACCAAATTAACTCGTTCGCGAATAAAGTTACTACGATGACGGGTTAAGTCACGCAAGTCTCTGTGCTCGATAGGTGGGATCAAACTGGGACGTAGCAGCCCATGCTGTAGTAGTTCGGCTATCCATTGAGCATCTTTGATGTCTGTTTTTCGTCCTGGCACCGCTTTCATATGGCGGGCGTTGACTAAAATAACTTCAAAGTTGCCTTCCAAGATATTAAAAACAGGCCGCCAGTACTCTCCAGTACTTTCCATCGCTACATGGGTACAATCATGACTTGTTAACCAGTCACAAAGATTTAACAAGTCTTTAGTCATGGTGCTGAATGTCCGAATCTCCTTGTGCCATCCTCTCGAATCATTGGGAGTGATGACACAAGCTACTACGCTCTTTTTATGTACATCCAAGCCCGCACAACGACTGTAGACTACCTGCATCTCCCTTGACCTACTACAAAAGCATCAAATTGATAGGGGAGCCAGTGCGGTCTTGGGGTCTCCCCAAGTTGAGCAACTGGCGTGGCTAATTCGTGGATATCTCTGTTGGTAGATTCTGACTTGCGTGCTTACTAAAACTTTCAAATAGTCTAGTAGCGACAATTGGCAATGCCTCTCGATATCCGGGTTCGACTGCCTCTCAGGCTCTGGCGCTCTACTGAAGGAACAACCTCGCTTGTATCAGCCTTATCTTGGAGGCTACCATATTTTCATTCATGGTGGTGAAATTTTTTCATTGGGACTGCCTCCTGCCTCATCCCAACGATAAATATTCACGCCGACCTACTTAGCTTCTCTGTTGAAAACTGATAACCACCTCAGCATTCATCACGAATTTACTACCAAAGTTTTTAAAGGGATAGTAAGTAATTTCAGCAAAGCCCAAAGTTTTCTTTAAGGGGAATCGCTAACTGCTTTCTAGGTATAAACTTTAGTAAATGGGCAAGGTATATTCGCCAAATGCCCACATAAACTATGCCACAAGAGTTAATTACTGGTGTAGATTTAGTGCTAGCTAGATGGTAATCTATTGTACATAAGTTAATAACTCTAGGTGTTATCTACAATGGGCAATTTGTAAACAAATCCTTTAGCATATCAAGTTAAGTTGAATTTTCGTTTGAACTAAGGATAGCAAACTCAACATTAATAATCTATTTGTTGGGTCCTGTTCTTTATATTATAAAAGTCTTCAAGCTTTTTTCAATTGATAATTGGTCCCAAATAAATAATATGAAAATGAAACTTTTAATTTCGGCTGTTGCTATTTCACTAATCGCCACTTTTAACGGAGTTGCTTTTGCTCAAACTCCTAATAATTCGACTGGGCCAACTCCAAATGCTCAAGATACAGACAAAATAAATAACATAAAGAAATTATTAGAAATAACTGGTGCAAGAAATCTTTCACGACAAGTCATCAATCAAATGTTCGTAGCCTTGAAAGGTGAATATCCTCAAGTACCGCAAAAATTTTGGGATACTTTTTTAGCAGAACTAAAACCAGATGACATGATCAATGAGTTTATTCCTATTTATAATAAATACTTTACCAATGATGAGATAAAACAAATTATTGCATTTTATCAAACACCATTAGGACAAAAAACACTTACGGTTATCCCCCAACTTTCAAGGGAATCAGCCGCAATTGGGATAAGATATGGAAAAGAAGCTGCCGCAAGAGCTATTAAGAAATTAGAAGCGGAAGGATATACGCCTCGTCGTCAATAACAACAGTTTATATAAATTAAACTCATCCCACCTCTTGTATGGGTGGGATTTTACATTAGACTTCTTGCATAAGTCGATGTTTTGAAAATCGAACCACACATAAATATCTGTGTTTATCGGTTTACCCTACGGGAAGCCACTTTGTGTCTACATCTGTGGTTTTTTTATTCTTATTCGGATTTTTGCAAGAAGTTTATTAATGGAAACTAGCCAGTTAAAAACGAAGGGTATACTCCCGTTAGTTAGAAACGTGGAATAAATAAAATCCAATTACCAAAATTAGATGGCTATTAAATCAAAGCAAAGTTCGATTCTGTATCTACTTCAAGTTCATAACCATTAGCTAATTTTTCAATTGCTCGATCAATCAAATCTAAACCTTGATTGACAGTTTCTACTAAACTTAGCTGTCCCCGCAAATCAGCAGCACCTACAAACCCTTTAGCATACCAAGTCATGTGCTTGCGAGCTTGACGTACACCGCGATCGCCTTTATATTCCCACAAAGCCTGTAAATGTTCTCGCGCGCATTCCAGGCGTTGAATTGGCGTTGGTGGTGGTAATAGTTCTCCAGTTTTCAAGAAGTAATCAACTTCTCCCACCAAAAAGGGATAACCTAGGGTTCCACGAGAACACATTACCCCGTCAGCGCCAGTCTGCTCTAAGCATTTCACCGCCGCCTCAACTGAGAAAATATCTCCATTACCAATGACTGGGATAGAAAGTACTTCTTTAACACGCGCAATCCATTCCCAGCGAGCATGACCATTGTACCCTTGGGCACGGGTGCGTCCATGCACCGTAATCATTTTCGCTCCGGCATCTTCCATCCGCTTGGCAAAATCGAGAATAGTAATTTCCTTGTCGTTCCAGCCAATACGGGTTTTTACGGTTACTGGTACATCAACAGCCTTCACCACTTCGCGCATAATAGCTTCTGCTACTTCTGGTTGACGTAATAGCGAAGATCCACCACCATTTTTGGTAATCTTATTTACTGGACACCCCATATTGATATCAACAGTATCAGCACCTTCCGCAACCGCTTTTACTGCTGCTTCTGCCAAAAAATCTGGACGACAATCAAATAACTGGATGCTAATTGGTCGTTCATTGGGGTCTACCTCCATGATTTTCGGCAACTCCTTGACATAATGCAACCCCGTAGCATTTACCATTTCTGTGTACATCATCGACTCTGGTGCATAGCGACGTACCAAACGGCGAAACACCATATCCGTCACCCCAGATAAAGGCGACTGCAAAACCCGGCTGTTGACTTCAAACGATCCAATTTTTAGGGGTTGGGAGAGTCTAGCTTTGAGACTAGGAGATAGAGTAAGCATACAAAGAATTCAAAATGCAAAATTAATAATATTTCTCTAATCAAGATGCGTCTTGATTGAATTTACTTGTAATTGAAGCGATAAGCCTTCTCCTAGCGGAGACGCTGCGCGAACGGCATAGCTTTGCTTAACGCCAAATATAATTTTCGTACAATCAAACCTGGCCCTGGTATTGGAATGATTCCCACTTGTTGCATCAAGCCTAGCAAGTCACTTTGACCCCAGTGTTCCACGAGTTTACCATCTACGATGCGATCAATATGAAAGAATGGGATGGTGATTTGCTTACCTGTGGGAGGAATACCTTGTAATTCTCCAAAATGAGTACCGCTAAAAGTACCGCGCGTCACGACTTTATCATCCTCAGCAATTACATCTTCAAATCGGTGCATCCCATCAGGAAAGGCAGAACGAAAAGTCATCAGTACAGATTGCATGAACGCTTCACGATTCAGCGGTTCGCTAGCACCTGGTATGTGAGCAACAAAATTTGGGGCAAGAGATTCCTGCACTTTGTCTAAATTGCCTTGATCGAAGGAGTTGTACATTTGCAATACAATCGACTTATTTTGTTGATCTGACATAGACATCCCGGACTAGCATCAAATAATTCCAAGCGAAAATATTCTCAATCTCCTCTCAATTGAGCAGCTTGTTCAACTTGTTCAATTTCCAAATCTAAAACTTGTGATATTTGTTCTATTGTCAAACCCAAAGCTAAAAGTCGACTTACAGCTTCTAATTTTGCTTCCAAGCGTCCTTCTTGCTTGCCTTCTTTCAAGCCTTCTTGTTTAGCTTCTTGATAGACTCTTGTCTGCTTCAACTCACTTAAACCAAACATACCTTCTATTTCCTCTCGACTCATAGTCGGAAACTTATAAACCAAGATTGTCTCTATCAATTCTAATAACTGCCGTTGTTTTGATTCTGTATTAATTTCTTGTTGGCTTCTGTCGATTAGCTCCCTAGCAGTGAGAATTGCTGTATCTTCATCTTCGACTATTAATTTAATCGTAGCAATACCAACTGGTAGTGATGCTGTTTCACCTAATTCATCAAGATAAATACGAGTAACACGCTGACTAGTAAATAATTCGCTGTAATTATTGATATCTG
Organism: Nostoc sp. 106C; assembly: GCF_002154725.1. Lineage (GTDB taxonomy): Bacteria > Cyanobacteriota > Cyanobacteriia > Cyanobacteriales > Nostocaceae > Aulosira. Next base: position 21,648 of record NZ_MTAW01000062.1, on the reverse strand, counting down.
ATATGTCTAGACTGCGCGTGGGAAAAATCACTACTCCTTGCCAGGAATTCTGCGGTTGATTTTGACGCAGGTATAAAAAGATTTCTGACAATAAGCGTGAGTAGATTTCTGTGTCGGGTTGAAATTGGACTTCGACAAAGTAAATTGGGTTTATTTCTCCTTGTGTAGGCAGAAACACACCATCTATGCGAAATGCAGTTTGCTTAATTTCGATCGAGGAGAATTGATAAGCCTCCGCAGTTTGGGATGGGTTGCCAATTAATTCAAAAAATATCTCTGGAAATTCTCGAAAAAGACGATAAAAAATGCTGTCAGTTTTCACACTCAATGCATAGCTTAAATTTGCGCTCTTGCGATTTTACCGCGTTGGGGATGGGGGGTGGAAAGTCCAATTTAAAGTGGCGATCGCTTTCTGAGTCGTTTCTACTAAAACGAATGGCTTTGCCAATCCTCACAATCAGCAAAGCCATTTTTATGTGTCCCAGCTTGGTTGAAGATTAAACGAGTGTGTAAACCTTAGCCTCCCAAGGGAAGATTCCTTCTCTACCTACCCATTCTGATGGCACTATTCGTTCTTGAGTAATTTCTTTCCACTGCTTACCAGATGGGGTTGCAGGCCAATTAGGAACTTTGTATTCATAACCCCCAGGAGTGCCGTAGTCAGAGAAATTTGCCACCACAACTACTAAATTATCGGCTTGATTACCACGCTGCCAAACTAAAACTCGTTTGCCGTCATTGAAGTCACTATGAATAAACTGAGTATCATTCACAGCTAAAGCATCAGAAGATTTGCGCAAGTGAACCAATCGCGCAACATATTGAAAAATGCGTTGTCGCCAATCGTCTTTCACACGGCTGTAGTTAACTGGGTCAATCTGTTTATAGCTACCATGCTCGTCTGTGAGTCCTAAATCCTGCTGATCGGCGAATTCGTCTCCAGCGAGAATCATCGGAATGCCCACAGCAGTTAGCAAGCAGGCAAAGGCTAGCTTAATGCGTGGTTCAGTATTATTAATGCCATTACTAGCCAAGTAATTAAAGAAACGTTCGTTACCATAACCACCAACATCATGGGAAGTTAGGTAATTCACAGCTTGAGAACCATCTGTAAAGCCTAAGTTCTGGCAATCAATAAGTTTGCGGACACTCCATTCAAAGCTAGGTTCATCCCAAGCACTTTTACCTAAAATTACCTGGCGGATGATTTGCTTGAATTTTTCGTTCCAAAGTCCATCTAAACGATTTTGATGCACCAGAGATAAAGGTACACTTAACTCTTCTCCAACTACGAGGAAGCGATCGCCTCCTCCTCCCCTTTTATCCCATAAGGTGCGGGCAAAGTCTTTAAACTCTTGCAAAAAGTCGTAATTGGCAACATTGTTTACACTATCCAACCGCAAACCATCCACCCGGTAATATTCCAACCAGTGAGCTATATGGGTCTTCAAGTATTCACGAGCTGGCACAAACCACGATTTTTGCCCAGTAATTGGGTGGTAACCCTCCACCCAATAGTTGTACTTAAATAAATCTCCACCAAAGCCATCTCTATTACCTTGCTCTGGATCGCCACTACCCCACTTGAGGTAAAAATCCAAAAAATTAACGTTATGGTAAGGATTATTTCGCGAGAATGCCATCACAATGTCGATAAAAAACCGCAAACCATGTTGATGACAAGCTTTAATCAGGTTAGCTAAATCAGTTGAAGCTGTAGGTGCTGACTGACTATCTGGGCGTCCTAAATCGAAATCCGCTGCAAAATAATTTGCAGTACCGTAACCCCAATTCAAATTATCATCACTATCTTCAGGCGGTAGGAGTTCCAAAGCATTGACTCCAAGTTCCACAAGATGAGCACGGTTATTTAAAGTCCGAATTGCCGGAAATGTCGGTGCGATCGCTTCTGGGATCAACAGTGCTAAAACATCGCGAAATGTGCCATTTCCTTCTTCAATCGATCCATTGGAACTAATTTTTGTCCAACGGGTAGGTAATTCATAGATCACCAAGCGATTATTGGTTGGTAGCGTATCTAAAGAGGTATCGCCTTCCCAATTCACAGTTTGTCCTTCGGGATCGCAAGGAATCAGCGTTCCATTTTGATATAGCACCACGCTTGCGGGATCAAAGCTGGCAACTCCCCCTGGTTCTGACGGTGTAGGTGCAGATTTCCGCCGATCTACAGTTGTAGCTGTGGGATCGGTGCAATAAAGAATTTGGCTGGCATTGGCGGGGTCATAAGGTTCTGTGTTGCGGACTTTAAACCAGTAAAAGTAAACTTGTCCTTCTTTAAGACCACACTCTTGCGGTGAAACTTCCCACAGTTCTGGGAATTCTGGAGATTGATGAAGCGGAAATTCTCCTAATTTAGTTATTTGACTGGAATCTTTGGGATTGCTGCTGCCAATGTAGAGAGAGGGAGCTGTTGCTAAATAGTTGGGACGCCACAAGACAAAGTGAGTCTTTTTGCGGCTCAATAAATCAATAACCATTGCAGAAACCTCTGATTGATAAAAGTTAGCTAAAGGATGAAATGTAAACTATGAGCTTAGAAGTGGCGAAATGTTCATCCTTCCACCTTTTTTGGTCAGTTATGTAGTTCTTACAAAACCGTCGAGTGTTATTCCAGATCGGGCGTTAAATTTTTCCGACAAATGTCTCGTGGATAACTTGCAGAGATTGCTTATACAACTCTGCCCCTAATGAGCTAGCTTTTAATCTAGTTCATTAGAGAATGTAGCAGTAAAAATACTGAAGCACAACCCATAGTTTCTCAGTGTGCCAAATTATAGTTATTGGCAACTTTTGGTGCTCCTGGTTGGGGTAACGCAGAAGGCAGATATTTATATTTCACAAGATGTTAGCGCAATGGTATAACTCAAATTTATACTGAGGCAAACTTGCATATTTAGATACTATTACTCACCTCTAGTATTGCCTACATCCAGCCGCAGATACTCAACTTTGATACAAGCATCCATGATGACGTTTAACCCAGCATCTAAAGCTTTTTGTGCTGATGCACGATCCGATATACCTAGTTGTGCCCACACAGTCTTAGCATTAATGGAAATTGCTGTTTCTATAATTTCTGGTAGATACTCAGAACGACGAAAGATATTCACAATATCCACACTATCTGGAATTTCCGTCAGGGAAGGATAGCAAGGCTGTCCATCAATTTCTTTAACTAATGGGTTAACGGGATAGACGATGTAACCTACTCGCCTCAAAAATTGGGCGATTTGATAGCTGGTACGATCGCGTTTATCCGAATGACCAACTACAGCGATCGCTTTGGCATGGGTTAACACTTCACGCAAGGCGTTGTGATCATCTTTAAGGTTTGGCATAGTCAGTGAGCAGCGATCGCTTAACCAAAGTTACACTTTTTATGACAAATCAAACTCTGGGACTCGAACCACATCTTTATAATTATTTACTTTCTGTCTCTTTGCGAGAATCAGAAATCCTGGCTCAATTGCGCCATGAAACAGCCCAGCATCCGATGGCTAGGATGCAAATTGCTCCTGAACAAGGACAATTTATGGCGTTGCTGGTGCAATTAATAGGTGCTAAAAAAACTTTAGAGCTAGGAGTATTTACGGGGTACAGTACGCTGGTGGTGGCTTTAGCTTTACCCAGTGATGGCAAGGTGGTAGCCTGTGATGTGAACGAAGAGTTTACAGCGATCGCTCGTCGTTATTGGCAGCAAGCAGGGGTGGCAGATAAAATTGACCTGCATATTGCCCCAGCTTTAGAGACTTTGGATAGTTTGCTAGCAGCAGGTGAAGCCGAAACCTTTGATTTTGCGTTTATTGACGCTGACAAGAGCAACTACGATGCTTATTATGAGCGATCGCTGCAACTGGTACGTGCGGGTGGGCTAATTGCGATCGATAATGTGCTGTGGTCGGGAAGAGTTGCCGATCTTCAAGTGCAGGATAACAGAACCCGCAAAATTCACACCTTTAATCAAAAGTTACATCAAGACCAGCGGATTACTCTGAGTCTAATACCCATTGGGGATGGTTTGACACTGGCGCTAAAAAACTGAACTTTCTTGGAGAGCATACTTCTAATCTTAAGATTTACTGCGCAATGAATTTTTATTCTTTGCGTATCTAAATGTGGAATAAATTTCTGTATTTATATTGGTGTTTATTAATACTAAAGTTATAAAGATGAGATAAATAAGAGATTTTTTTAAAAGAAATTCTCAATTATTAAAAACTAGATTTAACAAAGATTATATGAAGTTTTCAATCTTGTTTAAAATAAAGCTAAAATACCATTTCCAATTAAAAGTTTTAAGCAATAATGAAGAGAATAAAACTCCGCCGCAACTTCTAAAGTCTTGCTGCAACGAAGAAGGAAGAAATTGAAACACCAAGATAGAGAAGGTAAAATGCTTGCGCCTCAAGCATATTAATGAACTAAAGATTAATCAGGACATTTACCTTTTACCTTGTCTCTCCCTCGGCGTTTCCTACTGTGCTAGATGTACACAATATATAGTTTTTCATTTTCGGTAAAAGTATTCTAACGATCAGTTTTTATGTATAATACTGAACCTGAAAGTATACAACTCATACAAAAAGGTTAATTCACGCTTATTTCTGCAATTTAGAGAAAAAATAAAAATTTTAAATTTAATTGGAGAGTAAGCTGATAGTGAATGAAAAAGTTTTTTGGGTAGGAATTGGTTGTCAGCGAGGTGCATCAACACAGTTGATTGAAAAGGCAATTCAGCAAGTGTTTAAAGAAAATCAACTAAACCAAAGTGCGATCGCAGGTATTGCTACCATCGACAATAAAGCCTCAGAAGTCGGTTTAGTAGAATTTTGCCAGCTATACAATTTATCTTTAAAAACCTTCCCTGGAGAAATTCTTCGTCTCGTCAGTGTCTCCAACCCGGCTAAAATCACCGAGCAAGCAATAGGAACTCCTAGCGTAGCCGAAGCCGCTGCTATTCTGGCAGCTGCTAATATCGAGTGCCAATCCAAGACAGTAAATGAGATATGTTCAACTCATGAGTTTCTCAAACTAAATGCAAGTTCATTTAACCTCACTCCGTCTTTGACTGCTGTAGGAGTAAGGTGCTTAGTTCCTAAACAAATTTTTCGGGTAGAGGAGGAACCAGGAGCAGTTACGATAGCCGTTGCTCAAGGAGTTTAAACAATGGCGAGTAAGCTAATAATCATTAAAATTGCACCGCGTCTTCCTTTCTCCGCGTCGCCGTGTCTTTCTGAGGCTAAGGATTCTGCAACTTAAAGGCGGGTTAGCTTATTATTCAACCACTCTCAGAAAATAGTTAATTACACTAGAAACAATCGCTAGCACAATCGATCCCAACAAAGCAGGTAAGAAACCTTTAATTTCAAAACCAGAACCAGGAGTCAGCGCACTAGCTAACCAGAGAGTCAAAGCATTGATCACAAAAGTGAATAAACCAAACGTGAGTAAGGTAATCGGAAACGCTAAAACACGCAAAATAGGTCGAATAAAAGCATTAACTAGCCCGATAACAACAGCAGCGACCAGAGCAGCCACGAAAGTCTTGATCTCGAATCCGTACACGATTTTAGAGGTGATTAATAAAGCCACCGCAGTACCGAGCCAAGTTAAGAAAAAGTGTTTCATAAGCAAGTTGTCATTGGTCATTTGTCATTTGTCATTTGTCCTTTGTTAAGAGTCTAAAGTCAACAGTCAACAGTCATTTCTCCGTGTCCCCGCGTCTTTGCGTCTCTTTGTCTTCCTCCTGCTTCCTTGTCCTCTTTGCCGTTAACGCTGGCGCTGCAATCGCCCCAAAAACACCTCCCATGTACCGCCACCAGCTACGCCATCAGCCTCTAGACCATAGCGGCTTTGTGCAGCTTTTACTGCTGCTTCTGTTGTTGGGCCAAAGTCTCCATCTACATCACTGTCCAGGAAACCCAACCTTTTTAATACTTCTTGCAATTTGCCTACTTCAGACCCACGGTTCCCCAAACGCAAAATTGGTAATCCTTCTGTGGTGTATTGAATACCAGGGGTATGTTCAAAACGAGGGATTTGTGGAGTACTAGTTGGCGTAGTCCGAGTTGTTGTAGTACGAACTGTAGTTTTTTGTGGCTTGGGATTTGTAGTCTGTCTTGGCTGGGCAGGTCTAGGCTCAGGTCTAGGAGTAGTTGTAGTCCTCCTAATGTTATTCGATTGGGAAGGTACAATTACTGTCGGTTTTGAGCTAGAGGTTGGCTTAGGTGAAGGAACTGTCGATACCGCTATTGGTTGGCTGGGGAATAATCTTTGCCAAGTAATGGGATCAACAATACCGTCTGGATTCAAACCAGCTGCTTGCTTAAAGCGAGAAACGGCACTAGCGGTAGTGGTGTTATAAATCCCATCCACTGCACCTGTGTAAAAGCCTAACAATTTCAGAGCTGCCTGAAGTTCAGATACACGTTCTCCTTGGCTACCAATACTCAGGGTAGGGCGGTTGATGTTTGCTGCCGGAGTTGCTTGGGAGATTATCTGTGGGGCTGCAATTGTTACCACGGTAGATGCAGCAATGAACACAGGCACAGAAGAAAATAGAAGTAACCAATTAAACTTGTTGGCGTTCAACAAGGAAAAAGGTTTTAAGAAATCTAAGTAGCTCAAGATACTTACTGATAAGCTGCCTTTCATGGTATATGCCACCGGAATCTTCTGATGCTAATAGTACAGCCGCTTGAGCCTAGAAAAAAGCAGGTGCGTTTTTCTTACGAACAAACTAAGCAATTGCACTATTAATTGCTTCTTCTGGACCCACTAAAGACAAGTAAGGTTCCTGTAAATATCGGCAAGCTGCTGCCATTGCATCTGCTACATTCACAGCAGCAATTAGCTCCTGAAAATTGTGGTCATATTCAATTCCCAATCTCAAAGTTTCATACCAGCCATATATGTGAGCAATTTGCCCGTTGGTTTGTTTACCTAGGGCGTACTGTCCCAATATCTTGTTCTTAGCAGCCTGGAGTGCGTTGGGGGATATCTCAGTACTACACAATAAATCTACTTCTTTCCACAACCCTTGGAGAGCAATACTGGTATTTTCTGGCGCTGTACCCATGTAAACTACAAACGATGCCGGATACAGCCTGGTGGGATAAAATGCGGATACTTCATAAGCTAAGCCTTGCTTTTCGCGCAATTCCACAAACAAGCGGCTAGAAAGCCCATTACCCAAGTAGGTAGACAGCAATTTCAAGGCGGCATAATCAGGAGAATTGACTGCTGGTCCTAAGTAACCGAGCATGACGATGGATTGCTGTGTCTGTAGAGGCTGAAGCTGGGACTGCGGTTGCACTTGAATTTCGGGCAGATTCAATATTGGTGACTTTTCAGATGGAGATTGCCAATCACCAAACACTTCTTCTACCAGTTTTACTGCATCAACTGGTGTAATTCGTCCAGCAATACTAATTACCACATTATCTGGACGAAAATGAGTCTGATGATAATTAACTAAGTCCGCACCAGTTAAGCTGCTCATAGTTATTTCATCGCCCAGTACCGACATCGCGTAGGGATGATTTTGGTACATTGCTTGTCGCAGTTGGTCGAAGGCAATGGTAAACGGTTGCTCTTTTTGAGAGCGAATATCTTGGAGTGCTAAACGCCGTTCAAGTTCGACTTGGGTTTCAGGAAATGTAGGCGATCGCAACATCAATCCTGCCAATGCTAAGATTTCCTGAAAATCTGAGGTAACAGTTTTCAGCGACAGCAAAAAATAATCATTGGCGGTATCAGTACTTAAACTTGCTCCGACTGATTCGACTCTTTCAGCAATTTCTAAACTGGAGAGTCCATCACATCCTTTTGTCATGACTGCTGACAACAGATGTGCCAGTCCGGCCTGTTCCCGGTTTTCAGCACAACTTCCAGCACGGACAAAAATTCGGGCTGCAATGATATCTGCCGCAGGGTTTTCTGCCACTAATACGACAATGCCATTGCTCAATACAGTACGGTGGATCGGAGAATGAGATAAAGATGGGTTCACAGTTTGAGTCATTAGTCAAGAAATGAAGCAGTCAATAGTCAACAGTCCTTAGCTAATGACTAATGACTAACAGGGTTTAAGGATAGTAACAGCGTAATTTTGCGGTGAAAGATACTGTTTAGCTAATTGTTGCAGTTCTTGGGCATCAAAAGATAAAACTTGTTGAGGATATGTAACTGCTAATTCTGCTTGGGCGATCGTATTGTAGTAACCATAAAGCCCAGTAAGCTGATTTGGCGTTTCTGTGGAAAAAGCATACTCATTACATAGCAGCCTGCGCGTGCGGGTAATTTCATGCTGGCTGATTGGTGTATTCTGCAATTCTTCCAAGTGAGCGCGAATCAAAAACTCAACTTTTTCTAAATGTTCTGGTTCAACCCAAGCAGTAATTGTAAATAAACTCGATTCTCGCTGTAAGGCGAAATTACTACAAATACCTTGTACTAATTGCCGTTCTTCCCGCAGATCGCGCACTAAGCGTGAGGTTCTGCCTTCCGCCAGTAACACTGAGAGCAAATCTAAACCATAGGCAGTCCGGAGTTGTTCTACTCCAGGTGCCAGCCATGCCATCAGCAACCGCCCTTGCTCTAGTCTTGGTAAATGCAGTTCTTGACGATGAATTCCCTGGATTACTGGCTGTTGTATTTTTTGCGACAGGGGACAATCAGAGCGTTCGGCAAAATTATCAAAAGAGCAATTTACCAAATCTAAGGCTGACTGTTCATTGATTCCTCCCACAATTACCACCGTCATATTTTCCGGTTGGTAATGGGCACGATGGAAACAGCGCATAGCTTCTGGAGAGTGCTGCATGAGTTCTTGCTCTGTACCCAGCACTGAACGTCCGTAAGGGTGATCCTGATAAACGCTCTGAATTAAAGATTGAAATCCTAACCAATCTGGATCGTCGTGATAAGAGCGAATTTCCTCTAGTACCACATCCCGTTCGCGGCTAAATTCATCTTCTGGAATTGCTGCATTCAGCAACAGATCCCCCAAATGCGGTAAAGTCTCTTGCAGGTAAGGAGCTGCTGTTGTCAGGGAATAATGGGCATAATCATAACTTGTAGCCGCATTACTCACTCCACCTTTATTTTCAATGTTATAATCAAAGACCCCAGGCGGTAATGTCGCTGTACCTTTAAAGATCATGTGTTCTAAAAAGTGAGCCATCCCAAACCAAGGTTCAGGCTCTAGGGTTGCTCCAGCACGCACCCAAACATCCGCCACAACTACAGGGGTAGTCGGAATCTCTTGGTGAATCAACGTTAAACCATTGTCCAGATGGAAAACCGAGGCTGGGAACACGCAATGAATAGGTTGTTGTTTTGACAATTTTTTGTAGCTTTAACCACAATTTAACGCAATTTTGCAATATTAACTCTGAAGCGTAGCTAATTCAGAATCAATTTATACAGATTTGGTTTTGATGGGTGGCTATTGTTGATTCTTCATACAATTTGGCATTTGATATGTGGATGATGAAATTATTTAATAAATTTATCTTTCTATATTAAATAATTAAAGCTCCCAAAGTTGCACTTTACTTTGGGAGCTAAAAATTTTTGAGTTCACCGCGACGCCGTTTTACCTAAGTTTATGACCTGGTTAAACCAGGTGGGTATCTAAATCTCTCGTTTAAAGTTTCCGGGTACTTGCCCGGTCTACTGCCACGAGAACTCTTGATTCCCTTTTCTTTAAAGACATAGATCAAAAAACTTGATGGCAGTCACCAACGTCGTAGTGCAACTAACTCATTATAGCCTTCAAAACTTGTTGTGTGCTCAATATAGAAATTTTCTAGCAAATTCAACCGGGATACCAGATAGATTCTATGGTACGAGCGATCGCAATTGCCGCATCTCGATTTTGGCTATCGAGTAAAACGGTGACGTGTCCTAGCTTACGCCCAGGACGGGATTCTTTCTTGCCGTACCAGTGGATATAGGATTGAGGAATTTCTGCTATTTCTTGGCGTTTGCTTTGGTAGTCGCTTTGGGAAGTTTCGTAACCGAGAAGGTTAACCATAACAGCACTAGGAGTCTTGAAAGCAGGATTACCCAAAGGTAAACCACAAACTGCTCTTAGCTGTTGTTCAAACTGGGATGTTTCGCAAGCGTCTAGGGAAAAGTGTCCAGAATTGTGGGTACGGGGGGCGATTTCATTGACTAAGACTTTACCATCTGTGGTCAGAAATAGCTCAATCCCAAAAACTCCTACCACTTGTAGATTATTTAATAAAGTGTGTGCGATCGCGTCTATTTCTGCCGCGTGATTGGCCGTAATGTCTGCTGGTGCAATCACACGCCGACAAACCTGTTGTTCTTGTTGCGTTTCGACAACTGGGTATGTAACTACCTCTCCATTCACAGAACGAGCTGCAATTACCGCCAGCTCTCTTTCAAATGGTACAAATTCCTCTATTAAAAATAGTGGTTGATTGACAGTTTTTTCTGTACTAAAGCCAGCTAGCTTTTTCTGTAAACTAGCCCAATCCCTAATGATAAAAGTACCTTGGCCATCATAACCGTGGCGTCGGGCTTTGAGGACTACAGGAAAACCCAAATGTTCAATTTTAGATTGCAGTTCTTCTGGTTGGACAGTATTATCTAGAGCAAAAAAATGGGGAACTGGTAATCCCAATTCTTGTAAATAGCAACGCTGGTGATATTTATCTAACAAGGGAGCCAAAGCTGCTAATCTGGGACGAAAACAAACACCTTGATTTTCTAAAGCAGATAAAGCTTCTAGGTTGACAAACTCGTTTTCAAAGGTGATGACATCGCATTTTTTGGCTAAAACCTCTGTAGCAGCAGCGTCATCAACGGTCGCAAAAACTGTTTCCTGGGCAATATTTACTGCTGGATCTTGCCTACTGGGAGTTTGTACTATTAATTCCAAGCCTAACTTCTTTGCCCCATCCCCCATCATCCAGGCCAGTTGCCCGCCACCAATTATACCAACACGCTTCATTGACATCCTAAAGAATCACGAGTTTGCACACCAGTCTTGGAATTGACACCACTGGCTTTGGCGCACAGTTCTTTGATTTGAGCCTTATCCAAAACGGCATCAGTGAAATCTGCACTGCTGATGTTCACATTAGTAAAAATTGCACGTAATAAAAGGGTTTCTTTTAAAACAGCATCGCTTAAATCAGATCCAGTTAAGTTTACCTGATCCACCATTGCATTTGTTAAGTCTGCTCCGTGCAAATTTGCTTGTGTCATCACCGAAGCACTCAAAACTGCTCCCCGCAAATCCGCACCTGCAAAGTTAGCCAGCTCTAAATTGGCATTAGAAAACTCTGCTGCTTGTAAACTTTGCCCCGAAAAATCACGTCTTGTTAACTCTGCATTGCTAAATGACAGCGGATGAGTCCAATCTGCCAGTGCAGGGGAAGCAATGAACAATACCATCATCCCCAAAATTAATGCCAACCCTTGCCGCCAAAACATATCCGCTAGCTCATTTGGTATCTAGTCACTGACTTGAAATAGTACTGAGTACTGAGTGCTGAGTAAAAAATATCAGCCTTTTTCCCCAGCCTATATTATGTAGTTCGCGCTCACTGCCTTTTAGCTTATCGCATTTCGACAAGAGTCATATAGCAGAGTTAAGGAGAGTAATTGTCTGACTACAAAACTAAATGGGGAGAAATTAACTAGCGATCGCTTAATATTTTGTTACATTCTTTAGGTATCACTAAAATACTAAAACATTGCTGGTTAGAAACCGTTCCAGATTTATCGGGTTGAAATAATCGCTCACCTACAAGCAATCAGCGATAATTTGTTTACAATTCTTGACTTAAAAAATAGGTTTTTAGAATATATATTTTTTTTATGACTATTTTAGATTTCAGCAACCACCCATAGAGCTATTTACAATAGTTTACTTATTTAGCTTCTGGTTAAGATTATTGTATTTTGATTTAACCAACCTCAATCGGCTGTTAGTCTTGTAATTAAGCTAAGCATTGTTTAAGTGTATTTTTATAAGTCACAAATGCTTATAAAGCTTTATTTAAGTGGAGAGTCAGCTTTAAGTTTATAGCAGTTAAATAACTGCTGTTGGTTCTCCTAAGTATTTATATTCAAAGAACTACACAAATTCAACAAGTTACACTAGCAACCCGATGATGAATCATTACGCTATCGAATGGATTGAGGCATGGTGCCTAGAAAATGGCTGGACAGATTTATTTGTTGAGCGACGCAATAACTACTGGGCTTTTCCTCCAGGCGGTGTAATGCCTGAACCAATTCCAATGCACGTGCTCAGATTGATTAAAGCTGAAAAGGGGCTAACTGTTGAAGAAAGATGTTGGTCTATATCAGCAATAATTGGCACGCTTGTAGCTGTATTATCTACGATCTTCTTTAAGTGCCCTATGCCATTAGTATTAGCTTTTGCTTTTAACGCGATTACCGTGGCCCAATTTGAACTTGAAGATGCCTAGATTCTTACTCTGGGTCTCACTAATCATCAAGCATAATATTTTAAAACTGCTCTTAACTAAACACTCAGCAAGAGCAGTTTCTAATTTATATAGATAGCAAATAAGCAGATTTACAAAAAAGCTTGATTGAAAAGTAGTAGGAAATAGTCAAGAACTTCCAATTAAAAAATGTCTTATTCTCCTGGAAACAAGGGAAGAATCAGATATTTTATTAAGCTAATAATCATTCAAATTGCATCCCCGCCTCTCTCTGAGGCTAAGAATTATGCAACTTCAAGACGGATTAGCTTAGTTCTAAGAATTGAATAACTTATTTTTTGCCAGGTCATAACATGTTAAAGTCGTTATTTAAACATGACTTATTAATATATAAAAGTTAAGTTAAAATTAACTCTTCCTTTGTATAGAATTAATGTCTACCCAGTAATTTTGGTCAAGCAAAGTAATATCTGACACATTCAAATTAGCAGAAAAATCAGGTTGTTAAAGTCTGATTTAGCAAGGGTATCCTTGATAGAGTTTGCCTATCATTGCCCTATTTTTGTAGTGTCATATGTTTCTCTGCTTTCATTGACCTATTTATTCAGGGATAAAGGAAGGATGCTAAAGTACGGGAACTTTGAGCGGTTGCTACACAATCCCATCAAGCGGCGCAACCTGATCGTTGGGGCAGGAGTATTTACTGGTTTAGCGATCGCTAGCCAATTTTCTCATCAACGTGCGATCGCTAAAGGCAGATTTTCTGATTATCCTTTTAAGCTTGGTGTGGCATCAGGCGATCCTGATGATACCAGCGTAGTTTTATGGACTCGTCTAGCGCCCGAACCGTTAAATGGAGGTGGAATGCGACCTGTGAATGTGCCAATTCGCTGGGAAGTAGCAACCGACCCCAACATGAAGCGGATTTTGTCCAGAGGTACAGAACTGGCAACGCCAGAACTAGCTCATTCAGTTCGGGTAGTAGTTGAAGGACTCTCACCTGATACCTGGTACTGGTATCGGTTTATTGTAGGCAATGAAGCTAGCCCAATTGGCCGAACTCGTACTACTCCAGCATTGGGTAGCAACTCCAATAAATTGAAGTTTGCACTAGCAAACTGCCAAAATTATCAACAGGGATACTATACTGCCTACAAATACATGGCTCAGGATGACCTCGATTTAGTAGTCCATGTTGGTGACTACATCTATGAGGGAGGAATAAGTCCTATCAGTCCTACCATTCCCAGACAACATAATAGTTCAGAAATTCTGACCTTGGAAGATTACCGCAACCGTCACGCCCTCTATAAATTAGACACCAATCTCCAAGCTGCTCATGCAGCCTTTCCTTGGATTCTAACTTGGGATGACCACGAGGTAGAAAATAACTACGCCAACTTCATCTCAGAAGTTGATAACGAACCAGATCAAGATCCAGCAATTTTTCTACAACGGCGAGCAATTGCTTATCAGGTTTACTACGAACATATGCCACTGCGTCCCTTCTCGCGCCCAGTAGGCCCTGATATGCAACTTTATCGGCGATTGAATTTTGGTAATCTGGCGACATTTCATGTTTTAGATACTCGTCAATATCGTACCGATCAACCTTGCGGTGATGGTACTAAAGAACGTTGCCCAGAAAATCTTGACCCACAAGCAACTATTACTGGTAAAGCTCAAGAGGAATGGTTATACGATGGTTTAAATAAATCAGCCGCTAAATGGAATATTCTGGCTCAACAGGTGATAGTTGCTCAAATCGACAGAACAGCAGGAGAAGGCAGTACTTACAGTATGGATAAGTGGGATGGGTATGTGGCTTCCCGCGATCGCCTGATGCGTTTCTTAGAACAGCGCAAACCATCTAATCCTGTAGTTTTAACAGGTGATGTCCATAACAATTGGGCAATGGATTTAAAGGCTAACTTTAATGACCCAAACTCCGCTATAGTTGGCAGTGAATTCGTTGGTACTTCAATTAGCTCTGCTGGAGATGGATCGGATACTATCCCCAGCTATGTCAACAGCACTGATAATCCACACATTAAGTTCTATAACAATCGACGCGGCTATCTCCGCTGTTCTGTAACTCCCACCACCTGGAGGACAGACTATTTGGTGCTATCAAACGTCACAACTCCATCTGGTACGATTAGTAACGCTGCTTCATTCATAGTTGAAGACGGTCGTCCGGGAGTACAGCGCATTTAACTAGCTGCCTTGATTTTGGATTGTAGAGACTTTCTATACAATGTTTCTACAATCCAACAAGTTGTTGCAAGAATCTCAATACGACTGATTAGCGCTCTTCCGTCACTTTGGGGAGAGAAAATAAATGTAGGTTGGGGAGCCACTCACGTGGGCGGGTTTCCCGACTTGAGTGAAGTGGCGTTTGAACGCAGTGAAACCCAACTAGATCAAGGTTTAAGGATGTTGGGTTGAGGAACGAAACCCAACCTACGCCTAAATTTATAAAAGTCCGGCATAATAAGGGTTGTAGATTTTTATCTCACGAGAGTGATTAAAGAGCGTTAGGCACTGAATCACGCCTGCTGTAAATAATAATTAAACCGTTCTTGGAGTTGTTCAATTGTGAGGTTTTGAGTCCAATATTCAACTAAAGCATGACCAAAAGCCCAAGCGTTGCGATCGCTTGGGGTAGTATTTTCCAGCAGCAAGGGCCAGAGAGCTAGTAAATCAAAGTTGGGCTTACTAAAGTCACCTGTATTTAATAAAGAGAAAAGCTCATAAGCTATTTGCAGCTTACCAATCACAACCGGCAACTGTTCCACGGGAATTTTTTCTGCTAGCAAATATGCCAGAGTAGGCGAGCCGGTTGATATGGTGGAAATAAACTGAAGGACGGGACTTTTGAGCAGTGAAGTCAGTCCTTGAGTTGTCGCCATCTGGAAGGTGTAGTTGTCGATAATTTTCGCAGCCGCAACAGTACGGGCTTCCAGGTTACGTAAAAAACGAGCTAGACGCAGTTGTTTTGCAGGTGCGATCGCATCTACTAATCCTAAAGATAAAGTTTCTATTCCCCAAGCAGATCGATTAGTTTTGCTATCAGCTGTTACTACAGGCAAAACTAACTTAGAAAAATCCCCCAGCAATTGCACCCGATACTGTGTCGCTTCTCGAATCGAAATTTCCTTCGGGCGATCGCCCCATTCCCAGTTATAAGGAGGTTGCCATTCGCGGATCGGACGCAGACGATCTACTTGGGTAACTATCGTAATTACAGGTAGATCTTTAACTTCTGCCTTCATATCTTTGAGAAAGTCTACATCCATTTGCAGGGCAGGATCGAGAGCAGGTGTGACTAACAGTAGTAAATCTGCCTTTGTGGCATAGTCTAAAACTAGTTCTCGAAAATCAGCACGGTCGACTTGCTCATAACCAGGAGTATCCCAAAGTGTCAGGCTTTCTTTACTGGAAGTCTGCCATTGATAACTTTGAATTTGATCGGTACTAGGCAAAACATCAACCGCTGCTAGTTCTGACTGAAATAAAGTGTTAATTAAACTGCTTTTTCCTGAACCTGTGCGTCCTACAAGCAGAATATTCACAGGTTTTTGGGCAACTGCTGCCGTCGGTTCTGCTTGGGCTAAGATGTCTCGTAGGGTTTGAGTTTTAACCTTGGGTAGCGTCGGAGTTGGGGAAGAGAATTCAGCAGTTGGTAAAGTACTACCACTATAAAGCGCGATCGCCTGTCGGCATAAATTCCGCAAAGCGGCTTCCCGCAGCATTTGACTTAAATTTACTAATAATTCCTGATTAGCTTGGCTTGTGTAGCGTTGACTGGCTTTTTTTGCGAAAGCTGCTGCTGGATTTAATAGCCATTGTGCCCAGTTCCAAGCTTTAAATAGTTTCCGGGCGGATGGTTCTAACTTCCGGTAGACTTCGTATGCTTGGTAAGCTTGTCCAACTGTCACCTGATTGAGGGCTGGTGATAGCTTTTGTATCCATTGATCCAAGTCATCTACTGTTCCCCGGATTAACCCGTAGGCTTGGGTAACGTAAATATTTAATAGAGGATATTTAACCTCAGGATGGTAGATTTGAGCGATCGCTACAACCAAATTTTGACATCGCGTCCAGAAAGTTGGCCAATCTTCCCAAATCGGGCGATCGTTTTGTGCTGCTTGCAAAACTTCATTTAAGACTGCTTGGGCTTGAGTAGTAACGTCATTTCCGCTTGGTAATTGGTTACTATCTCCAACTGATGCCAATTCTTCGCTGACTTGTGCTAATGCTGCTTCTAGTTGCTCTACCTCTGGGCGAGTCCATTTAACCAGCAACCAACGCCAGCCGACAAATATCAGCGTGAACACAGCCCAGATCCAATTAATCCTCCATGCATGAATCTGGGAACCTGCGGCTACCAGTAAAAAAGTGATGATAAAAGCGATCGGTGTTGCTAGTACAACCCATTGCCAAAGTTTTAAACGCACCATTACCCCATACCTACCTGGATTAGACTTTTTATGCAACCTGCAAAAATCTTTCTATAAGAAGTCTATCTTCTCCAATCGGGACAGGATGTTAGTGTTCATGAAGCGATCGCCAACGCAAATGAAGAGAGCGATCGCAATTTGAATTTTAAATTTTTTGGGATGCTGTTCGGGGAAAGGCGGCACGACTAGCTAGGACGATTTCACAGATCGGGTTCGGAAGTCGCACCAGAGTCCCGCGAACAGCAAGACTGAGTTACTGAATAATCAAACGTAACATAATTGTTCTGTTTGTGAGAGTTGCTGAAGCAATAACTCCGCAGATTTGCTCAGTGAAGTGACGAAAATACCTGTTTCACCGTCTTGATGAGAAGTTATCCAAGTACCTTTGAGAATAACTTCCGTATTAGAAGCATCACAAGGGTAGATTTCTAAAATATTTTCTTGCTTTAGTTTCTCTAAACTTGCCAGATGAGATAATTCAGTAGGTAAAACAAAAGCAGCGTTACTAGATTCGATGTAAATATTAGTTGCAGAATGCAGAGCTAGTACAACTCTTTGATTTACCCAATCTACCAAAGATTCTTCAAGATATTCTAAACTAAAGCTATTTTCGGTGTAGGTAAGTTTTAACATATTGGCTGAGTGATATTTAATTTTTAGTTGTTTCATCTATGTATTGAGAATATTTCAGGGAATTTCCCCTAAGCCAACAAAGTGTCAGAAAGTGGAAAAGCTTGTAAAATCTGGCTTAGACAGTAAGGGAAGTTATCAAACTTGGGGGAATCCCCGAACTTTGTTTAGCTGAATAGATGCATTTAATAATCGCTATAGGTAGCCATAAAGTCTAAAAACTCTTTTACTACCTGCAATTGGGCTTCGTTGAGTAACCGCAAATGCTCACGATAATAACCATCAGAGTCAGTGAGAACAAAGACTATATAGCTTGTACAAACTAAATTTGCAGACTGATAATGTTTTAACCCCCAAACCATGTAAGCGGGAATATAGTAGCGAAAGCCTTTAGGATCGAAGAACGCAAAAACATCACAAAACTCTGCAATCCACTGTTCGGGGACATCTTGCCATTTGCGATCGCAATCTATTTGACGACCAATCTTTTGCGCCTCTTCCATACTATGCCAGTCATCTAGTGCCCTGGCTGCGTGTAGCGAAATACCATCTTCACGCTTGACACCATCAAAAGCAGCAGTAATCTTCTCAATAAGAGTTACACTAGCTTGTTTGCCTAAAGTCTCGATAGTTTGCCAATTAGGAACCCGCACATCATCAGTATTAGGACGACGTACATAGCCCAGCCATTCTTGCTCGCAAGCACCAAAAGCAATAAAGTTAAGTTGAGCTTGGCGTAAAGATACATGATTAGATCCGCCCCAGCCATATCCTGATTCATTATCATCATCTTCCCAAAAGCAAATTGGACAGATGAGGTACGTACCTGGTGGCTTTTCAGTTAGAGTCATGTAGCCACAACAAGGACAAGGATAAATTAGTTCGGTGTCCATGTTTCTATTGAGTTAGATTAATTAAATTGAGAGTTCTAGCCTGAATCAATGGCTATAAATTTAGATTACTCTGGCAAATTTCCCCTGAGCCAATAATATGTACATCATCTAAAAAGCTTACAAAATCTGGCTTACAGAGCTAGTAGAAGTTGTTAAGCTTGGGGAATCCCCGAACTTTGTCTTTCTGAATTTCACCAATGCGATGCCTTCGGCAACGTCTTCGACGAACGCGCCAGAGAGCAACTCTCTTTTGAGCCAGGGTTTCAATCCTCAATACGCTTGGTGTTAAGGATAATCGTAGCAACTGTCTTAAAAGTCAAGCGAGCATTGACCCACCATTTTGTAGATTTGTAATGAACTGTATCTATTAGTATTAAATATTGATTTTTTTTGTCATCAATTAAACTAGATAAACTTTTTTAGATGTTTTTATCATTGCTCGGAATTATCATTATGACTGTAGTTTAATTTAGGATAGTTAGAAAAGTTTATCTTTTTCTTAAATGCACTGAAGTTAAGAGAGGGAATCATACCATGCGGGAAATAAGTTTTAAAGCTTTAACTGAAGAAGACCGTCAGAGAAATCAATATCTAGACAAAACTAATCACGCACCTTACCCCACGATTGTCTTGATAGCAATGGGGACGTGTTTGCTGTTTACTCTAAGTGTATTATTAGGTGCTTTTTAGCTCCGATTTGTAGTGTTACAACAATTTAATTTTTTTGTAGTGAACTTCCAAGTACCCTCACCTAAATGACAGGAGAGGGTTTAATTTTGTTTATAGATAAAACGTTAAAAAAGATAACCAGCATGACCAACCCCATCCCTTAAAAATCCTGCCAATTTATTGACGGTAGTACAAACTTGTTATCGTCACAGAAGCCATACTGAAATCCCGCGAATAGCAAGACTGAAAAACTCAAGGTTGCGGCTGATAGTTGGGTGCAAAGCTAAATTAATTTAATCGCTTTGCCATTTTCCGTAACTAATAAATTATCAATAGACCCCTTGCAAAAATATATTTTTGCAAGGGGGGGAAAGGGAAAAGGTTAAAGGGAAAGGGTTTTGAGTTTCTTTCCCCTTTTCCCCTTTCCCTTTAACCGACTTCTGCAAGAAGTCTAATGCGATCGCGTAAGTGGGTTTTCTGAGATTTGTTCTCAAGCTGAGGCAATAAGAAATTAAAACTAAGTAGCGTTGTCGCGCAACGCACCGCTAACCATTCAAGATGCCATACCCTCAGCAATAACACACGTTACTAAATTAGGTTATTGCGTCCAGCTTGGAATATTCTTCTTCCTTAACTTTTGGATAACTGAAAATTTACTAATAATCGTTATTCATTGTGATAAATTCCAACTTTGTAATTGATACATTTTTGTAGTACTTCTACTATTAGTAATTTTTGCAACTTTGCTAAACACAAGTCATATAATTTATGGAATCTAAACCTCTACTGAAGCTAAACCGTCGCCAATTCTTGCTAACTTCAGCGCTTACAGGCGGTGGAATTATTGCTCACAATCTTGTATCACAATCAAGAGTTTTCGCCCAAGCACCTGCCATCATTACATCAGAAAAAATGCGCCCTGGCATACCCTATGGTGTAGCTTGCGGAGATATCAGCAATGATAGCGTTCTCATTTGGAGTCGTAGCGATCGCCCGGCACGCATGATTGTAGAATACTCTACCAACGAATCTTTTCGGCGGGTGCAGCGTGTTTTCGGGCCAAATGCTTTGGAAGATAGCGACTTTACAGCAAAGCTGAATCTCGAAAACTTACCCCCAGGTCAGCAAATATTTTATCGCGTAATATTCCAAAATTTATCAGAGCCAAATATATACAGCGCTCCTGTTGCGGGTACTTTCCGAACTCCCGCCAAACAGCGGCGAGATATATTTTTTGCTTGGAGTGGAGATACCGCCGGACAGGGATGGGGTATTAATCCTGATTTCGGTGGAATGAAAATTTACGAAACTATCCGCAAACTTAATCCAGATTTTTTCATCCATTCTGGCGACAATATTTACGCTGATGGCCCCATTCAATCACAAGTAACGCTGGACGATGGCACTATCTGGAAAAACATCACCACCCCAGAAAAATCTAAAGTAGCAGAAACTCTCACAGAATTTCGTGGTAACTATATATACAATTTGCTGGATGAAAACATCAGGCGCTTTAACGCTGAAGTTCCTATACTAGCTCAGTGGGATGACCACGAAGTAAGGAACAATTGGTATCCTGGGCAGATTATTCAAAACGACGATCGCTATACAGTCAAAGATGTTTCTTTGCTAGCCCAAAGAGCAAGGCAAGCGTTTTTAGAATATATGCCCATTCGCTATAAAAATGATAAAACAGACAAAGCTAAAATTTATCGCTCTTTCAGCTATGGGCCATTATTAGACATTTTCATGCTTGATGAGCGTACCTACCGAGGTTCAAACACTGAAAATCGCCAAACAATACAAAGTCAAGATACAGAATTTTTAGCTAGCAAACAAATACGATGGTTGAAAAAGCAATTGCAGCAATCAAAAGCAACCTGGAAAGTAATTGCTAGTGATATGCCGCTAGGGCTTGTAGTTCCAGATGGTAGCACTAACTTTGAAGCTTGGGCGAATGGAGATGGCCCAGCCTTAGGAAGAGAACTCGAACTCGCTGACTTACTACGTTTTATTAAACGCAACTATATTAAAAATGTTGTCTGGTTAACTGCTGATGTACATTATGCCGCAGCCCACTATTACGATCCGGCTAAAGCACAGTTTACCGACTTCAAGCCTTTTTGGGAATTTGTGGCCGGGCCCCTCAATTCAGGTACATTTGGGCCAAATAAACTTGACAATACCTTTGGGCCGCAAGTGAAGTTTGTCAGTATCCCTCCAGGTACAAAAGCAAATCGACCTCCAAGTGAAGGCTTACAATTCTTTGGCACAGTCAAAATCAATAGTTATACAAATGTGATGACAGTAGCATTGCTTAACTTGAAAGGGGAAACTCTCTACAGTGTAGATTTGCCACCTGAAAAATAAATCGCCAGCTGCAATTAGCATCTTGGAACTAGACTGAGTTTTAACACAGAAGCAAAAAAAGCGATCGCAGTCTCAATAATAGGAGTTAATGCATTAGACCTCTTGCATGAATCAAGAAAAAAGAGCAAGTTCATAGTTAATCAGTCCAGC
>NZ_MTAW01000237.1 GCF_002154725.1 Nostoc sp. 106C | reverse complement strand
TGCTCGCCTCCTCTTTTTGATTGGCTAAAGTCGAGTTCAAGAAGTCGGGGATCTGAGCAACGGGTGTGTTCTCACAAAGTGTAACGCACCGAAAATTTCGGACGGTGCGTTAGCCTACGGCATAACACACGCTACTACTGATATCAGGTTTCGTGTGGGGATTAATCTAATCATGTCTAACCCAACCATTTACACAGTCGGCGGGAAGGTACAGGCTGGTGGTGGGATTTATATTCCCCGCCAAGCTGATGAGGAATTATTGAAGTTATGCAGGGATGCGACTTTCGCCTATGTCCTCACGCCGCGCCAGATGGGCAAGTCGAGTTTGATGGTACGCACGGCGCAAACACTGGCAGATGAGGGAATACAGACGGTAATTGTTGACCTTCAGGAATTGGGGGCGAAGGTTACAGCAGAACAATGGTACTTTGGCTTTTTGGTGAAGCTGGATGACCAACTCATGTTTGTTACCGATGTGGTGAGTTGGTGGCAAGAACACGAACATTTAGGAGTTTCGCAACGGCTGACGCTGTTTTTTCAGCAGGTGTTACTGGCTGAGATCGAAGAACGAGTGGTGATTTTTGTCGATGAAATTGATTCCACCCTCAGCTTAGATTTTACCGATGATTTTTATACAGCGATTCGTTATCTCTACGTTGCCCGTGCGACTAATCCTGAGTTTCAGCGTCTTTCTTTGGTGTTGATGGGGGTAGCAACTCCGGGAGATTTAATCCGCGATGCCAAGCGCACACCATTTAATATTGGACAGCGTGTGGATTTGACTGATTTTACCTTTGAGGAAGCTTTACCCCTGGCTGAGGGATTGAAACTGATAACAGATGAAGCACAACAGTTGCTCAAGTGGGTGCTGAATTGGACAGAGGGACATCCTTATTTAACGCAGCGCCTTTGCCGTGCCATAACTGAGCAAGGTAAAAGCAGTTGGTCAAAAGCCGATGTTGACCGCATGGTGAGTAATACTTTCTTGGGTGCAATGAGCGAGCAAGATAATAACTTGCAGTTTGTGCGGGATATGTTGACTAAACGCTCACCTGACCCCGAGGTTTTAACTACATACCGCGCGATTCGTTTAGGTAAGCATCCGGTTGTGGATGAGGAACAGTCAATAGTTAAATCTCACCTGAAGTTGTCGGGGGTGGTGCGGCGTGAGCAGAATGTTTTAAAGGTGAGAAATCAAATTTATCGGCAAGTATTTGACCAGAAGTGGTTGAATCAACATTTGCCGTTTAACTTGCGGGATAGGTGGGAGCAGCTGAAACCTGCGCTGCCTTATGTGGTGGGGCTGGTAATATTTTCGGGCTTAATGACGGGAGTGGCTGTGTATGTGAATGGGCAACGTTTAATTGCCCAAGATGCCCGCAATAGAGAAGAACAACAGCGCCTAGAAGCAGAAATTCAACGCAATGAGGCAAAACATCAAACGGAAATTGCTCGACAGCAGCAGCAAAGAGCAGAACAGCAACGCCAGGAAGCAGACAAGCAAAAACACGTTGCTCAAAAGATGCAGCAAAGGGCTGAAAAAGGAGAGGCGCAAGCAAAGTCTGCACAACAGCTAGCCGAACAACGTGGAGCAGACTTAACAGTTGCTCTCAATAATGCCAAAGCGGCTAAAAATGCCGAAACCGAACAACGTCAGGTAGCTGAACACCGTAAAAAGCAAGCAGAGCAAAATTTGCGAGAAGCCAACAAGCAGCGAAACATTGCCCAGGCGCAAACTCAGCAAGCAATCGCCGCCAAAACAACTGCTGAGAAACGCCGTGTCAATGCTGAAATTCTTGCCGAGAGTCTTAAATCACAAAACCTGCTGGCATCAAATTTAGAGCTTGATGCTTTAGTAGCAGGCTTGAAATTAGGAAAGCGACTTAAAAAAGCAGATAAAAATGTAGAGCCAGATACTCAAGTTTTGGCAGTAGCTACTCTCCAGCAGATTATTTATGGTGTAAGGGAAAGTAACCGATTAGAAGGGCATATAAGTCCAGTCCAAAGTGTGGCATTCAGCCCAGATGGCAAAACCATTGCCTCTGCTAGTAACGACCACACGGTGAAGTTGTGGAATCTCTCTGGGCAGGAGTTGCTAACCCTCAAGGGTCATAATAGTGATGTCTATAGCGTGGCATTCAGCCCCAACGGCAAAACTATTGCCTCTGCTAGTGGAGACAAAACGGTGAAGTTGTGGAATTTCCAAGGGCAGGAGCTGCTAACCCTTAAAGGCCATAGCAGTTTGGTCTATAATGTGGCATTCAGCCCCGACGGCAAAACCATTGCCACAGCCAGTGTTGACAACATGGTGAAGTTGTGGAATCTCTCTGGGCAGGAGTTGCAAACCCTCAAAGGCCATAGCAGTTGGGTCTGGGGCGTGGTATTCAGCCCCGACGGCAAAACCATTGCGTCTGCCAGTGATGACAACACGGTGAAGTTGTGGAATCTGAATTTGGATGACTTAATGGTGAAAGGTTGCGCTTGGGCGCGGGATTATTTGCAGAATAACCCGAATGGGAAGGGGGAGAGGGTGTGTGATGGGGTGGAGAGGTGAGGGGAAAGGGGGAAAGGGGAAAGGGAAAAGAGGGAAAGGAGTGAGCGCATCTCAAACATCAGTGTAATATGAGCCGCCTGCTTGGTGAGTAATACCGTTTGACTTTAAGATTGATGCACATGGGCAGGCTGGGGGAGCTGGGGAGGCTGGGGGAAGCTGGGGGAGTAATTTGTATCAACAATTTCGTGAAATGGTATTAGTTATGAAGGAGATCTCGTTGGTTATAAACGAGATCCCATTGGTTATGAAGGAGATGCCGTTGGTTGTGAAGGAGATCTCGTTGGTTATGAAGGAGATGCCGTTGGTTATGAAGGAGATCTCCTTGGTTGTGAAGGAGATGCCGTTGGTTATGAAGGAGATCTCCTTGGTTATGAACGTCGTGATTTGAGTGACTACAGCTTGTGAATTTGCAGAATGTGATGAATTATGCGATCGCCTTCTGCGTTGGTAATGCGTTCACTGAAGGTGTTGGCGAAGCGATCGCTATTTTCAGTAGTTGAATAATTCTCAGGAGGTGGGTGACCTGAGATTCGAACTCAGAACCAGCGGATTAAGAGTCCGATGCTCTACCGTTGAGCTAGTCACCCATACGAAGAGTGATTATAACAAATTGCTGGCAGCTTTACTAGTTCAGAGTTAGAGAAATATTTTAGACTCTGGGAAATTTAACGATAAAGGTAGTTTGCCCTGCTACACTTTCTACTTGAATTGAACCACCTAAATGTCTGACCATTTTCTGCACTAATGCTAGTTCCAGTCCAGTCCCGCTATGTTTCCAAGGATCGTTTTTGGCGAGGTGATAAAACGGCTCGAAAATTCTTGCTTGTTGCTGGGCAGGTATTTCTAATCCCGAATTGTGAAAACAAATCTGCACCATATCTGCTATCAATTGCGCTGATACTGTAATTGTTTCACCCGCAGGTGTGTATTTGCAGACATGGCTCAAAAGTTCAGTGACGATTCGCTCTAACTCTGTAATATCTGTTTCTAAAGGTGGTAGTGCAGTCTCAATTTCCAGTTTTAACTGCTGTCTCTGGCAAGCAGTAACTTCGCGAAAAGACTCGACAATCGGAACTAGCCAGGTTTCTAAGTCAATGGCGATTAAAGTTTGAGGATCGAGTAGATCGTCCTGATGTGTGAGTGTCAGCAAGTCGTTAATTAAGTTATTACCTCGTCCACACTCGCTATGGAGAATCTGCAATAGCTGCGGCACTATGTCTTTATCCGATAGTCTCTCTATTGCGATCGCACTTTCGAGAGTTTGGGCTGCAAGGCTGATGCTGGTGATTGGTGTGCGCAGTTCTTGAGCTAAGGCGCGGAGAAATTCGCTCTTGAGGCGTTCGATTGTTTCTAACTCTTTAACTTGGGTTTGGATAGTTTCATGCAGCTTAGATCTGCGAATCGCGATCGCACATTCATCTGCTATCTGCTGCACCAGTCCATTTTCTAATTCATCAAAGGGCTGTTGTCTAGCGCGGATCAGCCAAAGATTCCCAATCACTCCTTGGTCATCGAAAATTGGATAAGCTATCTGGGTGATTACTCGTAATTCTGGTTGCCATCCCTGCATAATTTCTACAGAATGCAGAGGTTGTTTTTGCAACAATCGTTGATAAACTTCGGGGAAGTCTGCAACTCGTTTAGTTAATCCTTGACATAAAGGTGAGCTATTACTGTACTCATAGACAATGGTTGCTAGAGTGCAGTCACTATCATATAGTTCAATGTGGCAGCGATCGCTTTTGAGTAACTGCGCCAATTCTGGAATAACTGCTTCTAGTACCTGATTTGTGTCAAAATTATCGCGGATTTTTTCAGTAATACGTCGCCCTATTGCTTGAAATTCCTGAAGCTTTTGCAACTGGGCTGTATATTGCTGACTTTGCAACTCCATCTCAGCTTTGATCTGTTGTACCTGCTGCTGAAGTTCTGCTTGCTGGGCTGCAATTGTGATTTGGGCTGCTAGGTGCTTGAGGAGGTCAATTTCTGTGTCTTGCCATTGATGGGGTTTACCGCAATGCTGGGCAATCAATAGTCCCCACAACTCCTGCTGCAAGAGAATTGGCACAACTAGATTAGCTCGTACTTGCAAAGAGGCGAGAAAATCTATTTGGCAAGGATGTAACCCGGCTGCATAAATGTCTTCGATAACTTGAATACCGCCCCGTTTATAGCGTTCTCGATTTTTGTTGCTGAAGCAAGGATCGGTAATATTTTTATCCAACAACGGGCCGCTAGCAGCTATGGTTGCTTCTGCAACGATCGCATCATTGCCATTAGCCAAGAAGCGGTAAACCAAAACGCGATCGCTGTCTAATATATTCCGCACTTCTTTGACTATCTGTTGCAGAATTGTCTCTAAATCTTGAGATTGGCAAATTTTTTGGGCGATCGCTTCCACTAGTTGCGCTCTTTGATCTTGAAGCCTCCCACCTCGTTCTACCTGCTTCGCCGGAGTAATATTACTACTAGTCCCAATCAGTCGGTAAATTTTGGAGTTAGCATCCCGTAATGGTGTCAGCGTCGTACTCCACCAAGTGGGAACTCCTTGAAATTGCAAGCATTGTTCGTAGGAAATGGTTTTGCCAAAGCGCACACAATCACTATAGTGCTGCCGTACTCTAACAGCATCCATTGGTGAGAGAATATCTTCCGGTCTTTTGCCTTTGAGTTCATCTGAGCGCATACCTACCCATCGTTCATGGGTAGGGTTAAGCGCCACATAGCGAAAATCCCCATCTTCCAGAACATCAACCACAAAAATAGATGCTTGCCCAGAATCGTAGATGCTAAGTAGAAACTGCTCACTACTAGTTTTGTCCGCATCTTTTCCGAAGAGAAAGTAAGGCGGTGATAGTGGTTTCAGCTCTACAGTTGATTCGGATTGATTAATATTCATGCGAGAGTCCCTGTCTGGTATTACTGACTCATCTAGGCGCTCTCTCTTATTTTTACTGTGGTAAGAATGCTCCTTAGCGCCTAAAGCAAAGGATTGTCAGCCTTTATTTATCGATATTTGTGTCTTTCGCTATTTCTCTTCAGAAATCTCGGAAAGCGCATAATAGTAAGCTTAACAAACCCTGCCTGCGCCTTGAAGCCGAAAATGCATAGGCAGGTTAGTGCAAAGTTACTTGATATTGATTGTTAATAATGCCTTAAGATTTTTGCACACATTTTAGATAGAATCAAGCAGTATCTTCAAGAACTGTGACAATTCTTAATACAATTAGCTGCAAGTGTTGAGAGCAGGCGTGCAGCCAATACAGTTCGGATAAGCACTTTTCATTTCCCTTGTAGTTTGGGCAAAGGGTAAGGGAAAAAGGGTTAAGGGTGAATTTAAACCTTTCCCCTTTTCCCTTTTCCCCTTAACCGAACCGTATTGGGCGTGCAGGGGAAGGAAGAAATAATACCAATTCTCCACAAGGGTGCGGAGATTGATGTAAGCTAACCCGCCTTTAAGTTGCAGAATCTTTAGCCTCAGAAAGACGCGGCGACGCGGAGAAAGGAAGACGCGGAGATGCAATTTTAATGATTATTAGCTTATGTGTCGTCATATTTTAGAAATGCCTAATCTAATAACTGAAAGTGGATGAACTTAATTCAGTAATTTGTAAGCATTAATACCTGTGAGGATTGCAACTACCAGCCAGGCGATCGCCAAACCTATGACCTCGCCTAAAAATACCTGTGTGAGTTGGCGTAAAATTACGCCGATAGCAGAACCGATCGGCATGGCAATTGCCCAACTTACTGCACTAATGAATATCCAGCGCCAAGCTAAAGGAATTGACTGGTAAATTGCTAACCATTGAGCTAGTCCAATTACAAAACCGCCAACTGCGCCATAAAATGCTCCAGAGAGGATTCTGAAAGCCAGCACCTGAGTTGTAGGTACAAACCAACCCAATGCACCAACGCCAATAACTGCGATCGCTGTCCAACCCAAAACAGTGAACAACACCCACTTGAGATAGAAGCTTGTGTGTCTGAGAATGAGACTTTGAGCCAAAGCGATCGCTAATCCACCAATCACAGCTTGTAGCACACCCAAATCGGGCTTCTCACCAATTTCAATGAATAGCAAACTCACCAAAAAACTGCTAAAAGTAGCTACAGTCCATCGCAATGTAAAGCTAAATTCAGTTTTAGCAGGCGCAAATAGCATCAAATTTTCTTTGGTAGTAGGAGTGGTCTTGCAGCTTTGGTATAAAATATCTCTCGAAAAGCCTTGCGCCGCTGTTGGGGTGATTCCGGCGAGATATAACCCCATAAACTTTCCCAGTAAAAAAATGAAATACCAGGAAATTTGCGATCGCGCACTACTTGAACTTGTTCTTTAACTTGAGCGATATCCACAGAATCGCGTAAGGTTCCAGTTGATATTCCAATACCTACAGGGATTTGACTGCGAGCAAATTCCACCGCTGGCTTTTCCAGTTCAGCGATAAAACTACGTTTGTTATCTCGATATACCTGCAAAATCAACTCATCCACCAAACCTTTTTTTACCCAATCTTCCCAATTTTGCAAGTAATATTTGTAGGCAAAAGCTTGAGAGTTAGGAGACAAAGAAATTTTGACATGAGGTTTAACAGCTTTCACAGCTTGATAGATTGCTGCCATAAAATCAGTAATTTTGTCGGCTCGCCAATGCATCCATTCTGGGTTAAAAGGATTTTTTGGCGGACTTTTACCTTGATGTTCTTGCCGATATAGTTCGACGGTAAAAGCATCGTAACCAAACTGCACTGGCATCCCAAAATGATCGTCAAGTTGAATGCCATCCACATCATAATTGCTAACAACTTCCACAATTAGCTCTTGAATAAACTCCTGAACTTGCGGATGCAGCGGATTAAGCCAAGCTTGCTTACTGATATGACTATTGTCGATTTCTTCTGGTGGGATTTCTTTAATAGATTTGATACCTTCTTGCCCAATTGTCAACCAATCCGAGTACCGCCTTGCTAATTCAGAATTAGGTGGTGTCATAAACCCATATTCAAACCAAGGGACAATACTTAAACTTTTAGGTTTAGCAAGTTTAATTAACTTGTCTAAAACATCTCCACCACCATGCATTATTTTGAGCAAAGTTTGCGTATCTGAACCGATAACTCTTTTGGCAACTGCACTATTGTAAAAAGTATGTCCTCTATTCCAAACTACAGGATAAATCGTATTAAAGTTAAGTGCTGATAGTTGGTTGACAGCGCGGTTAATACCCCAAGGGGCAAATAATACACCACTAGCAACATTAGTTAGCCAAACGCCACGAATTTCTGTTGTGGTTGAATGACTGGCTTTTTGGTAATTAACTGAGTGAGAAGGAAGCGAAAATGCTATTAAGCATAATATTAATTCCAAACACAGCCAGTAACAAAAATAACGGCGGGCAAACCGATTCATCTGTGGGCTTGACTTAGTTCTGAAGGAATAGAAGGAATATATATAACTACAAAATAAATTTCAATACTCCGGATCGTGTAGATATATGTTGATTTTTTGTGAGATCCGAAGATGCAATTAGCAAAAATTCAAATCTATCAATTTTTGAGAATATCAAATATAGCTTGATTGTAAAAGAGTATAAATATGCAAAAAAAGCCTGATTTAGCAAGCTTTTATACTATAAAATTCATTAACAAAGTCGGGTGGCTAATGCCCACCAAAACTCGGTTCTGCTGAGCAATATCCAAGGGTAACTTGTACAGAGTACTCACTCCCCTACTTGTGTTTCAAAAATCAAATAGGAACTTTAGAAAATTTATCAGTTAACAAAGCTCGAGTTAGAAAATTAATCCCTAACTCAAACTTAAAACTTTCAAAACTAAGAGTCTCTAACTTCCAACTAAAAAACTGTTCACTGTTAACTGTTAATTAAAATCTTTCAACTCCTTCAAACTGCTTGACACTTGCTGCATTTGCCGCCTCACCACAAGTGCGTGGTGTAGGAAATATCTTCTCCGGATTTGCTAAACCTTTAGGATTAAATACTTGCCTTACCCATTGCATGGTTTCTAAATCAGTTTGGCTAAACATCTCTGGCATATAGCACTTTTTATCTGCACCGATACCATGTTCACCAGAAATGCTACCGCCTACTCTTACACAAAGTTTGAGAATTTCTCCTCCTAATTCTTCAACTCTCTCTAAGGCTCCAGAGATAGAATTATCATAAAGAATTAGTGGGTGAAGATTGCCATCACCCGCATGAAATACATTGGCAACACGATAACCATATTGTTGACTTAATAACTCAATTTCTTGCAACACATAAGGTAATTGAGTTCGAGGAATTACACCATCTTGAACATAATAATCTGGGCTTAAATGTCCAGCAGCAGCAAAAGCAGCTTTGCGCCCTTTCCACAGTTTTAAGCGCGTCTCTGGATCGCTAGCAGAAGTTACACTACGCGCACTATTCTGTTTACAAATTTCGATGACTCGCTGTTTGTTACCTGCAACTTCTACTTCCAAACCGTCGATTTCTATAAGCAAAATTGCTGTAGCATCGCGGGGATAACAATTTGTTGCCACAACATCTTCAACAGCATTGATGCTGAAGTTATCCATCATTTCCATACCACCAGGAATAATTCCCGCACTAATGATATCGGAAACCGCAGATCCAGCAGCTTCAACACTAGTAAAGTCTGCTAACAATACACAAATTGATTCCGCACTTTTGAGAATTTTTAGCGTAATTTCTGTAGCGATACCCAAAGTACCTTCTGAACCCACAAATATACCTGTTAAATCATAACCAGGCATTTCGGGAATTTGTCCT
Source organism: Nostoc sp. 106C (assembly GCF_002154725.1). Lineage (GTDB taxonomy): Bacteria > Cyanobacteriota > Cyanobacteriia > Cyanobacteriales > Nostocaceae > Aulosira. The sequence continues at coordinate 34,895 of NZ_MTAW01000237.1, read as the reverse complement.
CCCACATCGACAATTTCACCATCAGCAAGTACCAGCTTCAATCCCAAAACATGGTTAGTAGTTACACCATATTTGAGGCAATGTACGCCACCAGAATTTTCCGCGATGTTGCCGCCAATCGAGCAGATAATTTGGCTAGAGGGATCTGGTGCATAGTAAAAGCCAGCACCACTTACCGCTTGTGTCACCCAACTATTAATCACTCCTGGTTGCACAACAGCCCTTTGGTTTTCCAAATCAATGCTGAGTATTTGCCGCATTAATGAAGTCACAATTAAAACTGAATCTTCTCTAGGCAAAGCGCCACCAGATAAACCAGTCCCAGAACCCCGGGCAATGAAGGGAAGAGAGTATTTGTTGCATATCTTCACCACCGCAGCAACTTGTTCTGTAGTTCTGGGTAGTACAACTATCGCAGGACGTTGGCGATAGCCTGTTAAACCATCGCATTCATAAGTAATCAGTTCCTCGCGGCGTTGCACAACGCCATTTTTGCCTAGAACAGCCTCGAATGCATTGATGATGGGTTTCCAGTTACGTTGTTGTTTATCTTGGGTGAGCATATTACCAGAATGATTAAGTGTGTAGACGCACTACGATTTGCCGCAGCTTAGGATGGAGTCTGAATTGTAAAAAATAATTTTGTTAATTAAATCCTATCTGGATCTACTGCCATTCTTGCAATTTAGCAGCTAATCTTGCTGCACGTTCCTCAACCTGTTGTCGTTCGTTGTGCTTGTTCTTCCCTAATCAAATCTTGCACAATTGGTGTTGAGGTATTTTTTACAAGGCGAGCATGGATGCTACAAAGTATTTTACGAAACAAAGCAAAATGCCCGTATTAAAATAAGACAGCGATTAATAAATTATCCCCCCCGTTTTATCAATGTAGTGTTGCTGTCTATCAATAGTGACTAATGCCATTCCCTCAAAAAATAGTTCTGCTGTATCAAACTGGGTAGAAATTACATATTTGCCACTGGTGTCAATATAGCCCCACTTATCGTTGATTTGAACTCGTGCCAGCCCTTGAGCAGTAAACAAACGAGCATCATCAAACTGGGGAGAAATTACATATTTACCACTGGTGTTGATATAGCCCCACTTATCATCTATTTTGGCTGGTGCCAGTCCTTGTTCAGTAAACCAATAAGCAAAATCAAACTGTGGAGGAATGACAAATTTGCCACTGGTGTCGATATAGCCACACTTATCATTTATTTTGACTGGTGCCAGCCCTTGTTCAGTAAACCCACCAGTAGAATCAAACTGGGGAGGAATGACAAATTTGCCACTGGTGTCAATATAGCCCCATTTATTATCTATTTTGACTGGTGCCAGTCCTGGTTCAGTAAACCAATAAGCATCATCAAACTGGGGAGAAATTACATATTTACCACTGGTATCAATATAGCCCCACTTAGCATTTATTTTAATTGCTGCTAGCCCGTTGTCAGTAAACCAATAAGCAAAATCAAACTGGGGCGGAATGACATATTTACCACTGGTATCAATATAGCCCCATTTCTCGTTTATTAGAACTCGTGCCAGTTTTTTAGGAGAAAAACCCCAAGCCAAATCAAACAGAGGAGGAATGATAAATTTGCCACTTGAGTCTATATATCCCCACTTATTATTTATTTTGACTACCGCCAGCCCCTCACAAAACTCCTTCGCATCATCCATCTGGGGAGGAATCACAAGTTTACCACTGGTATTGATATAACCATACTTGTCACCTATTTTGATTGGCCTCAGCGGGACAAAACATTTATTCACTGCTTGTAAAGCTTCATTTGCATCTGCATAACGCTGCCGCCAATCGTACCGCACCATTCTAGTTATAATTTCTGCTAATGCATCACTTACTTGCACATGATTTTGCCATAGTACTTCGCCCTCTTTGTCTTCTAAGAGTAGGTGTGGCAGTATCCCAGTTAATGCTTGAATCACCGTCATCCCCACTCCATAAACATCGCTGCTGGGTTTTGGTTTACCCAACGCCTGTTCACTGGGCATATAACCTTGTGTGCCTATACTAACAGTACGGCTTGTTTGCCCTGTTGCAGTTGCTAAAACCGTTCGTACCTGCTTAACTGCCCCAAAATCAATCAGCATCAGTTTGCCATCTTCTCTGCACCGCATAAGATTTTGAGGCTTGATATCGCGGTGGATAACGTTATTTTGATGAACAAAAGTCAATACTTCTAATATATCCCGCAGCAGTTTGATAGCATCACCTTCACTTAATGGCTTCTCAGAAGTCAGTTCTTTATCTAAATCTTGTCCGTCAATGAATTCTTGAATCAGATATAGTTCACTATTTTCCTCGAAATAAGCCAAAAGTTTGGGAATTTGGTTATGATTTTGTCCCAGGTTGTATAAGGTTTTCGCTTCTATTTCAAACAGTCGTAAGATATCTGGTTCTATAACTTGGGGTTGTAACCGCTTAACAACACATTTCGGTTTGGGTTGTGCAGGGATATCTAAATCTTCTGCTAGGTAGGTTTCACCAAAGCCGCCTTGTCCCAATTGCTCGATAATTTGGTAACGCTGCCGTAAGATTTTGCCAATCATTGAAATCATACTCTTTAAAATCTTATGTAAATATTGGCACAACTGACTTAGCTTTCACCGTCGTAGATACACGGTAGAAAACTAGTGATCGCTCTTTCCCCACTCTAATCAACTAAGCTATAAATAATGCTCTCAAATAGTGGATAAATTCATGGTTGAGCAACTTCTAATCAATGATGATAATTACTACGTGCCAGATGCCAACCAGCTAGTCACCGAAGATGATACGCCTGTGGATAATTTTGCTTCTGAAAAACAACAACGCCTTTTGGTTGGCTCTCTTTATAGTTCTAAACAGCAGCAAACTTTTTTAGCAGCAGCTAATGTAGGCATTTATCACGCCTACAAACAGCCTGCTATTGTACCTGATGTCTTTGTGAGTTTTGATGTTCAAGTCCCTGAAAAGTGGTGGGAAAAACAAAATCGCTGTTATATGCTTTGGGAGTTTGGTAAACCGCCAGAAGTGGTAATTGAAATTGTCTCGAATAAAGAAGGTGATGAATTAGGTAAAAAGCTAAATATTTATGAACAAATGCGAGCCAGTTACTATATCCTATACGATCCTACTCAGCAGTTAGGAGAAAAAATATTGCGTGTTTATGAATTAAGAGGAAGACGCTACTTTGAAACTTCAGAAACCTGGCTTGAACAAGTTGGTTTAGGTGTAACTCTCTGGGAAGGTGAATTTGAAGGTAGACAAGATATGTGGTTACGCTGGTGCTATCAAGATGGTACTGTTTTAGCAACTGGAGATGAACGTGCTGAACAAGAAAGGCAACGTGCTGAACAAGAAAAGCAACGTGCTGAACAAGCTGAACAACGCGCTCAATTATTAGCAGAAAGACTTAGATCTATGGGTATAGATCCGGACAATATCTAGTAAACTTTTACGGGCATGACAGGGAAATAAATAAGACCGGGGTTATGCAATGAATAATGTGATTTCTAGAGTTTGGAGCTTTCTCTTGAGTCTGCTTTTCAAACAAACTGTCCTTGTTCTTCTGCTCTTATTCTCCATTGGGGTGGGTGTAGCTTTGGCAAATATGTCTAGTCTCTCGACTAGCCTCATACAGTCACAAGCACTCATGAATGCGGAATTGGAAGCCAAGTCAATTATTGATGCTTGGAACCTCTATAGCGATGCTGCTGCCGATCGCGCCAAAAAAGTAAAGGGTATTAGCATTACCCATAACTACCTGATCAAAGAAGGTGCCATTCCTCCGCCAGCAACTTATGCGATCGAACTGGGAAAAAACATCAGTAAACAACAGAATGGGATGGCAGTCCGTTTATATAGTGATTACCCCTTTCCTTGGCGAAAAGCTGAAGGTGGACCCAGAGATGATTTTGAGCAAAAGGCACTTACCTACCTGAGACAGCATCCTGAAGAGAAAAATTTTTCTCGTCTTGAAAAAAAAGATGGTCGTAGCTTATGGCGATATGGAGAATCTGTCCGCATGGAGCCTAGCTGTGTTGCTTGCCATAACACTGACCCTAATAGCCCCAAGCGAGACTGGCAGGTGGGAGACGTGCGAGGAGTTTTGGCAATTACTGAGTCTCTAGATAACTTTACAGAACAGACTAACAAGAGCCTGCAAACAACATCTGTAATGTTGGGTGGATTATCTGTATTAGGTCTTTCAGGGTTGACTTTGGTTATCAGTAAGCTGCGTCAATCTACCAGGGAGTTAGAGGTGCGTGTCACAGAACGCACTGCTGATTTGGCTCAAGCTAACACAGACTTAGAAAAACGCAATTCACTGATTCGCCAGGTGTTTGGACGTTACCTTAGTGATGATATCGTAGCCAATTTATTGGAAAGTCCGGAAGGATTGAAACTTGGCGGCGAAAGGCGGAAGATCACGATTCTGACATCTGATTTAAGAGGATTTACAGCTATAGCAGAGCGATCGCAGCCAGAAGAAGTAATTAGTATTCTCAACATCTATCTTGAATACATGGCGGATGTGATTACCCAGTATCAAGGATCTATTAATGAATTTATGGGTGATGGCATTTTGGTTCTGTTTGGTGCACCTACACCAAGAGAAGATGATGCTGCTAAAGCCGTAGCTTGTGCTTGTGCCATGCAATTAGCAATGGGTGCTGTTAATGACAGGCTGAAAAATTTAGGCTTTCCCCAACTAGATATGGGTATTGGTATCAATACCGGACTGGTAATTTTGGGAAACATTGGCTCACAAAAACGCACCAAGTACGGGATTGTCGGTAGTCAGGTAAACCTAACTTATCGCATTGAATCTTATACAACAGGTGGTGAAATTCTGATTTCAGAAGAAACATTAAAAGAAGCTGGGTCAATTGTAAAACTAAGCGGACACAGACAAGTACAACCGAAAGGGGTAAAACAACCAATTACTATATACGAAGTTTACGGAATCAGCGGAGCTTACAATCTCTTTCTACCCAGAGAAGAAGAGGAATTTTTTCCACTTCCGGGAATCATCCCTGTACAATACACATTTTTGGAAGAAAAGCATATTAGTGAAACTATATATCAGGGAAGTATAGTTGAACTTTCAGCTAAGGGTGCTAAGGTACGCAGTGAAAATGCCATCAGAGGTTCTTTACCACCTGTACAGACCAATATCAAGCTCAAATTATTAGTACCAAACATTCCACCAGAACTTCAGGAAGATATCTATGCCAAAGCGTTCGATAAACCAGCAGAAAATGGCAGTTTTTATATCCATTTCACTGCTAAACCTCCAGCTATACAGGCGAGATTAGACGCTTTGTACCAATCCATAAAAGGTTAGTATTGTATAGCTATTCTAGTTGCGTTGGCAGTTTTTTCGCGATCGCGCAGAGTCTCTAATAGAATAAAACTGCCATTATTCAATAGTCATTTATCATTTGTACTTTATTATTAAGGATTGAGTAAATATATAAATATCGGGATTTTTTTTACCTTGGTTTATTGATATTGTTTTTCCAGATAGAATTTATCAAATGTTAATAAAGTCCTCTACTCGCTGTAAAACTTTAGCGAACAAATCAGGAGCATCTGCATCAAACCACTCAATTTGTGGATATCCTCGAAACCAAGTGCGTTGTCGCTTGGCAAATTGTCGCGTATGTAAAACTATTAATTCTTTGGCTTCATCCAAAGTAATTTCCCCAGCCAAACATCGCTTGATTTCTTGATATCCTAAGGTATTTAACAAAGGTAAATCAGCACCGTATTTGTGACAAAGATAATCGACCTCAGCAACTAATCCATCTGCTATCATCTGCTCGGTTCGCTTATGAATGCGTAAGCGTAGCCTTTCAGTATTACAATCTAAACCAATTTGCAAAATTGGATAATTTGGAGGGTTTTCCCCTTGTTGCGCTGAGATAGGCATTCCCGTAACATAATACACTTCTAATGCTCTTAACGTACGCACTGAATCATGGGGATGAATTTTTTGTGCAGCAGCAGGATCAACTTGTTGCAACATAGCGTAAAGTTGATTTTGACTAATTTCTTCGAGTTGCGATCGCAATTCTGGTTGGGGTGCCACTCTTGGAATCTTCATACCTTGAACAATCGAACGTATGTATAAACCAGTACCTCCAACGAGTAATAGGGGAGAACCAGAAACAGAAGCAATTAAAGCTTGCGCTTGTTCTTGGTAATCTGCTACCGTCATCGTGTTTGTGGGAGCGCAGATATCTATTAAATAGTGCGGCACTAATTTTTGTTCCGCTACTGTAGGTTTAGCTGTGCCAATATTAAACTCGCGGTAAACTTGGCGAGAATCTGCACTGAGGATAACAGTACCCAACCGCATAGCTAAAGCCAAACCCAGACCCGATTTACCTGTGGCCGTTGCTCCACAAATTACAACCAATTTAGTCATTTGGCGTTTGTCATTTGTCATTTGTCATTTTCCCCCTTCCCTTGCCCTCATCTCCCCTGCTCCCTGACCAGTCCCAATAGGGTTGCAGTCCCTGTATAAACTTCCCACAAAATTGCCCTACAGACGCCACCAAGGCTTTTGTGTTAGAATTTTGGAGTGATTTGACTATTTTAGCCTTTTGGCGATTTCAACCCCACGCATCAGGAGAATTTTCATGACGAGCAGTTACAGTGCCGATCAGATTCAAGTTCTGGAAGGTCTGGAAGCCGTCCGCAAACGACCAGGTATGTACATCGGTTCTACTGGTCCGAAGGGACTCCATCATTTAGTTTACGAGGTGGTGGATAATTCTGTTGATGAAGCTTTAGCCGGTTACTGTACCCATGTGGAGGTAGATCTCAATGCCGATGGTTCTGTGACTGTAACAGATGATGGCCGGGGTATTCCTACGGATATTCACCCCAAAACCGGAAAATCAGCTTTGGAAACGGTTTTGACTATATTGCACGCCGGGGGCAAGTTTGGTGGCGGTGGGTACAAAGTCTCAGGAGGATTACACGGAGTAGGGATTTCTGTTGTTAACGCCTTATCGGAATTTGTAGAAGTTACAGTTTGGCGAGATAAAAAGGTTCATCTCCAGCGTTATGAACGGGGTATCCCAGTTACCGAGCTACAAGTGAAACCTTACAAAGAATCCAGAACCGGAACTTCAGTCACCTTTAAGCCAGATACTCAAATTTTCACTACTGGCATTGAATTTGATTACATCACTTTATCGGGTCGTTTGCGGGAACTGGCGTATCTGAATGCAGGTGTCAAAATTACTTTTACTGACAACCGCTTAGAACTGCTAAAAAGTGATACACCCAAGGTAGAAACATACGAGTATAAAGGCGGGATCAAAGAGTATATTGCGTACATGAACCGCGAAAAGCAGCCCCTACATGAAGAAATTATTTATGTGCAGGGAGAACGCAGTCATGTCCAAGTAGAAGTGGCTTTGCAGTGGTGTACTGATGCTTATACAGATAATGTTCTAGGTTTTGCCAATAATATTCGTACAGTTGATGGTGGTACGCACTTAGAGGGTTTGAAGGCGGTTCTGACTCGGACATTAAATACGATCGCCCGTAAGCGTAACAAAATTAAAGAGAATGAACCTAATCTCAGTGGTGAACACGTCCGTGAAGGCTTGACAGCAATTATTTCTGTAAAAGTCCCCGATCCGGAGTTTGAAGGACAAACTAAAACTAAACTCGGTAATACGGAAGTACGCGGAATCGTTGATTCTTTGGTTGGTGAAGTTCTTAGCGAATACCTAGAATTTCACCCCAGTGTTGCTGATGCAGTTTTAGATAAAGCAATCCAAGCTTTTAAAGCGGCTGAAGCAGCTCGTCATGCGCGGGAATTAGTGCGCCGCAAGTCGGTACTGGAATCATCACCATTACCAGGAAAATTAGCTGATTGTAGTTCTCGCGATCCGGGCGAATCGGAAATCTTCATCGTTGAAGGGGACTCAGCCGGTGGAAGTGCTAAACAAGGACGCGATCGCCGTACTCAAGCCATCCTTCCTCTACGCGGTAAAATCCTCAATATTGAAAAAACTGACGACTCCAAAATTTATAAAAACAATGAAGTCCAAGCGTTAATTACAGCACTTGGTTTGGGCGTCAAAGGCGAGGAATTCGATGCTTCCCAACTGCGCTATCATCGCATAGTGATTATGACTGACGCTGACGTGGATGGGGCGCATATCCGTACACTATTGTTAACATTCTTCTATCGGTATCAGCGAGCGTTGATTGAACAGGGTTTCATCTATATTGCTTGTCCTCCACTATATAAATTAGAACGGGGACGTAATCATGATTACTGCTATAGCGATCGCGAACTACAACAAAAAATCGCTACATTTCCTAGCAATGCTAACTACAACATCCAACGCTTCAAAGGTTTAGGTGAAATGATGCCAGAACAACTTTGGACAACGACAATGAACCCAGAAACCCGTAAAATGAAGCAAGTGGAAATTGAGGATGCCGCCGAAGCCGATCGTATTTTCACAATTTTAATGGGCGATCGCGTTGCTCCCAGGCGAGAATTTATCGAAACCTATGGTTCTAAACTCAATTTAACGGATCTAGACATTTAAGTAAGCTGATAAATTTCCAGTAGCTTTATCTGCTTACAGAAATTTTGAGGTTAATACACTACATTACAGGGCGCATTTATCGCGCCCTGTAATGTTCTCTAGCCCCTAATCCCTAGTGTTGCGTGGTGAAAATAATTAACGTCAGTTTGGGTTAAGGAGGTGTATTAAACGTTAAATACCTGAAACAGCGCAAGCACGTTGACAGATCATAGAATCAAGCAACGGAGTAATAAGGGTTTCAGGTTATTCCGAACTTAGGTTAATTATCCACTGGAAGAAAGTTGAAAAGCTTCTGCTTTCTTGCACTAGTACAGTACGGCGAAAATAAACCTAACCTCTCAAAAGGGTAGACATCTATAAAAATGGGTAAGTAATTTGAAATTTGGAATTTTGCGTAGCGGTATTATCTTCTCGCTTCCAAGATAGTGTATCGCACCTAGCCAAACAGCAATACAGTTAGACGATGAGAATTGGTTAATAAAATATATAAACATTAATTACAAAGATAATAAACTTCATACCTGGATTTTAAATGCATATAAGTTATCTTTTGTCAAGTTTAGTCTTTCAGTTATAAGTGATTAAGCATTGGTGAGTTTGCTAACTTCACCGGATATTTAAGTTAAGTAAAGTACAAAAACTACAGTTGATGAACACCAGTAAATTATGTCTACGATCTGGAAAAGTATTTGTTATCCTTGAATAGCAAAGCTCAATCTCATCTACTAAGCAACGTATGTTAAGTAACTTGAGAATAAATTGTTAAAAATATAGCTAATAAATTACTATGCTAATGAGTATTAAAATTTACAATTATTTTACTTAAAGGAGATTTTCAAGTCGGTGCCCAACCCACTATTTAAATTCTTTAGCTTGACTAGATAAATAATTAATCGTCTGTAATGTCAAATCCTTTATGAATTGATTAAAATATCGTTGTATACAATAAGAAAAGTTTGTCAAGTTTCATAGGGCTGAAATCGCAACAGTGCGCTAACGTGTGAATAAGACCAAATTAGTTGAATCTAAATTGATCTGCTATCAGGCTGATTCCACTATTACCTTAACTCCTAGTTTAGGTAATAAATGCACACAATGTAGAGTGTCCTAAGGCAAACACCATCATATTTGCTGTATCTACCTAGTGAGAACCTCGCTTTAGCTTCACGAACTGAGTACTTTATGAAGGAAATGTAAAAATACGTGCGCTATTGCTTCTCGCTTGAGTTAATATAAAATGCGCTGTTTCTAAGTAATTAATGTTGTGCATTGTACTTAGAATAGTTCATGAACAGGTGTACTTACCTTTTAATGTAATGACAATGCCACTGCAATTCTAAAAAGTTTCGGCAAAGATTTAAGGGCATAGCTACCATTTTGAAGTTCTTTTTGATAATAGTGGCTTTACTTCCCTTAAGGACTACAAGATTAAGACACAAAAAGAGTGCAATTTCTGTGAAACAGGCTACAATCGGAACAGTCTTTACGGAAAAAATCTACCAACAGTTATGTTTATTTGGCTGTAGTGGTAAATTTTTTTATCAAGACATGTCTTTTTTTAGACAAGTCAGTTAAAGGTAATATGCGAGAACAATACGCATAGCCTTTACTAAGGTGAGTAAGTCAGCTACAAAAGCGGTTTCCACACTTAGTAATAAACTCCTCCAAAGGAGACGCAAAGTTTCCGAAAATATATTAGGCAACCCAGCCAAAAAAATATTTTCGGTATCAAACTAGCTCGTTTCAAAAGAGCAGTAAACACATCTTGAGTAATTGATTCTGCAAGGAGCATGAGGAACGCGGCATGAACCAGGCTAACAACGTACTCGAAAGCATTTATCAGCCTGACCTAGAAATGATAAATCAGCCTGAGCTCGAGTTAGATCCACTCTTAATCGACGATGAAGTCGATGAGGACTTACTGATCAGCGATGAAGGCGAAATTGATGAGTTTTTAGAGCCTCAGTCTGATGAGGACGACGCAAAGTCTGGAAAAGCCGCTAAATCGCGTCGTCGGACACAAAGCAAGAAAAAGCACTATACCGAAGATTCAATTCGCCTTTACTTGCAAGAAATTGGCCGAATTCGTCTGTTGCGGGCAGATGAAGAAATTGAATTGGCGCGAAAAATCGCTGAATTGCTGGAATTAGAAAGAATAAGGGAAAAGCTTTCCGAACAGTTGGAACGCGATCCTAAAGATAGCGAATGGGCAGAAGCTGTGCAATTACCATTGTCAGCGTTTCGCTATAAACTGCACATTGGTCGCAGGGCAAAAGACAAAATGGTGCAATCAAACCTGCGCTTGGTAGTTTCAATTGCCAAGAAATATATGAATCGTGGCTTGTCCTTCCAAGATTTAATTCAGGAAGGTAGTCTTGGCTTGATTCGTGCCGCAGAAAAGTTTGACCATGAAAAAGGTTATAAGTTTTCTACCTACGCTACATGGTGGATTCGTCAAGCAATTACCAGAGCGATCGCAGATCAATCTCGCACTATCCGCCTTCCAGTTCACCTATACGAAACCATCTCTCGGATTAAAAAAACCACCAAGCTACTTTCTCAAGAAATGGGTCGTAAACCCACTGAAGAGGAAATTGCTACTCGGATGGAAATGACGATTGAAAAACTGCGATTTATTGCTAAATCTGCCCAATTGCCAATTTCCTTAGAAACACCCATTGGGAAGGAAGAAGATTCCCGATTGGGCGATTTTATTGAATCCGATGGTGAGACTCCAGAAGACCAAGTTTCCAAAAATCTGTTGCGCGAAGACCTAGAAAAAGTACTTGACAGTCTCAGCCCCCGCGAACGAGATGTACTAAGATTGCGCTACGGTTTAGATGATGGTCGCATGAAAACCCTAGAGGAAATTGGCCAGATTTTTAACGTAACTCGTGAACGCATTCGCCAGATTGAGGCAAAAGCACTCCGCAAGTTACGCCACCCAAATCGTAACAGTGTTCTCAAGGAATATATCCGTTAGTAAATTACTCAGTAGTTATTAGTCATTAGCTCTAGACAAATGACTAATAATCAAAAAAATTACAAAAATAAAGAACCTGGGGATGAAAACATCTCCAGGTTTTTCATTTGTAGCTAATTTTGTATTTTAATACTTAAACCAAATACTAGATAGGTAGTATCGTTTGAAATTAGTGAAACAGCCTGGTGGTAATGATCCAAATTGCCAAGCATTATCAGCGTTAGAGCAAGGTAGCTCGACAACTTCAAATCCAAAGTTGGTATTAAAGAATGCCCCAAAAATGTAAAAAGCCTTTACCAGAAAACAGCTCAATTAAAGCCGCTGCTAAAAAGCCAATCATTGCTAAACGACCGTTCCAAATTTCTGCCTGTGGGGTAAAGCCCCAGCGCCAAGCGTTACGATCTTCAACTACAGGAGCAGTAACTACTTTGGTTGCATTTGTCATGGTTGGCACTCCAAACTGAGTTTACTAAGGGTTATTGCCTTATGTAAACTAATATAACAACTATTATCATAATTGCAACAATTTGTTTGTATTTTTGTTGCCAGGTCTTGACTTAGACAATAGTAACTGATAAATAAAAAAGCCTAAGATATCTATAGAAGTTAATAAAAGATTTAGTTTTTGAAGAAAACTGAGAGTAATAATGCTTACTCATGAGCATTAATACCCTAAGTTCAAGCAAAGGTTGCACTATTGTCTCTAGCTTGAGGTTGGCATAATACTGATTTGTAGCCTGAGAATATCATATTGAAACTATTTGGCAAGTATTTTACCTGTATTAGGAGCGCTACTCAACGCTTCAGGTATTGTGTGTTATGTCTATTAGTTTGAATTCGGCTATCTATGATGACCCAGTATAAAATAGCTAATCTAAAGTGATTTACTACTGCCCAAAGCTACATTTTGTTTTTTTTGACTATGCAAATAAAAAAGAAGTATTAACTCGACAGGATTTTGACTCTCGTAGTAATCCTGTAGTGTCTTCAGCGGATAAAGGGCGGCTGAAAAGATAACCTTGCATGAGTTCACAATCTAGGACTCGTAACAAATTGCGCTGTTCTTCGGTTTCTACTCCTTCGGCAACAACTGCAAGCTTAAGTCCATGTGCTAAGGCAATGATAGCAGTTGTAATGGCTGCATCATGGTTGTCATTAGACAGATCGCGTACAAAAGACCTGTCAATTTTTAAACAGTGAATAGGAAAATTTTTGAGATAACTTAAAGAACAGTATCCTGTACCAAAATCGTCTATAGATATAGAGATACCTAGCTCATATAATTCACTCAAAACTTTCTTAGTAAATTCAACATCTTTCATAGCAATGCTTTCAGTAATTTCTAACTCTAAAAATCGGGGGTCCAATTGAGTTATTGACAATATCTGCGTCACTGTATTTACTAAATTTGGTTGCTGAAATTGTCGTGCTGAAAGGTTAACAGCTACTGAAAGTGAAGGTAAACCTAGAGTATCTTGCCAGTATTTATTTTGAGCACAAGCAGTTTTTAAAACCCATTCGCCAATAGGTAAAATTAATCCGGTTTCTTCAGCAAGAGGTATAAATTTTTCGGGAGGTATGAAACCTAGCTGTAAGTGCCGCCAACGTAACAAAGCCTCTATTTTTGTAATTTCACCTGTGGTGATATTAACTTGTGGTTGGTAATAAACTTCAAATTCTTGCCGTTCTAAAGCATGGTGTAAGCTGTTTTCTAAGATTAATAATTCAGAAGAGCCAGAATTTATGGCTGAGTGATAAAACTGATAGTGGTTGCGTCCTTGAGACTTTACAATATATAGGGCAGCATCAGCATGTTTAATTAGGGTTTCTGTATCTTGCCCGTGTATAGGATAGAGGGCAATACCAATACTAGGGCTGATGTGCAACTGATAATTTTCTATATTAAATACTGGTTTGAAAGCTGCTAAAATGCGTTCTTGTATCTGAGCTACTTCTTCAGCATCGTTTATTTCTGGCAAAATAAGTATGAATTCATCGCCTCCCCAACGAGCAAGGGTGTCACTATTTCGTAGACATTGGGTGAGACGTTGCGCGACATTCTGCAATATTTGATCCCCAATGGCATGACTTAATGTATCATTAATTGTTTTGAAACGATCTAAGTCCAAAAAACATACAGCGAGTTTGCTACCACTTTTTTGCGCCTGTGCTAATGCCTGGGAAAGTCGCTCATTGAATAGTACTCGATTAGGTAGATTGGTTAAAAGGTCGTGCAAGGCTTGATGGCGGATTTTGGCTGCTGCTAACTTGTGGACAGTAACATCCCGAAAACTCCACACTCTACCAACGATTTTGCCCCCAATACGTTGCGGTTGAGAATAACGCTCAAAAACCCTTCCATCCTTAAATGCGATCGCATCATAAATCTGTATGTCCAGGTTTAAGTGTAATTCTCTAATAGTAGCTACATTTTGTCTGGGAGCTTCTAGCTCTTTCATCGCCAGTCTCAGCACTTTTCTGTAGTTACCTGAGGCTATCAGCTGCTCAGGAATACGCCACATCTGGAGAAACTTCTGATTAAAGCCTGCTATGTTACCTTGACTATCTACTACTAAAATTCCATCTGCGGTTGATTCTAAAGTTGCAAATTGCAAAGACAGAGATTTTTCTAGTTCTGTTTGTATCCGCTTGCGTTCGGCAATCTCTTTGTGTAATTCGGCAGTATGTTCTCGAACTACATTATTATTTGCTTTTAAATATGTAAATAAACCAACTATTCTTAGTAGTAGATTAGTTTCAAATATAGTAAACAGCGTATTTTTTATTTGCGTAAATATTCTTGCGGTATGCATCTTGATAACCCAATTTAATTTATAGTAAATAGGCGCTGTTCCTAGTATTTAAGACTTTAAAGTAATTTTATATTTTCACTTTTTTACAACTTTCTGCAATTGATATAATACCAATTTTTTACTAAAAAAATTGGTATTCGTTGGCTCCAATAGCATTTTTTATTTTTAGAGTTCGCTTATATACAATATTTGTTTTTCACAATCCTAATCTGCGTCTAAATATAGATGAGAAAAGATTTAGGGCTAATTAGATCTAATCAATTAAACACAAAATATTGTTTTACCAATTATTAGGCTCAAGCTTGTGGTTTATAGTAATTTTGTACATGGCTAGTTGCATTATAAATTTTTAGGGAATAATTGTAAGTTTCCAAATAACAAAATATCATATTATTCTCCCAAACTTTCATAAATGTGTGAGAAATTAAATTATAAACAAATTTATTTAAATTTAAGATTTTTATATCTAAAATTGTAGGTTTTAAGTTCAATCAACTTAAGATTCAATTATTTTTTATAATTTTTAATATATGCTTAACTTAGATTTATAAATAGAATATTGATATTCTTACAAGCTAGAAGACTAATTTTATTTTTTAATTAAAAGCCAATTTGTAGACTGTTTATGGAAAGCTAAACAATAGGATTTATTACTTAACAGTAATAAATTATAAATAATTAATACAAACTTCAATAATAATTGTGACAGATATACCCACAAAACTCTTATGCAAAAAGCGATTTGCAATCTAAAATGAGAGAATTATCCTAATTCAAAAGAGATAAAATTTCCCTAAGCTATAGCCTTAAATTCTAATACTTAAATATTTACTCATAGTAATTTCGTTGTACATCCTGATTGCTGATGCCGCTTCAAAAAATGTTTACGAAAGATATTCTACCCGCGCAGGTACAGAGAGATGGGGAGGAGCTTTTATCGATGTGTCACATTCTTCGTTGTTTCAAATTGATATTGGCCAATATTCTTAAATCAGGCTTTTGTGCAAAAGACTGCATTTTTTATCGTTCACAAATGACGTTAAATTAACAAATGTAGCTGTGAGCCTTGTTGATTTTTATTAACTTCAATACGGGCTTGGAAAGCTTCCTTGAGGTGGGGCATATGGGTAACTGTGAGGATGCAAGCAAAATCAGAGGCGATCGCATTAATCGCTGCAATCAAGCGATCGCATCCTTCTGCATCTTGAGTACCAAAACCTTCATCGATAATCAACAACTGCAATGCCGCCCCCGCCCGCTGCGCTAATAATTTCGCCAAGGCTAAACGAATGGCAAAGTTAATTCTAAAGGCTTCCCCACCAGAGTAAGTTTCATAGGCTCTTGTTCCTCTAGCATCAGCAATCAATATATCTAGAGTGTCTATCAGCTTGACATTTTTCTTTGTTGATTTACCATTACGTCCAGCTTTTTGGGTAATAAACTGTACGTGTAGCTGATTGGCGCTGAGTCGCGAAAGCAGTTGGTTTGTCTCAGCTTCCAGTTGAGGCAACACGTTTTCAATCATCAGTGCTTGGATACCGTTTTTACCAAATGCCTGCGCTAATTCCTGATAAACGCGATGTTGTTGTTTACAAGCTTGCAACTGCTGTTGCTGTTGTTCGTACTGAATTTGCAATGCTTCCAGTTGCACAGCCAACTGTTCCAAACGCCCTAACTTGGCTATTTGTTCATCTAGCTGTCGTCTGCGGAGTTGAAGTTGCTGCTCTAAAGCTTGAATTTGAGCAGTTGGGTTAGCAGTTTCTTCTAACTGCTCTTTAATACTGTCGATTTGGCTAGCGAGGGTTTGCCGTTCAGCTAATCTCGCAGTTTTGGCAGCCTCTAACTCTTGCGATCGCGCCTGGAGTTGGGGATACTGCTGCTGGGCTGATAACATCTGTTGATAGCGCAACTGCCAAGATTGATTTTGCCTGACAGCCATTCGCAACTGATTGTGTTGCTCTGAACTGTAGCCGAGTTCTGTAATGTAGCGATCGAGGGCGGCAATTTGTTGGGCACAGTCAGAGTCTATTTGCTCTTTTTGGATTCTAGTTTGTAATTGAGCAATAGCTGCTTGTAATTCTGGCTTGCGTGCTACTAGTTGGGTTTGGCGCTTGATTGCGTCTTTAATCTGCCCTTGCTTAATTTCTGCCCACCGCCAGCGCTCAACTTCGCTCCGTGCTAGGGCGTGATCTTGATCATTGTAATTGAGTTGTTGCAGATATTGGTCTAGTTGCCGTAGTTCGGCTTGCTTGTCGGGAGCGTAATCACCTAATTGTAGCGATCGCTCTAAATGTTGTTTTTCCGCAGCAATTTGTTGTAGCTGTTGTTGAACATCGCTAGTAGCTTCCAACTGGGCAGCTAACTGTCCCCTTTGTTCGCGTAAAGTATCATAAGTTGCCAATTGTTGGGATATATCTCGGTATTCCTTCCTAAGAACCTGAATTTCTTTGTCTGAGACAGCCATCTGTTCCCGGACTACCCAAAATTGGCCCTGTGTATCTTTTAACTCTTCTTCAGTTTTTTCCACCACTCGATTCCAGTGATGTTCATCAAGGGGACGTTCACATAATGGACAAAGCGCATTCGGGTTCTGGAGCATTTGCAGTTTTTGCTCTAGTTCTCCTAAGAGTTTTTCATAATCTCGTTGATGCGCTTGTAGTCGTTCGATAAAATGTCGTCTTTCCTGTCCTTTCTCCTGCACTCGTTGCAAATAAACCCGCTTTTTCTCCAATTCTTCAATTTGGATAGCCACATCCATCACTGCTTGTTGCAATTGCGGTTGGCGATGTTGCTGGCGTTGCAGTTGGTTTTCTGTAGTTTCTAGCTGTTCGATACGCGCCACCAAACTAGCATGAAACCGATCGAGTTGGCTTTGTAATATTGTCCGTTGTTGCAACAAGGGAGACACTTGCATTTGCAACTGATCCAGATGCGCCACCCGTTGACGCGCTGCGGCTAATTGTGTCAAACCAGCCTCTACTTCCCCAGATTTGGTAAGAGTTTGCTGAATTTCTCGCTCTTGTTGCTGCAATGCTTCTAATTGTGCTTGGGCTTGTTGCAGTTGTCGTTCAATTTCGTGAATTTGTTTGGTAAGCTGCTGTTGCTTTTGTTGACGATTTTGTTGAGCGCGGGTAAATTCTTCAAATTTGGTAGCAAAAGCTTCTTCTTGAGATTGCAGATTTTGATATTGAAGATATCCTGCTTTTATCTGGGCTTCTTGACTTAATATCTTTTCTAAATCTGAGATTTGATTTTTAATAACTAACTGCTCTTGTTGGAGGCGATCGCAGTCTTGGGTAAGATTTTGGTATTGTTGCCTAACAAAACTCAGTTGTTCTACTTTTGTTTGGCGTTGGTGCTGCACAACTTGCAAACTTTGTAATTGAATAGTCTCAAAAGCTTGCACCTGTTGCAGTTGGTTAAGTTCTGCTTCTAACTCGGCTTTTTGCGCTTGAGTTGTCTCACGTTGTTGAAGCTGAGTTTTGATCGACTCTAAAGAACGTTCCAATTCTTCTGCCCGTGCTTTAAACTGACGGGATGATTCCTTTGCCCGTTCTTCCAAATCATCATACTGATTGAGTTTCAATAACTCTGCTAAAATTTCTTTGCGTTCAGTAGGACGCTTGAGCATGAATTCATCTGCACGACCTTGACGCAGGTAGGCAGAGTTAATAAATGTATCGTAATCGAGCTTGATATGTTCTAGAATCAGATCTTGTGTTGCTCTGACTCCTTTGCCAGTCAGAGGGCGAAAACCAGAGGGTGTTTCGATTTGAAATTCTAAGACACTAGTTCCACTACGTACACGAGTGCGAATTACTCGGTATTTTTGCTGGTTACTTTGGAAAGTGAAATCAACCCGAACTTCTTTAGAGCCTGTATGAATTACATCATCTTCAGCAGCGGCGCGGCTTTCACCCCAAATTGCCCAAGTAATCGCTTCGAGAAGGGAAGATTTACCTGCACCATTGGAACCGCAAATACAAGCTGTATGCAAACCGCGAAAATCTAAAGTTGCTTCACGGTAACTGAGGAAATTTTTAAGAATTAGTTGTACTGGGATCATTGAGGCTATTGCGCCACATTAACTTTTAATGATTAACAGTAAAGATGTACTTCTTGTTAGTTTAGCTATCTACATATCAGTATTCTAGTCTTGAAGACTTCAACTTTACAAAAATTAACAATATAATGAGTCGTTTTTTCTTGTTGGCTGAAGGATTTTTGTCAACCTCAAAGAAAAATGAAACTTTACTCCTGGTGACTGAGAAGAAAGCCTGAGAAGAAGATTGGCTAGTGAGGAAAGAGGAAATTTTTGATTATTAACTTCTTCATCTGTTAAAGAAGCACGGAGGTAAATAGGAATTTTCCTCTCCTAAGTCGTATAGCGAGAACTGTGAAAGCTTTTGACATTTACCACGAGAAATCAAATAAACCTCAGCTTGAGCCGCGTAGGCTTGGATAGGAGAGGGAGTCTAACTGCAAAATCGGATTATCTTAGCTGTCAGGTGAGAATTCGCTAAAGTATTTTCTCTTTACCATAAAAAAATTAAAATTGCCCAGATTAACCCCTAATATTTGCCAAGTTGTCAACTAGATTCATGGGGGATTAGGAGAACTTTCTGCACCAAGCTTTTTTCTCAAGAGTGGGAGCATTTAATTTTGTGATTAATCTTAAAAAATTTCAACCCCCACCAATGATTAAGACAGATGAGGCGCTAATTGCGTAGACGCGCAGCGGCTTGTCGAAGACATTGCTATCTATCCTTTAAACTAGACCGAGGTATTAACATACCTACGTATGTACCTACCGCAAATTTTGTCAGATCCAAAAATTGAGGGCGACTTTTCTCATCGATAATGGCGAGAGTCAAAGAACCAATCACCATAATTAGAGTTACGACAGCGAGTACTTCATCCCTGGAAGGAAATCTTTTGGATAACATTGATCTGCTCCATAAACAGTTGATTCAATAAATCCACTATCTCAACTGTGTATAGGAGATTTCGCTCAAACTTTGGCTGACATACCCTAACATTGCCTGACATAACTGTAATCTTTAGTTAGACTGGCTTTCAGAGGATAGTGAGATTAGCCAATGCAACCGTTACCACGTGACTTTTTGGCTCAGTTGGCTCGCAAGTATGAGCTTTCACCACAGCAGGAAGAAGCTTTTGTAGAGCTATATATTAGGAAAAATCAAAACGAACTAGAGGTTGCAGAGTCGCTTCATATCTCTCACAATGCCTTCCGCGCTCGTATGACTGGGGTTTATAGCAAGTTCAGTATTGGTGGTAAAGGCCCAGGTAAATCTCGTAAACTTCACGATGTTCTGGTTCAGGAGTATCAGAAATCTCATCCTTCGCCAATTACAGCAACTTCCAACGATGACATAGATGTAAACGCTCTAGTGCAAGAGTTACGCGAAAAGATAAAACCTAATATCCAAGAACGCTGCGGCACAATGCGAGTGCTAGATATGACTCAGCCAATAGGGGTAAATGATATTTACACTAACGTCAATATATTGCAGAACATCACTGGACAGCGACGCAAAGAGATTGCCGAATTTCTAAAAGATTGTGCTAATGAGGATTTTGAGCGCTTTGGATTAGGCAAAATTGCTGAACAACGAGTGCTTGGAATAGAAGCAGTTAAGAAACATTCCAAGTTGATGATTTTGGGAAAGCCAGGAGCAGGTAAAACTACATTTTTAAAGTATTTAGCAATTCAGTGTATTGAAGGCAAGTTTCAAGCTGAACGTGTACCGATTTTTGTCACGCTAAAAAACTTTGCGGAAGCTGCAAACCAACCTGGATTACTGCAATACATCAGTAAAGACGTAATAAATTATATTTCTACACAAAGCAGTATTGTAGAGAAACAATTTACTTCGTCTATTCAGTATGTGATAAATCATGGCAAGGCGTTACTTTTACTTGATGGCTTGGATGAGGTTAGAGAAGAAGACAACAGCCGCATCTTAAAGGAAATTCGTGAGTTTTCTGAGCGCTTCCAAAACAATCACTATTTGATGACCTGCCGTATTGCAGCAAGAGAATATACTTTTGAAAAATTTACAGAGGTGGAAGTTGCCGATTTTGATGATGAACAAATTAATAACTTTGCAACTAACTGGTTTAAGGGTAAAGCTGTCACAACAGAGATTTTTATCAAACGCCTTGAAGATAATCATCGTATCAAGCAACTAGCTGCAAGTCCTCTGCTACTAACTCTTCTATGTCTAGCCTTTGAAGAGTCAGGTGATTTCCCAGCTAATCGTTCTGAGTTATATAAAGAAGGAGTAGACGCGCTATTAAAAAAATGGGATGCCAAGCGAGGAATTCAGCGCGAACAGATTTATAAAAAGCTCTCAGTTCAACGCAAAGAAGATTTACTCAGCAAAATTGCCTTAACTAACTTTGAGCGTGGGGATTATTTCTTCAAGCAAACAATAGCAGAACAATATATTACAGATTACATTCGTAACTTACCTGGTGCAAATACTGATGAAGAAGCATTGCAACTCGACAGTGATAAAGTTTTACGTTCTATTGAGCATCATCATGGGTTAGTGGTAGCAAGGGCAAAAGGGATTTATTCATTTTCTCATCTGACCTTTCATGAATATTTCACAGCTAGAGAATTTGTAGTTGTGAGACAGTCATCAGAAGAGGCATTGCAAAATCTTGTTAGCCACATTACCGAGAAGCGTTGGCGAGAAATCTTTTTGCTAGCGGTTGGAATGTCGCCAAGTGCAGATAGGTTATTACTGTTGATGAAAGACAAAATTGATGCGTTCCTAATTGGATCTCAGAGAGCCCAACAGTTTCTTATGTGGGTAAAGGAAAAATCTCTTTCTGTCCAAGTTTCTGACAAAGTACCAGCAGTTAGAGCTTTTTATTTCGGCCTCTCCCTTTCCCTGTCTGTCTCCCGAAACCTGTCCGTTTCCCGAACCCTCGATCTCTTCCTCAACCTCGAACTCTCGCGAACCCTAGACCTCGAACTCTCCCTAGACCTCGAACTCTCCCTAGATCTCTCTAGAAACCTCAACCTCTCTCGCACTCTCTCTGTCGCCAGAACCCTTGACCTTAACTTATCCCTAAACCCAGAACTTGAGCATTCGCTGCAACAGCTTAAACTACAACTACCAGACACAAAAAATGAGGAAAAATATAGGAAATGGTGGTCAGCTAATAGTCAGGCTTGGAGAGAGCAATTAAGAGAGGTGATGATTAAATATCGCAATATTGGTCATGAGTGGCAATTTACTAGTGAGCAACAGGAATTGCTTCAGCAGTATTATTATGCAAATAAGTTATTAGTAGAATGTCTGAATAGTGATTGTTATGTAAGCCGTGAGGTGCGAAAAAATATTGAGGATACGTTGCTATTACCCATCGATGATATTAATAAGCATCAGCAGCAATATTGAATGCATATCTAATATATGACTGAGATTTGAATTTCACAGTTCACTTAATCTTTATACCGTTTACTATCCATTGCTAACGCTTCTAATTTAAGATTCTGCTTCCATTCGCTCTTTATTTAAAAGCTAATTCTCAGGAAGCTTTCAAGAACGTCCTTGACAATAGACATAACCATTTTTAATAGAGATACCAAACATCTGACGCATTATTTTTGCTGCTTCTTTCCTCTCTTCATCTGTCAAGTAATCCTCATCTTTGAAACCTGCGCGATAACGTTGAGGATTACCACCAGCATCCACATAACGCTGTTTGCCTACTTCTAAAATTTCTTGAAACCTCGCATACTTCCGTTTTTGCGCTTCAGTCCAGTTTGCCATAATTACCAGTCCCAACTAGTGGGAAAATATCACCATTTTGCACAATCATAGCAATTAGCAATACTTGACTGCGGGTTTTTATATACCAATTGCTACTCTCTCCATCATAGAACGTATTACCGAGTAGATCCACAATAGTAAGTGTGTTGACAATTAGGTATCGTGATTCACTCGGTTCCATCTGTACTATTCTATAAAATTGATTTGAGTAATTCTAAAGGTAAGAGAAAGCATTTCTTAACTCCTAACAAATAAACATACAATATAAGTAAGAGTTCGCTGCCAGTCCATTCCCTTCTATTTATGCGAACACAAAGTTGAGGAACAATTTCGCTAACCAGAACGTCATAAAATATATAAATACTATTTACAAACCTATATCAACAGCATATTACCTGTATAAATCAGTAGCAAAACCTTAAGGAACAATCGCACATAGTCAGCGTCGTAACAGTACTTTACCTCGGGAATATCCCTATAGATAGTTCTAAAAATAGCCAGAAACAATCTCAGTAAATCTGCGTCATTAAATATCTCTCAGACATAAACGGAAACCCTACTATGACACGCCTTTATCGTTGGAAATCTGGAACTGCTGCACTGATGGCAATGGCAATTACCACAGGTGCAATTACTCCTCTATTCACCTCTGCTCCTGCTAGTGCCCAATACAATATTAACCAACCTCGAACAATTACTATTCCCTATAATGTAACCTTGCCTGTTACCTATGAGAAAGAGAAAGTGATTGTGAACCCAGGGGAAACTTTACCTCTTACTCTGAAAATAAAAAGCGATATTATCGATAGAAACAGGCAGGTATTGATTCCTCGTGGAACTGACGTTGTTGGCAGACTAGAACCTGTAAACCTAGATGGAGGATATTCCAGCGACAGGAATAATAACAATAATAATAAAGGTGTGCGGTTCGTAGCCCAAGAATTAGTATTTGCTTCTGGTAAGCGTCAAACGATTAATGCAAGTTCTCGAACAGTTACACAAACTGAAAGAATTTCAAAGGGAACTGATACTGGACAAGTATTAACAGATGCAGCTATTGGTGCAGGTGCTGCCACCGTAATTTCATTAATTACAGGTGACAAGAAAGTTCAAGCTTTAGAACCTATTATTGGTGCTGCGGCTGGTGCAGGAGCAAGTATACTGTTGCGTAAAAAACAAGCTGATGTCTTCGTCTTACGGCCTGAACAGGATTTAGATATTACTTTAAACTCTAGTTTGGTACTATCCCGCTACTAGACTTAACTCAATTTAAGTCGTGACTTTAATCATCCCCAATCTGCGATCGCCACCTTATTATATGTGTGCGATCGCTTAATTTTTGGCAGACAAACAGTCTTACTTCCTTGCAACTATTTTATTTCTGTGTCGTCTTAATTAATCCCTGGATTTTGGGCATACTAATTTAGAATCAGACTAGATAATAAGTCATGGGTTAATTACATGATTATCTATTATCTTTTTTGTTTTCATAATGTACTGAAATAAATATATGACTTAAGTAATGGTTTATAAAAATGCAGAATAATTGGGAACATCATACTTGATAAATGGTCTAAGTAATTAACAAGAAAAACAAATAATTTGATAGGGATAAAAAACAATGTTTGCTTTAAATCGTTGGCAATCTGGAACAGCTGCATTAATGGCTTTGAGCGTCACAGCAGGTACTGTAGCACCCTTCATGATAGCTGCACCTTCTTTTGCTCAAACTACTTTTTCTGATGTTTCATCTAATTATTGGGCAGCACAATTTATTCAACAGTTGTCACAGCGTGGCGTAATTGCAGGATTTCCTGATGGTAGTTTCCGCCCTGAAGAAGCGGTGACACGCGCTCAATTTGCCGCTATGGTCAACAAAGCTTTTCAAAAATCACCGCAGCGGCAAGCAATCAATTTTACTGATGTCCCAAGCAACTATTGGGCATACAGTGCCATCCAGCAAGCCTATACCATTGGTTTCTTAGCCGGATACCCTGGTAATCGCTTTGAACCAAATCAAGTGATTCCCCGCCAACAGGTTTTGGTTTCTCTCGCTAACGGTTTGGAATATAGCCCAAATAGTACTGTCGAAAGCACTCTGCAATATTTCAATGATGCTTCTAATATTGCTGACTATGCCCGTAGCCCTATTGCTGCTGCCACTGAAAAACAAATTGTGGTCAACTATCCTAATGTGAAGTTCCTCAATCCTACAGCAACCGCCACGCGCGCACAGGTAGCTGCTTTTATCTATCAAGCTTTAGTTAGTTCCAATCAAGCCTCAGCAATTAACTCTCCTTACGTTGTGGCTGTTCAACCTACCACACCCACACCTGTGGCGGTAACAATTCCTCAAGGAACTGCTATCCCTGTGAAGTACGATAAGGCTGAAAAAATTCTTGTCACTAAGGATGAAACAGCACCTTTAACACTAACAGTATCGCAAAATGTGGTTACGCAAGAAGGATCTGTAGTAATTCCTGCTGGTAGCCAAGTGATTGGTCAACTAAAACCTGCTCAAGGTGGTTCTCAATTTGTTGCTCAAAAACTGGTTTTGACCACAGGTCAGGAGTATCAAATTAACGCTACTTCTGAAGTTATTACCAAAAAAGAAACTGTTAACAAAGGTACAAGTACTGGTGCGATTATTCAGAATACTGTATTGGGCGCAGGCGCAGCCGCTGCGGTATCTGCGGTCACAGGCGATCGCGCGATCGCAACAGAAGAAGTATTGGGTGGCGCTGGTATTGGGGCTTTGATTGGGTTGTTCTTTGGTAAGAAGAGTGTTGACCTAATTGCCATCGACCCAAACACAGACTTACAAATGACAATCAATCAAAACTTGTTGGTTTCGCTCAAGTAGTCATTAGTCAAGGGACTCTGGACTAATTATTTACTTCTGGCAACCAAATAATAAACGTTGTTCCCGGTGAATTTGGCGATCCGATTGTGGAATTAATTGCAGGGCTAAAAACTTCAATATTGCCCTGCATTTGCTCTATTAACTGTTTGGCGATCGCTAACCCCAAACCTGTGCCAGGAATCTCTGTTTGCGCTTGTACACCCCGATAATGGCGTTCTCCAATATGTTCTAAATCTTCTGGGGGAATGCCGGGGCCTGTGTCACTAATAGCTATTCCCTGTAAATTATCTTTTTCTTGCCCCACCTGAATCAAAATCTTGCCACCAGCAGGAGTGTATTTCAAGGCATTATCGATAATATTGCTTAATACCTCCCGTAACGCTTTGACGTTAGCGTGAACCAAGGGAAGGTTTCGAGGAATTTTAGTTATTAGTTGCAGATTGCGTTCTTGGGCTATTGCCTTAGCAGATCCTAATAATGGTGCTAATAAATCTGCTAAAGAACAGTCAGCTGCTTTTTCTCCTGTTCCTGGCAATAAAAGGGCTGGCTTTGGTTCTTTTTGGATAGTTGCTTCTACAACTACTTCGTTTTTTGGGAGTGAAAGAGGTGCTAAATCTGCCTCTGTTAACTCAATTACCCGATCGAATTGTTGCAGTAATTCTTGTAGGCGATCGCTTTCTCGAATTATATTGCCAGCCACATCCCGGTTGGGGTCCCCCGAGCGTAACCGTTTCATCAGCAGTTTCCCAAAGGTTCTGATTGCTGTTAGCGGGTTACGAAACTGGTGCAAAAGGTTATCTAGCAAATCACGCTGCTGTTCTTGCAGAATTTGTTGTTGATGCAATTGCTGCTGCAACCAGGCTCGACGCTGATCTAAAATACAGGCGATCGCTAGGGTTTGGGCTATCCTCTGAATCTCGCTTTGTTCGAGTTCATTCCATGCCCTATCTTCCCTACCTGTCACTAATAACCCCATCATCACACCCTCATGGATTAGGGGTAAAACAATTTGGTTTTCACTGAGTAAGTATTCTTCTGATGTCTCTGACTCCTGTGATGAATTGGTAGTTTCTGCCCCGGCTGTCAATAATTTTCCTTGATGCTGGGGTAATGCCAAAACATTCCGCACCTTAAGTTGATTAGGTGTTTTTAGCTCAGCAGTTCCCTCAAGTTGCCCTAATACCGCTGTCTCTGGATATACCACTACAGGAATCAGTTTTGCCTCCCCTGTTGGAGCCTCTACCAATTCTTGTGTTAAGTAGACAACACTTAACGATGCTCCTAGCCCTTGGGTTAACAGTGCTATTTGCTCTCGGCATAGAGCTACAAAATCAGAGCTGGCAGACATTAACATTTTTCAGATTTTGCTCAAGATATAGAATTTGAGGGTAGATTAAAGAAGAGGCTAATTTTTTCCTCGCTCATTTAATAAAGCTTAACTAAATCTTCTTAGTAATGGTCTGCCCCAGGGAATTATACATTCCCTAATTTTGATTTCTCTGCTTTTAAAGATATTATTTTGGATTGTATCAAAAGCTTAAAAACTGTTGATTTTTTGAACTAGAACTTATATAATTACGACGGATTTTGTAGCTATCACTACAATCTATAGCTTGAAAGAGGAGGAAAATAGGTTGGCAAGGAGACGGAAACGGAAAAGTCGTCGTCGCCAAGAAGGGCGTCGAATCCTAGAGCACGTGCCTCAATATAGCATCGAAAGTGGCGAGGAAAAACCTGTTACAGCAGCAAGAAAATTTATTCAAGCTGAAGGAATCGCACCACCTGCATTGCTACTTGTAAAGCGGAACGAACACACCACAGACCGTTATTTCTGGGCAGAAAAGGGACTGTTTGGTGCTCAATACGTAGAAGAAAACCATTTCTTGTTTCCTAGCCTCAGGATCTTAGAAGCTCCTACTGGTCAGGAAACTCTAGCTTTAGCTGCTCGCTGAACTATAAGTGGTTATCTTACGCATTTATGTGGCTTCTGACAATCATTTAACTGGCAAAATTGCTTATGTTATGCGAAAATTTCATTTTTTTACTTTGTCGCTGATTTGCCAGTAGAGCTAGTCCAAGTAATTGGACATTCAACTTATTTTAAACCAAGCTTGTTTGCATGGGTTGATTCATAGTCTCATAATGCAGAAGGAAGTCAGCATAAGGCGAAAAGTGTCTCAAAG
The DNA here is from genome assembly GCF_002154725.1 of Nostoc sp. 106C. Classification (GTDB taxonomy): domain Bacteria; phylum Cyanobacteriota; class Cyanobacteriia; order Cyanobacteriales; family Nostocaceae; genus Aulosira. The sequence goes on along the minus strand of NZ_MTAW01000237.1, from coordinate 7,647 downwards.
CGGGAGCGACGTTGCACGTTCCTTTGGTAGATTGCTCAAGACGCTCTGTCAACAGCTATAGTTTTTTCCCTACGATTTACCTCGTAGGGAAATTCAACATATTCTAGGTTGTATCTTCAGATCCCTAATATCTGTTTCCGGAAAATTTAGACAGAAGTCTGCATCTCATACTCAGGGGTGTGCAAAAAATTCAAAATTTATGCAATGGGTTTTAACTGTAGTGCCCTCTGCAACTCAATGAGTTCATCTCGATGGGCAATTACAGTAATTTTACTTGAGGAGTGTTGCTGATTCGGGGTTGCCTCCAGTTTGAGCGACACTTTCTCGAGTCTTCCAGCTTTTTTCCAATAAAAAATACCACTCACAGGGGAGAGCAGTAGTATCCCCAAAAAAAGGTTACTAAGACTCGGAAAAAGCATTGACAAAACCAGTAATAGACAAACCAAACCAGCAAATGCCAGCAGTGTTAAGAACACAGCTAAAAACCAGCTTGGTTTAACAAACCCTTCAAAAGTCACTTGGTTTTGTGCTCGGTCTACCGCTGCCACTCGATAAGACCGGGAGCGAAAATACTCCTGTAGTTGAGGCATCAAAGTGGCTTCATCTTGCTCAGATATCAGTTGTGCTGTCTGTGTGCGCTCTTTAGTTGAGGCACGAATAAAGAAAAACAGCCCAACCAACAATAACAAGGTTAGTAGCAATGTAGATGGCAGAATAGCAGTATCCATAACTAAAATAGTGACTATTTGATTGGAGGAGACTTATTCATTTCATTATCAATTATTCGTTAATTTGTTCTTTGATTGATGTACTCTAGCCAAAGCTGAGCCAAATCCTGCGATTGAACTTGCCATTCTGGAGAAACTTGGTACATCCGCCTAGGGCGTCCCCGCCCTTCGAGTTTCTTCCAGTACCCATTTATTGCCCTTTGGTCTTCGAGAAATTTGATCGCACTATACAGTACGGTATCCGAAAGCCGATAGGTTGGATATTCCGTCTCCAGTCGCTGGATCAACTCGGTTCCGTAAGATTCACCTTGTAGTAAAACATACAGAATGTAACAAACTGCTAGTTCCTGACAGAGGTAAGTTGGCGGAGGATTCTCAAAGAATTGATATATATCCTCAAGTTTCATGGTTAGTGAATGGCTAAAAAATGCCTTAGGGTGAGATCTACAATGCTTGTAGCCAGTATATAACGATACTTATGCCTAAGTAAGTATATAACGCTACTTAGGCATAATTTACAAAGCGTAGACATCCTAAAGATGTCCCACGCTAGTTGAAGTTGTAGGACGAGTGTGTGAGTTTCAGGGAAACAGAACATGCATCCCTGCCCAAGCTCAAGACGGTGTGGTGAGGAGCGATTTAAGATATTGGCAAAGCCAATGCCTTAGTGTCAAGTGATGCCGAGCTGGTTAGAACTGCTTAAGCATAAGATGCCATCGAAGAAATTTTACAGGTAAAATGCGATTTTGTCTGTAAAAGTTAATAAACACTTTTTTTACAATGATTATCCCAGTGCAAACCTTAGAATATGGGATGCAGGGGAGCAGGGGGAGCAGAGGAAAAATGGCTATTGACTCATGCCCCATGCCCAATGCTCTATGCCCAATGCCCCATATCCTATGCCCAATCTCTTTTGAAGCGCCTAGCATATTATTGGTGATTTAGTATGTCACAAAACCCCGACATCACATCGTCTTCCTCTACTCTTCGAGCAATTGGCCAGAAGTTTCGCCTTATAGGTTGGATTAGTTTTTGGATTCAGTTAGTACTAGGCGTAGTTTCTACTGTGATTCTGTTGTTATTTGCCATCTCCAGCCAAAGACCTGGGAGTGCAGGTAATAATGCGGGAGCGGGATTTGGCATTTTTCTGGCAATTTGTGGACTTGTAGCTTTAGGTGTGGGTATTTATTTGGCTTTCCGTTACACCAGATTAGGCGCTCAACTACTATCTGCTAATCCCAACAACCGACCGCGTAAAAGCGAAACTGTACAAGTATTGCGCTTAGGAGTGATAGTAAATTTGCTAGGAATATTATTGACTCTTTTAGGGGCACAGGCGATCGTTGGGACTCTAGCCGCAAGGGCTATTACCCAAACTCAAATTTTCTTTTCTCCTCAAGGTAACCAACCATTCATTAGTGGCTTAGATATGTTTGTAGTGCAGGCAAATACCAATACTGTAATGGCTCACTTCGGTGGGCTAATTGCCTCACTTTGGCTCCTCAATCGAATTACTAAACCTTAAATCTTTAACCAAAGAAGATGTGACAAGTGCTGGAAGTAACGCCAACAGGTTGCAGACAATTTTTTCAGTGTTCTTGCATGGAATTTTAAAGCCTCATCAGCTTGATAACCTAGAGCATTTGTTAGGGCTGATGCAATATTTCAAAGAATCAAGAACATAAAAAGAAATTTGTTGTATCCTAACATTGGCAAGATTTGCAGAGCGAAATTTTTGTATTGCAATTCCTGTCATGACACGCCAAAATCAGTATATGCTGATGTGTTGGCAGGAAATACTAGGCAAAAGATCAAAGAAAAATCTGTGCTGGATATTAAGCAAATAAGAGAAAATCCCCAATTAGTTCAGGAGCGCTTGAATACTCGTAGTGGTAAATACGATATTCAACCAATATTAGAGTTAGATCAAAAGCAACGAGAATTGGAGGCAACACGCAATCAACTCCAAGCTCGAAGCAATGAAATTGGTAAAATCGTTGGGCAAAAGATTAAATCTGGAATCAATCCTCAGTCCTTTGAAATTCAGTCGTTGCGGGATGAGGGTAACTCCGTCAAAATTCAATTGAGTGAACTGGAGCCACAAGAAAAAGCTCTCAAAGCCGAAATTGAGCAACTGGTGCTGGCACTCCCAAACTTACCTAGCGACTTTACACCCATTGGCAAAAGTGAAGAAGAGAATGTAGAAGTCCGACGGTGGGGTGATGAATATATTCCGCAGAACCAGAATATTCTCCCCCATTGGGAAATTGGCGAAAAGCTGGGTATTTTGAATGTGGCACGAGCTGTCAAAATTGCTCAAAGTCGCTTTGTGAACCTTATCGGTGCTGGTGCGGCGTTGGAGAGGTCTTTAATTCAATTTATGCTGGCGCGTCAAATTGAAGTTGGTTATTTAGAAGTCAGTCCGCCGATTTTGGTAAATAGCGAATCTTTGACAGCAACTGGTCAATTACCCAAGTTTGCTGAAGACAGCTTTAAATGTGCTGATGATGATTTGTGGTTAATTCCGACAGCAGAAGTTCCGGTTACCAACCTCTACCGGGAAGAGATTCTCACTGCCGAAGATTTACCTATTTATCATTGCGCTTACACTCCCTGTTTTCGCCGTGAAGCTGGTAGTTATGGGCGAGATATGCGGGGATTAATTCGCTTGCATCAATTTAATAAAGTAGAATTGGTGAAATTTGTTCATCCTAGCACTTCTTTTGAAGAACTAGAAAAACTCGTGGGGAATGCAGAAGCTATTTTACAAGCGTTGCAATTACCTTACCGAGTCATCAATTTATGTACTGGGGATTTGGGATTTTCTTCTACCAAAACCTATGATTTAGAGGTTTGGCTGCCCTCTTCTGGAAAATATCGGGAGATTTCCAGCTGTTCCAATTTTATAGACTTCCAAGCACGAAGAGCTGACATTCGCTTTAAAGAAGCAGGGAAAAAAGGTACACAGTTTGTACATACCCTAAATGGTTCTGGCTTAGCTGTGGGACGCACAATGGCGGCAATTCTGGAGAATTATCAACAACCGGATGGAACCGTGCGGATACCAGAAGCACTGCAACCTTATTTAGGGCGTGAAGTATTGTAGTCCTTTGAAAGGGAATAGATAACAGGCGTCAGACTTTTACTAATGGCTTATAACCAATGACTAGTGACTATTTACCTCAAGAGGGAAAATATCCTATTCAGGCAAATCAAGGCCAATGCTAGCCAGTGAAGCATTTTAGAATAGAGATAGGTATATAGCTTAATATCTTTTTTGATCTATGTCAGTTTTAGCAGCGATCGCAGTCTTGGCTGTTTTGATCTTGGTACACGAACTAGGACATTTCATTGCAGCACGTTCTCAGGGCATTCATGTTAACCGTTTTTCTTTAGGTTTTGGTCCCATTCTTTGGAAATACCAAGGTCCAGAAACTGAATATGCTATCCGTGCTTTTCCTTTAGGTGGCTTTGTTGGCTTTCCCGATGATGACCCAGATAGCGATATTCCCCCCAATGACCCAAATCTGCTGCGTAACCGTCCCATATTAGACCGGGCGATCGTTATTAGTGCGGGTGTGATTGCAAATTTAATATTTGCTTATTTGCTGCTGGTAGGACAGGTGAGTGTTGTCGGTGTTGGACAAGCCAACCAACCCGGAGTTTTAATCCAACAGTTAGCGCCAGAGGTTAGTTCTGTAGCAGCTAACGCTGGAATTAAGCCAGGAGATGTCATAGTAGGGGCTAATCAAAGACAATTTGGTACTTCTCTGCAAGAAATAGACGCTTTTAGAGATTTAATTAAAACTAGTGCAGGTAAGTCAGTTCAACTAGAAATTGCTCGTGGTGACCAAAAGCTATCTGTAAAAGTGGTTCCGGAGGCCAAATCTAATGGAGGCACTATCGGTATTGGACTTTCTCCCAACGGCAAAGTTGAGCGTCATCGCATTTCTAATCCTATAGAAGCATTGTCAGTTGGTGCTACAGAATTTCAGCGCATTGTAGTAATGACATTTAAAGGTTTTGGGCAATTAATTACCAATTTTGGCGAAACAGCTAGCCAAGTAGCTGGTCCGATTAAAATTGTGGAAATTGGTGCCAATATTGCTCAAAAGGATACAGGCAGTTTGTTCTTCTTTGCGGCACTGATCAGTATTAACCTGGCAATTATCAACATTTTGCCTCTACCAGCTTTGGATGGAGGACAACTAGCTTTTCTGTTGATAGAAGGTTTGCGCGGTAAGCCTTTACCTACCCGGATTCAAGAAAGTGTCATGCAAACTGGTTTGGTGCTACTGTTAGGACTAGGAATTTTTCTGATCGTTAAAGAAACTACTCAGTTAACAATACAGTTGGAGTGGGTACAAAAATTGTTCCAGTGACCATTAGTCGCAAACCGTCATCTAAGAAGCAACGGGCGCTAGAAATTCTAGCTCGCTTGAAGCGTCTTTACCCAGATGCAACTTGCTCTTTGAACTACGCAACACCTGTGCAGCTGCTAGTAGCAACGATACTTTCTGCACAGTGTACAGATGAGCGGGTAAATAAAGTTACACCAGCTTTATTTAGTCAGTTTCCTGATGCTGTGAGTTTGGCAAATGCTGAGTTGGTAGAGTTAGAAGAGCTGGTGCGTTCGACAGGGTTTTATCGTAATAAAGCCAAGAATATTCAAGCCGCTTGTCGGATGATTGTCACCGAGTTTAATTCTGTGGTTCCCAACCAAATGGAGCATCTGTTAAGGCTTCCAGGTGTGGCACGAAAGACGGCTAATGTAGTTTTGGCTCATGCTTATGGTATCAATGCTGGAGTCACAGTTGATACTCATGTTAAGCGCCTCAGCAATCATTTGGGATTAACTACATATACAAACCCTGTCCACATTGAGCAAGACTTAATGAAGTTATTGCCGCAAGCAGATTGGGAAAATTGGTCAATTCGATTGATTTATCACGGGCGTGCCATCTGTAAAGCCCGTTCTCCCTTATGTGTTGCTTGTGAACTGGCAGATTTGTGCCCAGATGCTAATAAGCCAACGGTGGTAGGCTAAGCTATATTAGCAGCTCTAGAATTACTAGGAATGAAGGCTAAACACCTGTCCTAACTGTAGAATGGAAAATGCTGTCTTTTAAGAAATTAGAGAATGTATGGCTAAAAAGAGCATGATTGAGCGTGAGAAAAAACGCGCCAAGTTGGTAGAAAAGTATGCCGAGAAGCGGGAAGCATTGCAACTAGACTTCCAAAACGCCGAATCGCCCCTTGATAAGCTAGAAATTCACCGGAAAATTCAACAACTACCCCGTAACAGCGCACCTAGCCGACGCCGCAACCGTTGCTGGGTAACTGGACGTCCTAGAGGTGTTTATCGTGACTTTGGGCTGTCTCGGAACGTTCTGCGGGAATGGGCGCACGAAGGCCTTTTGCCTGGAGTTGTTAAGTCTAGCTGGTAGTCAATAGTCATTAGTTGTTCGCTAAGGACAAAGCGCAAAGGCTGCTCGGAGGAAACCTCCGCTCAGACGACAGTTCCTTTAAGCGGGGGAACCCCTTCGGGTTCGCCAGTCGCCTGTGGAGGGAAACCCTCCCGCAGCGCTGGTCTCACCGCCACCGGACTGCCTCAACTTTGTAAGAGAGGACAAATGACAAATATTATTGACCGCAACAGCGATCAATTCCCAGACTTTCTAAAAGTAGATCGCTGACAGCGTTAGCGATCGCAAACTCTCCATAAAAGCTTTTGGAAAAATCAAAGGCCTGCATCTCTGTAACAATAGCAATTACCAGAGAACCGAGGTCGTTTTCTCCTTCCATACGTTGGCGCATAAAAATCTGGGCAGCGCGTTGGGCAATTTTTTGATTGACTATTTCTGGGAGAAATTCTGCATCCAGCCACCGCAGCAGGCGTTGTTGCAGCCATTCGCCTTCAAGCTGAGGATTTTTAGATGGTGGTAGGGTGATGGGTGGAATTGGTTCTGTCATCTGTTTGATTTGAAACGCGGAGGAACGCAAAGAGAAATCGTGAGGAACGCAGAGGATGACTGTTAACATCGAATTGCGTTTTCAATAAGGCTTTTTTAATTGTGATCTTCACTATGGAATATGATACCGCTGCTATTATTCAGGGTTATGCTCAAGGCTATTTTCTCATGGCTGACGACAGCGAGAGCTTGGGCTGGTATGGTAGTCGCGATCACACATTAATTCCGTTAGATGAAAAATTTCGCTATCCTAAATCCTTGCGACGTATCCTGAACCAGGAGCGGTTTACAGTTGCAATTAACCGTGATTTTAAAGCAGTAGTGGCTGGGTGTGCCAACCGCGACACAACTTGGATTTCACCAGAATTACAAAAGATTTATTGGTTACTCTACCAGAGAGGTTATGCTCATAGTTTTGAAACTTGGCAAGGTGACGAACTCGCTGGAGGAATTTTAGGGATTGCGATCGGCGGTGCTTTCATTGGCGAATCAATGTTTTACCAGATTCCCGAAGGCTCAAAGGTAGCAATGGTGAAATTGGTAGAGAGATTGCGACAAAAGCAATTTGTGCTGTTTGACGCGCAAATGATGAATCCGCATTTAGAAAGATTTGGTGCTTATCGTGTTAGCGATCAAGAATATCAAGCCCTACTCAATAAAGCATTGCAACGCAACTGTTATTTAGTATAAAAACTAATAACTTCTTTAAAGTACTTTTTCTCTGTTGTGTCAGAATAGTGCTTTAGTTAAATTACTTAGCACACTTAATCTACAAGCTTATTCCAATATTTTTCTATACAAGTATTATTAGAGTCATATGTATATAATCAAATCTGGCATTACTTCTATAGATGCTACCCTTTGAGTTCATCGTGGAAGGTACTCCCCTCTCATACCAATTCACGAAAAGCCTGATACAAATAAAGCGTCAAGAATAAAATCCCAAC
>NZ_MTAW01000112.1 GCF_002154725.1 Nostoc sp. 106C | reverse complement strand
TTCTCCGTATTTACTTATCTTCACATAGTTTGGTTTTTTCGTGCCTACTTACTTATGGTTCAGGTTGGGGTTGATATAGTGAAGGGATAAACTTAACTCTAAATTTAGTCGTTTCACAGATAGCATCGGTAAAGCGAATTAACCCTTGCCAATTCATTGCACCAAAAACTTGACAAGCGGGACAGACATTAATATTTGACTGATTAATTTGGCATTCTTGATATTTATCAGGAATCCAATTTTGTTTTTTAGTCTGTGATGCTACCTTACATAAACAGCTTTGGGTAATAGCTTCATATACAGAACGTACCACACCTTTAAAAGAACTTCCCGGAATAATTAAGCGTCTGTCTCGTCGTACCGCAGTTTTAATTAAATCGGGGCTATTTTTATTTAACCCAAGTATATCGATACCCAGTGCGATCGCACCTGATGCGACGACGGTATTAGTTTGCACTGTTAAGCGCAAAGACATTTTCCCACTTAAACGGTCTTGGCGAAAACGTTCTTGTCCGGCTGGACGTTGGCGGTTTGGTGGTTGGCTGGGGAGAGCAACTAACTTATAAGGTTTGGGGCTAATTGCTTGCTGTGAAGGATTAGAGGGGGTGCGTGTCATAGCTATTTGGGTATGGTAAGGGCGACAAAATGTACCGTTGCAGTGCTGGAATCTCTAAAATAGCGTTGGGCAATTTTAACGTCGTCAGATGTAAAGCCCTGAGGAAAGCGAGAGTCTGTAGCAGAATACTGATGTGCGTTGCGATCCAAAAATTCCCAATTTTTACCAACAGGTTCAAATCCTGGCTCAAGTTTTAGGGTGGTGAGGAGTAGGACTTTATATAATTCACCTTGTTTTTTCCAACGCAATTCTAGGTGATGATTGAATAATTGCCCTTCTGGACTGGGGAATTGTTGTGAATCGATTAAGCGATCGCAAATATCGACAACTGCGCGGAATTCAAAAGGTGTTCCCGCCGGGACGACTTGAAAATCATATAACTTTCCATCACCTGCTGTTTCCGTATCGCGTTCAATTACTACGCCATCTCTTTCTTGATACTGTCCAAACCAGCTATCAGCTAATACTGTTAAATCGCGTACTTGAGATTTACTTGCTAGCCAAGGTGAACCAGATAAAAAAGAAACTAAGTCAGTATTATCGATAATATATTGATGTAGTCGTTCTTCTTTTGCCTGATTTGCAAGATTATTTATACTGTTTTTAAAGTCAGACATTTCATCAGGAGGAATTGACCATTCTGATTCTAAAGCTGGATTTGCTGCAAATTTTGGATCGATTCCTCGTAAGAAACTTTCTAAACGCGATCGCACTTTGATATTTAACTCAATACGCTTCATAAATTTGCCTTCTTTGCTTTTAAGCCTAACCAAGCTGCATCATTTGCAGACATTTGCGGCAAATCTTTCCATGTCAGCCAACCCAAACCAGCAGATTTACTCCCACCCAAAGCATGAATATGATGTAACGCCGCTAATATCAACGGTTTAGCATATTCAGGACAGTTAGGTTTCAGCAGGTGAATCTCACCCTCAAATTCTAATTGTGCATTTGCAGGAGAAGTTTCCAGTAAGTATAATTTTCTCTCTTCCGCAGTGCGACGCTTACGGTTGATGGTAACACCAGGCCTGAGAACTTCCGGTAATTCTTCTTCTGGAACTTTGCAGATTAGATCGTCAACAATCACCCGTGATGGCAAAATCGGATCGCCAAATATTTGCGAAACCAAACAGTGATATCCTCGATAGCCTTCGACTGTATAATCTTGCCGTAAATGGCTCCAATTTTCGTTAGCTTCTAAAGGAGACAATGTTTCTGCTGCGGGAGATTCAAAGATTTGCCAACCTAAACCCCTCGCTAGCTTTTCACACTCATGGCGTAGTCTTCCCTTAAGTTGAGAAGCTGGAATTATAAGTTGTTTTTGAGCATTCCGCACAATTGGCTTATCTGCTAACGATCAAGAGGAACCTCCAGCACCCACGCATAAAGCGGTATCAATTACAGCTGTTAAGCTTATCGTTTCTGGCTGAACTTGAGAAAGCCTATCGAGGTGAATCATGCACCTACTCTCCTTTCATCCTTTTTCCCTGTTCCCTGATTTCCTGGGGTTTCGTCTTTTTCTTCAGCAATAAAGGGATACAAGTCTACCAGTTCTCGCCAAATAGTTTCATAGGTCATCTTATCCTGATTTTCACTGTCTTCACTCTGCTCTTTTAAAGACATCCAAGGAGCAAGATTACCTGTATTGTGAGGATTTTTCGGCTGACACCAAGCATCCTCAAATACTGTTTTGAGTTCATCTTGTCCCTGCTTGAGTCGAACTCGGAAGTAACGATAATTGAGAATGGCTGTATTTTTTCCTCGTTCTAAGAGACTGCGAACTTGATAAAGTTGCGATCGCGGAAATTCTGCTTTTTTCAGTGCTGTCACTGTCTCTAATAATCCGCCTAGTTCGTGCAGAGTGTAGGGGGAAGCATAAAGTTTGAGTTTGGGTTGTCCGGTTTTGGCTTTGGTTAATCCCTGTTGGCGGAATTCTTCGATATTAGAAGAAATCATCGTTACTGCTTTCATCACCAAAAAGTCAACAGTCCCACCATAGTAGTTATAATCGCGCTTCAAATCCTTGGCTCGTTTTTTAGCAGATTTGAGTAATTGACTGGTAAGTTTTTCTGCGTAATAAATAGGGGTATCTTCTGCAGTAATCAACAATCCAGTTGACATACTCAACTTACATTGGTGTGATTCGGGTAGTTGTTTTTGGTAACGATGCACCAACTTGGGATTGTAAGGCTTTTCTACAAGTGTTTCTAATTGATAGCGATCGCCTTTTTCTAAAAGCAAGTTTTCAAATTCTTCACCAATAGTTTTGGCGATAGCTAAAGCTTTATCGGCTGGCACAATCAGCAATACATCATCCCCGCCAATCGTGATAATTTCAAAAGGATGAATCCATCGGCCATTACGGTTGCGGTTATCCGGATCGGTAAGATTATTCAGTTTGTGTGGTCGTAAATCTTTAAGTGCTTTGTATACAGACAATTCTGTAGCGTCAAAAATATCTTTGCTAAATTCTCTATATTGTTGCGGCGTTTTAATTTGCTTACGGATGTAGCCACCCATATTATTACCATCTGCGTAAATATAGGCAACAAAACCCGGAGGATTGCTAGCATTACCAATTTCTCTGAGCGATCGCGCTTCTTCTGTTATCTCATGTTCAGGTACATCTCGATAGTAGTCGTTAGCGTTCCCTGATTGCTTCAGGAATTGTTCAAACTTGAAAACCCAGCTAAGAACTTTACCTGATTTCCAGAGTTTCTTGATTTCACCAGACTGTAAACCAAAGTCATAACTGTTATACCATCCTTGACCCTGCGAACCCTCACGCTTGGTTCTTTGTCCAACAATATGCTTACGTGCTAAAGCATCAGAAAACCAAGGTTCGCCAGCTAAACCGTTAGCTGAAGCTACCGCAGAACGGCGATCGCTTTCATCTCGTTGTATGTAAGGATGGGTTTCAAACATCGGCGGATAGCAACGGCTAGGACGCTTAACACCAGGAAAATTATTCCCATTGCGGCGTTGAGTGAATAGATTAGCTAGTTTCCCCACCAGTTCGCTAAAGTTTTTGCGATCGCGAAATTTTTCTTCTGGATCGGTTACATCAGGTAAGTCAAAATAAGCCTTAATAATAGGTTTGTCTTGTTTGTCTCGGTATTCCTCCAACCATAAAGTCTTTTCAATGGGATTTTGTAGCAATCCAAAGCGCAATTCTAGCAATCTAAAAGTATCACCAACAGCACAAGAATTTGCGGTTAAAGTTTCGTGGGTGTAGCGTTTTTCAATCGCATTCGCCAATTTGTCAACAAATGCAGCCGGACAGAATGCCAGAATACTGCCACCTGTAGAATAAATAATCAGTTCGGAAATTAAAGCTTTTCGTAAATCTGCAAATTGATTATCATCTAGCCAGCGTTCAACAGAAACTGATTTGTACCTTCACCACCAAAAAACGCAGGTAAATCAACCAAGTTAATGCGGTCTAATAAAGCTGATGCGCCACGAATATCAGGAAGTTTAGCTGCTTCAAAAACATACTGTTTAATTTTAGTAGCACCACCATACACCAAGCCAATTTTCGCATCCCATAAAGTCGGGTATGTTGTGGGTAAATCTTGCAGTTCAGCAAGAGTTTCTGGAAATTTCAGGGTTTGTAGTAACTGTGCTTGTTCAACAAAAGAGTTTACCTCTGCTGGTACAGGTGCATTTTCCTGATTACTCAATGCTTGTCGCATTTGCTGCAACTGGCTTAGTTCATCAGCATCAAGCTTTTCCTTGTCACCCCAGGCCAGACACCAGGCGATCGCAGTGATAATTCGCTTATGAGAATCGTTCATGATGGCATTGAATCAACGCAGATAGTAGCCAGCAGATAAGCTGAAGTGACAAATGATATCTTGAAATACTTAAGTAGCTAAACGTTCTAATCATTACTATATGGAAACTCACAAAAAAGCAAGATAGTTATTTTACGCTGCCACTTAAATTTGAGTCTCACACTACAGCAAAATCAGGATATTAACGCTTTTATTAGTTAATTTGGCACTTTTTAATTCTTCACAATCACTGGGGTTGACTAGCTCAGATAATTTAGCTAAGTTATCTTTGTTGCAAAATTTGAGCTAACTATTTAAGTGCTTTCTCTATAGTTCCAAAACCAGAACCTTGAAAATTCAGTAAATACAGTAGTTTTCTTGGGTAGGTTTCCATACTACCTAAGGATGAAAAATCGATTGTGCGACCGATTCGGCAAATGGCTGAAAAGCTTATTCTCTCGTGGAATCGGCCGTTGCATTATCCTGTAAGGCTTTTAGAGATTTTTGCTTTCTATTTTTATGACTGGAAAGAGACAAAATTCGTATCCGTCGCAAACCGCCTCTAGAATCTATGCAGGCTAAGGCTTACAAATCGAGGGGTTACACTTACACTTACCCCGCAAGGGGATGGAAACCATTGGGAACTTGACGTTAGAAGTTAAGGAATTCCATGCGTTACACTTACACTTACCCCGCAAGGGGATGAAAAAATATTTAGAGCAGAATTAAGAATTGAAGCGATTTCACTTCAGTACTGGCAGTTATCGGATTGAGTGAGGACGATATGATGAATATACATAAATTCCCAGCAAATTATCTTTAACTGAACCAGGAATTCATCATTTAACTATGACTCAACAACCGATACAAGTGATTGGAGGTGGACTAGCTGGAACAGAAGCAGCTTGGCAAATAGCGCAGGCTGGAGTGCCGGTGATTTTGCATGAAATGCGTCCAAATCGCTTTAGTCCTGCCCATCACACAGAACATCTGGCAGAATTAGTATGTAGTAATTCCTTTGGTGCAATGGCGAGCGATCGCGCTACGGGATTATTACACGAAGAACTCAGGCAACTTAATTCTATTATCATTACCAAAGCCGACGAACACGCCGTTCCGGCTGGTGGAGCCTTAGCTGTAGACAGAGGACAATTTAGCCAAGAGTTAACGGAAACTCTATCTCATCATCCTTTAATTGAATTCCGCCGAGGTGAAGTACCCGCAATTCCTGAAGGCATAGTGGTTTTGGCAACTGGCCCCTTAACCAGTCCCGACTTAGCAGAAGATATCCGCCGCTTAACAGGAATGGAATACCTGAGCTTTTTCGATGCTGCTAGTCCCATCGTTGTTGGAGAATCGATTAACCGCGATATCGCTTTTATGGCTTCTCGCTATGACAAAGGCGAAGCTGCTTATCTCAACTGTCCCATGAATAAGGAGCAATACTTGCACTTCTGGGAAGAACTCAAGAAAGCCGAACAAACAGAATTAAAAGATTTTGAACGAGAAACAGCAAAATTTTTTGAAGCTTGTCTACCCATTGAAGAACAAGCACTGCGGGGTGAAGATACGATGCGTTATGGCCCCCTGAAGCCAGTAGGATTGTCTGATAGTCGTACTGGGGAGCGTCCTTATGCGGTTGTGCAGTTGCGTCAAGAAGACAAAGCCGGTCAACTGTGGAATATGGTAGGATTTCAGACTAACTTGCGTTGGGGCGAGCAAAAGCGAGTATTTCGGTTAATTCCTGGTTTGGAAAATGCCGAATTTGTGCGGTTAGGAGTGATGCACCGCAACACTTTTATCAATGCTCCCCAACTGATGCATCCGACTCTGCAATTTAAACAGCGTCCTAACTTATTGGCTGCTGGACAATTGATTGGAACAGAAGGCTACACCGCAGCAGCAGCAGGTGGTTGCTTGGCGGGAATTAATGCTGCACGGCTAGCTTTAGGGAAAGAAGCTTTAACTTTACCACCAACAACCATGATGGGAGCCTTGTTTGAGTTTATCAGTTCCGCTTCGCCTAAACACTTCCAACCAATGCCGCCTAACTTTGGTATTTTCCCCGAACTAGGTGTGAAAATCAAAAATAAACAAGAGCGTTACGGACGTTACCGCGATCGCTCTTTGGCTGATTTGGTAAATTGGAAAGCGAATCATTTATGACTTATCCAGTTTTCTCTTGTGTTGCTCTGGGATAGTCGCTAACCCATGTATACCAAGTCCTGTAATTACTCCTCCGATTAATCCCCAAGTTCCGTCAGCAAATACATTAATGCGATGAGCTAAAGTCCGATGATAGGCATAATCTAACTGTCTATCATTTACTTTTTCATCTTTTGCTAGCTTTTCTATGTAATTCTCAGCTTTTCCCAGTGCATCGTAATCCAAAATAAACCAATAAAGCGATATACCCACTACTGCTAAACCAGGAAAAACTAAAGTAATTAAAAGAATTGCTTTGCGTATATTCATATAACTAGTAATTCGTAATTCTACTTATTAACTACAAATTATGAATTAACAATTACGAATTATCGTGACATCGCTGGGATGTGTATGTTAAAACATGGCTGACAAAGTTGATACATAGCGCATTTGAGTAGGTGAGCCGGATTTTGCAACTAATCCTCATGGTGTTTGGTTGGAACGATCGCTTTTGGCAATCTCACACCATGAGAGCGCCATTTTTTGCAAAGCAGAGATTTGGTTGGTGGAATATAGCAATTAGCTGGGTTATATGTATAATTTTTTTGCTAACTATCCCAGCATTACCAGTACAGGCAGCTACTACCCCATCAATTGATACTCTCAAGCAGCAGCAGCAACAAGTTAAGCAGCAGCGTCAGAATGTTGTTAAGGAACGCGATCGCTTAAATAATCTGCAAAATGCGGCGCAAAATCGCCTCACAGGAATCAAGCAAAATCTCAAAACCACTGATAGCCACATTCAACATAGTGAATTGCAATTAAAATTGGCTGCCGAACGCCTGCAAAAGTTAGAGGCTGATTTAGCAGTCGCGGAACGTTCCTATGAAGAACGCCAGGTAGCAACTGTTGCTAGGTTGCGCTTCCTTCAGCGATCGCCTACAAGTTTAGGATGGGGAGTTTTGCTACAAAGCGAAAATATCAGCGATTTTATTAGTCGCCGTCATCAGCTCAAGTTAGTCTATCAAGCAGACCAGCAAATTTTAGTCAAACTCAATCAGCAAGCAAACTCGATTATCCAACAAAAAACTGCAATAGAACAGCAAAAAAACGAAATTGCTTTGATTCGCGAACAATTGCTGGCGCAAAAAGCTGATTATCAAGTGCAAGCGCAGTCGCAATCAGAATTGATTCAACGCCTCAATAGTGATCGCTTGGCTTTAGAAGCTGCACAAAACCAGTTAGAGCAAGATTCCAAAAATTTAGAAGTCCTGATTCAACAAAAGGTAGCAGAGGCGCAGGCAAAAACCAACAGCAACAGTAAAAGCATTCTCATTCGCGGAACGGGAATGTTGGCGTTACCCAGCGATGCACCTACCAGCAGTCCTTTTGGTTGGCGAATACACCCGATTCTTGGCTATCGCCGCTTTCATGCCGGACTGGATTTTGCTGCTAGTTATGGTAGTACAATTCGGGCAGCGGATTCGGGAACAGTAATTTTTGCTGGCTGGTACGGCGGTTATGGTAAAGCGGTCATTATCGACCACGGCGGAGGTATTACTACACTTTACGGTCATACTAGTGAATTGTATGTTTCTGAGGGGCAAGGTGTGCAACGCGGACAAGCGATCGCGGCTGTCGGTTCCTCTGGTTTATCTACCGGGCCCCACCTCCATTTTGAAGTACGTCATGATGGTACACCTGTAGATCCCGCTAATTATCTTTAACTGGGAGTGTGGGGAGTTTGGGGAGTGTGGGGAGAAATGAGACAAATGACAAATGACCAATGACAAATGTGTTATAATGTAAAAGATTAAGGGCGCGTGGCTCAGTGGATAGAGCAACAGATTCCGGTTCTGTGGGTCGGGGGTTCAAATCCCTCCGCGCTCGTTGTTGTAAATTAACTAATTATTTGTCACTGTTGACAAATTAATGTCCGCGTTGACAAATTGTATATCATGACAACACCTACCATACCTAAAGTATGGCAGAACTCTTCTTTTATAGGGTAACTAATCAGTTTCAATATTAGAGCTAAAATCAAGCTCTTCAAACAAAGAATCTGTTGCTCTATCCTTCCAACCCACCTAAAAAGTGTTTGCTATGAACACTGAAAAAATTCCAAAACTCAATAAAGCTTTTAATGTACTAGGACATACCCATTGACAGCGAAAGTCTTAGCGACTTTCAACCCGCCTCTAGCTGGGAGAGGTGTTGAAACTTAACAATCAGCCAAATTTGGTACGCGGCTAACAAGCCCCCTTTCAACCCGCTTGTGCTTCAACCATATTGGACTGGGGGGTAAGTTCGCTTTTGCAAGTGTTACCCACGATTGAAACAGAAGATTTACGAGATTGTCAGAAAGAAGCAATTGCAGGTTTATTTAATTCTCTCAAAGAAAATCGCCCTAGAGCTTTGATTCAAATGGCAACAGGTGTAGGCAAAACCTATACTGCTGTAAGTTTTATTTACTGCCTGATTAAGTTAGCTGGGGCGAAACGGGTTTTGTTTTTGGTAGATCGGAAGAATTTGGGAGAGCAAACCCAGAAGGAATTTCAACAGTATGTTACCCCTGATGATAGGCGCAAGTTTACTGAACTCTATAATGTGCAGTTGTTGACTTCCAATACTATCGATCCGGTTAATTGGCAAGGTTAGAAAAGCAACTAGCTAAACGCGAAGCTGACAAAAAACCAAAGCGTCAATCTACAATTAAATCCAAGCAACCCCGTAAATCTAAAACTACAGCTACACAACTAGAGTTGAAATTAGATGATTAAACGACTATTCCCCGTTCCCAATCATCTGGGCGAACAACTCCCAACCCTCACCCAAGACAAAAAGCAAATCCTCCAACAGCAAACCATCACTCAAGATTCCCCAGGAACAATTCTGCGGGACTTTCAAACCATCCTAGAATTTCTCCAACCTGACGGCGTTGAAGTTAGTAGCACTTATCACCAATTCTCTCTCAAATACCTCCAGCAACTCAATTCCCGCTTGAGTTACCCCATTGAAACTAACCTCAAGCGTCCCCAACAAAAATCCTACCCCTACATTTATGGGTTATACTTCGTCCTTCGCACCTCTGGACTGTCTCAAGTTATCACCCAAGGCAAAAAAACCAAATTAGTTTTAGACGAACAACTCCTCAAAATTTGGCAAGGCTTCAACCCAACAGAACAATATTTCACACTTTTAGAATCCTGGTTAATTTGGGGAGAAAGCGAAGTCTTAGGCGAACCGAGAGACCCTTTTGGACTATTATTTCGCTGCTTGCAATTTTGGCGAGAAATTCCCGATGAAGGCTTAAATATTAACAGTTACTCAGAACAAGATAAATTAGTCTATTACCCAGGCTTGCACAGTCTTAGCCTGTTTCATTTATTTGGCTTCCTCGAACTCATCCCAGGAAAACCCGAACCTGCTAAAGGTTGGCGGATCGCTGCTGTAAAACGCCGTCCTTGGGGAGATGCAATGATAGCTTTAATATCGGAAATTTATGATGAAATTGAACCAGACAAAGAAGAGGAGGAAATTACCCTTAACTTCCGTATCGCCTTTGAAAAATTAAAACCATCACTCCAAACCTACTTTCCTGAATGGCAACAAACCTTAGTCATTACTAAAGGAGAGTTTACCGAGGCAATTTATACTTTTAAAGTCACCCTGCTGGATGCTTGGCGACGCATAACCATTCCTAGCAACCTCAATCTCGATCAAGTCGCCGCCGCATTTGTTCAAGCATTTGACTTTGACTTTGATCACCTCTATCGATTCATTTACAAAGACCATTTAGGACGTACTTTTCAATTTACTCATCCCTTTGTTGATATTCCCCCAAACACCAGCGATTTTCGCTTGGGTGAATTACCACTAAAAACAGGAAATCATCTGCAATTTATCTTTGATTTATTGGATGAGTGGGAGTTTGATTTACAGCTAGAAAATATTGAACCTGCTAATCCCAAAATGAAAAAGCCCAAAATTCTTGAGTCTCATGGTGAAGCACCAACACAGTATGGCGAAGAGGAATAGTTTTACTGATGCGATCGCACATTCAAGACCTGTCAAAATTAGTGATGCGATCGCCTTAAACCTTAACATCGCTCGCATATCTTCTGCGATCGCATACTGAAGTTAATATACTGTGGTTGATAGTCGATCTAAATAATGCCTAGGAAAATTAGGGAGTTAAAACAATGGTTACGCCAAGTAGGTTTTACTGAACTCCCAGGAAAAGGAAGCCACACTAACTGGATAAGCTAATAATCATTAAAATTGCATCTCCGCGTCTCCCTTTCTCCGCGTCGCCGCGTCTTTCTGAGGCTAAGGATTCTGCAACTTAAAGGCGGGTTAGCTTACATCCCTTATATGCTGGAAAGCTAACGATTTCAGGGAAAGACAGTTCGGATGCTAAAACCTACCAAGAAAAGGATGTGCAACAAGCTATAAAAGAGGTAGAGGAGAAACAACAGCAGGAGAAGCAGGAAGATGAGTAAATTTAAGTATCAAATGTTGATTCAATGGTCTGTTGAAGACAACTGCTTCTTAGTTGGATTTCCTGATTTTCCCGGACAGCGTTGGCGCACTCATGGCGATACTTATGAGGAAGCTGTGGCGAACGGTATTGAAGCGTTAGAATCGCTAATTATGGCTTACGAAGCTACAAATGAACCGCTTCCACAGCCAACAGTTTATCAAGTTGCCTAATGTCTCTTAACGCCCTTGTTACCAGGAACGCCCCAAAAATAGTAATCCGCTTGATAATTAACTTTAACCTCACGGTTAGCGTGAGCGCGATCGCAGCCCTGAGCAGGAGCTTTACCGCCAACTGTATGCAAACGCTGTATCCAATTTACTTGGCTGAAGATACCATTGCCTTGATGCGATCGCCCTTCTAACAGCAACCAAGGAATTGTACTGGTTTGTGGTGCATCAGCCTTAACTTTCACTTGACCGATGACCTTACTACCGTCATTCGACTCCCACGTAGGGCCAGCATAATGTTTCCCTAATGGTTGTCCTTGCTCGTTAAACAATACAGCATCTGGAGCCTTAAGCGTCCACTCGAAAGCATTGAGATTATCTGGCTTAGCTTTGCAAACATAGATTTGTGAACCTTTAGCAGCTGCTTTGAATATAAGGCTTTGCTCTGGCGGGACTTGCAGGTTTTTAGGCACATCTGGTGAAGTGGTAGTTGTGCTTTGGGCGTGGGTATTACCAGCATTCAACCCAAAGAGCACAAGCAACAGACTGATATTCAGCAAAGAAGTTTTGTTCATAAAAATTTTGCTTCAATATGACCTCATCGTTCCTGGATTCTAGGATTTAGAAACCGGAGAAACATCTGAAGAAGGTCTTGAAATCACCTTAACGAAATAGACAAATGATCTACGACTTTCGCTGACCAAATTTATTCTTACTACCAAATCGTCTAGGTTTCCCTAATTTCTAGCACGATCCTCTGGGTGGCTTGGTGCAGCAAATCTCCACACCGTGATTCCGTCCTGGGTTCCACTAAACAGGGTCTTGCCATCCGTACTAAACAGCATTGCCCCCGACCAGTTGGTCTCCTTCGCCAGAGTTGCCTCTATCTTCCCCGTTGCCAGATTCCAGATTCGATAGGGTTTGTATCCTCCACCAGCAATTAAGGACTGCCCATTGGGGCTAAAAGCGATGGTGATTTGCGAAAAATAGAAGCTCCTAAAATCCTGCAACAATTCTCCTGTTGCTAGGTTCCACACCTTCACCTGCTTGGAACTGCCGCTAGCCAGCAACTTGCCGTCGCGACTAATAGCTAAAGCGGAGACTACACCATAATTTCCAGTCAAGGTGGAGCGTTTTTGTCCAGTTGCCAAATCCCAAAGGGTGATGGTTCCGCCCCAATCGCTACTTACCAAAGTCTGACCATCCGGACTCAGCGCCAATGCTATTACGGCATCCGATGTTTCTGCCAACGTGCTTTTTAATTGTCCGGTTGCCAAATTCCACAACTTAATAGTCTTGTCGGAACTAGCACTCACGACCGTTTGCCGATCAGGTGTCATCACGATCGCATTCACAACTTCAGAATGCCCTTTCAGCGTGAATTTGAGTTTTCCTGTAGCTAAATTCCAGACTTTAATCGTTTTGTCTAAACTCCCACTTACCAACGTCTGACCATCGGTGCTGAGGGCTAGATCGTAGATATCGTTGGCGTGTCCTTGGAGAGTTAATTGCGGTTGCTGATTGGGCAGATGCCAGACAGTAATGGTTTTGCCGCCGCCACTGACCAAGGTGTGACCGTCGGCACTGAGGGCTATCGCTTCTGCTACCCCGGTCAACGTCTGCACTTGTGTCAAATCGCAATATTGGGAATGCGGTTGCGACAACTTGCAGATATTCGTGGCTTGGTAACTGCCCCAGACATATGCCCCAACCTGTGCCACAAAAACCAGAACCACCACACCACGCAGCAGCCCGATCTGTTTTTTGCTCAGCCAGTTGTCTAAAATCGGCACCGTTCTCCTAAAGTAGGTAGGTTATGTTATCACAATGAACATGAATTCGGTCGGGATCTGCCCTATTTTTGCTGCTGTTGTCTAAGTTGCTGTTGTAGTCTCAATATGTCCATTTCCTGTCTTTGTTGTTGTTGTAGTTGGTTTAGCCTAAATTGTGCTGACGGTTGTCTTAGTTGATTCTGCCGATTAAACTGTTCGAGCCGCTGTTGTTGTCTTAGTTGATTTTGTCGGCTAAATTGTTCGATCTGCTGTTGTTGCCTGAGTATTTGTTCATCTTGCTGCTGTCTAAATTGTTCCCATAGTTTTTGAGAAGATACTTGTTTTGTCAACTCATTCCTTTGTTGTTCGAGCTGCTGTTGCTTTTGAGACATCGGTGAAGCGATGTCTGCTCGTACAGGAGAATAAACCACCAAATCTGTTGCCAGCGCAATAAGTAGTAACCCTGATTTCACTATCAATGAATAATTCATACTGTTTTCTTAAAGATGTTGTAGGGGAGATGCAAAAAATAACAGCAAAAGCCGTTTCATATATATATTGTAAAATCGACGATTTGAAGAGTGCTTCCTTCCTTGGGGAGTCAATGAATCAGAAATGTAAAAGCCAACCTACTCTAAGGGAACGCTAAAGGCGATCGCACAACCTCAGCAATCTGTCGGTGAGTCAGTTGCTCGAGGTGTCATTCAGGCTGGCTATTACATCTAAACAGGAAATTACAAAGTGTGCCTTTTTCGTAATTCTTATTATTAGCTGGATTTTTCCTCAGTTATTCAACAGCTTTTCCACAGATATTTCTGCTGTTTTCCACAGGTGCGCTACAAGCCAATAGTCTTTTATGGACTTACTGAGGATTTTGCTATTTCCGTATCATAGCTCTTAATTACTGAGTTTTTATGAAGTTAAGTTGCAAAAATATAGCTCTATTCCTAGTGCTGTCGTAAATATTTATTTTTTATATAGTTGAGTTTAATACTTCGCAATATTGACAAATTAACCCTTGTTGAGCGCACAATAATTCGACAGGCTTTTGCAGTCCGTTTAATCAGTAACACAAAATGTATAAAATTACATAAGTGTTAGGGCAGATTAGCGGAGTCGCAAAAGATGGTGTAAGACAGTCCTAAACTTCTTCACCGCAAGTTACTTGTCCCTATTGATTTGCTCGATAGGAGCAAAATCTCATGAACGCAACAGTTAGCATCTTGACAGAAATTCCCGAAGTCCTTCATGACTGTTTAAAAGATTATTTACAACAGCATCCCGATTGGGATGAAAACCGAGTTTTAACGGCAGCAGTATCACTTTTTCTATTACAAAATGCAGAAGGCGATCGTCGTGTTGCTCAAGTTTATTTAGAAACCTTGTTTCATCACTGCTAAATCAAAAAACATAGTGCTCAATTATTTGAGCACTATACGACACTTTACATAGCTCCATCGAGTTGGAGGTCATTACCGCTTCATCTACAAACTGCGACAAGACCACTTCGTCCAAACGAAATTCAAAGGCAAAATTTCCGAAATAAGCTGACGCTAGTAGCATAGGCTTGTTCTAGTCTAAATATTAAAACTTAAAAAGCCCTGAATTTTTCTTAGAAGTAGGGTAGGCAAAAAGCGGTGTGGATTTTCCTCCCCACCGAACTTCAGATGCCTGCGGCAAGCCCTACGGGTGACGCTCGTTCCGACGCTCGTTCCTCGCTACCGCTGTGCTAACGCCAGTTCCTTTATGCTGGGGAACCCGTCCACCGGACTGGCTCACCGCTACGCGTCTACGGCGGAAGCCGCCGCTCTGAGTTCTCGCTTTATTGCCGTTGGTTATGCCGTAGGCTAACGCACCTTGAATCCTTGATCGTGCGTCGGTGCGTTGCGCTGCGCGACAACACACCCTACATTTACTTAAAAAGCCCTGAGAAAATTTCAGGGCTTTGCTTTTAATTCTTAGTAGCCTGAAGCCTTTGTAAAAACTGTGCCACTTCTTTGCGAGGTTCCCGGTTGAGTTTCAACTCAATGAGAGTAGTTGTAAACGGCCAGAAAAGCTTGATTTTGGACTCGCGCAATAGATATGAAATATCCATTTGTGCATCCCATTCGCCGGAATTTTTGATTCCGAGGTAGTCTATTAACTGCGATCCCGATGAGGCAATCACACGCATCACCAAATTTGGCAAAGTTGTTGGTAGCAGTAAATTCTGGGGATTCAGAATACCATTCAGGTTGACATAGAAACAGCGGAGGCTTTTGTCGCCACTATATGTATGTACGTTGACACCAAAACTCTCAATTGCTCGAAATTCCTCATTACCTTGCGTGAACACCTGAACGTGGTAGTCAGGAATAGGATCGTCGCGTTCATCCACTGCACGAACCACAAACTGCTGCCAAGGGTTAATATCCTTTGGCGTGAGTTTATCGCTAGTTTTTTTGTACCAATCCTGAATATCTTGTTCGGGGGAGAATTGCAGCGCTTCACAGACCGCATCCACAAGTTCATTACTAGGATTGCTCATAATTGTGTCGTGGTTTAACCCCTTCACGAGTACTGTGGGAGCAATACCATTGTTGCTGGAACCATCAAAATCGATCCGCTGACCTTGCTGGGGCTGCTTCGTGAGGTCAAGTACTATCTTGCGGGTATTTAAAGCACATCCTGCCCAGCGCACAGTACCATCAGTACCAGGATCACTCACAAATTTAGCTATACCGCTATATGGGTTTGTACCACAGAAGGTAAAGACATAAGGCGTGTCAGTTTTCGTGCCATAGAATGTTTCGCTACTCAATAGGTCTTTATGTGCCAAATCCCAAGTGAACCTGCTTCCCAGTTCCAAACCATCAAGTACCTGATCTCCCGCTTCTAGAAAGTCGGGGCCAAATTCTTTATTTCCCTTAAACATTGCACCTAACCAACTGCGTCCCTTATGGGCTAAGGGTGAACCGAAAGTTGCAGGCGCTAGCCCAATTAAGTGCTTAAGCCGATTCCGTCGCTTACTGGAGTATGCAGTTAACCAAGAGCGAATTACTAGCATCCCAGTTGAATGGACGATCGCATCAAATTCTTCATCGGGCGCTAAACCACCATCTATAGATAATGCGCGATCGAAGCCTTCCGCAATATCTTTGATTGTGACTTCGTTAGTTAAAGTTACATAACTACAAATATGGATAGTCGAAACGTCGTATCCACGCGCTTCTAGCCTTTGTTCCCACACTTTAAAAGATTCGCCTGAGGCAGAGTAGCCGTGGATCAGGACAATTGGATTTCTTTTGGAATCGCTAACCATATACTTTTCTTAGATAATCTTGAATATGCCAAATCCAGATTCCCGACTTCTTAAAGAAGTCGGGAATCTTGTTTTTCAGAGATTCTCACGACTTTCTGAGGATTGCTATATAACGTAAATGCACATTATCTCAGGTTTAATTTACAATCAGCCTTGAACTTTGAAAAAATTTGTCTAACGTACCATCAACTTTGAGAAACTTACTCCGGTTTTGATAGTACCCTTATGGATAATATTTGGTTGTTAATTAAGTACATATTAGTAATTTTTAATACAAATCATATAATTTTATTGTATGTATATGCTGAAACTATCTAAGTAAATCAATGGATTTGCCAAATATTCAAAATTATTTATGTCCTGATAACTTTGAAAATATCACTAACTGGGGTAATGATTGGTCTTGGTTAGCGGGCGGGACATGGTTATTTTCGGAACCACAACCACAGCTAAAAGTTCTAGTAGATATACAGCATTTAGGATGGTCAGAGATTGAAGTTCAAGGAGATTATTTAATTATTGGGGCGGCTTGTCCTTTGATTAAATTAATAGAATATCCTTGGTTAGCGGAATGGACAGCAGTCAAGAGTTTAAAAAGTGCTGTTTCTGCACTAGCAGCGTCATTAAAAGTAATTAATGTGGCGACTGTAGGAGGAAATATTTGTCTAGCGTTATCAGTAGGAACTTTAGCACCTTTAATGGTGGCTTTGGGTGCAAGTTACGAAATTTGGAATATAAACAAAGAAAGACGCCAAGTTGCAGCTAAAGACTTTCAAATTGGTTCTCGCCAAACAATTTTGCAACCAGGAGAAATCCTCAGACGAGTTTTAATTCCGTTGCCTAATTTAACATGGCAAGTCAATTATCAACGCTTGAGTATAGCAGCAAACGATCCGGCTTTGGCAATTGTCGTCACTGCTAAAACTCATCAACAAATCCGTTGTGTAATTGCGGCAAGTGTTGTTGCACCCCGCTTGTTGGAATTTGAGAGTATAGAAGTTTTAAAAAAGCAATATCTTAGCTTGCTAGAAAAAGAAAATTTTATCGAAGATGCTAGAGCAAGTGCAAGTTATCGCCAAGAAATGACAGCAGTTTTAATTAATCGCTCACTATAATAATTCAAATTTTAAGATGATAGAACCATTAAAATTTTATGTGAATAACCAACCTTATACAGAAACTTGTCAACCTGGAACTAGCCTGTTGAGTTTATTACGCCAATTGGGTTATTTTGGTGTCCATCGTGTTTGCGATTCGGGTGATTGTGGTGCTTGTACTGTTTGGATAAATGACACAGCTATTCACAGTTGTATTTACCCAGCGATGCGAATTGCTAATAAATTGGTAACGACAATTGAAGGACTTTCCCAAAATGGAGAACTTGCACCAATACAGCAAGCATTTTTGACTGCACAAGGTTTTCAATGTGGTTTCTGCACTCCTGGGATGATTATGAGTGCGGCAAAGTTACCGGAGTTATCAGAAGATGAATTACGGTTGGCTTTAAAAGGAAATCTTTGTCGTTGTACTGGTTATCAAGCGATTATTGAAAGTATTCTGGAATATTATCAACCACAGATGAACACCGATAAACACAGATGTAATGTCAGTACGGCGGTTCCAAATTCTTTAGAGTCTGTGGGAAAAAGCATTCCCAAACAAGATGGTGCAGCAATTGTCACAGGGAAAGCATCCTACACAGCAGATATTTCACTACCTGGTTTACTTCATCTTAAGGTATTGCGATCGCCTTATGCTCATGCCCGTATCCGCAACATTGATACCGCCAAAGCGAAAGCACTCCCCGGTGTAGTGGCGATTTTCACCCACGAAGATGTCCTCAGGATACCTTACACTACCGCTGGTCATGCTGAACCAGTGCCCGATCCGCTAGATCATTACCTATTAGATAATAAAGTAAGATTTGTAGGCGATCGCGTGGCGGCTGTGGTTGCAGAATCACCCAGTATTGCAGAACAAGCTTGTGAATTAATTGCCGTCGATTACGAAATATTACCCCACGTTCTCGACCCTGAGCAAGCGATGAGCAATTGTAGTGTTGTGATTCACGATGAATCAGAATCAACCCAAATACCTGATAGAAATCACAACATTTCTGGCAAAATATTTCTTGAATCTGGTGATGTAAAACAGGGATTTAAAGCAGCAGATTTAATTGTCGAAAATACCTATAATTTACCAGCAGTTCAACATGTCCACCTGGAACCACACGTAACTATTAGTTGGCTAGAAGCTGATGGTACTTTAGTTGTGCGTTCCAGTACTCAAGTACCTTTTCATTGTCAGCGGTTACTCTCGCAAATATTCAACTTACCTAAAGATAAAATTCGAGTTTATAAAGCACAGCTTGGCGGTGGCTTTGGTAATAAACAAGAGATCTTATCAGAAGATTTGTGTGTATTAGCAACTTTATGCACAGGTCAACCCGTGCAGTGGGAATTTTCTAGAAAAGAGGAATTTACCGCCACAAATAGCCGCCATGCAATGACAATTAGACTTAAAACAGGTGTGAAAGCCGATGGTACAATTGTTGCCCAAGATATGCAAGTAATTGGCAATACAGGTGCCTATGGCAATCATGGACAAACAGTGGTATTTTTATCAGGTTATATACCTTTAGGTTTGTATCGTTGCCCAAATAAAAGATTTCAAGGTTTTGCCGTTTATACAAATACAATGCCTGCGGGTGCATTTCGCGGTTATGGTGCAACTCAAGGCACTTTTGTCATGGAAAGCCAAATTGATGAAATTGCCCAAAAGCTAAAAATTGACCCCATAGAAATGCGT
Organism: Nostoc sp. 106C; assembly: GCF_002154725.1. Taxonomy (GTDB): domain Bacteria; phylum Cyanobacteriota; class Cyanobacteriia; order Cyanobacteriales; family Nostocaceae; genus Aulosira. The sequence continues at coordinate 25,746 of NZ_MTAW01000112.1, read as the reverse complement.
TGTAAAAACTTAATTCATGCGGGAGATGTAATTAATTTAGGCAACTCTGATAGCCACTTTAACTTAATTGGTAGCTACGCCGTTCAAGAATGTTGGGAAAAAGTTATCCAATCACTTAAATATGTTCCTAATACACCACCAATCATAGAAGGTTCTCGCCGTCGTGGTGTCGGGTTTGCCGTTTCTATGCAAGGAAGTGGTTTATGTAAAATCCACGTTGCTAGCGTCAAATTATCTTTGTTACCTAATGGCAAATATGAATTAAGAACAGGTAGCGTAGATGTTGGCACAGGTTCAGATACAACACTGCGACAAATAGCAGCAGAAGTTTTAAATGTCAGCGTTGCCGATATTCATATCATTTCCGGCGATACCCAAGAAACACCATTTGATGCAGGTTCTTATGCTTCTGCAACAATTTATATTTCTGGACAAGCTGTTAAACTAGCAGCCGAAAAACTACTTTCCACAAATGAAACTAGCGTTGAAGTTACCTATACAGCAGATGAATCAACTTTAACTTTTGCTGTGCAAGGTGTAGAAGTAGAAGTTGATACAGAAACAGGCAAAGTTCAAGTTTTACGATGTGTCCAAGCAATTGATTTAGGTAAAGCAATAAATCCACGTATGTGCTACGGACAAGCAACTGGTGGAATAGCGATGGGAATTGGTTACGCTTTAACTGAAGAATTATTATTTGACGAACAAGGACAAATTCTTAACCCTACATTGCGCCAATATCGCATTCCCACTGCCGCAGATATGCCACCAATGGAAGTAATTTTAGTCGAAGCAGCCGATCCTTACGGGCCATTCGGTGCCAAAGGTGTGGGAGAAATTACAACCAATTGTACAGCGCCTGCCATAGCCAATGCGATCGCCCACGCCACAGGATGCAGAATTCACCAACTCCCCATGACGCCAGAAAGAATTTGGCAACAACTTAATAACCCTAGAATCTAACCTCTGTGTTCTCTGTGGTTCTTTATTTTATTTGCCAATAAAATGCGATCGCATTTAAAAAGTTTCAGCCACGTAATTGTCTTTTATTTTCAGTTTATTGCAGTAGTGTTTTGAATGCTCTAAGCTTGCAGAATTCGTGAGATGCGATCGCCTCTTTGAAATGCCTAATGTGTGAAGATTAAATTTTAAAATACCAACTACGGCGATACATGAAATAAAGAATCAACCACCAAAAACATACGGTTGTTATAGCAAATAACAGAGAACCATTCAGCGAACCTGCCCAAGGTTTAAATAAATGTTCGTAAATCCAAGTGTATGTAGTTGGTGCGCCAGTACCAGTACCGATGTGAGTTTTAATTAATATTCTTGCTACGAAACCAGACCCTACAAAAGCGAAGATTGCATTTAATCCCATCACTTCTAAGGGAAAGCCTAGCCATTTTAAACCGCGTACTTCTATTAATTCATAACAAGTAGCCAGCAATAACAACGCAAAACCAGCGGTGAAGATAACATAAGAACTTGTCCACAATTGTTTATTGATAGGGAATAAAAAGCCCCACAAATGACCGACCAAAACGCAACTAACCCCAACAATAGCTAAATTGATGCTGGTGCGACTTTGCTGAGGTTGCGATCTTAACCATTCCCCAGTAAAGTAACCAGCGAGAACTGTAACAACAGCAGGTAAGGTACTCAGTAAACCCTCAGGATCGAAGGGTTTGCCTGCTAATAAGTGTTGCTGTCCTAAAATTAAGCGATCGCAATATCCTACTAAATTGCCTTCTGGTGTCAAGTTACCAGCACCATAACCAGGAACGGGAATGAGTACCATTGCAGCCCAATAGCCAATAAGCAAGATTGCCGCTAATATCCATAAAGCCCGGCGTTCAAGGTTAAGTACTGCGATCGCACTTATTAGATAAGCTAGACTGATCCGTTGCAATACACCCATAATCCGAATCTTGGCGAACGAGTCAGCAGGCGCACCATTCAGCCAGAAATCTAGAGTTAAGGAAAATAACGCTAAAAATAATCCCAGTCCAAATAAAATTAAAGCTCTACGTGCAATTCGCCAATAAACAGCCTGAGTAGGACGATTTTCTTTTGTATATTTGGACAGGGAAAAAGGCATCGCCACGCCGACAATGAACAGAAAGAACGGAAAGACGAAATCTGTGGGTGTGTAACCGTTCCACTCAGCATGATCTAGTGGTGGATAAATCTCATCCCAACTACCAGGATTATTGACTAGAATCATTGAGGCGATCGCAAAACCACGAAAAACATCCAGAGATCTAAGACGTTGAGGTAGGGTCAATTGCTTCTCCAATGGTTTATATACCTAGTACCACTACGCGGCAGTCCAAAATCAAAAACCAAAAAGCTGATAACCTATGCTTTTTGTGCATCTTGAATGGTAGCTTGATTTCCGCCTTGCTGTACTAGTTCGGACTGCTATTGATTTTTCTTAAAACTTTACTTTATCTGATGTCTAGCTACTTAAAAGCAATTTGCCTCAGTGGATTACTACTTCTAGTTAGCCCCTCTGTTAAGTCTACAGAAGTTCCGCAGCCACAATCTCAGTCTCTCCCTCCTTCCCCAACACGCGAGTTTCGTGGGGTTTGGATTGCTTCTGTAGCCAATATTGATTGGCCTTCCCGTCCGGGATTGACAACATCACAGCAGCAAGCGGAACTGATTGCAATGCTCGATCGCGCTGTTGCTTTAAAGCTGAATGCAGTTATCTTACAGGTACGCCCTGCTGCTGATGCGTTGTACGCCTCTCCCTATGAACCTTGGTCGGATTTTTTGACGGGAGAGATGGGTAAAGCACCCGCACCTGATTATGACCCCTTAGCTTTTGCTGTCGAAGAAGCGCACAAGCGTGGGATAGAATTGCACGCTTGGTTTAATCCTTTTCGCGCCCATCATCCCCAATCTAAATCGCCAATTTCTGCAAACCACGTCAGCAAACTTCATCCCCAATGGGTGAAGCAGTATGGCAAGTATCTCTGGCTAGATCCCGGTGAACCGGAAGTTCAGGATTATACCCTCGCAGTTATTATGGATGTCGTCAAGCGCTACGACATAGATGCAGTTCATCTTGACGATTATTTCTATCCATATCCAGAACGAGATGCCCAAAGGCGTGTTATTGATTTTCCCGACACACCAAGTTGGCAGAAATACTTAAAAGCGGGAGGGACACTCAACCGCGATGATTGGAGACGGGAAAACATTAATACATTAGTACAGCGTCTCTATCAAGCAATCAAAAAGGAAAAACCTTGGGTGAAGTTAGGTATTAGTCCCTTCGGTATCTGGCGACCAGGCTATCCTGCTCAGACAAAGAGTGTTGACGGTGGTGGAGCCTTCGATGCGTACAATCAAATATATGCTGATTCCCGCCAATGGTTAACTAACGGGTGGTTAGACTATTTTGCACCCCAGTTATATTGGAAAATTGAGAAAACTCAACAAAGTTATCCTGTTTTGCTGAATTGGTGGATCAAACAGAACCAACTAGGAAGACATATCTGGCCTGGTAATTTTACTAGTCGTATAGGCGACCGTAGTTCAGCTGCTTGGCCTGCAAATGAAATTCTCTATCAGATTAAAACAACGCGAGGTTTTGCCGGAGCAACTGGTAACATTCACTACAGTATGAAGCCTTTAATGCAGAATCGCGATCGCATTTCCGATTTGCTAGAAAAGCAAGCTTACTCTGCTCCTGCACTAGTTCCCGCTTCTCCCTGGTTAGACAAGTCGGTACCTACTCAACCTGCGCTGAAAATTGATCGAGATGCAACTACAGGTAAAATCAAACTCACCTGGCAATCTATAGGACAGGACAAGGTATGGCTGTGGGTCTTGCAAACTAGAACTGGCAATCAGTGGAGTACAAAAATCCTCCCTGGATGGCAAACTTCCTACTTATTTGATAGCCATGATTCTCATTCACAGATTGATAGTGTGGCTATTTCCGCAGTCAATCGCTACGGTACTCAGGGACAAGCTGCTATTGGCAATTAAAGAAAATTTTCCCTATTTTCCCAACTCAACAGTCAAATACTATCAGTATCAAGATTTGGACAGTATAATTAATGCATATATTATCTTGTTTTATGGCTTTTTACGTATTGATTTTAAAAGACAAGGAGGATGATACAGGCGTTACTTACTGCTTCGGTCCCAATGAAGATCATCTAGGTTCTTTATGGCTAGATAAATCTAGTGGAGAAGTTAAGGAACTTCAAGAAACACCTACTCAAAACTCACAAGCACTTTTCCAACGAGCAGCAGTAAAAGTTCGACAATACTGGAAAAAAGGATTGTTTCCAGAAAAAACCTGTTGGGCATCCTAAGAATAGTTTGGCATTGATAGCGTATTCATCAGCATTGGCAATCAATGCTCTGTTTCTTCTTACGCAAAACCTCATCTACAGAAACAGTGCCCAACACCGGACAATTACGGATATTTTTTATGTCTGTCATTAAGTAATCAACATTATCTCGCGATCGCTTTTTTCAGAAACGTAAAAACCCTTAAAATCAATTCCGTAGATTATAAGGGATTCCAAGCTAAAAATGAAACTTATCTGGAAGGGTTGCGGCTTAGTTTTACAGGTGTTAGCAACGGTAGCTGTAGCAACTCCTGTCATGGCAGAAATCGTGAATATTAACCTGCTGCAACTCAATGATATTTACGAAATTACTCCAGTGGAGGGTGGGACTCGTGGCGGTTTAGCGCGTGTTGCTACCTTACGACAACAACTTTACAAGGCAAACCCTCGTACTTACACGGTGTTAGCAGGAGATGCTTTTAGTCCTTCGGCTTTAGGAACTGCCAAAATTAATGGTATACCGCTAGCAGGTCAGCAAATGGTAGCTGTGATGAATGCTGTAGGCTTTGACTACGCAACTTTTGGCAATCATGAATTTGATCTAGCAGAAAAGCTTTTCTATCAACGCTTGCAAGAATCTCGCTTTCGCTGGATTTCCAGTAATGTATCAGATAGCAAAGGGCAACCTTTCAAAGGTGTGCCTCGCTCAATAATATTTAATGTCAAAGGCGATCGCGGTGCTGTGGTTAGGGTAGGGTTAATTGGCCTCACTCTTAACAGTAATCAGCCTAATTACGTTAGTTATACCGATCCCATTGAAACAGCCAAGCAGCAAGTGAAGGCGCTCAAGGGTAAAGTTGATATTGTAGTTGCCATCACCCATCTACCAATTGAAAGCGATCGCATACTAGCGGAAACTGTACCAGAAATTGATATTATTCTCGGTGGTCACGAGCATGAAAATATCCAGCAATGGCGGGGTCGGGATTTTACACCGATTTTTAAAGCAGATGCTAATGCCCGTACAGTCTACGTTCACCAATTGAACTACGATACTATCAAAAGAAGCCTCCAGATTAACTCCCGACTAGTAGCAATTACCGATAAAATTCCCGACGAACCCAAAACTTTAAGCGTAGTCAAGGAATGGCTAGAACGAGGTTATCAGGCGTTTCGCGCCAATGGTTTTGAACCAGAGCGAGTAATTGCACAATTACCAATTGCTTTAGATGGTTTAGAATCTAGCGTCCGCAACAAATCCACCCAGCTGACAGAGTTGATTGCGAAGGCAATGTTAAAGGAAGTAGCAAATGCAGATTTAGCTGTATTTAATGGTGGTTCAATTCGGATTGATGATGTCATTCCACCAGGCCCGATTACCCAATATGATGTAATTCGGATATTACCTTTTGGCGGCAAAGTTGTGGCAGTAGAAATGAATGGTGCGCTATTAAAAAGGGTATTGGATCGAGGTCAAGCCAATAAAGGTAGTGGTGGCTATTTGCAAACAGCCAATGTTAGCCAAGCACCAAGTTCAGGAAATTGGTTAATTCAAGGCAAACCTCTTGACCCCAAAAGGACTTACAAAGTTGCAATTAATGACTTTTTAATCAGTGGTAAAGAAAAAGGATTAGATTTCTTAAATCTTCAACAATCTGGTATTAAGCTGATTGCTGAAAAACGGGATATTCGTTTTGCTGTGATTGATCAGCTAAAGAACCAAGCAACTATAAGCCAGATTTTGAAATGATTCTATGCACCCTATTTTAAAAGGAATCGCCCTAACCAAATTGTTAACTCTATATGTCCATAGAAAGGAGATATTAGTCGATGGTACTCAAATTCTTTTCAGGGTCGCCCCTATTCTTAAAAGTTTTATGAGCCGTATATTGGGCGAGGAATTAAACATACTCGTCGTTGAGCAAGTTCAACAGCAACCTATCGTGGTTGTCTATATTCAACCCGCCAAAACTTTAGGTAACAACGGCCAAACTCAAACCCCGAATCTGGGCGTAAGCATCAGCCGCAAAGCCTAAGCAGGGTTCGTGTGTCATGTTATTCAATCTTACCTACTAAGATTTTATGTGTTCAGATCGCAATTACCTTTTACCTCAATGATAGCAGGTTCTTGATTACTGTAAGCTTGCTTTCTTTGCCCACGGAATTGAACAGATAATATATTATTTTTGAGTAGAGTAAGTTTCAACTCTAATATATGTTCAACTATGCGGCTCATTTTTAAATAATAAATTGCTGTAAGACGTGCATGAGTTAGGAAAAGCTGCGGGTCATTTTTTAGTCTTGCCCATAAATTGATAAAAACACATTGTTCTACTTTGGCGGAATTGTCATAACCCTTAATAAAGGAATTAAGTATGGAATAATCATTTCTGTTCTGGCTAGGAGAGAGTAGTTCGTTGAGTAATAGAAAACGCGCACGTAACTCAGCAATTTTGTCTGCGCTATAGCCATTAAAGTTCATCTCTATCACGCTGTTTCCTTGTGCCTGTGAATATGGTTTTAAGGTAAGGACCAAGGTAGTTTTACCCCTTATGGATCTTGGCAGAACACTCTCTACCTGCATTATTGCTGCTTCATTTTGGTAAGCGTAGGAAATTTGCTTTTTAGAATAATGTTGTTCTGGGTGCAGATTACGTAAGGCTGCTTCTTGTTTTGAATCAGCCGATGAAATCTGGAGTATCACACTCTGATCTGCTTGAGTGTCAACAGATTCAGTTAAGAATATTTTGTCATCTAGCAAAACCCATGCGCCTGAACTGCTAACACTTTTTCTGGAACGAGTTGTGGAAACAGTTCTAGCAGGTAATTGTGTTTTTACTGTGGAAGATGACTTTAATTGCGTGCTTTTCTGCGTGGAGGGTGAATTTGATTTTCTACGACTGGCTACTGTAGTAGTCGAAGATTTTGAAGTATCATTGACTGTGGGTAATAATTTACTGTTTTTGGAAGCACTAATAATGGGTTGAAGAGGTTTGCTTTCACGGTTGCTTAACCATAACAATACATGCTCACGAAATTGATCTCGGAAGTTTGCGGGAGCAGAGTATTCTCGGATCAATGCTTTTCCTTGAATTTTTTTCTTAAATACCAGTACCTTTCGTCGTTGTTCTAGTGCTTCCTCCGTATTAAGTTGTGCTGCTGATTGTCGAAAATAAAACCATATTTCAGGCTGACCTTTTTTTTGCAACGATTTAACAGCCCGCTCAAATTCTTCAACTGTCCCAGACTCAGCACGCGGTGTTGGAGTGCCGATGCGGTTCCACATAATGCCGACAAACAATGCATACTCTTGCATTTTGCCGATTTGCATATTGAGAACTGCTTGACCATCCTGTCCATAACCGGGAAAGGTGTTCTTTTCAGAACGGATAACATCCAGCATCACTCCTTTACTAGAAGCAATGGTACGGTTAATTTCATCGATTACTTCAACTAAATAATTACGCTCTTTAGGTACATCACTTGGCGAAGCTAGGAATAACTTTATCTTCTCTACTTGTGACATTGCTAATTTATCTACACGACTTTGAAGATTATTGAAAATTGACTGCCAAAATCTCAGGAGTATTTATCAAATTCCAGCTAGTATATCACTAGAATTCAAAAGTTATTTCTTTCTATTAACTAATGCACTTACAAGTTAGAAATATAATAAATTAATATTTTCAACAAGTCATTTTCTGTATGCCTACAATACTTAATAAAATATAATTTTCTATTCCATAGATTTATGTTTTCTCTTTCAAACGCAAATTGACTTTAGAAATTCCTGGAGTTTATAAAAATCTACAGAATCTAAATCTTTCGTATAAATCATTAACGTCAGTTTTCGTGTAATAAATCTTCTTTTTGATTCCAAAATGAATGAAGTTATTATCAGCTTAGATAGCTGCATTCGCGACAGACCGCTACGAGCCAAATCAGAACCTATAATTGGTATTGCTACATCTGTACCGTGGCACTTACGACGAACTTCTTGCCAGAGTTTATCTAATGAAGTTAAAATGTAATCAGAATTTGAATCGACTGTTAAATCATTTTGCATGTATCCGTAGGCAGTTAAGAAATATCTTTTTTCATAAGAACCAAGCGTGATTGTAGTGCCAATTGGGTACCGCCAAGCTTTTCCACGATTTTTATCAATATCTAAACTGCGATTACTAATGTGTTCTTGAAGAGCAGTTTCAATATCTGAATCGAGTTTATCCTGTTTACCTCTATAAACTCGTTTGAGAAATTGCCCTTGAACGCTAGCGTCTTTGATGACTTCTCCTAATTCTGTATCGAAGACATCATTACAGCCAATAATTAAATGTCCATTTTCTTGAAATATATCGCCAACCTTAATTTCAATATTTGTATCTGGTGAAGATAAATTACACGATACAGATAGCTTAGGAAAATTTTGGATAATAGCAAAAGCAAGAGATATCAAAACCAGACTTAAATAACCGCCCAAGCCAAATTTAAGTTTTTCTGGCAGAAAAAAGCTGGCTGGCTCAATAAATAACCAAAATCCACCAAAATTGCTAGAAACAGAAATTGCAAATCGTTTTAATCCAACTTTTTTGAACAAAGTTAAATAAACGCCAGCGCTTGTAAATTTATTGCACATTGATGATGTAATTATAATAGTGTTATAGCTGAATTATCTACTTAATACTAACTGTTAGGATGAAGAATCCTCATTAATTCTTCATAGCTTGATACTCTTTTACCTATTTTGGCAAGTTTAATGAGGTCACTAATGTAATCTGGAGTATTTCCAGGAAACAAACTTCTCTGAGATTGGCTGGCAATTTCGTCATATTTTTTAGCACTTTCTTGTAGTTGGACATCACCTCCAAATAAGTCTAATATGGCAGTTCCATATCTTCCCTCTCCTACAGCAGCATCCTGAATCATTTTAAACATAAATCTTTTGGTTTCCCAACGCCAACTAAATGATCCAAAGTAAGGATATTGAGATTGCTGAACAGCTTTAAAGGAAAGTAAAAACTCCAAAAAATCAAACCAATCTATATATATTGCGTTTTCCTCTTTAGCGTAAAGTTTACTTTTCAGTAAGGGATCTAAATGGTCACTAACTGGGCTAAACCGACGTTCAAAGCCAGGTTCTATCATTTGTGAAATATCCCGATAGAACACATATCTTGGATCGATGGAATTTAGCAGCAAGTAATCACGACGATATTCACGTGAGTAAACTTGGCGAGATGTCAACTCCTTTAAGAAGTTCATTTTGCCTGCACGCAAAGCTGAAATTCCCAGCGTATATACTAGAAGGAGTCCAGGGTAAGTTTTGATGTAACTTGCCCATTCATAGCTTTCAAGTTTTCTAGTACTGAGCCTTTCAATCCAGTCTCCAGCAATATCTAGCCATTCAGGTGAAGTTTCGTCTGCGTATCTTCCAATAGCAGCTAGTGCATACATGGATGGTATTGTAGCTGCTTCCAGAATTTGTATGATCGCAGGAATAGTTTCCACACTTGGTTGTCGAGAAAATAGTTCAGCAAGGTCAGGTGAGGTGAGTAAAGACTGTATTCTAGCAATTTCTTGCTCTTTGGCATCCTCCATGTCTTGAACACCGAAGCGTGACTCTAGCAATGATTTGACTGAAGTTTGTGCCTCAGAGAGAGTGTTGAATGATATTTCTGTGTTGGAAATGCTTGGTATTGTCTGAATAGGTAAACCAATCGCTTGCTCAGTGAGTTTTGCTTCTTGTTCTGCGGCTCTTCGCTCTTTGTCTTCTCTGGTAATTTCCTGAACAGCTGATGTAATATGTCGAAAGACTCTCTCTTTAAAGTCTTCAATGCTGTTGTAGCGATTTGCTAATCCTGTTGGCTGTAATTTATTCCAATACTCTTGAACTTGTCTATATTGTTCTTGGTCAATTTTAGAAGGTGAAACTTCCTTGTCAGAAAAGTAGACCATGCAACGTTTACCTTCATTTTTAGCTCGCGCAATTTCAACTTCTGTGCCAGTCCCACCTAATACAGTGGGTGTACCCAAGCGAGTCCAAAAAACGCCAATTAAAAGGTCACACTTATCAACCAACTGACGATTGATAACCTCCTGCCCTGAATCTCGCAAATCTGGTGTAGAATTCGTTTCCCAACCAATGGACATTAGGATGATTTTCATATCCTCGGCGTGCATTGCATTCCATCGGTCAACTTCTTTTCGGATTATCTCTCTTTCTTCAAGAACATCACTGGGGCTAGCAATAAGGATTTGATAGATTTTAGCTTTTACTGGCATACACGAGAAAGGACTAGATTATTATATATATAACGCACAAAATAAGGCTTTTAGCCGGAATTCTCACTTGTGATAATTCTGTTAGCATTAAGAAGCTATTTAATCTGTGTTTAATGTCTAATTTTCAACAGTTATTTCTAACAGATGAAAAACTAAAAAATGCCTATTCACGCCATAAAAATTTGACTATATATAATTGAGATAAATCGCAGAGAACAGCCAACATAGATGAACAAAGCAGCAACACCTTTTACCGAGAGTTGAGATAAGAGTAAAGCCAAACCAGGATCTAGGAAGATGCAACTTTGGGAGGTTCGAGTAAAGAGCCTGCGAGATATCTAAACCAAGTTAGTTGTGGAGGAAACCTTGTAAAGAATAGACAGTAATAGCTGAAGGGTCTGGTTGAGCGCAACTAGACCCTTCAGTTTATTTGTATGCAAACATTACATCTTTCTGACAACAGGAACGGGATGCAGACACCCTAATTTACGGGCTATTCCCGCTTAGCTGACTATATTTACCGCTCGACTAAAATCTTTGTATGCTTGGGGTGCTTCCTCCGCTAAACCGCACACAGACCAGTCCTGATGCAAAACCTAGAGCACTCGGCGTTAACTGGCCTTAGCTCTTTTTAATATCACGAGCCATTTTAAGATAGTAGTCCATTTTGGCATTAGAACGGCGGCGATTAGTAGCGGTATTTTCAGTAGTAATATCCTGTTTCGATTCTATTTTCTCTTGAGTTTCAGAGCGTTTTAGAGTTTGTGCCTGATCGGAATCTAAGAAATAACCTGATTCGGTCAAGCCAAAGAGGTTGGCAAAAAAACCAAATAAATTTTTGAAAAAATTAGCAATATTTCTCAAAACAACAGAGACAAAACCTTCAATGCGAAGGTACAAGTTCCGAATAATTTGAGGTAGACGAAACATAGCAGCACCCTACCTATTTGATAGCTGATTACTATTATGAACTATTGCCCTTGCTCAAAGTCTCTGCCAGCAGACAGTTTTTCTGGTGACGTCAGAATTCTTAATAATATTCTGTACCATTTAGGAGATGAATTTTTCTACTGTACCGCTTATGTATATTCAGTCGGGGGAGTGTGAAATGCGAAGAAACTGATGAATAAAATATCGAAAATAGACCGTCAACGTGAGCATCAAGCAAACGAACGTACTTTCTTAGCTTGGCTACGTACTTCTATTGCATTGATTGGCTTTGGTTTTGCGATCGCTAGATTTGGTCTATTTTTGCGTCAGCTTAATACTGCCATAACACAACGAGACACTCCTGTAAATTCTTTCTTCAATTCTGAAGATTTGGGAGTTGTTTTAGTAATCATTGGTATTCTGACCATCGCTTTAGCAGCGTGGCGATACAACCAGGTTTTCTGGCAAATTGAACGAGGTGACTATCAACCTAATCGGTTATCAGTTTGGATAATTACGGGAGTAGTTATGATTTTAGGATTTCTCAGTATTCCAATACTTCTATTGCGAAATCAAGTTCCTCCCCGACCATCTTCTGTTATCACTCAACCACCTTCCCGAAATGGGGTTCGTTAATTCCTGAATAAGTTTAATTGCCTACTGGTTCAGCTTTCTCCACTGAGTTATCGTCAACTCCCAAAGTCAGATGTAAAGGCGTGCGTGATGGATACGCTTTCACTACCTGTCGGTAGACATCGTAGTTAGTAGGTAATATCTTCTGTTGGGAATCCACTCTATAAATCATTTTGTAATCCACAGTTTTCAATAATTCCGGTTTACCTACCTGTTGTTGGGGTTTTTTGCGTTGTTCTACTTCATCAACTGAAGGACGTGGTGGTAGTGCAGGCCACCATAGCCCTTGGTCATCAGGTCCGGTAACTGCGCCTTCTGGTTTCAAGCCATTGCGATTGAGCAAGGAAGTGGTAGCAAAGGTTTCAAATTGGGGTGATGGTTCATTGCTTAGGTTGTTAGCATATTTAACCTGCCATGTATAAGTCGTAAGCGCTGTAGCTTCGTATTGCTCAGCGGTTATGGTGGTGCAACTGGTGAGTGTCAGCGTAGTTAGCATAACCATAGTCAAGGGTGAAAAGATTGGCTTTCTCATTACTGTTCTAGAGTTCTATAGATAAACAAGTTTGCAATGCTTGCTATAGCTTGCTTCTTTGCAGGAGGAAGCGTCTATGCATCTCATAAGCAACCCTTATTGATAGTATCTAAAATTATTTGTCAAGCTATATTGACTGTTTGTAACAATATTGTTAACTTTATTTACATAAAGTAACAAACAAAGGAAAACAACTATGTATACCACTATTAATGAAGACGGCGTTCTCAACAACTACGCGACTGAACCCCAGATGCATTACGCTGAATACCCTGCAATTTGGCAACAACGTAAATACCTTTTACAGGGTGTTTTTGCTACTTTGATAGTCACTACTTTAGTTTTGGTTGCTTTTAGCGTTAGCTAAGATCTTTTGATTTCGGTATCGGTATCTCTCATCGTCATTTGTTCTTCTCTGCATAGCCTCGGTTAGTTTCGCCGGGGTTTTTTGTTGCTGATGAGTGCGATGCTAACGACAAACATCCTTAGCAAAAACCCGGTCACAACAACCGGGTTTTTGGTGGGGCTATATTCCCTCTAAAGTTAGTTATAGAAGTTAGTTATAAATTGGCGCTCTGGTAATTACTACCACGCTTGAGTTGCCAATTTCGGAAAATGTCCCATTTCCAGAAATCTTTGCGACAAATAGACCATTGAGGATGAAATCCTAGCCAGTTAGAGAAGCAGGAATTTCAGTCGCATTCTTTTTAATTTGGTATGAGATCAAAAAGAGTGCAATTTCTATATACCAATTAAAAAACGCCTGGGAGTGTTGCCGTGTTTCCACCCCAGACGTTTTTTATCTTTAACTTGCTCCTCACACACAACTATAAAATATCAGTTGTTCCCAAAAATTACAAGTATATTAGGTGACAGTTTATCAACTGTACTAGATATGGGCACAAAATTAGTGTAAAAAATGTCGCAGACCTGTTAACACCATCACTAAACCTAGTTCATTGGCAGCTTTGATGGAATCTTGATCTCGTAAGCTTCCTCCTGGTTGAACAATGGCAGTAATTCCCGCATCTGCTGCTGTTCTAACTGAGTCATCGAAGGGGAAGAAGCCATCGCTGGCAAGAAACGCACCTTCGGTTTTTTCCCCAGCTTGTTCGAGGGCGATTTTAACTGAGCCAACGCGGTTCATTTGCCCAGCACCTACTCCTAGAGTAGCGCGATCGCGACTGATGACAATGGCATTCGATTTTACGTGTTTGCAAACTTTCCAGGCAAATAGCAATTCGGCTAATTCACTCTCGGTGGGTTGACGTTCGGTGACAACTTTCCATTGGCTAGTGTCAGAAATTGCGTCATCAGCCGCTTGTACTAAAAAACCACCTGCGATCGCTTTCACTGTTTCTTTAGGGCCACTACTCAAATCTGGTAAAATTAAAACCCGTACTTTAGATTTAGCAGCCAAAATTGCTTGTGCATCTCCTTCACAACCTGGCGCTACCACACATTCTAAAAATGTTTTGGTTAACTCACTGGCTGTAGCTTCATCAATTGGACGGTTAAGGGCAACAATTCCACCGAAGGCAGAAACAGCATCAGCATTAAAAGCCTTTTCATAAGCTTCTTTGAGGCTATCTCCCAAAGCCACACCGCAGGGATTAGTGTGTTTGAGAATTGCGGCTGCGGGAGCATCTGTAAATTCAGTAATAATTCGGCGTGCTGCTTCTAAATCAACTAAGTTATTGTAACTGAGTTCTTTTCCTTGCAGCTTAGTTGCAACCGCCCAGCCAGTTGGGGTATTTCCAGTTTCATACCAAGCAGCGCTTTGATGGGGATTTTCGCCATAACGCAGAGATTGTAGTTGTTGCCCAGAAAGACTGTATTGCTGGGGTAAAGAAGATTCACTAGACTGTGCTGCTGCGAGGTAAGATGCGATCGCTTGGTCATAGCTAGCAGTATGTAAAAATCCTTTTAAGGCAGATTTTTGACGAAACTCTAGGGAAGCTGCGCCATCATGTTGACGTAATTCATCTAAATATTCATCATATTGGGCGGGATCGCATAACACTGTTAAATGGGCAAAGTTTTTGGATGCAGCCCTTAACATAGCTGGCCCTCCAATATCAATTTGTTCAATCGCTTCTGGTAATGTCACCCCTGGTTTAGCAATAGTTTCCTCAAATGGATAAAGATTAACGACCACCAAATCAATCGGACGAATTTGATTATTTTCTAAGTCTGTCACATCTTGAGCAAGATCCCGCCGTGCTAGAATCCCGCCATGAATCCGGGGATGCAAGGTTTTAACTCGACCACCTAAAATTTCCGGCGAACCTGTATAATCAGAGACTTTTGTAACTGGTATTCCCGCATCTTTGATTGCTTTAGCTGTGCCTCCACTGCTAATTAAATCAAAGTTAAATTCTTCAACTAAGCTACGAGCTAGGTCAATTAAACCAGTTTTGTTCGATACACTCAGCAGAGCCAGACGCGCCATAATTCCCCAGTTTCCTTTGGTATAAACAATGAAGACAGAAGATTATTTTACCTGCCCTTCGGGCAAGGCAGAAGGCAGATAAGCAGAGGAGGCAGTGCGGTGGACGGGTTTCCAAGGCAGCCGCTTGCGGGGGTTCCCCCCGTTGTGCGGACTGCCGTCGGCATAAAGCAACTGCCGTGGCATAAGGGAAGAAAAAGTTTTATAGAAATCCTCTATTTTCGTTGAATAATTTGTATGAGGATTGTCCTTGGTCGATGGTCGGTTGTACTTTAATACTGATCCCTGACTAATGATCGCTAACTAATGACTCAAACTTTAGAATTTATTTCCGTTCCTCCTGAAACAGAGCAAGCGCCATCAGGCTTAATCGTCACTTTACACGGCTGGGGTGCCAGCGCCGATGATGTGGCAGCTTTATTGCCTTTTTTTAATTTGCCAGATTATCAGTTTGTATTTCCTAATGGTCCTTTTCCCTATCCTTATGCTCCTACAGGTAGGGCATGGTATGACCTAAGGTCAGAAAATATGTATCAGGGGTTAGCAGAAAGTCGGCAAATACTCACAGATTGGTTACTATCGTTAGAAAGTTTGACTGGTGTACCTTTATCGCGGACAGTTTTGAGTGGATTTTCTCAAGGAGCGGCAATGACTTTGGATGTAGGATTAAACTTGCCTCTCGCAGGTTTAGTTGCCATGAGTGGTTATTTACATCCTGAGGCTGGAAAATCTGCTACAAATATTTTTCCACCAACATTAATTACTCATGGTAGACAAGATGAAGTTGTACCATTAATAGCTGCGGTAAATGCACGAAAAACCCTAGAAAAGTTGGGAGTTGCGGTGCAGTACGAAGAATTTGATATGGGTCATGAAATCGGATTGCAAATGTTAGACCTGCTACGGAATTTTGTGGTGAATGTAATTGAGTAGTCTTAGTTGCAATTTTTTTACAAATTATCGTAGAATTCCGGAAAATTTTTACAAAATCCACGCCATCTAATGAGTAAGATATATTGGGTGGCCGTGAAAAGCACAACCCGACCCATGCTGGGTGCGAATGCTGCAAAAGGGAGGGGCAAGCATTATGAAAACTCTAGGCATTTCCAGAACAGAAATTGCTGCCATGACTATGGCAGAAGTTGAGGATTTAGCTACACGTCTAGAGATGGATAATTATAGCAATGCTTTTGAGGGTTTGAATGATTGGCATCTACTGCGAGCGATCGCATTTCAGCGTCCGGAGTTAGTTGAACCCTATATCCACCTCTTAGACTTAGAACCCTACGATGAGGCTTAAATTGTAAACTTGCGATTAAGGTTGACTGGCTAGAATCAGAGATGATCGCGGTAATCTATTACCTACTCGATCTAATTTTTCTATGCTATCAGCCATTAATCCAAAACTGAACAGGGTTTTAATCGGTGTAGGCGGCGGTATCGCCGCCTACAAAGTCTGTGAGCTAGTTTCGACGCTATTTAAAACTGGGGTAGAGGTGCGCGTAATTCTCACCAATTCAGCGCAAGCATTTATTACACCTCTAACTTTAGCCACCCTATCCCGTCATCCTGCCTATACGGATGATATGTTTTGGCAACCAATTCACTCTCGTCCATTACACATTGAATTGGGTGAATGGGCAGATTTGTTGGTAATTGCACCTTTAACCGCCAATACATTAGCCAAGTTAACTTATGGGATGGCTGATAATTTACTGACAAATACTGTACTAGCTTCTACTTGTCCTGTGCTGTTAGCACCAGCGATGAATACAGATATGTGGGAACAGCTTTCAGTACAGCGCAATTGGCGACAATTATTGACAGATGATCGATATCATGGAATAGGTACGGCATCGGGATTATTAGCTTGCGATCGCGTTGGTGCTGGTAGGATGGCAGAACCTCCAGAGATTTTGACTTATATTCAATCTCTATTGCATACGAGTGGAAAACGAGATTTAGTCGGTAAACGAGTATTAATTAGTGCTGGGGGAACGCGAGAGTATCTTGACCCAGTGAGGTTTATCGGCAATCCTTCCACAGGTAAAATGGGCTTGGCTTTAGCACAAGCAGCACTCCACAGAGGTGCAAGCGTTACCTTAGTACACGGCCCTGCTAGTTGGGATGTCCCTTTGGGAGTGCAAGCAATTCCCGTGATTAACGCGGAAGAAATGCAGCAAGTCATGCGGGAGTATTTAGCCAGTGCAGATGTCATAGTCATGTCCGCCGCAGTCGCGGATGTCAAGCCCAGAGATTATAGTACAGAGAAATTACCCAAGCGATCGCTTCCCCAATCTTTACCTCTAGAACCTGTACCAGATATTGTTAGTGAGTTAGCAAAACTTAAGCAGCCTCATCAACTTTTAATTGGATTTGCTGCTCAAACTGGCGATATTGTCGCGCCTGCTTTAGAAAAATTACAGAGTAAAAAATTAGATATCATTGTTGCCAATCCCATCGATAAAACTAATAGTGGTTTTGGTAGCGATAATAATCAGGCGATATTTTTAGATAGACAAGGAAAACAGGTAGAAATTGTTCCTTGCTCTAAATTAGAAATGGCACATTATTTATATGATTTTGCAATTTCTAAACAAAGTTAACTAACTACATAGACGAGTTCGCTTAACGTCTTTAAAAAGAGAAATGGATGACTTTGCGCATATTTCTATCTAATGGCAGAATCTGCGCTCGCATATCAACGAGATAAAAGCAAGATTTAGGTTTTTAAAACATAATCTGTCATGTATTCAAAAGTTTTTGGTATTTTTGGAGAAAAATCAATAATTTGTGATATCTATCTTGAAAATTCCTGCATCAGACATCGTTTTACACTTTTATTTATATATCTAATACTTTCTTCAATGTCGTCAGCACTACAGTAAAAAGTAATAATTTCGTTAATCATTTTCTTTAACAAACCAGTCTCAGCAATTAAGTTAACCCTAGCTCATATTTCTTTGGCTTTTTACTAGCAACTTAAGCTAAAAAACTACTACTTTCGACAAAAACTTGCTTAATTATGTGTTTCTTTAGAGTAATTAAGTTTTTGAGTGCAATTGTTAGGTTAATAGCTGGAACTAATTAACATTCATCTGATGTTTGTTAATCCTTCTTAAACTAAGGAGACCAATGATATGGTTGAAAGCAGCCAGGCTTGGAACAATCAAAGTGGAAATATTGACCGCACAACAACTGGTCAATCTTATCCAGGTTCAAGTAATGCAAACCAAGATACTGGAGTATCTGGAACTGGATATAGCGGCACAGCAACAGGCCAATCTTATCCCGGTTCAACTAATATAAACAGAGTTGATGGAGTATCTGAAACTGGATATAGTGGCACGACCACGGGTCAAGCTTATCCCGGTTCAACTAACATTAACAGAGGGAATGAATTACCTAGAGATGTAAATACTCCTAGAACTACACCTCAGCCTGATACTCGTTCAGAAAATCGAGGCGTAAATCCAACCTTAACTAGAGCACTCATAGGAGGACTCATTGGTGCTACCGTAGGAGCTTTGGCTGGTAGAAGAATCGGTCTGGGCTTGAACATTGCTGCTAAAGGTATAGCAGAAGCATCAAAGACTATTGGTGAGGGTCTTGGACAAACAGCCAAAGGTTTAGGAGAAGCAGCAAAGAGTGTTGCTGAAGGTGCTAGCCAAGCTATTGTTGGTGGTACTTTGGATACCGCAGAGGGTGTCGCTCAGGGAGTTCAGCAAACCGCAGCAGGTGCATTGGACGCAGTACAGAATACTGCTCAAGGTGTTAGCCAAGTTGTACAAGCTGGAGCGAACATAGCAAAAGATGCAGCCCAGAACGTCACTGACGTAGCTAGGCAAACTACAGTAGGTACACTGGACGCAGTACAAAGTACAGCTCAGAATGTTAACCAAGCTGTGCAAGGTACAGCAGAATCAGCCAAGGATAGAGTTAACGATTTCCAACCATCTGGGAATCAGGGCTATCAATCTCAAGGCCAGATGACAGGTAGCCAACAGAATAGGAATGATCAAATGGGCGTAGGTCAACCAGACCGTGAGTCAATGTTCTACATTTCATCTCCAGAACAGACAGAGGGAATGATTATTACTTCAGTTATCACAGAAGATGTGGATAACCTAACTTCTTTAGAAGAGAATTCGCTGGAAGAAGAAATTGCTCGGCTTGACTGAATGTTAGAAGCAGATAGCTGATATTCCAAACCAAGACTTCATTAGTGCGAACTTCAGCAAATCTTGCTGAGCAATAAGTCCTGAGAGCACAAGTATTCCTGAGTTCTCAGGACTTAGAAATACTGAAGATAGATCAGCCTTAAGTGATTTTGTGACAAAGGAGAAAATTACTATGAATGGAAACCAGCAGCTTTTAGATCAGTCCCAAGGCAACATTGATCTGGTAACAGAAGAATCCGAGACTTATACATCTGATAGAGGTACGAATGATCTAGCTAAAGTAGCAATGGGAGCGATCGTTGGTGCTACATTGGGCGCAGTAGCCGTTGCTTTAAGTATTAAAGGCACAGCCCAAAGAATTAACCAAACTATCCAAGGTTTAGGAAATGGGGTAAAAGGTGCAGCTAACGGTGTGAACCAAACTGTAAGAGGTGTAGGAGAGGCAATCAAGACTGTAGCTGAGGGTGTTAACGACACTGCAAAAGATGTAGGGGATGCTGTTAAAACTTCAGCTCAGGGTGTTAACGATACTGTCCAAGATACAGTAAGCGCCGTCAAGGTGGCATCAGTCAAAGTTAATAACACTGTCCAAGATACAGTATCTACTGTTAAGGGTACAGCTGTTAGTGTTAATGATACTATCCAAAATACAGTAGACCTAGCTAGTACTGTAGTTGAGCATGAGCAGCCTAGTAGTCAAAAGGCCAACGTACCTGATGATCAGACAGCTTACATCTTGGTTCCTGTAGACAAACAAAGCTGAATCGTTGAGTAGCAAGTGTTCTAAGCTAATGCACATTTCACTTGCATATTGTTGAGTTTGTCGAAAAAGCATTAAATCTGTCTCCTCTGCTCCCCTGCTATCGTTTTATGATTGTGGCAATGACCGTGAAGTCTTTGAAGGTTGTTGTCACTATTCATTATTAATATGCTGACGTTTACCCAACGTAAACCGCCCGATCCTAATGCTTTAATTAGCTTTACCCTTCCTCTAACAGCTGAAGAACGCAGCCGTAGTCGTCATCGTTTTCAAACAGAAGATGGCAAAGTTGTGTTTTTGCGTTTACCGAGAGGAACGGTGCTGCAAGATGGTGATATTCTGCAAGATGAAGACCACAGCAATTTAATGAGAATTAGTGCCAAAGCAGAACCAGTTTTGACTGTCTTTGCCGCAACACCACAGTTATTACTACGGGCAGCTTACCATTTAGGCAATCGTCATGTACCTGTAGAAATTACAATTAACTATTTACGCTTATCTACAGACTCAGTTTTACGCACAATGTTGGAACAACTGGGACTAGAAATCAAAGAAGAAATTTTACCATTTCAGCCAGAACAGGGAGCTTATGGACATCACGCTCACTGATAGCTCTTTTTTATCGATTTTGCAGCTGACTAGCCCAGCATTACCTGTGGGAGCATATAGTTATTCTGAAGGTTTGGAGACTTTGGTTGAACAAGGTAGAATCGCTAATCAGCAAAACCTCAAAGATTGGTTAAATTCTCAACTGCGTTATGGTGCAATTCGAGTCGAAGTGGCGGTGATGTTACGCGCTTACAAATTTGCGAAAATGGATGATTTAAAGGCTTTAGCTTGTTGGAATCTTTGGTTATCGGCTGCTAGGGAAACAGAAGAGTTACGCACCTCTAGCTGGCAAATGGGGCGATCGCTTATTCAGTTACTTGGTAAACTACAACCAGAAATCATGCCAACGCTGAATGCTGTTGGTAATCCTTGCAATTATGCGATCGCTTTTGGGATTGCTGCGGCTCATTGGCAAATTGATATGAAAGCTGCTTTATTAGGATATCTGCATAGTTGGGCAAGTAATTTAATTACTGCTGGGGTGAAACTTATTCCTTTAGGACAAACAGCCGGACAGCAGTTATTGCTAGATTTACAAGAATTATTGAGTGTAGCGATGGTAGAAATTTTGGCTTTGGAGGATGATGAACTCAGCTGTTGTAGTTGGGGTTTGTCTTTAGCTAGTATGCAGCATGAAACGCAGTATACAAGGTTGTTTAGGAGTTAACGAACCGCAGAGACGCAGAGGACGCAGAGGAGGAGAGCGGATAAGAGAGACAAATGACAAATGACAAATGACAACTAACAAATGACAAACAATACATTTCGAGTAGGGGTTGCTGGCCCGGTAGGTTCGGGGAAGACTGCATTGGTAGATGCTTTGTGTAAGGCGTTACGCGAGCAGTATCAGATTGCGGTGGTGACAAATGATATTTATACTCAGGAGGATGCACAATTTTTGGTGCGTTCTCAGGCTTTGACAAGCGATCGCATTTTGGGTGTAGAGACTGGTGGTTGTCCCCATACTGCCATCCGCGAAGATGCTTCGATGAATTTGGCTGCAATTGAACAGCTTGAGCAGCGATTTTCTAACTTAGATTTGGTGTTTTTGGAAAGTGGCGGCGATAATTTAGCAGCTACATTCAGTCCTGAATTAGTAGATTTAACAATTTATGTCATCGATGTAGCGGCTGGTGATAAAATCCCCCGCAAAGGCGGGCCGGGAATTACTAAATCAGATTTATTAGTAATTAACAAAATCGACCTTGCCCCCTATGTGGGTGCAGATTTAAATGTCATGGAACGCGATGCAAAAAAAATGCGCGGTGATAAACCATTTATATTTACTAACTTAAAAACCCAACAGGGACTCACAGAAGTAATTCAATTTGTCCGCAAACATATTGGATGAAAGAATATGGAACCACAGATGAACACAGATGAACACAGATAATTATCGGTGTTTATCGGTGTTTATCTGTGGTTTGATAATCAAAATATCGACTTATGCAAGAGATCTATTGAATTCGTATTGAAAGTAAAAACCGGGGTAGCCCCCGGTAGTTATTAGTTGATTAAGGTTGAATTCTAATTGTCAAAATCACTGTAGTTGTAAGCGTTTGTGGAGGTAGCCAAGTTAAAAGCGATCGCCTGATTGTCTCAATGATTGTCTGTTCGTTAAAAGAAGACAACTGCTCATCAAGCACCACCTGTCTTACCCGTCCTTTGTTGACTTGTAAATCAAAGACTAAATCACCATTGAAATTTGTAATAAACCGAATTGATTGCAAGTGTTGAGTCAGAAGAGAAATCATCTGTTGATCTAATCCTGATACACTCACAATTTGGAGATAAGAGGCAGGCGCAATTCCTTCTGAAAGTTTGGCTTTTAAATATTCTAATTCTGCATCTCTGGGAGCAGATGGAATTGCTGATCCTACATCATACTGATTAGTATTTGGTGCTCCACCTGGGAATGGACTGTTAGCCTCCTTTTTAGCCCGTTTTCTTTCTACAGTTAATGAATCTATCTCTTCAAACGATGGTATTGCTGTAGGTGGCGTTGCTGTCGTTGGAGCAGGGATAGACATAGGGGCTGGGGGTACTGGAGCAGATAGCTTTGCTGAAGGGTATATCATTCCCGTGGCTGGAGCAGCCATTACAGTTGGAGCTGCACTACCAAATATGCCTTGATAGCTAATACCTTCAGGCATTTCCACAGGTACTTGCACAGAAACAGAACCCTCCGTTGGATTGACTCGGACATCATCACTGACAGCAACAAAGGCGGTATACTGCGATAACAGTTGATAGGTGAGAGCCGTATCCGTCACTGCTTCTACGCCTACTTTGGTTTCACCACTCACCATCTGATTCATCAAATCCTTGATGCGGGAACGCCCCCAAAGTTGAGCTATTGCAGGATTACCCGTTTTGTCAAAATTCAGATTGAAGGTTTGTTGATAGCGCGTACCACCCGCAGCAATTCCCGTGATGTGCAGTTTACCAACATGGCTGTCTGGTTTGCGTCCAAATAGTACTAATGGCTGTTCGGCAAATAAATCTGGTGGTGTGGAAGGATACATTTCTGGCGATGCGCCATCACCTTCCCATTGCAAGTTAATATTTGCCAAGACAGGATTATTAATTTGGCGGAAGAATTTATCCACGACCTCATTAACTAGTTCATCGTGACGAATGATGCGAGCAATACCCCGCCCTAATTCAGCAATGCGATTGAGTAAGAAACGATTCACCGAACTACCTGCACCAAAGCTGTAGAGGCGAGTTCCTGGGTTGAGATGACGTTGTACTTCTGTGAGAATTTGGTTTTCGTTGCCGATATAACCATCGGTGAGCAGTACAATACTCCGCAAGCGTCCGGGATCTGTCACTGGGAAGTTCAAGACAGCGCGAATACCGCGTAACATTTCCGTTCCACCACCTGCATTTAATTGATTTACATACTGAATTGCTAGGGCGCGATTTTGCGGAGTATTAGGGAGAGGAACAGGCGAGAGTTGTTGAGTGGTATCTGAGAAATCAATAATGCTAAAAGTGTCGTTGGGATTGAGTCCGTTGATAAAGCGCCGCATCAATTCCTGACATTGCATTAGTGGTGCACCACTTTGAGAGCCAGAGGTGTCGATGAGAAATACCACATCTTTAGAAACAACCTGTTCTGGACGATACTGGAGAGCCGGAATTAGGTACAGTGCAAAGTGTCCACCTCTTTCATCAGCTTGGGTGAGTACAGTTGCTTGAGTGCGATCGCCTGCGGCTTGATAGCGTAAAATCAGGTCTTTGTTGGGAATTGTATCTCCACCCCCAAGTTTTACCAGCACCCGTTGTCCTTCGTAGGAAATCTGGATTTGGTGAGAAGGCGACTTAACATCCTGAATTTCAACTCCCCCATCAATTTCTACCGTCACATTAATATCATGGCGAGAGCGAGTACCCGATGGCAAGATAGGTGCATTCAAGCGAGAAGCATCTGCTACTAAGTCAGTATCTTGATTTTGCATCATCGGTGCAGACGCCGAACCACCGCCGACAGCATTATCCTCAATAGTTATCCCTGGAATGTAACGCGGCCCAACCACCATCGGGAAGACAAACTCGTAATTTCCACCCTCAAATTTCAGGCTATCAGAGTAGCGAATAATCACATCAATTTGCTCACCAGGTTTGATGTTAGCCAGGGATTGAGTAAAAATATTGTCCCGTTCCTGTTCCAGCAGCCCAGCTGTACGTCCTTGTTGCTTTGCTTGCTCGTATATTTGCTGTGCTTCCTGGCGCTTTTTGATACTGCCTTTGATAGTCTTGTCGCCAATCCGAATCAGCATATCATCAACAGCCGCTTCATCTGGTAACGGGAAGATGTAGACAGCTTCTAGGGTAGTGGTGAAGGGATTTTCAAAGCTTTGGGTAACTTCTACTCGCGAGATATTACCTGCAACCTTAGCTTGTACTTCTGTGTGCTTCAGGGGAAAAGCAATTTGCTGTTGGTTAGAAGTTTGAACGTATAAGCCACCAGGTTGGCGTTCTAGAGTTTGAGTCATATTAGTAACCTTACGCTATTGTTTTCTATCTTTAGCGTAGGTGTGTTTATCTGGTAGAGATGCTCAGTTTTGTGCTCATTCAGTGCTCAGTGGGTGGCTCAACACTCAATTATGCAACGCCTATTTACCTAAATCCTAAATGGAAGTTATAAGCTCTGATTGCTAGCAATTAATCAAACTCTTGCATAGGCGTAGCCCGCCGCAGTCATGGCTTATCACTTTGTTACCGATTTTGATGAGAATTTTCAACTCAAACAGACAAAATTTGAGAAAAAGCACTATGAATTAAAACCTACGAGTCTTCAGATGAAATGTTGCTTTTAATTAAACGGTGAAGCAGGCGGCAAGGCCAAATACAGGCTCCACAAAGAGTTACAGAGGCAATAGCAGCAAAAACACGCCATTTCTCCTGAAGTGGATTAGCAGACTCTGATGGTTGCTCTTGCTGATCTTTGGTTAGTTCCGGCAATGAATGAGATAGCTGGCTGGCTGTACTTACCCCTTCAATCGCTGCTCCAATTAGATAAGCTACAAGGGCAATACCTAGCCAGTGATTCATCATATTATATTGGTAAACTTTTGTATTAATGATTCTCTTGCCCTAAAGATAATCGCCCTTCAGCGGTATCTCGAATTAGAGGCAGTTTAGATTTTATATAAGTATTAAGACTACTATCTGCCTGTGCGTCGAGTCCCTGCTTAGCTTTTAATTGCTGGAGCAGCAATTGTACTAGAGCTACATCATCAAACTGGAGTAAGGTACTGACATTAGTAGACTCGATTACAGCCCAAAGCTGTTGCATCATTTTGGCAGTGATCATGAGCCTCTAACCTCTTAAGCTTTTC
The DNA here is from genome assembly GCF_002154725.1 of Nostoc sp. 106C. GTDB lineage: Bacteria > Cyanobacteriota > Cyanobacteriia > Cyanobacteriales > Nostocaceae > Aulosira. The sequence goes on along the minus strand of NZ_MTAW01000112.1, from coordinate 210 downwards.
TTTATATTTGCACAATTTTCTTTTATGTGCCTAATTTTTGTTGAAGAATTAATCAATCAACACAATAGACTTCTTGCAGAAGTCGGTAAAAGGGAAAGGGGAAAAGGGGAAAGAAACTCAAAACCCTTTCCCTTTAACCTTTTCCCTTTTCCCCTCTCTTGCAAAAATATATTTTTGCAAGAGACTCCATGAGCTGCGCTCACAAGGAAC
>NZ_MTAW01000088.1 GCF_002154725.1 Nostoc sp. 106C | reverse complement strand
TCTATGCCCTATCCCTTATGCAGCAACCTTTATAGGTAGGTTGTCACCCTCTGAGATCATCTCCATATTCCTAATACCAATTTGAAAAAAGAATGCGACAAATACACCATTTGTAGAGACGCGATTAATCGCGTCTCTACAAATGGCGTCTTAATGACGAATTATTTTAATTTGGCTTAGGTCGAGGAAATTCAGAAGGCGGTTTAAATTTCATTACTGGTACATCCTTAAGCGCCTTCTGCATGAAATCCTTCCAGACGGGAGTAACCATACCTCCACCTGTCGCACCACTGGCTAATTGTTTGTTATCATCTCTTCCTACCCAGATGGCTGTCGTTAACTGCGGTACAGAACCAATAAACCAAATATCCTTTTCTGAAGAAGTTGTACCTGTTTTACCTGCAACTGGCCGATCAATAGCAGCACCTTTACCAGTTCCTTCAGTAACTACCGATTGCATTACATCTAACAATGCGGCTGATGCCCAAGGGTCAAGAACTTGTTGAGGTTTAGGAGTATTATCTAACAATACATTGCCACTACTATCAGTAATCCGAACAATAGCCGTTGGAGGTGATTGCCAGCCATAATTTGCGAAGGTGGCATAAGCACTAGCCATTTCCAGCGGTGTCACACCAATTGCACCCAATGGTAAAGAACTTACGGCAACCATTTGGCTCCTAATTCCCAAGGTATGGCAGGTGTCAATCACTTTATTTATTCCTACAGCTTTGCCAATCTTAACCGCAGGCACATTACGAGATAGTGCTAAGGCAGTACGAATCGGCATTGCTCCCATAAAGCCACCATCGTAGTTCCGTGGATAGTACCAACCATCACCATCTCGATAGCTAACTGGAGCATCGACTACCGTTGTACTTGGTGTAAACTTACCACTAGCAAAGGCAGTGTAGTAAACAAATGGCTTAAAAGAAGATCCAGGTTGACGCTGTGCTTGAGTTGCTCGGTTAAATTCGCCAGATTTTGAATCTATACCACCTACTAATGCTTTAATAAAGTGCGTGCGGGGATCAATAGCGACTAAAGCCATTTGATTTTTATTTAACCCCCGACCTTCAAGTGTTTTATGCCAATTCTTAATAGTTTCTTCTGCCATCAGTTGGAAGTTGGCATCTACTGTGGTTTGTACCCGCATTCCTTCTTTAAGTAATGCATCACGCCCAAACTTTTTAATTATTTCCTGAACTACGGTATTGGTTACATAAGGAAGAGCACTACCTTGAAATGACCTGATTTTACCAAGTTTGATTTTTTGCTGGAGAGCATCATTATATTCTTGCTGACCGATCCATTTCAGTTGCAGCATTCGTCCCAAAACTTCCTTTTGTTTTTGTTTGGCCAAATTCATATTTACAAAAGGGCTAAATTGTTCTGGCGCTTGGATCAAACCTGCCATCAATGCAGATTCGCCCAGAGTCAAATTTGCTGCTGATTTGTCAAAGTAAGTTCGTGCTGCTGTTTGCACACCATAGTTATTGTGACCCCAATAAACTTGATTGAGGTACATTTCTAAAATTCGGTCTTTACTAATAATTTGCTCTAACCGAACTGCCAGTACCGCTTCTGCTATTTTTCGAGTAAAAGCACGTTTTTTCGATAGAAATATATTTTTCACCAACTGCATGGTGATTGTAGAACCGCCCTCCCGGATACTACCTGCTGCCCAATTGACTAACGCAGCACGTCCAATACCGCCGGGATTAATTCCGTGATGGTTGTAGAAGTGGCTATCTTCACTAGCTAATACTGCTCGTTTTAAATTTGGGGAAATTTCATCTAGCGTTACAATTTTTCTGTTGGCTTCCCCATGTATACCTGCTAAAAGCTTACCTTTAATGTCATAAATATAAGTTGTTTCTTCTGGTAAAAAGTTCCGTAGTTGTCTGACATCTGGTAAATTCCGAAAACTAACTGCTAAACCAACTAGTCCTCCAGCAAGAACAGAACTTGCCAGCATAGTGACTGATAAGAGAGTAACACCAGCTACTTGACCTACTTCTTTCAAAAACTCGGAACGAGATGCAGTCCGAGTTTCTGGCTGCTGTACAAAAGTCTTTAACGAAGACACGGCAATTGTACTCCCGCACTTGTAAATAAAATTTAAATTTATTTAATGAAAATTTAGCCAAATAACTTTTTGCAACTATTATCCTGATAGTTGCAAAAGTAAATAAATTACCAGCTAATATCAAATAATCTATCTTTGTGTAGAGTGTAGCGGAGAAATAATATTGAATCTTCTACTTAAAGAGAGAAATTTCAGTTTTGTTGCGGATTTTTTGTTAAGAATAATTAAACAGTTAAGAAACTTAAACTATTGAGTATAATTTCACATACTTTAGCAAAAATTGCTGCTTAAATCCCCGACTTTTTCAAGAAATCGGGGATCTAAATCTAGTACTTCAGGTAGCTGGGAAACGCTAGAGAAACAGGCTCAACCTTTTGACAAATTTAATCTTTTTTTCACTCGTCGCCAATTTGTTCGCAGTCAAATCTTCCTTTAATTTGTTGATTAAAAAAACTGCCTATTGAGTCAGAAGAATAAAAATCTTCCCAAGTGTCTTCATCTACTCCGAAATACTCATATACTGCTCCATTACGAAACTCAACCTGTAAAGTTTGCTCGTGACTATCGTAGGCGATCGCAGCGGCCATTGATGAGCTAACTGGTAATAGGGCAATAGGTTCTTCTTGGGGAGGAAGTGCCGCAGGTTCAGATACAATCTCGTTTAGTTCTCGCAATCCTTCATAAGCTTGGATGGGTGCAGGGATTTCTAAAAATTCTATCTCGTCGCCTCGATCGAGCAATAACTGCAAATGTCCGTCAGAATGAGCGATCGCAATCAAGCTACTCAAGTCCATTTTCGATAACTTCATTAATTTTGCTCTCCTGTTGGCGTAGAGATGATATTTTTCAGTTGAGAGTGTTAAATTCTTATGCAAAATCGCAACGCTTAATAGTATATTTGTACTATAAAAAGTAGTTTGTTGTCAAGCTTGCAACAGAAAAACACATAACCATTGCAATACGGTTCAAAGAAGGCTTGCACAGTTGGCAATGAACTACCCTTTTGGAGACGAATTTTTACAAGAATTGCCGCTGATTTTGGCGGGGCCATTGTTACAACATACAGAACCCGAAACAGTTACAGTTTGGGTAGCGCTTAAACGTCCTTGTGAAGTGCTACTCCGAGTTTACGAGACAGCTAATGACGGTGCATTAATCGCAAATTGTTTATTTGAAGGCAAACGTTCTACTTTTGCTTTGGGAGAATCGCTACATATTGTGGCAGTAACGGCTGAATCTGCGGGTAAGTATTTGTTGATTAGCGATCGCATATATGCATACGACTTGCAATTTATTGAGGAATCTTCCCAGACTGAGCAAACATTAGCGCAAGCCTTGTGTTCTCACCGCTTTCCCAATGTCAACATCAGCTATTTTGCACATCAAAAACCAACATTTGCCCTGCCACCAAATGATTTAAAAGATTTGCAAATTGTACATGGTTCCTGTCGCAAACCCCACGGTGATGGGTTTGATGCCTTACCGATTCTCGATTGCTTGATTGAGAAAGCAGCAAACCAGCCGCGAAAACGACCTCATCAACTTTTCCTGACTGGCGACCAGATTTATGGTGATGATGTTGCCGATCCGCTGTTGTGGGTATCCAGTCAGTTGGGCGATGCGCTGCTGGGTTGGGAAGAACGGCTACCTTTTGTACAGCAAACAGCTACAGATGCCAGTTATTACACACCAAAACAACTACTTCCCGGACATCGGGCTGAGGTAGCAACTAACCAAGCTGGTTTCACCGCCGGATTACACAATAAAACTGCCAAGGTTAACAGTCACCTGCTAAGTTTAGGTGAGTATTACGCATCTTACCTGTTAGCTTGGTCTCCAGTCTGCTGGCCGACTAGCTTTCCTAAAGGACGAGAGGTTATGGATGGTCATCGAGTTAGCCGTTGCTGGGACAAAGAAGTGCGGGATATGCGGCAATTTATCCACACCCTTTGGAAAGTGCGGCGTGCCTTGGCAAATATTCCCATGTATAGTATCTTCGATGACCATGATGTCAGCGATGACTGGAACCTTAACCAAGCTTGGTGTTTGCGAGTACTAGGACGACCTTTGGGACGCAGAACCGTTCAAAACGCCCTGTTAGCTTATGCAGTTTTTCAAGCATGGGGCAATACACCAAAGCAATTTACAGGTGGTCAACCTGGAGAAAAATTATTGCAGGCGGCTGAGAAATGGTCGGCTTCTCAAGGGATGGATGCTGTAGCTGGGGATGCGATCGCTCGTTACCTAGGAATGCCACCCATCAACCCCAGCACAGGCTTACCAGAGTTTATTCAATATGGCTCAGTATTGGTGCTAGATCGAGATTCTGAAGCACTTACCTGGCATTATACAGTGCGGAGTTTTTGCCATGAAGTAATTGTTTTAGATACACGCACATGGCGGGGTTATCCTGCCGATCAAAAACCAATTGCGCCACCAATGTTGCTATCTCCCCAAGCCTTTGGGCAGCAACTTTCTCAGCCTCTAGAACAAGCAACACATAAACCCAAAGGGCGATCGCAAATGCAAGCTACATTTGTAATTGCACCGACGAATCTCTTTGGTCTAAAAGTAATTGATTGGATTCACCATTGGCATTTACAACGAGAAAAAGTTTATGGCGTAGATGTGGGAGATGCTTGGAATATTAACTACGAAGCATTAGCGAAGTTTCTCACAACTTTATTTGAGCAACGCCAACAAGTTATTGTTCTTTCTGGGGATATTCACTACAGTTCTGTTGTCCGCCTATCTTATAGCAAAACTTCTTCAGGTTCTCAAACAAATTCTGTCTTAGTGCAGTTAACGGCTAGCCCCTTTAAAAATGAAGAGACTATTACTCAAATCATTCATACACGGCTCAAACAATGGCTTTTACCAGAAAAAAGCCGACATTGGATAGGATGGTCAAATTCACCTTATATGGTAGAAATTTCTCCTAATAAATCCCGCCGCAATTATCTGTCACCCCGTCAGCCTGAATGGAATGGTGTAATGGAATGGATTCCGCGAAAAATTACCCAGACTGCTGATTTTGGTAATAATATGGCATGGCTGATGACTTCCAAGCAACAAGCGAAAAATAAAAAATGGATATGGTTGCAGTATTTAACGTTTTGGAAATTATCCTGGTTTCAAGATGGACGCGAAGTGATTGGATTAAATAATTTAGCCTTAGTTCAGTTTGAGATAGATAACAATAACTCTCACAAAGTTATTCAAGATTTGTATTGGTTTTCTACTTGGTATCCTACTCAAATTGTTTATAGCCGCTTTGAGAGCCAACTAAGCGATTCAAAATTAAAAATTAAAAATTAAAACTTGCTTTGTCCACAATTTTTTATTTTGGGCAGAAAATCAAATTTCTCACAATGGAAACATCAACTTTTTACAGCATGTTTCCAGGTTATTGAACCACAGATCCAAAGTAGGGGCACGGCACCAGTAAGATGATTACACTTCTTGCATAAGTCAATGTTTTGAAAATCAAACCATAGATAAATATCTGTGTTTATCGGTGTACCCTACGGGAAGCCACTTCGTGTCTACATCTGTGGTTTTTTATTCTTATTCGGATTTTTGCAAGAGGGGGGAAAGGGAAAAGGTTAAAGGGAAAGGGTTTTGAGTTCCTTTCCTCTTTTCCCCTTTCCCTTTAACCGACTTCTGCAAGAAGTCTAATGTTTCCTACCGCGTGGTCTATTTACTTGAAAAACGTTGTAAGCCTCTCCTCGTTGCGGGGAGAGGAATGGAAGTGGGGTTCTTTGAAGACATCCAACTCACCTTAATTAGAATTGCATTCTGCTAATTGTAAATAGGGGCACTTTTGCAGGAAGCCAGATGCTTTTTTATGAGCATCTGGGTTATAAGTATGCACAGGCGTAGTTCGGATAATGCCATTAAATAAATCATCCAACCCGTAAGGGGTAAAAAATTGCCATTGCCCTTGTGCATCTAACCGAACTCCTACGGCAGTAGCAGTATGTAACCATTCCTTTATTGCGTCCTCTGTACTATTGTAGGGTCTGCGACCAGGACGCCAACGACCAAAACTAGCTTGATTTTTGACATCAAACTGATCGTGAGGAAACTGTTCTGTGAGTGTAGCTTTTGCTGCTAGTTCTTGAGAACGGTTTCCTTTTTGATCGAAGAATGCAATATCAAAATCCTTGATAACTAACTCGCAGTCATTACCAAAAATCGAACGCCAAACAGTATTTCGCACTGCACCACCTGCTAACCACCAGTCAGGTAGGTTAAGTTGAGCGATCGCAGGTAATATCATGCCAACAGGCGTGTCAGCTAGGATCATCTCCAGGCGAGTGTTACTGTTCATATCAAATTTATAGGATTTTCAACTTGCAAGCGAAAATATTACCATTCATCTTTGCTAAAGTTTGTGCATTTCTTCATTCGTAGTACAAACAGCAAAGAATTACACACAAGGTTAAATTTAAATTGAATTTTTAATTTAGTTTTAAATTATGGAAGATTTATTTGCGAAATTAGAACGTACACTCAATCCTGAACTGCCTTCCTTAACAGAGTCACAGCAGCAACTCCTCAAAGAACTAAGCATTGATGAAAATCAACCAGGTACAATTCTGCGTGACTTTCAGACTCTCATTAATTTTCTGCAACCAAAAGGTGTGGAAGTAAGTAGCGTTAATAATCTTCTGCCTTTAAAAGTATTATCAGAACTTAATTTACGGTTGAGTCACCCAATTGACACTAAACTTAAACGTCCTGTACAAAAATCATATCCTTACATCAATGGACTTTATCTGTTATTACGCAGTTCGGGAATAGTTCAAATTAAATCTCAAGGTAAAAAACAACTTTTAGTATTAGATGAAGCTGTCTTAGAAGCTTGGACTAGCCTCAACTTAACTGAACGTTATTTCACTTTACTAGAAGCCTGGTTAATTTGGGGAAATAACGAGATTCTGGGTGAGCGTCAAGATACATGGAATAATTTATTTAAGTGTATTCAATTTTGGGTGCGTGTTCCCGATAAAGGCTTAAAATTTGCTAAATATGAAGACCAACAGGATGTTAGTTATTATCCTGGATTGTATAATATCGCACTTTTAGAATTATTTGGATTCTTAGCTATCAAACAGGGAAAGCCTCAAGAAGGCAAAGGCTGGCGCATTACTAATGTGCAGCGCTCACCTCTGGGTGATGCCATATTTAGGTTACTCTTTCCCATTGGGATGTCAGGAGAATTTGAGGATGAGGTAAATATAAATTTTGGCGAATTGCAGCCAACTTTTAAGCCTTTTTTCCCAGAATGGGAGCATAATTTAATTCTTCCTAAACAAGGCTTCACTGACGGTATTTATATTTTTAAAGTATCCGTCTCTAGGTCTTGGCGGCGTATTGCCATACCAGCTAAGAGACAATTAAGCTGGTTAGCTAGTACAATCCTTGATGCTTTTGATTTTGACTACGATCACCTATACGAATTTAGTTATAAAGACCGTTTTGGTCGCACTTGTAAAATTGGACATCCCTACATGGAATTACCCCCATTTGCTGATCAAGTCCGCATTGGTGATTTACCGCTAGAACCGGGTACAAGCATGACCTATCTTTACGATTTTGGCGACAATTGGGAATTTGATGTGCAATTAGAAGCAATTAATCCACCTGATAACAAAATTAAAAAAGCCAAGATTTTAGAAATTCACGGCGATGCACCGCAACAGTATTGGAGTGAAGATGATGATTGGGATCAAGAGGAGTAAAAAATTCAAAATTCAAAAATAGAGGCAACACGAAAGTTACCGTGCGGGATGCAGATATTCTCAAAACTATCGAACCACAACAACTAAAGCATTACTTGCAATCTCATGGATGGCATGAAGACCGTCCCTTTCTTGATAATGCTACAGTTTGGCTCAAACAAGAACCAGAACATGGTGAGTTTGAAATTTTGTTACCAAATAAGCAACATCTTGGTGATTATCCTACTCGCATTCAAGAAGCTCTCAAAATATTAGAAGAAGTCGAAAATCGCTCACAAATTGAAATTTTAAGCGATCTAATAACCAATGCCTCTAATATTAAAATTCAGGGAGTTGTGATGCGAATTGAAGCCCCTAATGCTGACCAATTAAGTGCTGAAATCACATTACTTGGTGTGGTTTTCGATAAATTGCGTTTAATTAAAACCGAACTAGCTGACCATGAATATATCCTCGCTATTAAAGCTTATCAAGAGCGCTTACCAGTGCTTTGCACAGGTGATTTAATCAAGGAAAATAACATATTAATTCTCAAAAATTCTCGAAAATTTATTCTTGATAATCCTTAAAAAAACTATCCAATACCCGGATAAACACTAATAAATAGGATGCCTATAACAAGTCTGTAATTGAAAATTGCCGTTGACGGTCTAGTTCCTGAAGCCGCAGCTTTTCGGTATAAAAAGCTTGATAATATGATTGCCATCGCTCTGGTTCTGCTTCAGGATCGGTTTCTTGCCACATTTCCAAAAAGTGTCGATAGCGCTTTTCTCGCAATACCCTTTCCATACAAGCGATCGCAGCTTGAACAACTTGAGGAGTACGCAATATTTCCTTCTGGCTTTTCTCGTTAAGATGAAACAAATGAGATACTAAGCCCATCTCTTCAGGAAACTCTGGGTATTTGTCTTGCAGAGTTGAGACTAAATCTACTTCCATCCCCCTAGGTACTTCTACAATCTGTAGCCACAAAAAGCGGTGGTGAGAAAGGCTAAATTGCAAATCTCTCTCTTCTAATGTGTCTAAAATAACTTGACGCTGTTCGGGACAGTGTAGATAAATCCGTAGCAATAGAGCTTCTGCTCGTTCCAATAAACCGCGATCGCTCGCAGCAACAGTTGATTGCGGCTTGGCAACTGAAGTTTGAGAAGATCTGCCATTCTCCCATTTTCTCTTTCCTGGTAGAGGCTGAGAGTAGGTGTTACTAGGAGTAATTTGAGTCAGCAAATTTTCAACTCTTAAGGGAATTAGTCTGGTATCTCCTAAGCTGAGGATTTCAGCACAGTAGGAAATATAATAGTTACGCGTATCATTATTAACTATGTTTTTCAGCAACTTTACTATTTGCTGAGTTACTTGCTGAAAATCTGTAGCCTGTTTTAAATCACGGTCTTTGGTGATTTGATCAATCTGCCAATTGAGCCAGAGTGGTGCATTGGTTAACAGTTGGCGATAGTCTTCTGGGGTATGGCTGTGTAAGTATTCATCAGCATCTTTACCATCGGGGATGTTGAGAATCTTTAGCTGGACTTCGCCCATATATGCCAGTTCGGCAATTTCCCCAATCGCTCTTTCTGCGGCATTAGTTCCAGCATTATCAGCATCAAAGTTGAGCACCAATTGTTTAGAGTCGGTATAGCGTAATACCAAACGTACCTGTTCTAAACTTAGAGCAGTACCCAGGGAAGCGACAACGTTATTAATCCCCGCAGCATGGAGGGCGATCGCATCAAAATATCCCTCTACGACTACAGCTTGATCGAGTTGAGAAATCCCAGATTTGGCTTGATCTAGGGCAAAGAGAGTTTTGCCTTTACTAAAAAGCTCGGTTTCTGGGGAATTGAGATACTTGGGCTGTTCATCGGAAAGGGTTCTCCCGCCAAAGCCAATCACCCGCCCTTGAATGTCACGGATGGGAATCATTAGGCGATCGCGAAACACGTCATAATAACCGCCCCCTTCCTTGCGGGGTTTAATTAATCCCGCTTTTTCTACCAGTTGCACTGGATAGTGTTTACTATCTACCAAATAACGATAGAGTGTCTCCCAACCTGCGGGAGCATAACCTAAGCCAAACTGCTGAATTGTTTCCTCTTGGAGTAGGCGATCGCGTTGGAGATACTGTAGTGCTTTTTGTTCTGGAGATTGTCTCAGGGCGTGTTGATAAAAATGTGCTGTCGAAGCGAGAACTTCATATAGCTGCTCGCGCAAAGAGATCTGTCGTTGTAATTCTTGCCTTTGCTCAGGTTCTAAGGTTTGCACTGGTATTTGGTAACGCCGCGCTAAATCTAGAGTCACTTCAGCAAAGGAACGCTTTCCCAAGTCCATTAAAAATTTAATGGCATTTCCCCCAGCTTGACAGCCGAAGCAGTAGTACATCTGCTTGGTCTGACTCACAGTAAAGCTAGGAGTTTTTTCATCGTGGAAGGGGCATAGACCCACAAAATCTTTACCACGCTTGCGTAAAACTACGTACTCAGAGATGACATCTACAATGTCAGCACGTTGTTTAACTTCTTCAATTGTATCTGGGTGCAAGCGGGGAATTTGCATATTTACTCATGAGTCATTAGTCATTGGTGGTCATCGATCGTTAGTCATTGGTCATCAACTTGGGAGAAATAACAAAGGACAAATGATCAAGGACTCCTGATGGCTATTATATTGTTGTTGCTCAACCAAGAATGAATATAGGATTGCTTAGGCTGAGTCTTATAAGAGGAAACACTGAAGATGGGGCGTATATTTATTTCTGCTGCTCACGGAGGCAAAGAAGCTGGGGGAATTGATCCAGGGACGATCGCTGGTGGGACAACAGAAGCTAGAGAAATGATTCTGTTGCGGGATTTGATTGTAACAGAATTGCGGGCGCGGAGCTTTGAAGTTTTATCAGTTCCCGATGATCTGAGTGCTGCTAATACTATCGCCTGGATAAATTCCCGTGGTCGTTCTACTGATGTGGCGTTAGAAATTCACGCTGATGCAGCTAGTAGTCCCAATGTGCGGGGGGCTAGTGTCTTCTACATTGCCAATAACGAGCAGCGCAAAAGCAATGCTGAACTTTTATTGTTGGGACTGTTGCGCCGCGTACCTCAGTTGCCAAATCGCGGCGTCAAGCCAGATACAGATAGCGGATTAGGTCGGCTAATATTCTGCCGCCAAACAGCGATTCCTTCTTTGTTAATGCAGGTAGGTTTTCTCAGCAATCCTGATGACAGGTCTTTATTGCAAAATCGCCGCCGCGATTTTGCTTTAGGAATTGCTGATGGATTGGCTTCTTGGAGCCGGGCGATCGACCCCAGTCAAGGAAATACTCCAGAAGCAACTTATCCGCCCATTAATATTAATATTAATGGACAGAAATACTCAGAACAAGGAATACTGATTAATGGCAATGCTTATATCCCAATTGATTTAGTAGATCGTTTACGCGTTGATTTATCAAAAATACCTGAAGTTCGCCGAATTACATATCATAAAGTTGTGTATGTAAAAGCCATTGAACTGCGAGATTTTAATGTTTCTGTCAGTTGGGACGCGGCTACTCGCACTGTAAGTTTGCGTTCAATTTTAGTTGTCTGCCCTGGGCAATTTGACCGGATTATATCGAATGGTAATACTTCAGAAGTACAGTTACAGCTATTTCTGAGAAACAATAATGAAAATGCTTTAGTGCAATTTCCTGACATCCCAAAACTCTATCGAGAAGAAGCTAGTGCAGAGGGTATAAACTATGATATTGCCTTTTGTCAAATGTGTGTTGAAACTGGATTTTTACGCTTTGGTGGCGATATTAGACCTGAGCAAAATAACTTTGCAGGCTTAGGTACGATTGGCGGTAGTTCACAAGCAGCTTCTTTTGAAAGCGCCAGAATTGGTGTGAGAGCACACATCCAACATTTAAAAGCTTACGCCAGTTTAGAACCTTTGGTGAACGAAGTAGTAGATCCCAGGTTTCGTTTTGTTACGCGTGGTATTGCTCCATTAATTGATCAGTTATCAGGACGCTGGTCAGCAGATTTAGATTATGGTGCAAAGATTACCGCCATGCTCAAACGTTTGTATGAATCAGCAGGATTCCAATGATTGTTGACTCAAGGGTTAAAAGGTTTGCCATCTGTAGCGGTATAAGCAGCATAAGTTGCAGTGGCGATCGCTCTTTGGTTACCAGCACTAGTAATGGTACGGAAAGCCATCTGAGTCAGTCTCTAGTTGAGTAATTGGCAATTCTAGATCTTTTTTTCCTAAAGGTAAAGTTTAGTTGCAATATATTTACCCCTAGATATATAGTGTTAATTTATTAATTAAAGCTAGTCAGCTTTCCTGGCACATTTAATAGTTGAAATTCAATTGAATTAACAGGTAAGAGCACTATTATCTTGCAATATTATAGTTTTTCTCCATGCTTTGTTAAGAATTTCGCTCCTTTAAGCTAAGTCTTCCCTCTGTTAATACCTACTACCTGAATCCTGAGTTATTACCTCAGAATTCAGGATTATTTTTTGTAATTTTATAATTAAAAATTGCCAACTAAGTCTCATTAGTAAATATTAAAGTCTAATGCAAAGTTCATTTACAGACTTAGAATTAAGATTTTTTAGTATATATGAATATAGTATAATACTATATTTTGGTTTAATTTATTAGCATAGCTACAATAAACTTCGCTAAAAATACGCAAAATATATTCTGGATTAATTACATATCTGCTTTATAAAATAACTATAGACTTGTATTAATTTAAATACTAATTTAATACAAAGTTTTGTTTTCTGCAATTAAATGTAAAACTTAAAAATATATGATGGCAACAAGTTTTTTATGGTAATAATTTACTCAAAACTTGTGAAGAATTACTACAAATTTAGATACAATACACTATACTAAATATTATGTTTAACATAAGTAATTCAACCAAATATAAACATAAAACCTGAGTGAGGGAGGCAAAAAGCAAAGACACTTTGTGTACAAAGGTTGTTGGAGCAGCTTCCGCTGTAGACACCTGAAAAGCGGTTTGCCGTTAGCGCACAGTCTTCGGAGAGTTCTTAGGATTCCAATAAGTGGCGTGCGATGGGCGTAACGAAATTTATTTCAGAGTATTTTTGAGGTTGGTGCAAGATCTAAACCTCCGGCTAGCGGCGATCGCCATTAGCAACATATCAAAAGAAATATTAGAATCCTGATTTTCCTCAATCCTTTGTGCTTTCAGGGTTACAAATTTAACTTGCATACAGCCAGCAGCTAGGATAGCTATCAACAACAAAATGTTTTGGCGTTGCTGAAACAAAAGATGAAATTACAACATTAAAATTTCAAAATCCTTATCTTCTCTGCGCCTCTGCATGAGACATTCATCCTGAAATTTAGCAACACCGAATTTTGAATTGCTTAGTGTCTCTCTTTATTTGGGGAACTCAGCTAAATCAAAAGGAGAACACCAATGAAGGTTGGTATTCCAAAGGAAGTCTATCCTGACGAACACCGTGTAGCAGCTACGCCAGACACAGCCAAACGGTTGCAAAAGCTTGGATTTGATGTGCTGGTTGAGAGAAATGCTGGTTATGCGGCAAACTTTGCTGATGATGCTTATACTCAAGCAAATTGCCAGATTGCTCCGGATGCTGCAACTTTATGGGCAGAGGCAGATATTGTACTTAAGGTGCGCCCACCCCAAATGCATCCTGATGAATGTAAACATGAAGCAGATTTTCTGCATCAGGGAAGCACGCTGATCAGTTTTATCTGGCCTGCCCAAAATCCTGAACTACTACAAAAACTGGTAGCACGCCAAGCTACAGTGTTGGCGATGGATGCAATCCCCCGTATCAGTCGGGCGCAAAAGCTGGATGCCTTAAGTTCAATGGCAAATCTCGCTGGCTACCGTGCGGTGATTGAAGCTGCTAACCACTTTGGGCGCTTCTTTAACGGTCAGATTACCGCAGCGGGCAAAGTGCCACCTGCAAAGGTGATGATTATTGGGGTTGGTGTAGCGGGATTAGCAGCAATTGGTACTGCTAAAGGATTGGGTGCAATTGTACGAGCTTTTGATACACGCTTGGTAGTAAAAGAGCAGGTAGAAAGCTTAGGTGCAGAGTTTCTCGAACTCAACTTTGCCGAAGACGGTACTGGTGAAGGCGGCTACGCCAAGGTGATGAGCGACGAATTTATCAAAGCTGAGATGGAATTGTTTGCTGCTCAAGCTCAAGAAGTTGACATCATCATTACCACAGCCCTCATCCCAGGTAGAAAAGCACCTGTGCTGATTACCCAAGAAATGGTTGAGAGCATGAAAGAGGGGTCAGTTATCGTTGATTTGGCAGCAGAGCAAGGTGGTAATTGCGCTTGTACTCATCCTGGTGAAATCTACCGTTACAAGGGAGTAACGATAGTGGGTTTGACAGATTTGCCCAGCCGGATGGCGCAACAAGCCAGTCAACTTTACGGTAACAATCTTTGTCATCTGCTCGAAGACATGGGTGGAGCGAGTAATTTCCAAATCAATCTCGAAGATGAGGTAGTTAGGAGTGCCTTAGTAGTTCATGCTGGCGAGATTACTTATCCCCCACCAAAGATTGAGAAAAAAGTAGAGGTAACAGAAAACAAAAGTAGCAAAAGTGAAGATAAAGTCAAAGAGCCGATTCAAGTCTTAGCAACTGCACCAATTTCTCCAGTTCCCAGTGCGGCGAAAGGTGGGAGTAACATGATTTGGCTGTTGTTAGTTGGTTTAGCTTTACTTGGCATCGGGATTAATGCGCCTCCAGAATTTCTTTCTCATTTCATCGTGTTTGTCCTAGCTTGCTTTATTGGTTGGCAAGTGATTTGGAATGTGAAACCGGCTTTGCACACACCGCTGATGAGCGTTACCAACGCTATTAGCGGCATCATCATTATTGGCGGGATGCTGCAAATCTCTGGAGGATCGAGTTCATCTACTACTATTCTCGGAGCGATCGCAATTCTCGTAGGCACGATTAACATTTCCGGCGGTTTCCTAGTCACTCAACGAATGCTCAAGATGTTCCAAAGGTAGAACAAAAATATGTCAAATAACTTACTGACAGTGGCGTATATTGTGGCTAGCGCCTTATTCATTCTCAGCCTTGGGGGACTGTCTGACCAGGAAACTGCTCGCCAAGGCAATGTTTACGGCATTGTGGGAATGCTGATTGCTTTCGTAGCTACCGCACTTTCCCTAGATATGAACGCTTATGGCATCTTGGGGTCAGTTGTTATCCCTGGAGCCGTGATTGGTGCAATTGTTGCTTCGCGGGTGGCGATGACTTCCATGCCGGAACTAGTGGCAATTCTGCATAGTTTTGTGGGTGCAGCCGCAGTTCTCGTAGGTATTGCCAATTATCTCCAAGAAACGCGATCGCTCACGCCTGTAGAATCCACAATTCACCAAATAGAAATATTTGTTGGTGTATTTATTGGTGCAGTCACCTTTACAGGTTCGATTATTGCCTTTGGTAAACTGCGGGGTATCATCAGCAGCAAACCGTTACTACTACCAGGACGGCACTTACTGAACTTGACTATGCTTGCGGCTGCAATCTGGCTTGGTAGCCAATTTATTGGTGCAGAGGCAATAACTGGACTGCAACCGCTATTGATCATGTCTGCAATTGCCTCAGTCTTAGGCATTCATCTCGTCATGGCAATTGGTGGTGCTGATATGCCGGTAGTGATTTCCATGCTCAACAGCTACTCAGGATGGGCTGCTGCTGCTGCTGGTTTCATGCTATCGAACGATTTGCTGATCATTACAGGTGCTTTGGTAGGTAGTAGTGGGGCGATCCTCAGCTACATCATGTGCAAAGCCATGAACCGTTCCTTCATCAGCGTCATTTTAGGAGGTTTTGGCGCTCAGACAAGTGCAAGTGCTGGAGATGGCGAACAGATAGAGGGTAAAGTTACCTCAACTACAGTTGAAGATACAGTTGAACTCCTATCCCGTGCCAAGAGCGTGATCATCGTCCCTGGCTACGGTATGGCAGTAGCGCAAGCACAACATGGAGTCTCAGAAATTGTCAAACGACTGCGCGATCGCGGCATTAAAGTTCGTTTTGGTATCCATCCTGTAGCTGGTCGTATGCCGGGACACATGAACGTGCTGTTAGCGGAAGCGAAAGTGCCCTACGACATCGTATTAGAGATGGATGAAATCAATGAGGATTTCACTGAGACAGATGTAGTATTGGTCATTGGTGCTAATGACACTGTTAACCCCAGCGCTTTAGAAAACCCCAATAGCCCGATTGCGGGAATGCCAGTCCTGGAGGTTTGGAAAGCTGGCACTGTGATAGTGATGAAGCGCAGTATGGCTAGTGGCTACGCTGGAGTGGAAAATCCTCTATTCTACAAGCACAATACCCTGATGTTGTTTGGCGATGCCAGGAAAAATATTGATGCTACTGTTGGCAAACTTGCCGAGTTGAGCGAGGAAAGCGTCAACCTTAACTTAGCTGTAAAACCAGCATTTTCCACTTAACAAGACTGAATATAGTCAACAACAAGAACCCCGACTTCTTCAAGAAGTTGGGGTTCTGAGCGTATTGAATGCGTAGACGCGGTAGACGAGCGGAGCGAGGCTTCTCGAAGAGTACTGCTTGTCGTAGACATCGCATCTTGTAGCAAATTGATTGTAGCGATGAAAAATGCGATCGCGTTTCAACTTATAACTTATTAATATTTGTCCAATTACAGCAAGTTAAAATCATATCTAGTTATTCTTTCTCCGCCCAGATGAGCATAGCAGAATTATTCCCGACCTTGCGAAATCTGTCTCGTGCAGAAAAATTACAGGTCATGCAGTTTTTAGTTCAAGAATTAGCAGATGAAGAAGCATTGTCACTGCAACCGGGAGCTACTTATCAAGTGTGGTCTCCGTTTAATTCCCATGATGCTGCTTTGAAGCTAGGCGCACTTTTGGAAGAAGACAGACAACCAAGCGATGGTTAATGCTCAAAGGTTTCCTTTTATTGAAGCACCTGATGCATTTGGCGATATTGACGCAGTACCACTATTACCTTTGACATTAGCTTACCGAAATTCAATTGTAGAAGTTACTGGACTGCTAGATACAGGAGCCAGCATTAACGTTTTACCTTACTCTTTAGGTATTCAACTAGGAGCAGTTTGGGAAGAATTGAATACTTCCGTGCAACTAGCTGGTAATTTAGCACCTGTTGAAGCCAGAGGATTAGTTTTATCAGCCCAAATTGGTACTTTTTCGCCTGTGCGATTGGTTTTTGCATGGAGCCTTACAGATAATGTGCCATTACTGTTAGGGCGGATGAACTTTTTTCTAGAATTTGATGTTTGCTTTTACCGTTCGCAAATGGCATTTGAACTACGTCCAAAGTCATAAGCTGACGATAAAAATTTGTAATGCGTAGACTCAGAGTGGTGAAGCATCTTGTGGCAATTTGATTGCATCGGTCTGTTATGCCAATACATTGAGTTGTTATATTAATACGCCGCTCTGTTATGCCAATACATCGGGCTGTTATATTAATACGTCGCCCTGTTATGCCAATACATTGAGTTGTTATATTAATACGCCGCTCTGTTATGCCAATACATCGGGCTGTTATATTAATGCATCGCCCTACAATTGAATTGTATCAAGTCATTATGGCTATATTCACATAAGTTAGAATATCTTGAAAGCGTGAATGCTAGGGATAGCAATAGTTTGACCTTCTGCCTCCTGCCTCCTGCCTCCTGCCTTTTGTATAATTTTTATCAATCTTTTTTCCTTTTACCCTTTTGCTAGGAATTATGACGCAGGATGAGTTATTGCTACTGATAGATCGCGCGGCGGCT
This sequence comes from Nostoc sp. 106C, assembly GCF_002154725.1. GTDB lineage: Bacteria > Cyanobacteriota > Cyanobacteriia > Cyanobacteriales > Nostocaceae > Aulosira. Next base: position 28,532 of record NZ_MTAW01000088.1, on the reverse strand, counting down.
GAGGGTTGGCGAGAGTTAGACTTGTCGGGGCAAGAGTTGACTGAGTTACCTGGGGAAATTGGTAAATTGCAGCAGCTTGAGTCTTTGATTTTGGGAAAGAAGGTTAAAGGTTATGAAGAAGTAGGAGGCCGCATTGTCGAAAAAGTTTCAGGCAATAATTTAAGAATCCTTCCACTCGAACTATTGGGTTTGCCTAATTTGCGTAAGTTGGATATTAGTGGCAATCCTTTAGAGAGCATTCCCGATGTGGTAACGCAAATACTACATTTAGAAGAACTTATTTTAATTCGAGTAGAGCTAACTGAAATACCTGATGCGATCGCAAAATTAACCAATCTGAGGCAGCTTTACCTTAGTAGCAACCAAATAACCAAGATACCAGACGCGCTAATTAAATTAACCAATCTGACGCGGCTTGTCCTTAGTGGCAACCAAATCACCGAGATACCAGACGCGCTAATTAAATTAACCAATCTGACGCGGCTTGACCTCGGTGGCAACCAAATCACTGAGATACCAGACGCGCTCACTGAATTAACCAATCTGACGCGGCTTGACCTCGGTGAAAACCAAATCACCGAGATACCAGACGCGCTGGCTAAATTAACCAATCTGATGCAGCTTTACCTCAGTTCTAACCAAATCACCAATATTCCAGAAGCGATCACAAAAATAACCAATCTGACGCAGCTTGACCTCAGTTACAACCAAATTACCCAGATTCCAGAGGCAATCGCGAATTTAACTAATCTGACTACGCTTTTCCTGTATAAAAACCAAATTACACAAATTACAGAGGCGATCGCCAATTTAACAAATCTGACGCGGCTTCTCCTCAGTTGGAATCAAATTACCGAGATTCCAAAGGCAATCGTGAATTTAAGCAATCTGAATACTCTTCACCTCCATAACAACCAAATTACGCAGATTCCAGAGGTTGTCGCTAATTTAACCAATCTGGCGGAGCTTTACCTCAGTTCTAACCAAATTACGCAGATTCCAGAGGTTGTCGCTAATTTAACCAATCTGACGGAGCTTAAACTCTATAAGAACCAAATTACGCAGATTCCAGAGGCGATTGCTAAATTAACCAATCTGAGGCTGCTTGACCTCTGTAACAACAAAATAACCGAGATTCCAGAGGCGCTTGAAAGTTTGCCGAAACTGGAAAAACTAGATTTACGGGGAAATCCGCTTCCTATTTCACCAGAGATTTTAGGATCTTCTGATGATGTTGGTTCAGTTGAAGAAATTTTCAATTACTTGCGATTACTCCGTAGTGGTGAAGTGCGTCCACTCAACGAAGCCAAACTCTTGCTTATTGGACAAGGCAGCGTCGGCAAAACATCCCTCATCGAGCGACTAATCCGCAATAAATATGATAAAAATCAACCCCAAACTGACGGACTCAATGTACAAACTTGGAACGTGCAGGTCAATAGCAAAGACATCCGCCTCAATGTTTGGGACTTTGGCGGACAGGAAATTTATCATGCCACCCATCAGTTTTTTCTAACTAAGCGCAGCCTCTATCTCCTAGTCTGTAATTGTCGCACCAGCGAAGAAGAAAACCGCATCGAATATTGGCTGAAACTAATCGAAAGCTTCGGCGGACAGTCCCCCGTGATTATCGTTGGCAACAAAAAAGACGAACAACCCCTCGACATCAACCGCAAGGCATTACGCGAAAAATATCCTAACATCCAAGCGATTATCGAAACCTCCTGCCAAGAAAATATCGGCATTGATGAACTTCGCACCGCAATTTTGCAGCAAATCGCCAAGCTAAAAGAAGTCTACGACCTTCTACCGCTCTCATGGTTTGAGGTTAAACAACAACTCGAATCTATGCCCCAAGACTTCATCACCTACGGTAACTATATCGGCATCTGCTACGAAAACAAAATTCCCGAAGAACAAAACCAAGAGCAACTGATCGACCTGCTGCATCGACTCGGCTTAGTTCTCAACTTCCGCGAGCATCCCATCCTCAAAGATACCAACGTCCTCAAACCCAACTGGGTGACAGAAGGCATTTACGCGCTCCTGAGCGATGAAATTCTCAAAACTAAAACCAAAGGCATTTTCACCCCCGCCGATCTCATCCGCATCCTCAATCCAGAGCGTTATCCCACCCAGCGTCACGGCTATCTGATCGGGCTGATGAAAGAATTTGAGCTTGGCTTTGAACTAGAATGTTATCCACCACAATTCTTGATTGCGGGACTTCTACCTAAAGACCAACCAGACGAAACAGAACTCCAAGGCGAAACCCTCGAATTTCAATACCATTACAAAGTTCTCCCCGAAAGCATCATTTCCCGTTTCATCGTCAACACCCACGAAAAAATTCATAACCAAATCTATTGGCGCAGTGGCGTAATGCTGCAATATGAAGAACACAACGAAATCTACAACATCGCTCGCATCAAAGCCGACCCCGAAGACAAAAAAATCTTCATCACCATTAGCGGACGCAAAGAAACCCGCCGCTTATTTCTCGGCATCCTCCGCGATGTCTTCAATAAAATCCACAAAAGTCTTCCCAATCTCGAAATCACCGAATGGGTTCCTGTCCCCAACCATCCCAACCACCCGCCCCTCGACTACCAAGAACTTCTGGGGCTTGAGGCAATGGGTGAAAGCACAGTCACCATCGGCAAACTAAAATTAAAACTCGATTTACGTCAACTTTTAGACGGCTACGAATCACTAGAATCGCGTCGAAAATCACAAAAAGGAGATAACGATGCAGATGATAGGACTGTATACGAAGATATGCGAGAGATTGCTAAACTAGCCGTCAGTAGACCAATTATTAATAAAGCTGAGGCAAAGGCTGTGTCAGAAAATTCTCAATTCACAAATAATCTTCAAGGCGCAAACATCGCCAACTTTGCCAACGAAGTCAAAGACAACGCCAGTCAGCAAGCCTCTAACTTCAATCAAACAAGCGGCGCAAACATCAGCGAAATTCTGCAACTGATCGGCAACCTGCGCCAAACTGCCGCCCAATTCCCACCTGAAATCCGCGACGACATCATTATTGATATAGATGATGTAGAAGCAGAAATTCAAAAGCCAGAACAAGAACAGAATAAACCCAAACTCAAAAAGCGTCTAACAGCTTTACTAACTGCTGCTACTGTAGCTGCTACAACAATTGCAGGTATGACAGATTTTGCAAACAATGTTATGGAAATAGGAAGCAAATTAAACATCGAACTCCCGCTTCCCCGTGCTAAATAGCGGTATGTCGGAGATTTGAGCGTCTTGAAAGCGTAGACGCGGGAGCAGCTTGTCATCGACATCGCATCGGCTTGTTATATTAATGCATCGCCCTGCAATCGAATTGCATCGCCTTATTATGTTAATGCATCGACTTGCGATCGCATTGCATCGGCTTGTTATATTAATGCATCGGTCTGCAATTGAATTGCATTGTCATTCGATGCGATCGCACCTACATTTTGTTGCAAAAACTGACAGCAGCAACATTCATCTTTGATGCAACCTTAAACTAAATTCCATCTAATAAGTATATATTTTGACAGATTTATCTCTGCAACTGCATTGATGTGTTAGTAATGTTGCTGTACATAATTAATACTAGACTATGAATAATAAAACCATAAAAAGCGATTTTTTTACATATCTAAAACCTAAATTTAAGTTTTACTGTTTAATCTGCTTGCTGAGTGTAGTTCTATTATCCGAGTCAGTCAGAGCAAAAGCCACGCTCAAACAGACACAAATCGCACAGCAGCCAACTACAAACCAGCAAGATGCAACTCAAAGTCCAGCAGCAAAAGCCTATGAAGAAGGGATGGCACTCTATCAACAAGGTACAGCAGAATCACTAAGACAGGCAATAGAAAAATTGCAAGTAGCGCTGGTATTGTGGCAGAAAGCAGGGGATCAAAAATGGCAAGCTACTACGTTAAATAATATCGGTGCCGTTTACGACGATCTAGGGGAAGAGCAAAAAGCTTTGGAATATTACAACAGTGCGCTCTCACTGCGGCGTGCGGTGGGTGACAAGGGTGGCGAAGCTAATTCTTTAACCAATATCGGCGGGGTCTACTTAGATTTAGGGGAAAAGCAAAAAGCTTTAGAATATTTCAACAATGCACTCCCACTACGGCGTGCGGCGGGTGACAAGGGTGGCGAAGCTCTTACTCTCAATAATATCGGCGCAGTTTACGACAATTTGGGGGAAGAGCAAAAAGCTTTGGAATATTACAACAATGCACTCTCACTGCGGCGTGCGATCGGCAACAAGAGTGGGGAAGCTAATACCTTAACTAATATCGCAGGAGTTTACGACGATTTAGGGGAAAAGCAAAAAGCTTTGGAATATTACAACAATGCACTCTCACTGCGACGTGCGATGGGCGACAAAAGAGGGGAAGCTAATACCTTAACTTACATCGGCGGAGTTTACGACAATTTAGGGGAAAAGCAAAAAGCTTTGGAATATTACAACAATGCACTCTCACTGCGACGTGCGATGGGCGACAAAAGAGGGGAAGCTAATACCTTAACTTACATCGGCGGAGTTTACGACAATTTAGGGGAAAAGCAAAAAGCTTTGGAATATTACAACAATGCACTCTCACTGCGACGTGCGATGGGCGACAAAAGAGGGGAAGCTAGTACCTTAACTCACATCGGCGGAGTTTACTCCGATTTAGGGAAAAAGCAAAAAGCTTTGGAATATTTCAATAATGCACTCCCACTGGTGCGTACATTTGGTGACAAGGATGGGGAAGCTGATACCTTAACTAATATCGGGCAAATTTACTCAGATTTAGGGGAAAAGCAAAAAGCTTTGGAATATTTCAACAGTACTCTTCCAATGTATCGTGCGGTGGGCGATAGGCGTGGAGAAGCTCTTACTCTCAATCATATCGGTGCAGTTTACTCAGATTTAGGGGAAAAGCAAAAAGCTTTGGAATATTTCAACTCTGCTCTCCCACTGCGGCGTGCAGTCGGTGACAGACGTGGGGAGGCTAATACATTAACTTATATCGGCTTAGTTTACTCCCATTTAGGAGAAAAACAAAAAGCTTTGGAATATTTCAATAGTGCACTTCCAATCCAGCGTGCAGTGAGCGACAAGGGTGGCGAGGCCAATATCTTAACTAACATCGGGCTAGTTTACAACGACTTATGGGAAAAGCAAAAAGCTTTAGAATATTTCAACTCTGCTCTCCCAATCCAGCGTGCGGTGAGCGACAAGGGTGGAGAAGCTGTTACCTTAGCTAATATCGGGATAGTTTACGCAGATTTATGGGAAAAGCAAAAAGCTTTAGAATATTTTAACAATGCACTCTCACTACTGCGGACAGTAGGTGACAAGCTTGGGGAAGCTGCAACTTTACATAATATCGGTGCAGTTTACAACAATTTAGAAGAAAAGCAGAAGGCTTTGGAATATTTCAACAGCGCACTCTCACTGCGACGTGCAGTGGGCGATAGACGCGGGGAAGCTTCTACGTTGAGTAATATTGGAGACGTTTACAACGATTTAGGGGAAAAGCAGAAAGCTTTGGAATATTTCAACTCTGCTCTCCCACTGCGTCGTGTAGTAGGTGACAGAGGTGGCGAAGCTATTACCCTCAATAACATTGGGGGAGTTTACGACGATTTAGGGAAAAAGCAGAAAGCTTTGGAATATTTCAACTCTGCACTGCCACTGCGGCGTGCGGTGGGCGATAGACATGGAGAAGCTACTACCTTGACTGCTATCGGTTATGTTTACGACACTCTAGGGAAAAAACAGAAAGCTTTGGAATCTTACAACTCTGCTCTCCTACTGAGGCGTGCAGTGGGCGATAGACGTGGTGAAGCTATTACGTTGAATAATATCGGCTATCTTTATGACAATTTAGGGGAAAAGCAGAAAGCTTTGGAATATTTCAACTCTGCTCTCCCGTTGTCTCGCACGGTGGGTGACAAGAGTGGGGAAACTACTACTCTTGGTAACATCGCTTACTTAGAACGCAGTCGTGGTAACTTGCAAGCAGCCCGCACCAATGTAGAAGCAGCTATCAAAATTATTGAAGAATTACGCACCAAAATTGACAGCAAAGAACTCCGAAGTTCTTACTTCGCTACCAAGCAGCATCTTTACAAATTCTACATCGACTTGCTGATGGAACTGCACAAAAAAGAACCGTCCCAAGGATACGATGCATTAGCTCTGCACTACAGCGAACGCTCCCGCGCTCGCAGCCTCATAGAATTGTTAAACGAGGCTCATGCCAAAATTTTTAAAGGTGCAAACCCACAATCAGTAGCACAAGAACGTAATTTACGACAGCAAATTGATGCTAAAGATACACTGCGGCGCAATTTACAAACATCAGCAAGTAATAACACTCCAAAAACTCAAGCATCTATTCAAAAACTAACTACAGAAATTACAAATCTCCTGGCACAATACCAAGAAATACAAGCAAAAATTCGTACTAGCAACCCAGTATATGCAAAATTGACAAACCCAGACCCGGAAAAGGACATTCTCAAATTACCCCAAATTCAGCAACAACTCGATAAAGACACCCTACTATTGCAGTATTCTTTGGGAGATGAACATAGTTATTTGTGGGCTGTCACTCCCACATCGATGCAAGCTTACACACTCCCGCCACGCAAAGAGATAGAAGAAGTTGCCACAAAATTTCATTCAAGCTTGCAAGCAGGAACAGCTAGCGATTTATCGATCTCAAGGGCAAAAAAACTTACTCAACTCATCCTTACACCTGTTGTTGATAAACTAGCCCGAAAGCGTTTAGTAATTGTTGCTGATGGTGCATTACAGACCATTCCTTTTGCAGCGTTGGCTGACATAAGTGCAAATAAATACCAACCATTAATGGTAAATCATGAAATTGTCAATTTACCCTCAGCTTCAACTATTGCCTTTCAACGCCAACAACTCGCCAAGCGACATCCAGCACCGAAAGCTTTAGCTATCCTCGCTGATCCAGTATATAGTGCTACCGATGAGCGAGTGACAGCTAAACCCGAAAAATCCTCACTCGGCTCAAACCTTGACCTCGAGCGTTCTGCACTGGAGCGTTCCGCCAGAAGCCTGAAACGCAATGGTTGGGATAGGTTAAAAAATACTGCAACAGAAGCCAAAGAAATATTAAAGCTGATACCAGCAGCAAACACCTTGGAAGCCGTGAATTTTGATGCTAATTACAACTGGGCAACCAGCAGCACCCTCAGTCAATTCCGCATTTTACATTTTGCTACTCACGGTTTTGTCAATTCTGACCAACCAGAGCTATCAGGGATTGTACTGTCATTAGTTGATAAAAAAGGCAATCCCATCAGTGGCTACTTGCGCTTGGAAGATTTGTTTAACCAAGATTACCCAGCCGAGCTAATTGTCTTGAGTGCTTGCGAAACTGGACTAGGTAAAAACGTCAATGGTGAGGGATTAGTTGGTTTAACACGCGGGTTAATGTATGCAGGCGCAGCGCGGGTTGTGGTGTCACTGTGGCAAGTTAGCGACGAAGGCACATCAGTATTGATGCAGGAATTTTACAAACAGATGTTGCAGCAAGGTAAAACTCCAGCCCAAGCTTTGCGTGCAGCGCAAAGCAAGTTATGGCAAGAGGGGCGCAGCCCTTATGAATGGGCAGCTTTTACGTTGCAAGGCGAATGGCGGTAGGGAAGACGCGGGAACATTGTATGCGATCGCATTGCCTTGCTATATTAATACATCACCCTGCAATTGAATTGCATCGTCTTTTTCCATCATCTGAGCGCGATCGCCTGAATAAAAAAATCGAAACCTCAATCCTCCTTGTCCCTTCCCCTAATCCAACTCTCGCCGCCCTTCCAACGCCCTTGCCAAAGTCACCTCGTCAGCGTACTCCAAATCCCCACCCACAGGCAAACCAAAGGCAATCCGCGTCACCTTAGTAAATGGTTTTAATAGCTGACCAATATATAGTGTCGTCGTTTCCCCTTCGACACTGGGACTAATTGCCAAAATCACTTCCTGGGGTTTTTGTTGACTTACCCGCCGCACTAAAGCTTGAACAGTCAACTGTTCTGGGCCAATACCATCCATTGGCGAAATCACCCCACCCAAAACGTGATACTTACCTTTAAACTCGCGGGTTTTTTCCAGTGCAATCACATCACGAGAATCCGCCACCACACAGATAGTATTGATATCACGGTTAGGATTGCGGCAGATTTCACAAACTGGTTCAGCAGATAAATGAAAGCAGACAGAACACAAGCCCACCTGTTTTTTAGCATCAATCAGAGCTTGTGCCAAAGCCTCTACTTCCGTTTCTGGTCGCTTCAAAATATGCAAAGCCAATCGCTGGGCTGACTTCGGCCCAACTCCCGGTAGGCGTTGCAATTGCTCAATTAACCGTGCTAAAGGACGTGCGTAAACCGTAGCTTTATCTCCAGAATGTTTTACCTTAACTATGATGACATTCTTAGAACATTTTGGGGCTGAAGTAGAAATTACGCCTCGACTACGCTCAGGGTTACGCCGAGCGTAGTCCATTGGTGTCAACTTAAGCTCAAACGCTTATCCCACATACGTTTTACCCCACCCCTTAATCCCCTCCCCCGAAGTTTGCTCAACGGGGGGGAACCCCCGCACGCAACTTCTCTCCGCCTGCGGGGAGGGGAAGTTTTGGCTTTAGACAAAACTGGGGTGGGGTGACGAGGATCGTAATGGTAGGTGAGTGAATACAAAATCACGTTTTAACAAGGGTTTCACGTTAAGTTGACACGTATGAGCGTAGTCGTACTCCTACTCTACGAGAAGGGCTACGCCCAACGGATAACCCGCAGGGTAGGGTTACCTCATGCATACACGGGATTTGCAACTTTAGAGGATTTACTCTCATAGTCGGAGTAATTATAATCTCATTATGCGAATCATTGCCCGTAGTACTTTACGAAAGTTCTGGGAAGCATATCCAGATGCCGAACAGCCATTAAAAGCTTGGTTTGATGAAGCATCTCGTGCCGAATGGGACAGTCCAGCAGATATCAAAAGCATCTATCGCAATGCCAGTATTCTTGCTAATAATCGTGTTGTTTTTAATATTAAAGGCAATGATTACCGCTTAATTGTTCATGTTCGTTATGAGATTAAAATTATTTTTATTTGTTTTATTGGAACGCATCAAGAATACGATAACGTAGATGCGACAAGTATTTGAGGCAGTAATTATATATGCTTGAACCCCGTCCCATCCGAACCGAAGCTGATTATCATGCTGCGCTTGCTGAAATTGAAAGACTGTTTAATGCGAAAGTAAATACGCCAGAGTATGACCGCTTGGAAGTTTTAACTACGCTTGTGGAAGCATACGAGCAAAAGCATTACCCAATCGAACCACCAGATCCGATTGCAGCGATTTTATATTATCTCGAATCTCGTGGGTTGTCTCAGCATGATTTAGAGGCTGTAATTGGTACTCAAGTGCAGATTTCGGAGATTTTGAATCGACAACAGCCTCTAACGTTGGATATGATTCGTCTTTTGCATCAGCAATTAGGAATTCCGGCAGATGTGTTAATCCAACCTTACTCTTTGATAGAAAAGTCAGCTTGAAAGTCGCAACTGGTACAGCCATAAAAGTCAAATTCCAAGCTTAAACTAAACTAGCGATCGCTATACTGGATGAAGCTGAATGAGTAGCCAAATCAAAGATTTCCCAACAGTGCATGATGCTTACAAATTTCTGCGACAACTGGGAGCATCATCAAAGCTAATTCGTCATGTGACATTGGTTGGTGAAGCTGCTGATTTGTTGATTGCAAAACTTCATCAACTATCCGTTTCATTTAACGAAGATTTTGTTCGCTTAGGTGTCGCGTTCCATGATGCAGGTAAAATTCTCTATCCGGAGGAACTGACTGCAAAAGGAAATAATCATGAACTCGCAGGTGAGGAGCTTTTAATTGCTCATGGAGTTGAGCCAAGTCTTGCACGCTGCTGTCGTTCTCATGCTCAATGGGAAGCGATGGAATGCTCTTTTGAAGAACTACTTGTTGCTCTGGCTGACACACTTTGGAAAGGTAAGCGCATTTCTCAATTGGAAACTATGGTAATTGAAAGGATATTGGGATTGTGCAAGCGAGATTACTGGGAATTATTTGTTGAAATGGATTCTTGCTTTGAGGCGATCGCTTCTGAGGGAGATTTGAAATTGTCGCGCAGTTAGACTTGTAATTCAGCAACGCCAAAAATATCAAACTTTATTAGTTGGATCTTCCTCATCCATAGCTTTATAAAGAGTATCTGCTTTTTGTTGATCTGCGATCGCTCCTTGAGTATCTCCCATATGATGACGGACTTGACTGCGCAAAACATAAGCCTCAGGGTTTTTAGAATTTAGCTTGATTACATAGTCAGCATCTGCGATCGCGCCTTTGTAATCCTGTAGCTTTTGACGCACATATCCACGAGAGATGTAAGCCCATGTATCTTTGGCATCTAATTTAATCATTTCGTTGTAATCAGCGATCGCACCTTTGTAGTCTTGCATCTCATCACGCACTCGCGCTCTTAGCTGATAGACATTGATATTTTTAGGATCAAGGCGTAAGGCCTGATTGTAATCTTGAATCGCACCTTGATAATTCTTTAACCTGCGGCGAAAATTGGCACGAGTCATGCGAGATTCAATATCATGAGGTTGTAGGCGTACCACTTGGTCATAATCTGCTAGCGCTCCTTGATAGTTACGTAAGGCAAGATGGGCCCGCGATCGTTTTATATAAGCATTAACATCATTAGGATTTGAACGCAAAGCAGCAGTCGCCTCCTCAACTGCTTGTTGCCTATTTTTTATGACACGTTCACGTCTTTGTTGCGGATTTTCAAAATAATAAGGTAAAAAGCTGACCCAACTAGGAATGATTGCTTGTACACTACCAGCTATTCCGCCTAACAAGCTCACACAGTAGACAATAACAAGTAACAATCTAGTTTTCCACTTGCCACGCGATTCGTAATGCCGTTGAATTAACTCCTTCACCAGAGTGTATTTAGTACTGAAGGGCAAGTTTCCATATCCGAACTGCTTCAAGTATTTGAATATGGCATGTAGGAGATTATCTCGATCTGTGGGTGGGTTTTGCTGTAATTCTTTCTGTAATTTGGCATTCACTTTGGCACTGCGAAAACTGTGAGGGATACTCAAAGTTATCAAAAATACAAATAACAGCATCTCTGGTCGGTCTTTCCCGATCAGCCCCAAGATCATAACGCCAATTAGCTTAAATAAAACTCCAATGTAAGGAAAGCGGGAAAACAGCAGTAAATCAGCAATTTGTCCGCCATCCAATGGATATACTGGCAGCAAGTTGAATAAATTCAGAAAAATTAGCGTCCAGCTTGCTTCTCGCACCCAACTAGGATAGCCACTATTCGGAGGGGCAAGGATTGCCAACCCAATCCCCAAAATTAACCCTGGTAATGGGCCTGCTAGGGATATCCAAAATTTTTGCGTAAGTGTGGCGTCATCTTTGCGGGCAGTTGCTAAAGCTCCTAAAAACGGTATGAATAAAACAGAGGTGTCACGGTAACCAAACAGTTTCATCGCTAATAAGTGTCCACCTTCATGGAACAGGAGTACACTGATAAAAATCCCAACACTTAGGGCGGAGAGGTAGTGAGTATAGCTGGCGATAAACAGCACTAGACTGCCCAACAATAGCCAGGCGCGAAATTTTTTCCCTACTAGACCCTGTTGCAAGTATTGCATTTGTTGAAAGCCCTCAACTTCCAGTTCTATCGGGATTTCTCTAGAGATACTGGAATCAGTTTTAGCTTTTTGTCTGCGTTGCTTGATGATAGTTGCGGCTTTACTACCACCTTGGATCATCGGGTTGACTGTTTTCAGAGCCGTTAGCCAATGTAGCTGAAATAACTCTGTTCCTTTAATTGGTGATAGATGTCCTGCTTTGGCTAGGAAACTGACATAATTACTCATGTATATCTGTAGTGCCTTAGCAAAAGCCTCTGGTAGCAAACCACAGGGGGTTTTACTAGAAGTTAATTGTTTGAGTTTATCTTGGTGAGTTTGCCATTGCACCGATACTCGATCTGTATAAACATCTTGAACAATTGTGTTAGGAATTTCTCCTATCACTCCATGTGCTTTACCGTTAATAGTCAGCAACAATGTTTTCTCTTTAAAGAAGGTATAAAACTCTATATCAAATAAATTAACAGGTTCAACTAAACGACGCACAACTACTGTGGCGTAGCTTTTAAGCGCTTTGTTATATAAGAGAATTTCCCAATTTGTTTGCTGATAAACTTTTACAACTGGTTGATAGCGCAAATAGCTAAATGGTTTAAAGCCTAATTGTTCAAGTTCTCTAATTGGAGTTTGAAATAAATCTCTCAGGTAAGTAGGAACTGTATCAGCTTGTGTAATTTGGTATTTTGGATATTGAAATTGAGACTTGCAAAGCTGTAAAAAGGTAATGAAATAGCGGATAAAAAGCAGTAAAACGTAGATTGCGATCGGGTAAAGCAGGTATTGCATAGCAGTAACAAAACCTTAACTATGCTTAGTGTTCCCTGCTACCAACTAAATATTTAGTATTTTATCAATACAAAAAATAAAAATGGGTATAGTTCTTTAACCATACCCATCTTAAGATGTTTAAATCAGTAATTATAGCTGTGGTACATACTGAGCTTTCTCAGGTACGTCTGTGTACTCAGCCACAATTTGACGAAATTCTGCGCCGTCAATGGTTTCTTTTTCGATCAGCAGATCAACTAAACGATCGGTGACGCTACGATTTTCACGAATAATTTTCTTGGCTGTTTGATAGCAATCTTCGACGATCGCTCTAACTTGACCATCGATACGCGATGCGATCGCTTCGGAATACTCAGATCTGGTTGTCCAGTCACGACCCAAGAAGACTTCTCCCTGCTGGCTTTCCAGAGATAGGGGGCCTAAATTTGACATCCCGAACCGGGTAACCATTTGCCTAGCCATACCCGACAACTGTTGTAAGTCGCCACCTGCACCAGTGGTAACTTCCGCAGGTCCAAAAATTACTTCTTCCGCAGCGCGTCCACCCAAAGCACCAGTAATCCGCGCTTTCAGTTGGGAACGGGAAATCAACCCCTGTTCTTCGTTGGGAGTAAACCAAGTTAAACCTTGTGCTTGTCCGCGAGGGATAAGGGTAACTTTTTGTACTGGGTCATGATCTTTTAATACAGTTCCCACCAAAGCGTGTCCAACTTCGTGGTAAGCAATTAAGCGCTTGCTCTTGCTGTCAACCAAGGGAGTTCCTTCCATCCCTGCGACTACCCGATCTACCGCATCATCAATTTCGTTGAGAGTAATTCCTTCTTTGCGTCTTCTGGCGGTAAGAATAGCGGCTTCGTTGAGTAAGTTGGCTAAATCTGCACCAGTGAAACCAGGTGTGCGGCGTGCGATCGCTTCTAAGGATACGCTGGGGTCAAGTTTCTTATTGCGGGCGTGGACTTGTAAGATTTCCAAACGTCCTTTGATATCTGGTGCATCAACGGTCACTTGGCGGTCAAAGCGTCCGGGACGCAACAATGCTGAGTCTAATACATCGGGACGGTTGGTGGCTGCAATAATAATGATGCCTGTGTTACCTTCAAAACCATCCATTTCGGTGAGTAGTTGGTTGAGGGTTTGTTCTCTCTCATCGTTACCACCACCGATACCAGCACCCCGTTGTCTACCTACGGCGTCAATTTCATCGATAAAGATGATACAGGGGGCGTTGTCTTTGGCTTTTTTGAATAGGTCACGTACACGAGACGCACCCACACCCACGAACATTTCCACAAATTCCGAACCGGAAATGCTAAAGAAAGGTACACCAGCTTCCCCGGCGATCGCTTTTGCTAATAAAGTTTTACCAGTTCCGGGAGGCCCAACTAACAGCACTCCTTTGGGAATGCGCGCGCCTACAGCAGTAAATCTTTCTGGCTGTTTGAGGAAGGTGACAACTTCTTGTAATTCCTCTTTAGCTTCTTCAATACCTGCTACGTCGTCAAATTTAACTCCGGTTTTTGCTTCCATTTGAAAGCGAGCTTTAGACTTGCCGAAGTTCATCGCTTGACCAGGCCCGCCAGGGAGGTTACTAGAGCGACGGAACAAAAAGAACAATCCAGTAATCAATAATATTGGAAAAACGAGATTGCCCAACAATCCCCAAATGGCTCCATCATTGCGCATGGGGTGGGCATCAAAACTAATTCCTTTTTCTTTAAGCTTGCTAATTAACTCAGGCGCGTTAACAGGCAGATCCACCCGCCACCGTTGAACACGATTTTCGATGTCTTGATCTACGGCTTCAACAATTGCTGTTCTGCCGCCTTCATAAAGATCTACACTACTAACGCGATTAGCGTCTAAGTATTCCAGAAAGCGACCATAGGTCATGCGGGTATTGGCTGCATTCTTAGTCATGTCAGCAGGAGCGCTAGCAAATGCCCCTTGCCAAAAGAAAAAGCCAATTACCAAAGCAGGCAATGTCCATAGTAATAGGACTTTCCAAGAAAATTTCATCTTAATCTGCCTCTAGATGCCAATACAACTCATCAGCTTTAGCAACCAAATGATGCAATCACTCTGTTAATTTCAGGATGAGAGTGGAGTAAAAAGTATAAAATTTTTCAACCTAACTTACCCTGCCAGCGGCGCTAGCTTTTGGCTACGCTCCCCAGAGGGCGTTTAATCTTGGAATTCAAAACTTTTTTGTCATCATTCATCCTTTCTTGGTTGCTGAATCGCTGGGAAACGGATCTGGATAAATCCATTTTGTTTAATCTGATGTTTTACGTGCATCGCCATACAAGCTCTAAGGTCATTACAGCAAATTTATAACGACAGCACGAATCTTAATTAAAGTTAACTTAATTTTAATACAAAATTGCCCACAAAAGAAACGAGGATTAGAGAAACTCATGATTAGGAAGCATTCTCAAAGCTTGCTTTCTAAGTTATTGCTGTTTCTCTATCCCTCTATCCTATTGTGAATGCCCGATTTTGGCTGATGAAATCCTACTGCTGAAATTGATGTATTGGATGCAGGTATCTCATTTAACTTCTGTAATTTGGAGAGTGTAAGGGAAATACTTGCCTTTAACATAAGAACCAACCCAAATTTGATAAGTTCCTGGAAGCCATTCCCCAACTATGCCAGGATTTTTACCATCAAACTCGTCATTGCACCATGTACCACCAGGTCCCTTGACTATGAGCGTAGTATCTTCAGGACTTTGCACTTGCAACTTCAGATAGTCAAATTTATTTGTTAATTCCAATTTATGGTCTGGTGCTTCATCAACAAATCCAGTACATGGGCCAGTGGCAGTTTCCGTTCTCTTGCCAACTTGGTTCCCTGGAACTGAGCCGCCACTCATACCCCTAACAGTAAAGGGATCTGGGGAAAAATTCTTGCCGATGGTGGCATCTCCAAATATTGGTGGTGTTGGTGGCACATCTGCTCCGGCATGAGTGCTCGATGTGACGAAGAGTGTAAATACCACTAATGATAATCTGATCCCTCTATTGAGCGCGCTTTTCGGCATTTTAATTACATGGTTATCTAAGTGGAGTTGATGACATGAATTTTACACACCAAGTTCCCAAAAATAGAAGAATTAACTACTTTTGGAAGATGCACTCCGAAGGATTGATTTAGTTTCCCAGGAACTGGGCTTGTAGTTGGTGCCAAGGCTCACAATTCTTGTGGCTGCTTTTATTATCAATAGAGGCGCACCTAGGTGCGCCTCTAAAAATCTAAAATATTCCCAAAGACTGAGAGCTAACTGCCTGCTGTTATGGTTCTACTCAAACGTGAGCGATCTAAACCAATTTGGTTGAGTAGTAACCAGGATTGGATTAAGTCGGGACCATGAACATCTCCAGTTAAGGCGACTCGAAGCGATCGCATTACCAATCCTTTCTTGACATTTTGGGCTTTTACCACCTGCTTAATAATTTCTTGCGCAGTAGCTTCTGGTAATTGCGGTTGATTTTCCAAAGCTGTAAGAATGCCTTGGAGAACAGCAGCCGAACCTTCTTGCTGCAACTGTTTAGTGGCTTCTTCGCTAAATTCAACAGTATCGGTAAAGAACAGTTGGCTCTGCTCCACAGCATCTTTGAGCCGTGTCAGGCTAGGGCCGATTAAAGCTACTAGTTGCTCTAACCAAGGGCGATCTCGTCCGCCATCAAATTTAAAGCCTGCTTCTTCCCAATAAGGTATAAGTAGATCTGTCAGCTTATCTACTGGGGTACTGTGGATGTACTGACTGTTTAACCAATCCAATTTTGCCCAGTCAAACTTTGCACCTGCTTTATTGACACGCTCAAAGCTGAATTCTTTAGCTGCGGCTTCTAAAGTAAATATTTCCTGAGTAGAGTCTGGTGGCGACCAACCCAACAAAGTCATGTAATTAACTAAACCTTCAGAAGTGAAGCCTAATTTTTTGAACTCGGAAATGGAAGTAACGCCATCCCGCTTAGAGAGTTTGCGCCCTTCCATATTCAAAATTAGCGGTGAGTGGGCAAACTCTGGTATTTTCGCCCCCAAAGCTTCGTAGAGGAGAATTTGCTTGGCTGTGTTGGCTATATGGTCTTCTCCCCGGATGACATGGGTGATTTGCATATCGATGTCATCAACGACAACTACAAAGTTGTACAGTGGTTGACCAACACCTGCTTCGGAAGCGCGAGCGATGACCATATCACCACCAAGATCGCTTCCTCGCCAAGACATTTTTCCTCTTACTAGGTCATGCCAGACAATCTCACGCTCATCTTCGATTTTGAAACGAATCACAAAGTTACGGCCTTCAGCTTTGAAAGCGGCTTCTTGTTCTGGAGTAAGGTTGCGGTGACGGTTGTCATAGCGCGGTGCTTCCCCTTTAGCTTTTTGGGTTTCCCGTAAAGCTTCTAGTTCTTCAGAAGTTGTATAGCAGCGATAGGCTAACCCTTGCTCTAGCAGTTTTTCTACTGCTTGTTTGTAGAGGTCTAGGCGTTGAGATTGAAAAAATGGGCCTTCATCCCAGTTTAGCCCCAACCAGCGCAGCCCTTCGAGGATATTCTCTGTATATTCGGGACGCGATCGCTCTAGGTCTGTATCTTCAATTCGCAGGATAAACTTTCCGCCGTGGTGGCGGGCAAATAGCCAGTTAAACACAGCAGTTCTGGCTGTACCAATATGTAAATTTCCCGTGGGACTTGGAGCAATACGGACTCTAACAGTCACAGTTCTTTCTCTCTTTCTCAAAGCATGATTAATATAACAAGCCCTGAATACCGAGTTTTAGGCGATCGCTCAATGGGGTATGGTAAAAGGAAATTCTCAAGTCAACATTGAAAATCACTTCTTCTTGCACCGCTCTTCTCGGAACTCAGCACTGCTAACTCATTAACTTCTACGGGACTGACGGGGCTCGAACCCGCAACTTCCGCCGTGACAGGGCGGTGCTCTAACCAATTGAACTACAGTCCCTTAATTGGCAACTTTGCTATTATGTACATTTTTTTCCGGCTTGTCAAGTATCTAGGAGTGAGAAATTTAGAAGTCAATAACCCTTTGTTCTTGGCTATTTCTTCCTTGTCCTATTTCTTTTCTCCTCCCTTTCCGATTCAGTCATCCCAAAACGCCTGATGCTACAGCCTGCGGTATTGATGCTAGATGCTGCTGTATTTGAGATTGCATTTGCCGATACTGCTGCTTTAATATGTTTTTGCTCAATTGGGCTTGAGAAGAGGGTGGTAGGCTTTGACTTTTTTTGACCCAAGTTTTAAACATTTGTCGCTTCGTGGGATCTATGTAACTGCTGATCACTCCAGCACAGGAGTGAGGTGATTCGAGAGTAAATAAAATTAAAGGGTAGCGTTCATTTTCCGCCAACGAAGACAGCAATTGATGATTTTGTGGGTTCTGCATATCGAGGTAGCAGGGTAGCCACTTGGGACCGAGTTTGCGATTGTACAGGACTGTCAGCCACAGCAGCATAGGGTGAGGAGATGTGATGAAGAGAAATTCGTTGTAACGTACAGAAAGGGCACGTTGTTTGATCTCTTGTTTTGATAACATCAGCCATATTGATGCCACTGGTTGTGGTTCGGTATCTAGAAGTTGGGGAAAAACTATTTCCTGAATTGGTTTATTTTCCGGCCACGTAAGTTTCCAACAAGTTTGTTCTAAAGCTACAGGTAACTCAGATCTCAGGGAAAAATTTGAGGAATTGGCATTGACGGATTCTGCTTGGACATTACTGCCCACTTCTGGTATCCTCACATTTGTGGGCAAGCTGAGATAATTAGACCGATTAATATTTTCTAAGACTTGCAGCAGTTGAGCCATATTTTGTGGGCGATCGCTGGCTTGTTTCTCTAGACAAGTCATAATTAAATCATTTAACTCTCGTGGCAATTGCAGATTGGGTTTAACCTGTGCGATCGCCTTTGGTGCTTCAAAGTGATGTGCTTTATACCAGGCACCAAAGTGATCGGTTTCTGGTTCCCAAGGTTTTTCACCTGTGAGCATTTCAAACATCATCACCCCTAGGCTATAAATGTCAGAGCGACTATCTAAATCTCCTCCCTCTAGTTGCTCTGGCGAACAATAGGGTAATGTGCCATGAAAACCTTTATTAGTACTTATGGTTGTCGCATAATTTAAAAACTTAGCAATCCCAAAATCTAGGATTTTTACTAACTGACCTAATATGGGATCGGGAATAACTAATATATTAGCTGGCTTAATATCTCTATGAACTAGCGGATAAATATTGCCGTCCATGTTTATGCCTTGATGAGCACACTGTAAGCCCAAAAAAATCTGACGTATCAAAGTCATAAACATTGGTAAGTTTACAGGAATTAATTCCTTTAAGCATTTGCCAGATAAATATTCCATGACGTAAAATGGGTTACCTTTTTCACTTACGCCATAATCATACGCTCTCACTATATGTATACTTTTTTGGCTCAAAGCTGCGCTCATTAGAGCTTCTCTAGCGAAATCTTTTTGCATCTTTGCATCTGAGACAGTTTGCGTGAGGAATTTGATCGCAACTGGTATTCCTCCTAGCAAAATGTCATTCGCTAAAAAAACCTTGCCCATGCCTCCGTTGCCAATTAACTTGATCAATTTATAACGATTGACAAGTAACCCTGTATTCTGTGGAGATGCAAATGAGCTTTGGTTCACTTTTACGACCTCTAAATACTCTCCAATTTCAATCTAAAGATTA
Organism: Nostoc sp. 106C; assembly: GCF_002154725.1. Taxonomy (GTDB): domain Bacteria; phylum Cyanobacteriota; class Cyanobacteriia; order Cyanobacteriales; family Nostocaceae; genus Aulosira. The sequence goes on along the minus strand of NZ_MTAW01000088.1, from coordinate 9,253 downwards.
ACATATTTAAAATAAGATAATTTAGTAATATTCAGCCTTATCAATATATTCGGTTAAGATTTAACGGCGCAAGATAACTTGGATAAAATAATAATATATTTTAAATGCCCAAGCTTTTAAACGTATTTCTTTCTTCTCTGGTGTAGCTATTAATTTGCGTACTATTCCTGTTTTTAGCCTTTCATACTCTGCCTTTAAAATAATTTTTGCTTGTTTAGTAGAAATAAATTCCTGGGATGTCGGATTCATTGCTAACCAATCTGTTAGTTGCTGACGTTGGCTAGCAGTCAGAGTCAATGTCATTACATGAGTGCAATTATGTGGTTCTTCTATGGAAAAAAATAACAAATGATAATAGCCAACTTCTGCTAAACTTCGGATTATTTTTTGCCCTCGGCTATCATTCATGTCTAAGAAACAAGAAAGCCACTTTGTTTGGGAAATTTGGGAATTATATAATGCTGTTATCCATAAAACCATTGGATAGATATTCATTTTAGCCACAAATTCTGTGCTATGTGTTTTATCTAAAAATTTTGTAATTTCTTGTTGAGGTAACATAGCCCAAAAAGTTGGGATAGTTCCCTGGAATGTGTGTAATAAATAAGGAAAACCAATTGGTGCAATTGGTCTATTCTTAGGCCAAGTCTTCTGTAAACACTCTTTTTCGGATAATGATGTTACAGGTACTATTTGTAGTGTAGGTGATTGCAACTCTTCGCTAATACTAATAGCAGCACTACGCTCAATTTGCAATTTTACTTGTTCTAAAGTTTCTAATATTTCTTTAATATTTTGTGGGCGATCGCTTACTTCCTTGGCTAAACAACTCATCACTAATTTCTGCAATGTTTGGGGTATAACTAATTGTGGATTGACTTCCCCAAATGCAGGTGGAGTTTGGAAGTGATGTGCTTGATACCAGCTACCAAAAGAGTTAGTTGTGGCTTGAAATGGATGCTTTCCAGCTAGCATTTCAAACATTAGTATTCCTAAACTGTAGATATCAGAACGCACATCCAATAGTTTACGTCCTTCCATGTGTTCTGGAGAACAGTAAGGTAAACTACCTATAAAAGAATCAGTCAGAGTCATTCCACTGCGCTCTGTTAAAAATTTGGCAATGCCAAAATCAAGAATCTTGACTACATTCTCTTTTTTAGTATCTTCTATCAGGAAAATATTTTCGGGCTTAATATCTCTATGAACAATAGGAAAGTTTTCTCCTTTAAGAATAATACCTTGATGTGCGCACTGTAAGCCTAAGCAAATTTGATTGCAAATATCTAAAAGTTTTGTTAGTGGTAATGTTTGATTTTTGAGGATACGTTTGAGATTTTTACCTTGGAGATATTCCATCACATAAAAGGGAATATTTTCCTCAGTTACACCATAACTAAATACCCGGACAATATTTTTACTTTTCCGTCCTAATTGAGCACCAATAAAAATTTCTCTAGCAAAGCGTTGGGACATTTGCTGACTACCCAAACTAAGCGAGAGAATCTTGACAGCAACTGCCATCCCACCTTTGGCAACATCTTCTGCTAGGTAAACTCTACCCATGCCGCCTTTGCCAATCAAATCTCGGATTAAATAGCGATTATTTAAGAATTTACCAATATAAATATCTAATTCAGTCTTGGCGTTGACTAGATTCGGAATCGGATTTTGCACCATAAAATTATTTATTAAAAATAAAATCAGAAAGTTATTAAAATAACTCTCCTTAAAGTTTTATTTTATCTATAAACAAGATGAATAATTTTAGAGAGTTAATTATATGAGGTGAAATTTACTACAAAACTTGTTTAATTTTTAATAAAATTATGGCAAACCTATCTGCAACAGTTCTTAAACATGGTGTAACATATTTAATATAGAAACCGTATGAGAATTTCCACTGAATCCCCAAATCGACATAATACATTTGCCTAATTTCCTCAGTGAATATACGGTAAAAGTAGAAATACTTACTAAAATTAAATTTTAGAATCTTAATTATACTTCTAATCTAGTAGATTGGTCTTGTAGAAGTTAGCGGTTAAAATTAGGGAGGAGACGACGCAAGAGCCTGATGAGCGGCGATTCGATTTTCAACTTAAAGGCTAGTATTTGCGTACGTTGCAGAGAATTAAAATTGTTGTCGCTTACTAGTATTAATGAGCGTTGACCATCAGGTAATGTAGGACCAAGGGTTAAGCCTTCAATGTTATCTAGCAATACCTCTTGAGTTCTCAAATCTAACAGCAGTTTTTTCTGAACAGGTTTGATTGTTTGGGAGTTAACATTTAAGAGGCTATCGATCTGCTGAATATCATCAGCACCCTCTAAAGAAACTTGGAACAGGAAAATAGCAAATCCCAAACCTGTAAAAGACCGTTCTAAACTCAGGAAACTTCCTTGATTATCCAAGGCAACTAAATCGGGTAAACCGCTAGCAAACTTGCCAGTAAAATTTAAAAAAGGCGAGATAGGTTCAGTTTGATAAAGGAATTCCTTTTCTGGCTGATTAGTCAGCAAGTTATATTGTAAAATTCGGCAGGAAGTGCTGGTATTGGGTTGAGCGGCTGCACCATCTTGAATTAGAGCATTTTCGGTAGCTGTAAAGAGTTTCTTGTCGTTAGGTGTGATGGTAAGGCTTTCAAAAGCCAAATTGTTGCGGATACCATGCTGACCATTGTTATCGGGCAAAAACTTGTTTGGTATGGGTAGTGTTGTGATTACCTTACCAGTAGATAAGGAGAATTCTTGAATAAAAGGATTAATTAATTGCCTAACATCACCTTCAGAAGAAATGAAGACCGTTTTTTTGCTAGTTAAAGCAATCCCTTCTGTATCGCTGGTATCGGGAGGAAACTTGTCACCATTTTCATTTAATAGGGTGGTGACACCAACAGGGACAACACCACCATTTTTCAGTGAACCTTTACTGAGGTCAATTTTGAGAGTGTAGAAACGGGCAGGAGCTTTTTCACTGCGGTCATCAGAAATGGCATAATAAAGGTCTTTTTGGGCGTCGTAGGTAATTCCAGATAATCCTCCTACGGGCGTTTTTTGAAAATATAATCCTTTGGGGAGAGTAGCTTGTCCGATAAACTCTATGCCACTAACTGTTACAGCCGCCGACGCTAAATTGCTCCAAAAAAGACCGATAATTATTATAGGGAGCAAAAAATAAATACTTCTTGGCCAAGTCAAGAGTTTTTTGATGAACTGCATGGATAGCGATCGCTAAAGTGTCAAATTCATCAAACACAATATCACGCTCAAGCTATGGTACATAATATATGTACTGCTATCTACTGCGATTTGGGTTAATAGTCAAGGGTAAAAGGTCTTCCTTTGATTTTGGACTTTAGACTCCTGAGTGAATGGCAATAATAAAAGCTACAAGCTATGCAAAATAAGCACTATAGCTTTTAAAACTATTGAATGGTGTAAGGATAGGAGAGGCGATTGTCCTTGATGTAATGCCGAAAAAGCGATCGCTTCTTCGGCATTACCACAGACAATTAAACATGAATCGGCAGGCGGATACAGAACTCAGTACCTTGACCCAACTCAGACTGCACTTCTAGGCTACCACCATGTTTTTCTAGAATGATAGACTTGGCGATCGCTAATCCCAACCCCGTGCCTTTACCGACTCCTTTTGTAGTAAATAAATGGTCAAATATTTTTTCTTGGACTTCTTCACTCATCCCCTGAGCATTATCAGCAATGGCAATTTTGACGAGACGATCGGTCATTGAAGTGGTAATAGTAATGCGATTGGGTAAGGCTTGAATATCTGCTAAATCGCGCCCAATATTCGACTCCTCTAAGGCATCAATAGCATTAGCCAAAATATTCATAAAAACTTGATTTAGTTGTCCAGGAAAACATTCAATTTGTGGTAAATTACCGTAGTTGGTGACAACTTCGATAGCCGGACGTTGTTCGTTAGCTTTTAGACGATGCTTAAGAATGAGAATGGTGCTATCAATACCTTCGTGAATATTAAACGGCACTTTGTAATCGCGATCAGCACGGGAGAAAGTACGGAGTGAAGTGCTAATATTTTTGAGCCTGTCGCACGCCAAAGTCATGGAATCAAGCATTTTTGGTAAGTCTGAGAAGCTATATTCTAAGTCAATTTCGTCAGCATGATCTTCGATTTCTGCACTCTTGTTGGGAAAAGTTTCTTGATAGAGTTTTAAGTGTTCAAAAATATCAGCAATGGTGGGTTTAGCTTGTTTGATACTGGCAGCAATAAAACCCAAAGGATTATTCATTTCGTGGGCAATACCAGCAACTAAGTTACCCAAAGCAGACATTTTCTCACTTTGGATCATTTGTAATTGAGCGTTTTGTAGATCGGTTAGTGCTTTTTCTAAATCAAAGGATTTTTGTTGCAAGGCAAGTTCAGCGATTTTGCGTTCACGCAGTGCAGCTTGCTGTTCGCTAATATCTAAAAATAATCCATCCCAGACAACTGAGCCATCAGCAAGCTGTTCAATTCTAGATTCGCCATGAATCCACTTGACGATTCCGGATGGGGTAACGATTCGCCCCTCCCACCGCCAGGGAGATAAAGTCTGAACGGTGTCAGTGTAAGTTTGCTGGAAAGAAGCTAGATCATCTGGATGCACCATTTGTGTAAGAAAGCCTACATTGGCAGTAGCCTGCTCAGGGGTGATTTCGTATAGGGTGTAACAGTCGGCGCTGATATAAGTCAGTGAGGTAATGCCATCAGCACTCATGCGGAATTGATAAACCACTCCAGGCACATTATCTACTAAGTTGTGGAAGCGAGACTGGGCAGCACTAAGTTCATTAAAAGACTGTTCTAACTGTTGAGCATAGTTCTGCGATCGCTCGTAAAGTCGAGCATTTTCTAAGGAAATTGCCGCTTGAGCGCAGATTAAGTTCAGTAGTTCAACGCGATCGCTCGTAAACGCCCCCGTAACTAAATTATTTTCTAGATATAAAATGCCTTTCAACTGACCTTGATACAAAATTGGGCTGCACAAGATACTCTTGGGCTGTTGACGAATGATATACGGATCGTTGGCTAAAGTCGGCTCGGCACTTGCATTTACCAACACAGCAGTTTGCTTGTCATGCTTGACTTTGTAAATCAGTCTGTGGGGAATTTCCTGACTATCTTCAACGGGAAGACGCTGCAAGACAACTGGCTTTGAACCCTCGGTAATTGAGCCTTTAATTAACAGGCGATCGTCTCGCAAGAGCATTAACACGCATTTATTCGCCCCCGCATTTTCAATGACAATCGAAAGCAACGATGAAAGTAGCTTTTCCAGTTCGATTTCACTGGAAATGGCATGAGAAGCTTTGAGGATGGCGCAGAGGTCGAGGGAATCGGAGACACTGGAGGAGGAAGTGGTGGAAGTGACGGTTCCCACAGCAAAGACGGTTTCGTCGATAGAAAGGGCAGAGTGAGCTTGCTTTAAGATCGCAGCCAGCAGTTGCGGGTAGCGGCGTTCTAGGTCTGCAACTTTGGCTTTAGCTCCCCAGCGAGCATAGCCGTAGTAGGCTTGGGTCATGTATTCCTGGGCGATGCGTTCTTTTTTCCATTCCAGATAGAACTTAGCACTCAGTTCATTGGCTAAAGCTGTTTCGTGGATGAATTGGTGTTCTTGAGCCAGGGCGATCGCTTGGTCATAATGCTCAATGGCAGCAGCTTTGTTACCCAAAACCCGATATCGCTCTGCTTCCACTAGATGCCATTTGTGCAAGTGATTCATCGGGGCATTGTGCGCGCATTGCTGCAAAGCTGCTTGATGGGTGGTAGCCTGGGTAAGCAGTTGGGCTTGCTCTGTCTCTGGCTGGGTGGGTAACAGTGCCAGGTGCGTCAGCGCCGCATAGAAATGGAAAATAGGAATAAAAACCGTTCCCGATAGTACCATCCAACAGGGCTTAAGTTGGGTGAGGATATCCACAGCCGCCGGATAATTACCAAAGCAGTAGGCAAGCAACAGTTTGAAGATAAAGGCAACGACAATCATCATCAGTTCGTTATCCTGCTGGTGCTTGGGCAGCATCACAGTTTCATCATAGGCAGTACCAATTAGGCGATCGCTCTGGCTCACTGTTTCTCGCAAATTCTGTACCGTTTGCCACGTCATATCCAAAAGAAAACGCGCTGAATCATTTTTCATCTGAGCCATAGCAGCACTGTAAGCTGCTAATTCGGGTTCCAACAGATCTAGTTCTACACCCGCGAAAAAAGCCAGATGGGAGTAGCTTCCGATGTCGTAGCCTGCACTGAGCAGATTGCCCGTTTCCATACCTGCCTTGTAACTCTCTTTCAACGTCACAAGTGCCGCCCGCAACGCTTCCTGGTGAGGTTGAATAAAAAACCCAAACATCCCCAAAGTGATGCACTTCATGCTTTGAGTATTCAACCGCTCCAGCACTGCGAGTGCTAATCGACCAAATTTATAGCCAGTTTCGACTTCGCCCAAAAAGGCACACAGTACCATGCTGTGAGCCACATAGCCAATCGTTGAAGCGGGGGCATTACCAAACTCCAGCGACAATCGCACCATCGTCGCGCCCAACAGAGGCAGTAATCCTGGCATCCCCTGGTACACGGCTGAAAATAACATTCCTAACAGTTGGATGGCGGCTTGAGCATTGGGGTCGCTCATCGCGGGTAAATCAACCAGTTCGGCAATTTCTCTCCCCTGGAGTTGCTCTTTGATCTGCTGTAAAGCACTGCCAATCATGGCTGAGTCTGGTTTTGTCGGGAACTCTACCCCCAATTGCTTCAGTGCCTCTGCACCGACTGCGATCGCCTGCAATGTTTGGTTACGAGCCGTGTGTGCGGCGATTTGAATTTGGTAGATTTTCACTTTGTCGAGAATCGTCTGTGCCTGCTGCAAAACTAATGCAGCAAGCTGCTCCATACCCTCAAAGTCACTATTCAAGTAACTGGCTTCGGCAGCAGCTACATACAGATTCAGCGTCAACTCATACTGAGTTTCCCAGCAGTCTGGCAAAAGTAACGCTATCCCAGTTTGCAAATAAACCCTTGCAGCAGCATAGGCAGTGGCGCTTCTAGCTTTAGTTCCCGCTTTCAAGTTCAGTTGTGCTAGAGCTTGCCGTTCTTGTGGTTGCGCGATTAACTCTATGCCTAAATTCAAATGCCCAACAATATCAAATAGCTTGTCTTCTCGGTCTACTTCGGAGAGCTTTTGTTGGAACAGTTGTCCCATTTGCAGGTGAGTTGCTTGTTTCTGATTATCAGGAATTAAAGAATAGGCAGCTTGCTGGACGCGATCGTGCAAAAATCGATAGGTCGGATTAACTGTATCTTCTGTCTGGGGCTGTTCCCCTGTCTGAAAAAACTTATAAATCTGACTCGTGGGTAAAATTAAGCCTTCCTGCAAAGCTGGCCACAAGGCTGCTGCGGTATGGGTTGGCGATTTTTCTGAAACGATCGCCAATGTTTCTAAATCGAATTTTGCACCTACACAAGCAGCTAACTTCAGCATTTCTTGGGTGGCTGAGGGTAACTTTTGTAATTGCAGTGCCATGAACTCCACCACATTATCGGTGAGCGAGAGCGATCGCTAATGTCGCGCTGTCCCAATTCAAAAGCTTGAATTTTTCCAGTTTCTTGCCACTGCTGCAAACATCGTTCTAAGTCATGCTTCAATCCCAAAGCACTTTGATAGCGATCTTCTGCATTCTTCGCCATCAACTTGCTGATAATATCGCATAAAACTTTTGGTATTTCTTCCCTCCTGCCTCCTGCCTCCTGGTCACTGAGCGTAGTCGAAGTGTGCCTCCTAGCTTCTGGATTAGGCGGCATTTTTGCAATATGAGAATGCACTAATTCCATTGGGTCATCAGCTTGAAATGGTAACTCTCCTGTGAGTAATTCATAGAAGGTTACACCAACCGAGTAAAAGTCTGTGCGATAGTCAATCCCTCGATTCATCCGTCCAGTTTGTTCGGGAGAAATGTAAGCTAGTGTCCCTTCTAAGACATTCGGATTGAGCGAAGTTTGCGTTTCTTTTGGCAGCAAGGAGGCGATACTAAAATCAATTAATTTAACTTGTTTGGTTTCGGGATTAATTAAAATATTGCTGGGTTTAATATCTTTATGAATAATGCGTTTGTGATACAGAATATCTAAGGTGTCACATAAGGCGATCGCTATAACGAAAAACTCTTGTAGAGATTGTAGATTTCCCCTTACTCTCCACTCTTTGAGCGAAATTCCTCCAAAGTCTTCCATCACCAACGCATAGCCATTTTGGTAAGGTTCTATGCTATAAGTTTGAACTATTAGAGGTGAGTGCAGATTTTTGGCAATGGTATACTGATTGCGAAATTGTACTAGTTCATTAAACGAAGGATAAGGATTTTTCAGCAGTTTAATCGCTACAGGTTTTCGATCAGTCTGTCGATAACCTCGATAAACCAAGGTTCTCGAACCATTGTAGATTTCTTCAGTTACGTTGTATCCAGGAATCCTGGCAAGAGTGCTGACCATACTGCTTTTTCATGATTTCTGAATATAGTCTTCCCAAATCAGTAAAGCCTGTTTAGTGTTAATTGCTAAACTTGGTAAATCTTCTCGCAGGTATTCTAAATCAATGTTTGCGATTTCTGATTCTATTTCTTCACCCGGACTGATAAATTTTTCTTGATCAAGTTTGAGCAAATTAAATAAATCTTGAACGCCTGCGTATGCTGGTTGAATATTGCCATTGATAAAGCCAACAGGGTTATTAATTTCGTGGGCGACACCAGCCACAAGATTACCTAAAGCGGACATTTTTTCGCTTTGGATAATTTGTAATTGTGCTTGTTGTGCTCGGATAGTCGCGCCGCAGCACCTTAATCACCACCGGACACTGAGTCGTTGTTTACACTGCTCGATATACTGCGGTTCGAGTACCTAGATACAGTTGCTCAACGATGGTGTGGTTAGGGATGTCAGGTGAGGTGCTTGCTGAAAGTTTCATAGGTTTGGGTCAACTATCTTATACCAAATCAAATAATGTTTGCGACACATCAATAATATTCTAGAGGTCACGGCAGTGCCCATACGTGTCAACTTAACGTGAAACCCTTGTTAAAACGTGATTTTGTATTCACTCACCTACCATTACGATCCTCGTCACCCCACCCCAGTTTTGTCTAAAGCCAAAACTTCCCCTCCCCGCCTGCGGAGAGAAGTTGCGTGCGGGGGTTCCCCCCCGTTGAGCAAACTTCGGGGGAGGGGATTAAGGGG
>NZ_MTAW01000057.1 GCF_002154725.1 Nostoc sp. 106C | reverse complement strand
ATGTTATCTGCCCTGTCTCCTTTGATTCTATTGCTGTAGGCATTGGCGAGATTATTTTGCGTTGCAGCCCAATCAATAGGTAAAGCTTCCTTGGTTCTGACAGTTAAAGCAGCAGTATAAGCAGAGATCGCTGTTTCGATGTTATCTGCCCTATCTTCTTTGATTCTATTGCTATAGGCATTGGCGAGATTATTTTGCGTTGCAGCCCAATCAACAGGTAAAGCTTCCTTGGTTCTAATAGTTAAAGCAGCAGTATAAGCAGCGATCGCTGTTTCAATGTTATCTGCCCTGTCTCCTTTGATTCTGTCATTGTAAGCAGCAGCGAGATTATTTTGCGTTGCAGCCCAATCAACAGGTAAAGCTTCCTTGGTTCTGACAGTTAAAGCAGCAGTATAAGCAGAGATCGCTGTTTCGATGTTATCTGCCCTGTCTCCTTTGATTCTATTGCTGTAGGCATTGGCGAGATTATTTTGCGTTGCAGCCCAATCAACAGGGAATTCTACCCTAGTGTAGACAGTTAAAGCAGCACTATAAGCAGCGATCGCTTTTTCGATGTTATCTACCTTGTCTTCTTTGATTCTATTGCTATAGGCATTGGCGAGATTATTTTGCGTTGTAGCCCAATCAATAGGTAAAGCTTTCTTGGTTCTGACAGTTAAAGCAGCAGTATAAGCAGAGATCGCTGTTTCGATGTTATCTGCCCTATCTCCTTTGATTCTATTGCTGTAGGTAAGAGCGAGATTATTTTGCGTTGTAGCCCAATCAACAGGGAATTCTTCCCTAGTGAAGACAGTTAAAGCAGCAGTATAAGCAGCGATCGCTGTTTCAATGTTATCTGCTCTGTTTCCTTTGATTCTGTCATTGTAAGCAGCAGCGAGATTATTTTGCGTTGCAGCCCAATCGACAGGTAAAGCTTCCTTAGTGAAGACAGTTAAAGCAGCAGTATAAGCAGAGATCGCTGTTTCGATGTTATCTGCCCTGTCTCCTTTGATTCT
>NZ_MTAW01000046.1 GCF_002154725.1 Nostoc sp. 106C | reverse complement strand
AGGGGCTGGGGGTGAGGGCAAAACCTTGCACAAGAGCGGGTTTCACGTTAAGTTGTCACGTATGAGCATTGCTAAACCCCTACAAAAAATTGATGTGTATCATGATTTTCGTGAATTGGTATGAGTTTGTAAGAATTATTTTTAACAAAACATCAATTAAGCATTTGTTTAAAACACTCAAATAATATGCGTTAAATTACTATGGACGCTATGCTGATAGTTTCAATGGTATTTGAAGTATAAATGTTGTCCAGCCCTGACCGCTTGTAACATCAATTGTGCCTTGAAGATGTTCTACTAGCTTTCTTACTAATGCCAACCCCAATCCTGTGCCGCTATCTTGCTGAGGATTGCTTTGAGCCTTCTGGTAATCAGGGTCAAAGATAGTAGATTTTTCTTTTGCCTTACTTTTAAGAATGCGGTAAAACGGTTCAAAGATTAAAGATTTTTCTGTTGTCGGAATCTCAACACCGGAATTGCTAATAATAATTTGCACACGCGGAACTTCAGATTGTGCATCTTTATCGAGCGGGTTCTTTGTAGCGTCTGCAAGTTGGGCATTTACCATAATCTGCTCACCAGCAGGAGTATATTTGTAAGCATTGTTGAGCAACTCTGATACAATCCGGGTGAGGAGATTTAAGTCTGAAACTATAGGTGGTAAATCTGGGGTAACATTAATTTCTAGAATTTGTTGTTGAGCTTGAGCCAATTCTTGAAAACTCTCGGCAACGTGAGGAAGCCAGTGTTGAAGATGAATTGAAGTTAATTCCCAGGGATAAATATCAGCATCAACTATACGCATTTCTAGTAAATCATCGACAAGATTTAGCTCTTGTTCACACTGGTCACGTAAGATATTTAAATATTGGGTTACAGACCCAGATGCAGAAAATCTTTTTGAATTCAAAATACCCTGCTGATCCAGAATATTTTCTAGCATCGAGATTGCCATTTTTATGTTTGATAAAGGTGTGCGCATCTCATACGAAGTGGTTGTCAAAAAATCTTCTTTTAACTGGTTTAGTCGTTGGAGTTCTGCCATTTGAATTTCTAGTTGTTTGGCGCGTTCAGCAGCAATATTACGTTCTTCGGCTAGCCTTCGTTGCGTGTCATCTCGAAAAACCATAACTGCTCCTGCTACTGCACCATTGTTGTCTCTCAGAGCAGTAGCGCTATCAGCTACTGGAGTCTTTGCTCCGTTTTTGGCAACAAGTAGGATGCGATTGTCCAGATAGATGGCGTTTTGGCTTTGCAGAGCTAAAACGATCGGATTTTCTATAGGAAGCTGAGTTTGTTCATCAATTAGTTGGAAGACTTCGGTTAACATCTTGTCTTTAGCTTCATCCAATCGCCACCCAGTTAGTGCTTCAGCTACTTGATTTAGGTATTTGACATGTAATTCAGTATCGACTACAAGCACCCCGTCCCCCATTCCCCGCAGGACAGTACTCAAAAATTGCTCGCGTTCATAACGATTGAGCGCTGTTTGGATAGCGACGTAGAGTTCTTGCTCTCTGATTGGTTTAAGAATATAACCAAAGGGCGATGTTAGCGTTGCTCGCTCTACAGTGCTTTTGTCTGAATGTCCTGTAACGTAGATTATAGGAATTTGCAGATGATTCCAAATTTGCTCTGCTGCTTGGATACCGTCTATCTCGCCCCGTAGCCGAATATCCATGAGAATTAAGTTGGGTTGCAACTCGGTTGCTTTTTCAATAGCTGCTATTGCGGAATCTGCGATATCTACAACTGTGTATCCAAGGGACTCTAAACTTTCTTGTAAGTTGATTGCTAGGATATACTCATCTTCAACAATAAGGACTTGAATATTCTTAGATTTCTCTGTATTTGAGGATATGTTTGTCATAATTCATGTCCTGCTTCTTGCAAAAGCAATTTTAAATTCTGTTCCCTGTTGGCAGTTAATTTCGATGCTTCCCCGTAATTGCTTTACCAAACCGTAGACAAGAGTGATACCCAGAGTTTTAGTCTTTTTAATATCAAAATTAGCAGGTAGCCCAATGCCATTATCTCGAATAATGAGCATCAAATTACGTTGGTGCTCCCTCTGTGTTAAAAGTTCACATTCTTGATATAAACGTAGCTGGATTTCACCTTGACGATTACAAGGAAAGGCATATTTTAAAGCATTGGAAACTAGTTCATTAATAATTAAGCCACAAGGAATTGCGGTTTCAATATCCAAGCTAACATTATCAACTTGAATACTCAATTTCACAGACCCTGAACTGACGTTATAAGAATCAAATAAATGAGTTATTAAATCTGGAATATACTGAGCAAAATCAATATTTGCTAAATCTTCAGAACGGTAGAGTTTTTCATGAACCAAGGCAATCGATGCTATTCGATTTTGGCTATCGCTGAGAATTGCTGTTGCTTGAGGATCTTGTATACGTCTGCATTGCATCTGGAGCAAACTGCTAACAATTCCTAAGTTGTTTTTCACACGATGGTGAATTTCTTTAAGTAATACTTCCTTTTCTGCCAAAGAAGCTTTGATTTGTTCTTCTGCTTGCTTGTGTTCGGTGATGTCTTGTTGAACACAAACTAAAACAGTTCCATATTCAGGATGTTCAAAAATAGATGCAGTCGCACTACACCAGAAGAGAGTACCATCTTTCTTCACATTGCGAACTTCATAGGTTACTTCACCGTGTTCTATAACGGAAGCTACAATTGCTTGTTTTACCTGTTCACCCGTGGTGTGCTCATCTCTGTAATTAATAATCGACACATTCTGACCAATTAATTCACCAGCGTCATAGCCAAACATCTGCTCGAATTTAGGGTTGGCATAGACTATGATTCCATCACTAGCTCGCACTAAGCAAATTCCCTCTGCCATGTTGCGAGTAATGACTGCTTGCAGCTCGAGCATTTGTTGAGCGCTTTTGTGTTCAGTAATATTGACGCTACTACCAACGATGCGGTAGGTGTGTAAGTTTTCGTCTTGTAGCGGAGTTAGGGTAGTGATCCACCAGCTTTCCCGCTTTCCTTTAAAAGGTAAGCATTCTTCATAGGTAATGGTTATTCCTGCATCAACGCAATCTTGATAGTGCTGCCGTACAACTGCTGCTACATTTGCAGGTAGAAAATCCTCTGGAGTTTTACCTTGCACATTATTACTACAAAAACCTGTGAGATGTTCGTGAACTGGGTTAACACTCACAAAACGAAAATCATCATCTAGAACATCTACAACAAAAATCGACTGTCCCACCCCATGATAAATACTGCGTAAAAAGTTTTCCTGCTCCTGAAGCGTTTGCTCTGCTAGTTTACGATCGCTAATATTAAATGCGACTCCTTGCAAAATTGGGGTTTTGCCATCTGGTGCAAGCACAAGGCTGGCTTGATCCTGAACCCAAATCATTTCGCCGTCAGCCGTGAAAAGGCGATATTCCAAATTCACAGATTCTTCAGTTGCAATTGCATTTTGCACACTGTTGATAACGCGATCGCGATCTTCAGGATGCACATACTCCACCCAACTGTTGAATAAGCCAGCATTCCACTGTTCGGGCGGAATCTTGAGCATTTTTTGAATTTGGGGACTAATATAACTAAATTCGCTAGTGGCGGTGATGGGTGAAGTGTATACCACTCCTGGAATCTGTTCGACTAAAGTCCGGTATCGTAACTCGGCTTGTTTGAGCTTTGCTTCTGATTCTATGCGATCGCTGACATCCTGGGCAGTGCCGTAGAGACGACTAACTCGTCCATCGGCGTTGCATTCTGCATGTCCAATCGCCTCAAAATAGCGATGAGAGCCATCTGCTTGAGGTACGCGGAGAATCAGTTTGTAAGACTCGCCAGTTGCGATCGCCCGTTCGACAGCTTGGTGCAATTTTTCCCGATCTTCAAGGTGGTACAGTTGGAGAACTTCTTCATAGTTTGGTTCTCCTAGATCTAGATCTCGATTGCAGAGGTGGAAAAGCTCCTTTGACCAATTAATTTTGCCACTTGCAATGTCAAACTCCCAATTACCAAAACGGGCAACTCGTTGAGATTCTGCCAACAAAGCTTCACTTTTACGTAGCGTTTCTTCAGTGTTTTTGAGGTTAGTTACATCTACCATCAATCCATCCCAAGCGACGCGACCATCTTGTAATTTGCGTGGCGTAGAACGAAAATGCAACCACTTAAGTTTACCGCTGGGTGTCCGAATTCTCTGTTGCATATCAAATACAGACAAATTTTTGAAAGACTCATCCATCGCTGCTTGTAAACGAGGGATATCTTCTTGAATAATCTGTCTATAAAGCAAAGTTGAATCTCTTAGTGCATCTTCTACCTTAACTTCCATTAGCTGTTCAATCCCAGCACTTAGATAAGAATAGTACTTACGATCATCAAGTTCGCGAATCACTTTATAAATTGCGCCATTGGGCAGATTATCCCCAATTCTGCGTAACATGGCTTCACGCTCATGCAAGGCGAGTACTGCTTGTTTGTGAGCAGAAATATCTTTGACCAGCACAAATCTCGCTGGCTTTCCTCGCCAAGTGATCAGATGTCCATTAATTTCGACATCAATCACAGTACCATCTCGCAGACAATGTTTTGTTTCTCCAACATAGATTGAATCAGAGAAAAGGCTAAAATTTGACATAACTCGTTGAAAATCAGCAACTTCCTCACGAGGACGAATATCTCTAACTGTCATTGACAGAAACTCTGCCTCCGAGTAGCCATATTTGTGGGTTGCTGCACGATTCACAGCCAGAAAGCTAAAAGTTTCCGCATCAAAAATCCACATAGGATTGGGATTACTTTCAAACAGCAATCGATATTGAGCTTCCGATTCCACTAAGGCTGTTTCCATCTGCTTGCACTCAGTCACATCTGCCAGAAAACCCACCAATCGGACGGGATTTCCTTGCTCATTCCAGATTGCTTTCGCCCGCGAACGAAACCACCCGTAACTGCCATCTTTGCAGCAAAGACGATACTCAACGTTATAGTCTGAGGCTTGCCGTTGCAGATAGGCTTGTTGTGCAGCAATTACCCGTTCATAATCATCAGGATGAATGAGAATACTCCACTCATCATCCATATTGCTAAGTTCGTCACGTTCATAGCCCAACATCTCAAACCAACGCTCAGATCGGAAGGTTTGATTAGTAGTTATGTTCCAATCCCAAATTGCTTCATTAGTACCTGCGATCGCAAATTGCCAGCGTTCTTCGCTGTAACGCAGTGCTTCCTCAATGTGTTTGCGTAAGCGAAGCTCGTCGTAGACATCGCTGATATCATTACTAGTACCCGTCACAATCCAACAGTTAGCTACGGCATCATAGCGGGAGGCGTAAGTAGCTGCTATCCACCGCAGAGAGCCATCTTTGTGTTCAAATCGGTACTCTACCGTTACTGTACGTTCAGCACATAGATCCTCAAACAAAGGCACGATCACCGATTCTCTATCTTCTGGATGCACTCGCGACATCCACAAGTATTTATCCCCCAAAATTTCCTGTGGTGTATAGCCAAAAACAGTTTCACAGCCAACAGACTGATAATCAAACTGCCAATCACCATCGGGGAATATGCGCGCGCTGGCGATGGAAGTTGCGATCGCGCTATCAAGAATGTCATTGATTCTGGCTTGTGATGCTTGATAACTAGCTTCCTTTTGGGCAAGCAACTCAGTCATGTGTTTTCTTTGCGCCACTTCCTGTTCCAACTCTGCTGTTTTGGCTTCAAGAGTTTGGTAGAGTCTTTCCATCACTTCGTGCAAAGTAACAACACTTATTACTTGTCCGCAACTATCAACTATGGGTAAGTGGTCAATATCATGCTGGCGAAATATTTGCACAACAGCCGGGAGATTCTCTGCATCCGTCTGGCTCAAGCTAATTACAGGTTGATCCATCTGAGTCATTCCTCCTTAAACAGAAGAGATGGAAATCAAAAGTAGCAGAAACTTAAGGCCATAGCAGTAATGTCAAATTTTTTGCCAAAAATACTGCTTCTTCAGAATTTCCTCAGAATTTTGATTTAGTCTTTACTGCTAGAGTGTGATGCCTTGTTGGTATTAAACTCTCAGCTTCTACTATTTTCAGTAAATAACTACTGTCTCTGTGTTCTCTTAAAAAAGCAGAATAGCAATTAGCTCAACAAAAACATAGATAAAGTATCAATTCTGTTACAAGGCAAATAAATTTATGTCAATTCAGGTTGGGATGCAGAAGAAGACTCCTAGCTTAATTTCTTCCTATCAAAGCTTGGGTTTGTTAACCCAAAAGCAAACCAATTTTCCCAAACAGAAAGTCAAATGTCCTCTATGTGGATATGACCGCACTCGTAAACACGGCAAAACAAGTAAAGGTAGCCAACGCTACTTATGCCCAAGTTGTCGCCAAACCTTTAGCGAGACTTTAAATACGCTTTATTACCGTCGTCAAGTAAACAACGAAGACGTACAGATTGTTTTGCAGTCCTATGCAGAAGGCATGAGCTTTCGAGCTATAAGTCGTATTAGTGGCTTAGCTTACAACACCGTAGCCAGAATTATTCAGGCTGCTAACCAGAAGGTGCATATACCAAAATCAGAGGTTGAGTAACGTCTAATTTGACTAAAAACTATTGGTAGTTGCAAAGTTACTAGATCAATAAACCCGAAAATCGGCTAATAATGAAGAAAGATTAAGTTGCATTGATCAAACTCGCAATGAGCCAGACTGCCTTAAATTTAATTGCAATATCTATTTTCCTAATCACCCTATCGGCGTTGCTGGGGCCATTATTGAACATTTCGCCAACAATACCAGCAATTGCTACCTTCACTATCTTGGGAATAGCTACTTTCGACAGTTTCAGCTTCCAAGGAAAGGGAGGTTCTCTGATTTTAGATTGGATTGCTGGCTTCTCTAGCGAACATCGCGATCGCGTTATCCACCATGAAGCCGGGCATTTTCTAGTTGCACAGCTATTAAATATTCCCGTTACTGGCTACACTCTCAGTGCTTGGGAAGCCTGGCAACAAGGGCAACCAGGGCAAGGTGGTGTTACTTTTGATGATGGCGAATTAGCATCTCAACTAAAAGTAGGCAAAATTAGCGCTCAAATTTTGGATCGCTACTGTACTGTTTGGATGGCTGGGATTGCTGCGGAAAATTTGGTTTTTCAAAATGCTGAAGGTGGATCTGATGATCGCCGCCAGCTAGCAGAGGTATTGACAAATTTAGGATTTTCAGATAACAATCGTCAACAAAAACAACGGTTTCATGCGCTACAAGCCAAAAACTTATTACAAGAAAATTGGTCAAGTTACGAAGCTTTAGTTAAAGCCATGCAGCAACGTGCCTCAGTAGCAGAATGTCAGAGTGCGATTGAGAGTGCACAGTTAACATCGGCATAAGTAAGCGGCAGTGAAAGTATAACCTACCAAATTAAAAAGGTAGGTTACAACGCATTTATCTAACACTTAAAACTGTGTTTATTTGTGCGCCGAACCCACCCTTGGATCTTAAAATTTTTTTGATAAACAAGTTTTAAGAAGAAGCAGCTTTAAGATACGGAACATGGGATAAGTGATCCCAACCAATAACTTTATTTCGTCCAGTAGCTTTAGCTTCTAACAAACATTGATCGGCACGATGCAACAGACTGATGCCTTGCTCGTCATCATCACTCTGTAGAGAGGCAGTACCTAAACTAATCGTGATGTTAATAGTATGTTGATTGTTAATTGCAAATGGTTGTTCGCTAACTATGCGATTCAAACGACGTGCTACAATTAATGCCTCTTCACCAGTAGTATTGGCTAAAAGAATCACAAATTCTTCGCCACCATAGCGGAAAGGAGTATCTTGAAAGCGTAAATTATGTCGGACACGAATACACAGCAACTGCAACAGGCGATCGCCAACTAAATGACCGTAAGTATCATTAACTTTTTTAAAAAAATCAACATCTAAAATGATTAAACTAAAAGGAAGTGACTGTTCACGGGCTTTTTGAATTTGCCTAGGTAAGTCCCACTCCAAAGCACGACGATTATTGAGTTCCGTCAAAGAATCAGCCAGGGCGATCGCAGATAATAAATCATTTGTCCGAATTAAATCACGGTACTTTTTTGCTTTGCGCAACCCAACCGTTAATTGAGCTAGTATCAAACGCTGGTTAGCAGTCAACTCTGCCAATGTATAATCTGTTTTTCCTTCAGGAAGCTGCCAAATATAAGCATCGGCTCCTTGTTTTAATGCCGAGGAAGTCATCTCCAATTCCCACTCCCAGCCATATTTCTCTCTATCAGTTATCTGCTGAGAACGATCTTCCAAAAGAATACTGTATATCCAAGATAGCTTTGGTTGATCTTTCAACCAGCTACACAGTTCCATACTGCCATCTAGGCTAGCCTGCACAACTATAATATCGGGCGGCGTCATTGTAATATGGGAAACTGCCTGATCGAGATTGGCAATAACTTCTACGCTAAAAGCGGTTGCATAACGGATCTGATCTGGAAGTGTGGTGAGGAATTTCTGACTCCCGAAGACCAGAATGGAAATATTCATTGTTTTGCTTTTTGCCCTCTTTCAACTTTAAAAGTATGACCTTGTAACACTGCTGTTCTTACTTAATTAATACTGAATATGTCGGTATTTCTGGTTAGGGAAAACTACTCTTGCTTTAACCGTTTTACTGCTAAATCTATAATTTATTTGCAATTTTAATCTCCTTTTAAGGATTTACCTCAACTATAGTTACTAGTAAATGAACTTATGAACATACTTTCTACTTTTTCATATTTTTTTTAAAACAGTAAAAATACTGAATATTCCTTCTTGAAACAAAAGTCTTTATGTGTTTTCCAGGTATCGGTCATTGGGAATATTTATGAACCCAATGGTTGATAATACTAAGCATATAATGAAGCAAAAAAATTACTAAAATTGAATATTTAAAATTTTATAAAATTTATATTTCCCAGTAATAACCGCTATATTTGCTAATCTAAAAAATTAGATCTCCCTTAAAATACTGAATCAAGCTACTTAAATAGAATATATTTGTACATCGGTGCAGGAGTAAGGAAAGCCTCATGCAGCAAGTGTTAAGCGATAGTGCTAATAAATGATAAATCGAAGCCTTATGAATATATTTTATTAGTTATATCTTCATGAAAAGATTGAAAATAATTCAGTAATTTTACATAACTATTGAATAAAAACCCTAACATTAACCAAGATAAATTTGGTTAAATACGTGATTGTCCGCTCTATCAAGAAACGGACAATACAGCAACACTTTATGGAAATGTAAAAAGTTTTGAATCTAACTTGTCAACAAAGTTAGAACATGATTAATAACCTGAGATTTTGTAACCAGCAGCAACAATTATCTGTTTAATAGTCTCCTCAGATGCTGCGGATTCTACAGTAACAGTTTTAGCATTGACATCTACATCCACTTTTGCATCAGGTTCCATTACATGAATGGAGTCGCTAATTTTTGCCGCACAGTCTTCACAGGCAATGTTTGGTACATTCAGTTTTAATGCCATTACTTAACCTCTGAAAAAAACTTAATCTATTCTTAACGATTAATGTTATCTTCTCTAGTTGGATTGTTCATCCTACCAGAGTTAGGTGATTTTGTTAGTACATACTTACTTTCCTACGCAAAGTGACTAGCTGCAAAATTTCCGGAAATGCCAAAATATAGAATATAAAGGTATATCTGCAAATATACTTAGTACTGCTAAACGTCAGTCAAAATACCCTGCGGGTTCTAGAGTAGCCGTCTTTGGGCATCTACAAGAGACTCCCATCTCAAGCTTATAGGCGTGTTTTCTCGCTCACCCTCAGAGGTATTAGACCTTGATTTTCGCCAAGCTTTACTAAGGGATTAACTCGGAAGCAAAAAACTGGTAGCACAGATGTCCTTGACTGCGGCATACTTTGTCTGTAAAGCGAAGTAACGATCCTCTGTCGGCCTTCCCAAGTTTATTGATATTAAGTTTGTAAAACCCATGTCTTCTAATCCCCAGTACATCAGCGGTAACGAAATTCGCACCTTATTCCTGAACTTCTTTGCTGAACGAGGACACCAGATTCTCCCAAGTGCTTCTCTTGTGCCTGAAGACCCGACCGTACTGCTGACGATCGCGGGGATGCTACCATTTAAACCTATATTCTTAGGGCAACGCACGCCGGAATTTAAGCGAGCTACCACATCCCAAAAGTGCATCCGTACCAACGATATCGAAAACGTCGGACGCACCAAACGGCATCATACGTTCTTTGAGATGCTGGGTAACTTCAGCTTTGGAGATTATTTTAAAGAACAAGCGATCGCTTGGGGATGGGAAATATCTACCCAAGTCTTTGGCTTCTCCCCAAACAATCTTGTAGTCAGCGTGTTTGAAGAAGACGACGAAGCCTTTGCGATTTGGCGCGATCAAATCGGTGTACCAGCAGCAAGAATCAAGCGCATGGGTGCAGATGATAACTTTTGGGTATCTGGCCCGACTGGCCCCTGTGGCCCTTGTTCTGAGATATATTACGATTTCCACCCCGAACGCGGCGACGACAACATTGATTTAGAAGACGATTCGCGGTTTATCGAGTTCTACAATCTCGTCTTCATGCAATATAACCGGGATGCAGAAGGTAATTTAACACCACTGCAAAACAAGAACATCGATACAGGTATGGGTTTGGAAAGAATGGCACAAATCCTGCAAAAAGTACCGAATAATTACGAAACTGATTTAATTTTCCCGATTATCCAGACAGCAGCGCAAATTGCGGGGATTGACTATCACAAGAGTGACGAGAAAACCAAAATCTCGTTGAAAGTGATTGGCGATCACGTGCGTGCTGTCGTCCACATGATCGCTGATGAAATCCGCGCCTCTAACGTCGGACGGGGTTACATATTGCGGCGATTAATTCGGCGGGTGGTGCGTCATGGGCGATTAATTGGCATTTCTGGCGAATTTATTACCCAAGTTGCCGAAACTGCGATCGCTCTTTCTGAATCAGCTTACCCCAACGTGCGGCAACGAGAAGCAGCAATTAAAGCTGAACTGCAACGAGAAGAAGCTAATTTCCTGCGGACTCTTGATAGAGGCGAAAAACTGCTGGAGGAAATTATCCAACAGGTAAAACAGCAAGGAAAAACCGAAATTAGTGGTGAAAGTGCGTTTACTTTGTATGACACCTACGGCTTCCCCCTAGAACTGACGCAAGAGATTGCAGAAGAACAGGGACTAGAAGTTGATGTTGAGGGATTCAATGTCGAAATGCAAAAACAGGTGGAACGTGCCAAAGCAGCACATGAAACCATCGATTTAACTGTTCAAGGTTCCCTCGATAAACTAGCAGAACATATCCACGCTACCGAGTTTTTAGGTTATACCCAACCTGCGGCGACAGGGAAAGTTGAGGTATTGCTAGTAGCTGGGGTTGCTCAAGAAGAAGCAGAAGCTGGCACAGACGTACAAATCGTCCTCGACAAAACGCCATTCTATGCTGAATCTGGGGGACAAATAGGCGATCGCGGTTATATCTCTGGTGATGGCGTTGTCGTTCGCGTTGATGACGTGAAGAAAGAATCAGATTTCTTTGTGCATTTCGGACGCATTGAACGCGGTACAATCCGAGTAGGAGATACTGTAACTGCTCAAATCGATCGCGCTTGTCGTCGTCGTCTGCAAGCTAACCATACAGCAACTCACCTGCTACAAGCGGCGTTGAAAAAAATTGTCGATGAAGGGATATCGCAAGCAGGTTCTTTGGTTTCCTTTGATAGATTGCGCTTTGACTTCAACTGTCCCCGTGCATTGACAGCAGAGGAAGTCCAGCAAATTGAGGAACAGGTGAATAGTTGGATTGCTGAGGCACACTCTGCGAAAGTAGAAATATTACCTTTAGCAGAAGCCAAAGCTAGAGGTGCTGTTGCCATGTTCGGAGAAAAATATGGTGACGAAGTGCGGGTGATTGACTTCCCTAGCGTGTCAATGGAACTGTGCGGCGGTACTCATGTCAACAATACTGCTGAGATTGGCGTATTCAAAATTATCTCCGAGGCTGGTGTCGCTTCTGGAGTGCGGCGAATTGAAGCTGTTTCCGGCCCAGCGGTGCTAGATTATCTTAACCTGCGAGATAAAGTAGTCAAAGATTTGAGCGATCGCTTTAAAGTTAAACCCGAAGAACTACCAGAGAGAATCACAACTCTGCAAAATGAACTCAGAACCAGCCAAAAACAACTGGATACATTAAAAGGACAATTGGCGATCGCAAAATCTGATAGCTTGCTGCAAACAGCCGAATCTGTGGGTGACTATAAGATACTCGTCGCCCAATTAGATGATGTCGATCCCGAATCCTTGAAAACCGCAGCCGAACGCTTATTACAAAAGCTAGGTAACGGTGCAGTAGTGCTAGGTTCGGTTCCCGAAGTCGATAAAGTTAGTTTAGTTACAGCCTTCAGTGCAGAGGTGAATAAGAAGGGTTTGCAAGCTGGTAAATTTATCGGTGCGATCGCCAAAATTTGCGGCGGTGGCGGCGGTGGAAGACCAAATTTAGCCCAAGCCGGCGGACGCGATGCAAGTAAGTTACCAGAGGCTTTAACGCAAGCGTTGACTGATTTGAAAGCTGGGTTGGGTTAATTGTATTTTCTTGTGGGGCAGGCATCTTGCCTGCCTTAGAATTATTTATTAAAGGTACAACAAATAAGATAATCATAATGATAGGCAAACAGCGAAAATTACTACCGCGATTTATAACTCTGCGAATTTTAGGGTTAATCTTTGCCTTCATTTTATCTATTAAATTGCTTTCAGCCTGCTCTCATCAGCAAGATCAGCCTAAACCGCTAGTCACGCTATCGTTTGTAGTAACGCAGCGTGAATCTCAATATTGGCGACCACTGCTCAAGCAATTCAATGATAACAATCGAGACATTTTAATTGAAATAGCAAATGCTGCCGAAAATAATCTAGAAAATCCAGACAAGAGTGATGATCTCAAAGAAATCTATATTTCTGAATTTAACAAGCAACAACCAAAATATGACTTAATTTACATGGATATTATCTGGGTTCCTGAATTTGCCGACAAGAAATTGCTAATGGATCTTACTGAGTATTTTCCAGAAAAAGAATTGAAAGGTTTTATAACGAGTGAGGTTGATGCTGGACGTTTTAAAAATAAACTTTATCGCATTCCTTTTCGTAGCGATGTCGGTGTACTTTTCTACCGGAAAGATTGGCTAGATGAGCTAAAAATTGAGCTTCCAGAAAAACTGACATTTGATCATTTAATGGAAATTTCTGAGCTAGTAAAGCAAAAGAAAAAAGACATTCCATACGGTTATCTTTGGCAGGGAAAACCTTCAGAAGCAATGACGGCCATGTTTGTTGAGGTACTCGACAGTTATGGTGGCTTCTGGATTAATGGAAACGAGGTAGGATTAGACAAATTAGAAGCGATAAAGGCGATAAAGTTTTTACGCGACACAATTAAAAAAGATATTTCTCCTAAAAATTTCATAAATAACGAGGAGCGAACTACCCACAGCATGTTTACGAATAATGAAGCTGTTTTTTTGCGTAATTGGCCTGATGTCTGGCGTGATATTAATGGGTCAGAGTCTGATTTTCCTAGCAATATTGCTATTAAACCTGTCGTTCACCCCCAAAAAAAAGAAAGTTATGCTTCTTGCAAAGGTGGCTGGGGCTTTGGAATTGCCGAAAAGAGTCCACATAAAAAAGAAGCCTTGAAAGCGATTAAATTCTTGACAAGTGCAGCATCTCAGCAAAAATTTACTCTGGCATATGCCTCTGTGCCAAGCCGTGAGAACTTGTTTTACGATCCTAAGATTGTGGCGAAATATAGCTACTATCCAGATCTGTTAAAAATTGTTGAAAACTCGGTTTCACGTCCAGCGATTCCTAAATATACAAAAGCATCAGAAATTTTACGAAAGCATCTTAGTGAAGCCTTGAAGATTGAAAATGATGATTATACGAAGGAAATGGAGAAAGCAGCTCAAGAAACAAGAGAGTTATTCAAAAACCCAACGACCTAAAATAAATTTAGACCATTTTCGTATTTGTAGACAGCCATTTGCACCAGTTAAGGCCAACTGTGTATCATCATTGGGATTGAAGATAACTGCTTCTAAACTATTGTCGTTATCTTGTGACAATTGTTTAATGAAAGTACCGCTTTTGTCCCAAATTTTTATTGTATCCTTATTGTTAACAGTGGCGATATACTGCCCACTTTTTGAACTGAAGGCAGCTGCTTTCACCTTATCATTGGAATTTTGTTCTAAAGATATAAGTTTGCCTTGGTTTTCCAAACTCCACAACTTAGCCGTCTGGTTCCAACCAAGCAAGAGTAAATGTTTGCCGTCAAGACTAAAGTTTATAGCCGTTGGGTAAGTCTTAAGTTTTATTGTTTTAAAAATGTCAAAGTTATTATCTGCGTTTCGCACTTCTACAGTGCCTTCAGCATTTGCTATGGCTAAGTATTTGCCATCCCTTGGACTGAAGGCAACGGCTACTACATCATTCAGTCGCAGCCCGTCTTTTTCCTTTTCATCTTTCCACTTCCACACCGATGCTTTATTATCGCGTCCAACTATGGCTAAATACTTTTCATCTGGACTGAAACTAATAGACTTTACGTACTTACCATATATTATACGCTTACTTACAAAAACCTCTGTACTATTTGTCGAAAAAATTTGTATAGAACCGCCAACACTTGCCGCAGCGAGAAAATTGCCTTTGGGGCTGAAGGCAAGAGCAACTATGTAATTTTTTAGAGGCTCTAAATTTGGATAATCTAAAGTTTCTAAGAAGCTGATTTTACCCTCATTAGTCATCTTCCACAAGCCTAAGCTGCTATCAAAGCTAGCTATGGCTATTTTATTCTCATCTGGACTGAATTTGAGTGCTACTACATCTTTACGGTTTATAGTATGCACTAACTCGTTGTTACTGCTTGATTTGAACACTCTCACTATACTGTCATTGTTGCCATTGTTCAAACTTGCTGTGACGATATAATTGCCATCAGGACTGAAAGCCATCTCATTCACATCTAAGACACCATCTGGAGCACGTAAACAGGTTGAGGATGATGGAGGTATTAGAAATTTCCATATGCCTACAACTAGCAATAGGATTACTATCAGCCCAACAATAATACGCTTAATACGCCTTTTAGATTGGATAACAGGTACAGGATGAGGAATCGGTGAGTATGGTTGGAACGGTGGAGGCTCTGTTTGTTCATATTGTTGCGGTAAAGACTCACTAATTTCCTGTAGACTTTGCAATATTAATTGTGTATTTTGAAATCGATTTTGTACGGATGGAGCTATTAATTTATCTATAAAATCTGCTAACTCCTGTGATATGTGTGGAGCGTGATATCGCCAAATCAACTGATCTGTTTGAGAGTCTACAGAAAATTCACCGGGATGGTAACCCGTGAGTAAATGGACAAATGTGCGCCCTAAAGCAAAGAAATCAGATTGAGGAACGGCTCGACCTTTCACTTGTTCAGGAGCAGTATAACCAGGTGAGCAAACTACAGTCACGTCTTGCCCATTAATTACTGTTTGTGTGACTTCCCTAGCTGTTCCAAAATCAATCAGCACAAGTGAACCATCAGGTTTCAACATAATATTGGACGGCTTAATATCCCTATGAAAAAAGCCTTTTTGATGCACATAATCCAGGATTTCCACAATTTTTTTAAGCCAATCAAGTGCTAAATTCTCTTCAGAAATTCGCTGATTTTCCTGCAACCACTGCTGCAAATTCTGACCCTCAATTTTTTCCATCACCAAGCAACGCAGCTCTTGATTATTCCTAAGCCGCCAGCTAAAGTTCTCATCTGGCTGTGCTTTGGGAATCCCTGGATGTCTCAGATAAGTTAATATCCTTGCTTCTTGTTCAAACAGTTCGGCGTACTTTTCGTTCCGGTTTGTCTTGAGAACCTTTAGGACTTTTGGCGGAGAATATAACACCTGTGCAGCCGAAGCTCTTAAGAGTGTGCTTGGATGGCGAAAAGCGGTCTTTACAGCTTTTAACAAGGAGAGCTTTGTTTGTTTATTCCTATCCTCATTGACCTCAAAGACTTCAATATAATCTGAGGCGTGCAGTTGCCGCAGAGGTTTAATTAACCAATACCGACCTTGAATAAGCAAATCATTGTCGCAGGCTTGGCACCTCTGGCAGTTGTCAGGATTTGAGCGAGGGCAGTTAGGGTTGATGCAGTAGACCATACTTTTGCGCGATCTCAATTCAAAAAATGGCTAAGTGCTTGTAGCTTCACCGCTTAAAATACCTATTCCTTAAATCTTTTAACGTACTTCATCACCACAGGTTGTAGTGTAAAAAGCACTGCACTTTGTTCTGTACTTTTTTCAATTAGCGATCGCCTGCTAAGGGAATCCAAAGCTTCGATGATTTCTGATGTTGATATAATTAATGATACGTTTTGTTTTAATTGCTCTAGCGATATTGGGTATTTATAATTTGCTAGCATGTACATAATCTTTTTTTCTAAAAGAGATAGTCGCTGAAATTGGTGATCTAAAATTTCTCTAAATTGATCGCTAACAACTATTGTGTTGTGCCTTAAAAATTCAGCTACGCTACCTCCAAATAAATCTTGGATAGTTGTAGAAACTATTTTTAAAGCTAGAGGATTGCCTCGATACATTTGAATGAGTTCTTGCCATTGTTCTGGTTCATAGAGCAATTCTTCTTCTTTGAAAATTGCACTGGCTGCGTCCCCCAAACCTTCCAGTAGTAATGACCGAATAGCTAGCCTATTACTCTCTAACGAAACAATTTCTTGTGGTTTCTCCCGACTGGTTAGTACTAAGCAACTTTGCAGATTGCGTCTTTCTCCAACTTGTTTTATTAGCTCACCATAGGCTTCATATCCAGGGCGATAATATCCGGCAGAATAGCTATTGCCGAAAATCGCATCTAGTTCATCTAATACCATTAAACAGCGGTGCTGGCATAAAAAATCAATTAATTGTGATAATTCCGCCTGAGTTTGTTGCTGGTGAGAAAAGAAAGAAACCAAGTCGACTAAAAGAGATTCAAGCGATGGTGCATTACGGAGCGATCGCCAAATAAAATACTCAAACTCATCTTGGATCTGTTCTGCCAGTTGCACGGCTAAAGCAGTTTTGCCAATTCCCCCAATACCTAGTAGTGATACCACACGGCAGCGGTCTTGCACAATTACTCGCTGTAGTTTGGCTAGTTCTTGAGTGCGTCCATAGAAAACCCAAACATCAGGAGCTTCACCCCAATCTTTAGTATGATCTGGCGGTGATAGGCGAGGATGGACAGTGTTATCAACAACCCTTTGCCAGTCCACTCCCATTACCTCACAGATTCTCATAAAGGTTTCTTTTTGAATTGGCTCACCACGCCGAAACCGCTTCAAAGTTTCCCGTGAAGTAGGCACGCTACCACACCAAGTATCATCTTGTTTTTTCCAACCCTTGCGTATTCTTGCCTGCTCAACTATATCTAGCCCTTGGGTCGAGGCTCTAAGTGAAATTCCCATATTTATTTTCCAGAAGTGTCTCTTCAATTGTGGCTTACTTACATGTAGTAAAAGCTGTGAGACCGAAACTGAGCTAAAGATTGAGCCAAATACGACCTAAAAGAGCCAGCAAGCTATTCCACTATATAGGTATGGGAAGGAATTCAAAGTATTTTCCCATAACTTAACTGCTCAAGACCAGCTATCACCGTAAATTTGCAGATTTTCAAAGAACATGAAAGCTATAACAGGTAGCTTTCGAGTCAACTTATCTTTATCTCAAGAACAATTTAGATGAGGTCAAAATAATGTTTAATAATCAAACAACCACCATTAAGTCACAACAGAGTATCACAACTGTCCAACCCATAAATTCACAATACTCAGTTGATGTTACGCCTGTATTGCTGCAACAACCCTCTAGTCCTTTTGCGATCGCTTTAAGTGTTTCAATAGTAGTTGCAGCAATTGCTGGACTAATTAAAATACTCAAATCTAGCTAACAATTAATAGCCATTTTTGTTTGTGCTAGATGCGTTATTTCCTATAGTTACTAGTTTCAAAAAAGCAGCAGAAATCATGGAAATCCAGCCTGATATATTTCTTGAACTATTAGATTTGATGGGGCTGGAATTTTCCTATTTGACTGTACAAGATATCGCTCTAGAGGAGAATTGGTAGCGATCGCTTTTCGATGCCATTTTTTCAGATTAGATGCAGAGGTTGCGGAAGCCACTATTGAGTTAAGGAAAGCCACTATTGAGTTGAGGAAAGCCACTATTGAGTTAAGGAAAGCCGCTATTGAATTGAGAAAAGCCACTATTGAGTTGAGGAAAGCCGCTATTGAGTTGAGGAAAGCCGCTATTGAGTTGAGGAAAGCCGCTATTGAGTTGAGGAAAGCCGCTATTGAGTTGAGGAAAGCCACTATTGAGTTGAGAAAAGCCACTATTGAGTTGAGAAAAGCCGCTTCAAGGTTCGTTTTTGTATGGTGCGATCGCCTAATTATAAAAACTCATTGCCAGCCAAGCAATCCCCGAAAAGAGCGATCACTCTTCGATGCGATTTTTCATGATTAGATGCAGAGTGCGCTGAAGTAACGACAGAACTTGCAGAAGTTAGAGAAAGTCATTGCGAGGGATTGGATAGAAGTACAATAAGCAGCCAGAAAAGAAACTCAGCAATTATGAATCAGAATCTTGGCGCTGCAACTATCTCTATCATCATTCCAACTCTCAATGAAGCCGCAAATATTAAAGATACGTTAGCTACTACCCAACCGAGTATAAATATAGAAGTCATTGTAGTAGATGGTGGCTCTCAAGATGACACTGTAGCAAGAGCACAGTCATTAGGTGTCAAAGTTATCTTGTCATCTCCTGGGCGGGCGGTGCAAATGAACGCGGGTGCTGTAGCTGCTAGCGGCGAGATTCTGCTGTTTCTCCACGCAGATACGCGTTTACCTCCTGGCTTTGATGCCATGATTCGCACAGCACTACAAGAACCAAAAACAGTGGCGGGTGCGTTTAACTTGCGGATTGATGCATCGGGTTGGGGTATCAGGTTGGTAGAATGGGGAGTGAATAGGCGATCGCATTTTTTGCAAATGCCCTATGGCGATCAAGCAATTTTCATTACCAAAGAAGTATTTCAGCAAATTGGTGGTTTTCCTGAATTGCCAATTATGGAAGACTTTGAACTCATACGCCGTTTAAAATCTAACGGTAGAATCGCTATTATTGCACAACCAGTTGTCACCTCAGCCCGTCGATGGTTGCGCAAGGGAATTCTTCAAACTACCTTAATTAATCAAATAGTAATTGTCGCTTATTTACTGGGAGTATCACCTGAGCGAATTCGTAGCTGGTATCGCCAAGAAAAATTTAGGAAGAATTAAGCTGATTCTCATGGAATTGGAATATCTTGGTTGAAGATAGCAAGACAGTGAACAGTAAACAGGCTGACAACTGAAAATGCATAAGCGTAAATTATATACTAAACTCAAGCTTTTACTATTAAGTTGTCTAGTTGCCGCGCTTATAATTACGAGCAAACATCTCAACCTTCAAGAACTTTTACATACCACAGTGATGTGGGTAAATAATCTTGGTTATTTTGGTCCCATTGCTTTCATAGCGATTTATAACTTAGCAACCTTATTGTTTATACCAGGTTCTATTTTAACGTTAAAAGGAGGTTGTCTATTTGGCGTTTTTTGGGGGTCTATCTATGTAATAATTGCGGCAACTATTGGAGCTACTTTAGCATTTTTAATTGGGCGTTATCTATCACGGGATTGGGTGGCTCAACAACTTGAAAAACATCCTAAATTTAAAGCAATTGATTTAGCCGTTGCCAAAGAAGGATGGAAAATTGTGCTACTGACTCGGCTTTCGCCTATCTTTCCCTTTAACTTGTTAAATTACGCTTTTGGGATAACACAAGTTTCACTTAAAGATTATATCTTAGGTTCTATCGGTATTATTCCGGGTACTGTGATGTATGTTTACATCGGCTCTTTAGCTAGTAATCTTGCCATGCTGAATACGCCTCATCAACCAGCAAATACCCAAGCTCAAGTAGGAGAATGGGCGCTCCAAGTGATGGGATGTATTGCTACAGTTGCCGTGTCTATCTATGTTACAAGAGTTGCGCAGAAAGCTCTCAAAGAAAGTGTAGCGACAGCCGAAATAAATCATGATACAAAGAACCACAATTAAGCAGCTTTTCCAACCACTTACCTATTTCTTTCTTGGCGGTTCGTCCAAGAAGAGCAGATATTTTCAGCGTGTAAAAAAAGTAATTGTATTAACATTGCTGCTACTAAATATCGTCTTCTTATCTAATACAGACCTAGCCCAAGCATCTACTACTACAAATACCTTTAACCCCCAAGAAACTTTAAAAGACGCTTTGCAATGGATTGATAGCCTTGGTTCTCTAGGAGCTATAGCTTTTATTGCACTTTATATCATTGCCACAGTTGCTTTTTTACCAGGCTCTATTTTGACTTTAGGATCTGGTGTTGTTTTTGGTGTAGTTTGGGGTTCTGTATATGTATTTATAGGTGCAACTTTAGGAGCGACTGCGGCTTTTTTAGTTGGACGTTATTTAGCGAGAGGCTGGGTTGCCCGTAAAATAGCAGATAACAAAAAATTCGCCGCAATTGATAACGCTGTTGGCAAAGCTGGATTAAAAATTGTGCTGTTAACGCGACTTTCGCCAATATTTCCGTTTAATTTATTGAACTACGCTTTTGGGATTACAGGAGTTTCTCTCAAAGACTACTTTATTGGCTCTGTGGGCATGATTCCCGGAACAATTATGTATGTGTACATTGGTTCTTTGGCTGGGAATCTAGCCCGAATTGGTACTGAAGCTCAACCTACTAACCCCACTGTGCAATGGGCAATTCGGATTATTGGTTTTATTGCTACTGTTGCCGTCACAATTTATATCACCCGGATAGCAAGGAAAGCTTTAGAGGATGAAGTGATTAATAATTAAACTGAGGCTGGGAAAATATCTGTTAATTATCCAACCGATAAACATTTCTGAGGCTGTAATCCTTGTACATTATGGTACTGGGAAAATAATTCCCATCCCCGATTCCCAATCCCCAATACCCATGAAATGAGGTCAGACCAATGTCCAGTTTAGAATTCGAGAGAGTCGCAGTTCGCCCAATGGATGAGTATAACCAGGCTTTGGTCTCTCAGGTGCATCCACCAGATTGGATAAATCCAGAACCTGCGAATGTTTACGACTTGGTAGTGATTGGCGGGGGGACAGCGGGATTAGTGGTGGCTGCGGGTGCGGCGGGTTTGGGTTTGGGTTTAAAAGTGGCTTTGATAGAAAAGCATCTCATGGGTGGAGATTGCTTAAATGTGGGTTGCGTTCCATCTAAAACTATCATTCGCTCTGCGCGTGTGGTAGGCGAACTGTGGGATGGTAAGGAATTGGGAATTAATATTCCCAAACTTATTGATGTTGATTTTTCCGCAGTGATGGCAAGAATGCGCCGTATCAGAGCTGGTATCAGTCCTCATGACTCGGCTGAACGCTTTCAAAAGTTGGGAGTCGATGTATTCTTAGGTAGCGGTCGGTTTGCAAGTAAAAATACCGTGGAAGTTGGCGACCAAACCCTGCGTTTTAAAAAAGCCGTAATTGCTACTGGCGCTAGAGCTGCGCAACCTGCGATTCCCGGAATTGAAAAAGCTGGTTATCTTACCAATGAGTCGGTTTTTTCTTTAATTCAACGACCGGAACATTTAGCAGTGATTGGTGGTGGCCCTATCGGTTGTGAATTAGCACAGGCTTTCCGCCGCTTGGGTTGTGAAGTGGTACTTTTCCATCGCAGTTCTCACATTCTCAATAAAGAAGATGCGGAAGCTGCCGAAATTCTGCAAAAAGTTTTGGTTAAAGAAGGAATTCGCTTAGTACTAAATTCCAAATTAGAAGAGGTAGTAACTGTCACCGAAGGTAAGCGGCTTTACTTCTCCTCTAACGGTCATCGAGATTCTGTGACTGTAGATGAAATTTTAGTAGGTACGGGACGCGCTCCTAATGTAGAAGGACTCAATTTAGAAGTAGTTGGGGTAGAGTACGATAAGCAGCACGGTGTCAAGGTGAACGATTACCTGCAAACGACCAATCCCAAGATTTATGCAGCTGGTGATATCTGCATGAACTGGAAGTTTACCCACGCCGCTGATGCAGCCGCACGCATTGTTATTAAAAATACGCTGTTTTCTCCCTTTGGTTTAGGACGTTCCAAACTCAGCAGTTTAGTTATGCCTTGGGTTACTTATACTGACCCAGAAATTGCTCAAGTAGGAATGTCTGAACAGCAAGCCAAGGAGAAAGGCTTGGATGTGGAAACAATTAAAATTCCTTTTAGTAGTGTAGACCGAGCGATCGCAGATGGTGAAGAATCAGGATTTCTCAAAATTCACCACAAAAAAGGCTCTGATGAAATTCTCGGTGCTACCATTGTTGCTCGTCATGCAGGTGAGATGATCTCGGAAGTGACTACGGCAATTGTGGGTAAGTTAGGTTTGAATAAGTTAAGCGGTGTCATTCATCCCTATCCCACTCAGGCTGAAGCTATTAAGAAAGCAGCAGATGCTTATCGTCGCACACTGCTCACAGAGAATACCAAACGCCTCTTGGGTTTTCTCACAAAGTTATCTTAAGCTTGACTTTGTAATTATTGCAGAAAGTCCAAAACGGAATTTCACCGTTCGCCTGAGCGAGAATAGACCTGCTTTGAAAATAAAACCACAGATAAACACAGATGAACACCGATATTTATCTATGTTTATCTGTGGTTCCTTTTTTGCTGATTCGCATTCTCAGCGATTCTCGTTAGCCAAAATGTTAACGAATTGTCACGCATCTTTAAACTTGCGATCGCAGACTGGGATTAACTCAATACAGTTCAGATAAGCCTGTTTTTTCTCTCTCTGTTCCCCGTTCCCTGTTCCCTGTTCCCTTGCCTTCACAGAAGAATTTTCTTAACTGAACCGTATTGGGGATTAACTACTCAAAATTTTTTACTTATTGGGTTGAGCAATTCGCGCTTCAATATCCTCGAAGGTTTGGAGTAACAAACGTTTTGCTTGTAATTGCCAACCCCATTTTTGCAGTCTAAAAGCTGCTACAGAACCAGCTATAGCTGCTAATAATCCTATGGGTTGATTTAAAGAAATTCCTAATAATAAACCTAATCCAGCGATTCCCCAAAATGGTAAAGCTACTACTTGTCTTTGTTCTTCCACAATTCGGGCAATTTCATTGGGTTGCATGGTAGCTAATAATGCTGCTTTGATTTCTCGTTGCTCGACTAACGAAACCGATAAACCAATTTTCCGGCGCAGTTTTTCAATTTTGCGAGCATCAGTACTGTACTCAGTTAGCTCGTCTTCTGCCATTTTCAGTAGTTGTTCTAATTGCGCCATCTTATATTGTATCCATAATTCTGAATATTGTTATTATCCCGAATTATTGTTAATTTTTCTTGACTATATTTCGGCATTTTGTAGCACAATTCCAAATTTACTATTTAAAATTGAACATAAGCAAAATATACTAGCACGCCACAGCGGAATTAAAAACTCTATTCCAGGGAAGAGAATCCACAAACGCTTATTTTTATCCTTGATCCCTGTAGCTTAACCCTTGATTATTATTTGATTTCGCCCAGCAGTACTAGCGATTTCGTACTTATAACTAAAGTATTTATTTGTGAGGTAATACTGATGGTAACAGTAGCTAAAAATACTTTGTCTGTTGATACCAAAGAGCGATCGCTGATCCTTTGGTTTGATGAGGTGGGTATTGCGGATATTCCCTCAGTAGGGGGGAAAAATGCATCACTAGGGGAAATGATTCAACAGTTGACACCCAAAGGCGTTAACGTTCCGACTGGGTTTGCTACTACTGCTTATGCTTATCGTTATTTTATTGAGTCTGCTGGGTTAGAAACAAAGCTAAGGGAACTATTTTCTGACCTAGATGTTGAGGATGTAAAAAATTTACAGGAACGAGGAAAAAAAGCGCGATCGCTACTGATGCATACACCATTTCCCGCGGAACTGCGCCAGGCGATCGCTACAGCATATACAAGTTTATGTGAGCCATACCATGCAGATACAGATGTCGCCGTCCGTTCTAGCGCCACTGCGGAAGACCTCCCTGATGCTAGTTTTGCTGGACAGCAGGAAACTTACCTCAACGTTGTGGGTGTTGCAGGAGTTTTAGGCGCTTGTCATAAATGTTTTGCTTCATTATTTACCGATCGCGCCATTTCGTATCGTCATACTAAGGGATTTGACCACTTTAGTATTGCCCTAGCTGTGGGTGTGCAAAAAATGGTGCGTTCTGATTTGGCATCTTCTGGGGTAATGTTCTCAATTGAAACGGAAACTGGTTTTAAGGATGCGGCATTAATTTCTGCTGCTTACGGTTTAGGCGAAAATGTCGTTCAGGGAACGGTTAACCCAGATGAATACTATGTTTTTAAACCGACTTTAAAAGCAGGTTTTAGCCCTATTGTCGATAAAAAATTGGGCAGCAAAGAATTAAAAATGGTTTATGATGACGGCTCAAAATTTACCAAAAATATTCTAGTTCCTACCGAAGAAAGAGCTAAATTTGTCCTAACCGATGACGAGATTTTACAACTAGCGCGTTGGGCTTGTGTAATTGAAGATCATTATTCTCAAGTTCACGGTCATTACACTCCAATGGACATTGAATGGGCAAAAGATGGGATTACCAATCAACTGTTTGTTGTCCAAGCACGTCCAGAAACAGTCCAGTCGCAGAAACGGGGAAATGTGCTGCGGAGTTATCGCCTCTTAGGGAAAGCAGAGGAGCAGGGGAGCAGAGGAGCAGAGGAGAAAAGAGTTTCAAATTCCCCCCAGCCTCTTGTGACAGGCCGCGCGATTGGTGAAGCGATTAGTCAAGGGAAAGTACGCCTAATTTTAGATGTGAGTAAAATCGACCAGTTTCAGCCAGGGGAAGTTTTGGTAACAGATAGAACTGACCCTGACTGGGAACCGATTATGAAACGGGCCAGTGCAATTATTACTAACTCTGGGGGTCGCACCTGCCACGCAGCGATTATTGCGCGAGAATTAGGTGTACCTGCGATCGTTGGTTGTGGCAATGCTACGGCAGTCTTAAAAACTGGTCAAGAGGTGACGATTTCTTGTGCGGAAGGAGAAGAAGGACGAGTTTATCCAGGTTTATTACCTTTTGAAGTCCAAGAAGTTCATCTAGAAAACTTACCCCGCACCCGCACGCAAATTTTAATGAATGTGGGTAATCCCCAAGAAGCATTTAGTTTATCTGCTATTCCTAATGATGGGGTGGGTTTAGCGCGTACAGAATTTATTATCGCCAACCAAATCCAAATTCATCCAATGGCGTTAATTCACTATGACAATTTAAAAGATGAATTTGTCAAAGCTAAAATTGCAGAAATTACCGCACTATATGAAGATAAAACCCAGTATTTTGTAGATAGATTAGCTCAAGGGATCGGTAGAATTGCTGCGGCATTTTATCCCAAACCAGTGGTTGTGCGGATGTCGGATTTTAAAAGTAATGAATATGCCAATCTTTTAGGTGGTCAACAGTTTGAACCCCATGAAGAAAACCCGATGCTGGGCTGGCGAGGGGCAGCACGCTACTACGATCCAGGTTATAGAGAAGCTTTTGCTTTGGAATGTTATGCCATCAAACGGGTACGCGAAGAAATGGGTTTAACTAATGTCATCCCGATGATTCCCTTTTGTCGCACTCCTGATGAAGGGCGTCTAGTATTAGCAGAAATGGCCAAGAATGGTTTACATCAGGGTGTGAATAACTTGCAAGTGTATGTCATGTGCGAGTTGCCCAACAATGTAATTATGGCTGAAGAGTTTGCTGAGGTTTTTGATGGATTTTCTATTGGTTCTAACGATCTAACTCAGCTAACACTAGGCTTAGATAGAGATTCAGCATTGGTGGCGCGATTATTTGATGAACGCAGTCAAGGTGTAAAACGCATGGTCAAAATGGCAATCCAAGCTGCAAAACAAAACAATCGCAAAATTGGGATTTGCGGGCAAGCACCTAGCGATTATCCAGAATTTGCCCAATTCTTGGTAGAACAGGGAATTGATTCTATTAGTTTGAATCCTGATTCAGTTCTAAAAACAATGTTAAATGTAGCAAAAGTTGAGAATCAACAGGCTTAAATTCATTCTTTCTGGAGATATATAGACATGGAAAGTAAGTTTACCTAACAATCATTATGGATATGATTGATTTGGCATTTTGAATTATCTATAGGGGTTGACTTCCCCCAGAATTAATTTCTGGGAGAATCGACGGGCAACCCCTCCCCTCTACCAATGAAGCAAATTCGCACACTCAAGCACCCGTATTCGTTTCCTCCTGCCTCTAAAGGTGAGGTTTTATGAAATACTTTTCAGAAGCGGAGTAAAGATTGTGGTTACTGAGCAAAAATTGACGAGATGTGAAGAAATTGTGGCAGGCGGAGGTGAGATGGGGGCGCTCATGCGAGACTCCTTCGGAGACGCTTCGCGAACGCATGATTGGTCAACTACCGCAGTTGGTGCTGCCGATACTTGGCCGCAAAGCTTGAAAACTGCGGTTCGCATTATGTTAGGGTCGCGCTACCCCATGTTTGTTTGGTGGGGAGAGTCGATGACCAATTTTTATAACGATGCTTACATTCCGGTTTTGGGTCAACGCCATCCCCAAGCACTAGGTCAGCCAGCTTCCCAGGTATGGGCGGAGATTTGGGACACCCTAGGACCACAAGCTGAAGCCGTACTGCAAAAAGGGCATTCTTCGTGGAATGAGGAATTGCTCTTAGTTATGCAGCGGAATGGCTATCCAGAAGAAACCTACTTTACCTTTTCCTACAGCCCCATTCCCCAAGACGATGGAAGTGTGGGTGGGGTCTTCTGCGCCTGTACCGAGGAAACTCGTCGCGTTTTGGGCGATCGCCGTCTGCACACTTTACGAGAACTTGCAGCTAATACCGCCGAGGCAAAAACCGTCGAAGATGCTTGTGAACTTTCCGCCCAGACGTTAGCTAATAACCCCTACGATGTGCCGTTTGCGCTGCTGTATTTGCTGGATGATACCGGGCGGGCGCGACTAGTTAGCGCCACCAGATTAGCCCCAGGAACCCCAGCCAGTCCTGAAGAAATTGAGATGGAATCGGAAATAGGCGATCGCTGGTCACTTTCTGCCGTCCTTAAAGAAGGCAAAAGTCAGTTAGTACATGAAGTGAAATCAAAGTTTGGGGATTTACCGGGTGGTGCTTGGCCAGAGTCACCAAACTGCGCTTTTGTCTTACCCCTCACCACTCCCGGACAGGCGCGACTCAGCGGATTTTTGATTGCAGGTATTAGTCCGCGCCGCCAGTTCGACGATGATTATCAAGGCTTCTGGGATTTAGTAGCCGGACAGATTACCACTGCGATCGCCAATGCTCGCGCTTACGAAGCAGAACGGCTACGGGCAGAAGCACTCGCAGAACTCGATCGCGCCAAAACTCAGTTTTTCAGTAACGTCTCCCACGAATTCCGCACGCCATTAACGTTGATGTTGGGGCCAACGGAAGATGCCTTATCTGATACTGCACATCCATTACCTACTGTGCAACGCGAACGAATTGAAATTGTGCAGCGCAATGCCCTGCGGTTACTGAAATTAGTCAACACCTTGCTCGATTTTTCCCGCATTGAAGCCGGACGCATTCAGGCAGCCTATGAGCCAACAGATTTAGCCACGTTTACGGCTGAACTTGCCAGTGTGTTTCGCTCCACAATAGAACAGGCTGGAATCCAACTGATTGTTGATTGCCCACCTTTACCAGAAGCGATTTATGTCGATCGCGAAATGTGGGAAAAAATTGTCTTTAATCTTCTATCAAATGCCTTTAAATTTACATTCTCCGGTACAATTACAGTTCGATTAGAGTATGTTCAAAATTACGTTGATTTAATTGTTGAAGATACAGGCATTGGCATTCCAAAAGAGGAAATAACCCATTTATTTAAGCGATTTCATCGAGTAAAAGGTGCCGAAGGACGCAGTTTTGAAGGCTCAGGTATTGGCTTATCCCTCGTGCAGGAATTTGTGGAACTTCATGGTGGCACGGTTAGCGTTACCAGTGCTTTAGGAGCGGGCAGTTGCTTTATCGTCGCCATTCCCACGGGAGCTAGTCATTTACCAAGGGAATCACTACGTGCCAGTCGCACCTTAGCAGCAATTACTTTAAGTTCAATTCCTGATGTGGAAGCAGCCCAACTTTGGCTATCGATAGAGGAAGCAGGGGGGCAAGGGAGCAGGGGAGCAGAAGAGAGAAGAGGTTCAAATTCCCCTCTGCTCAAAACATCTCGCATTCTCTTGGCTGATGATAATGCAGATATGCGTGAATATGTCAAGCGATTGTTGAGTTCTCACTATACAGTTGAGACGGTCGCAAATGGCAAGGCGGCGTCAAATGCAGTTCAGGAGCATCCACCAGACTTGGTATTAACAGATGTGATGATGCCAGGAATTGATGGCTTTGAATTTCTGCGATCGCTACGTAGCGATCCCAAAACTCAAGAGATCCCCATTATTTTGTTATCGGCACGAGCTGGAGAAGAATCGCGGATTGAAGGACTGGCGGTTGGGGCGGATGATTATATAGTTAAGCCGTTTTCGGCACGAGAATTACTGGCGCGTGTAGAAAACAATCTGAAATTATCTCAACTGCGGCAAGCGGCAAAAAAGCAAGAACAAGCCTTAAGGATGAAAGCAGAAGCGGCGTTACACGATCGCCAGCAGGCAGAAGCAGCATTGCGTCAGAGCCAAGAACTATTTCAGCAAATGGCAGACACAATTGAAAGCGTCTTCTGGTTATCCGATCCGCAAGCGCAACAGATGCTTTATGTCAGCCCTGCCTACGCGAAAATTTGGGGACGTTCCTGTGAGAGCTTGTATGCTGATAAAAGTAGTTGGATGGAAACAATTCACCCCGAAGATAGAGAACAGGTGCAGATGGCTGGCGCACAATGTCTGGCCAAAGGCAATCATACGGAAGAATATCGCATCTTGCGTCCTGATGGTGCGATTCGGTGGATACGCGATCGCGGTTTTTTAGTTCGAGATCGGGATGGACAACCATATCGAATTGCTGGAGTTGCCGAAGATATTAGCGATCGCAAGCAAATTGAAGCCGCCCAACACGAGAGTGAACGACGGTTGCGGCGATTGGTGGAATCAAATTTATTTGGTGTCGTTTTTGGCGATTGCTTTGGTGGATTACACTACGCCAATGACTATCTCTTAAACCTGGTAGGCTACTCTTTAGCAGAAATGCAGTCTGGGCAAGTGCAATGGAGCCAACTCACCCCACCAGAATTTGCGGATTTAGATGCCAAAGCAGTCGAACAATTGAGTAGCCAAGGAAGTTGTGCGCCTTACGAGAAAGTATATCTCCACAAAAGTGGGCGGCGAATTCCGATTTTAATTGCTGCGGCATTGCTTCAAGAACCTTACAATCAGTCTCAAGAAGTTATTGCCTTTATTCTGGATCTAACCGAACTCACACAAGTTACAGAAGAACGCGATCGCTTTTTCAACTTGTCCACAGATATGATGGCGATCGGTAATCTCAACGGTTATTTCACACAGGTGAATCCCGC
Organism: Nostoc sp. 106C; assembly: GCF_002154725.1. Taxonomy (GTDB): domain Bacteria; phylum Cyanobacteriota; class Cyanobacteriia; order Cyanobacteriales; family Nostocaceae; genus Aulosira. Next base: position 16,845 of record NZ_MTAW01000046.1, on the reverse strand, counting down.
TTGGGAAAAAACCCTTGGTTGGACGGAAACAGAATTGACCGCAAAGCCATACATTGAGTTTGTCCATCCTGATGACCAAGCTGCAACAATAGTTGAAGCACAAAAACTGGCACAGGGAATCGAAATGATCGGGTTTGAAAACCGCTACCTAACAAAATCTGGATCTTATCGCTGGATTGCGTGGAATGGTATTGCTTTCCCCGAACAGAACGTGATTTATGCAGTCGCTCGCGATATCACCCATCGCAAACAAGCCGAGCAAGATCGAGAAGAATTACTTGTACGCGAACGAGCCGCCCGTGAAGAAGCCGAACGGGCAAGTCGAGTCAAAGATGAGTTCCTTGCCGTTCTGTCCCACGAATTGCGCTCTCCTCTCAATCCGATTCTTGGCTGGTCGAGGTTGTTGCAAAATGGTAACCTTAACGCTACACAAACGGCCAAGGCTTTCGCCACCATCGAACGCAACGCTAAGTTACAAGTACAACTGATTGAAGATTTACTTGATGTTTCGCGAATTCTCCAGGGCAAACTGGTATTAAATGCCACGCCCCTAGATTTGGGTAGGATAATTTACTCGGCGCTGGAGACTGTGCAATTAGCTGCTGAAGCCAAGTCTTTAGAAATATACACAAATATTAGCCCAATGGTCAGTGCGATCGGGGATGCTACTCGATTGCAGCAAGTAGTTTGGAATATTTTATCCAACGCTGTAAAATTTACTCCACCAGGGGGAAAAATTGAAGTTCACTTAACATCTGTTGGTAGCAACGCTCAAATTCAAGTCAAAGACACAGGTAAAGGCATTCGTCCAGAATTTCTAGCCTATGTATTTGACCATTTCCAGCAAGAAGACGGCTCCACAACCAGGCAATTTGGTGGTTTGGGATTGGGGCTAGCGATTGTGCGTCAGATCGTGGAATTGCATGGCGGTACTGTGGGGGTGGAAAGTCTTGGGGAAGGACAGGGTGCAACTTTTACAGTGCAAATTCCTCTATTCTTGGATATTATTCCTCAAGCTGCTTTACCACCATCATCAAATCACCCATCGTTAAATCTCAGCGGCATTCACATTTTAGTTGTAGATGACGAACCAGATTCCCGCGACTTTCTTACCTTTGTGTTGACACAACAACAGGCAACAGTTACAGCTGTGCCATCGGGAGTGGCGGCGCTCAACGCTTTTAACCAAAGAGTTCCCGACCTATTAATTAGTGATATCGGTATGCCTGAGATGGATGGCTATATGCTAATACAAAATATTCGAGCATCACCACAAGGTAAATCTATTCCAGCCATAGCCTTAACTGCTTATGCTGGAGAAATTAATCAGCAAAAAGCGATCGCAGCAGGTTTTCAAAGACATATAGTCAAACCAGTTGATCCCGATGCAGTGGTGGCGATGGTTGTTGAATTAGTTCGGCAACAACAAATGATTAATTAACCGCCGATAACGCCGATAAGAACTAGATATAGCGGTTCCCAGTCTGCTAAGGTACGAATTTATCTGTGTTCATCTGTGTTCATCTGTGGTTAATTACTTCTTTCTGTACCTCACTGGCTTGGTAAACGCTATATATAAGATGATTAATGACCAATGACAAATAACCAAATACCAATGACTAATGACCAATGATCAATGACTAATGACTAATGATTAAAAATTGGTTCCGAATAGGGATGGCGGCTATATTCCTCTTCTCGCTCGCCTTGCGTTTTTGGGGACTTGATCGATTCAATACCCTAGTATTTGATGAAGTTTACTTTGCCAAATTTGGGAATAACTATCTTACCCATACTCCATTTTTCAATGCTCATCCGCCATTGAGTCAATATATTATTGGTATTGGTATTTGGCTTGGCAGCCATTTTAGTTTTGGGCAAGAATCAATCAATGGACTAGTAGGTTCTTTACTATCTCCTTGGAGTTATCGTTGGGCAAATGCTTTTACTGGCTCATTTATTCCTTTAGTTGTTGCTGCTATTGCCTATCAAATTAGTCATCGTCGTAGCTTTGCTTTACTTGCAGGATTTTTTACAGCCTGTGATGGTTTATTCCTCGTTGAGTCCCGCTATGCTCTCAGCAATATTTATATTGTAATTTTTGGTTTATTAGGGCAGTGGTTTTTATTTTTAGCATTAGATAACCAAAATCAACGGCGTTCTTTATGGTTAGTTGCTGCTGGTATTGGTTTTGGTGCATCAGTTGGCACTAAATGGAATGGTTTATGGTTTCTGTTAGGTACTTATTTAATTTGGATTACAGCTTGGCTAGTTCATTGGTTACATTCTTATCTTAGTCCTAGCAAAGATGCGACATTCCAGGAACCACGAATAGCTAAAGTTGAGACACCGCTACAAAAGTTGACTCAGCTAAATATTTTCCAGATGGTGTTTTATTTAGGAATTATCCCAGCTTTAATCTACAGCCTGATTTGGATTCCTCACCTGCAACTAGATACAAGATACGGTTTTATAGAAGTACACCAACAAATTTTGCAGTTTCATCTGCATATGGGTGGTAATAGTCCCACAGTTCATCCTTACTGTGCTCCTTGGTACAAATGGCCTTTGATGACTCGACCAATGGCCTATTATTATCAAACAGCTCATAGTTTCACCGATCCCTTACCAGTACTGGGCCCTAATTTACCTGCTGCTGATGGACAAGTAATTTATGATGTCCATGCAATGGGTAATCCTTTTCTGTGGTGGTCTGGTATGGCTGCTATGTTGTTATTAGTAGGAATGCTACTGTCAAAATTGGTGATTCCTATAATTAAGCATAAGCGTTTGTCTGTACCTGCAAATCTTTCTGTCGATACTTGGGTTGCCTTGTATATAGTGTTAAACTATGCCGCTAATTTATTGCCCTGGGTAAAAGTAACTAGGTGCGTTTTTATTTACCACTATATATGTGCTGTAGTGTTTGTATTTATAGCGATCGCTTGGTTTGTAGATCAATGTCTTCGCAGTTATTATCGGGAACTACGAGCATTCGGTGTTACTATTGCTTTTCTGATTTTGGCAGCTTTTATCTTCTGGATGCCGATTTATTTGGGCTTACCTCTGACATCTAACGGCTATAAACTCCGGATGTTGTTTAATTCTTGGATTTGAACGCAGAAATATAAAAATTAAAGGAGTATTCAGAATAGAGAATTAATTGCTGTGGACAGAATTCAATTCTTTTTTCTGGAGACTGATAAGCTAACCCGCCTTTAAGTTGCAGAATCCTTAGCCTCAGAAAGACGCGGCGACGCGGAGAAAGGGAGACGCGGAGATGCAATTTTAATGATTATTAGCTTACCAATTTGAAAAATGATTGCGACAGATGGATTCGCAGAAGCTATATACAGAAAGCAATTCACAATCCGTCTTGGAAAGTTTGCTCAAGTCGGGGAACCCTTTCGGCAATTGCTCATGGGGGAAACCCCCAAGACCGCATTGCCTCACCACGCAACGCCAGTTGCTACAACGGAGGAAACCTCCCTCCGAGTTCACCAGTCCCCTACGGCGGGAAACCCGCCGTCAGGGCTGGATTCACCGCAACGCACTGGCTCAACTTTTCGCAAAATCTAAAATCTAAAATGGTATTAGCCATTAACTCTTTCAGCATCCAATCATGATAGGACTAGATAAATTCTTTTTTGTAAAAAATTATGTATTCTATAAATAACTCTGGCAATTATCTGTTAAACATTTAACCTTAACGCACTCAGCAGTTATAATGCTGGCTATCGCTACATTCTTTCCTTTTAAATATTTTTTGAATTGCTAACTGCAAGTTTCATTTAACACAACTACACATTTGGTAGTTGATTTAATCACGTGTTTTTCATATTTCTTATCCCTACATAAGTTTTTTGACTGTTAAACTGTGAATTGCAGACAAGGGAGACACTGCGTGATGCTACTGAAATTTAAAAGTATTAGCATAAAAATAATCAAGCTAGCGCAGTGAATTAGGGAATTAAATATATAGTAAAAAATGATATATAGTAGGTGATTATCAAGTTCTTTCGCATTCGCATTGTTGATTTCCCGCCTCTGGCAATCGGGACATTTTGAACGATATATTACTCAAGAAAATGATTCCAGCCTAGGCATTCATCTCGCTATCTGCAACTAAATTTTAAACATCTAAAGTAGTATGCAAACTTCAATAAGTGTTAATCACTTATTGATACATTACTTTTGATGCTCCCGTCCAATAGAGGAGAATCTTAATGGCGACAGAATTAGAAGTACAAGGTATTAATGTTAGTAGCTTGAAAGAAGCACCGATTCATATTTCTAGTCGAGTTCAGTCTCATGGCGTCCTTTTGGTATTGGAGGAGCCTGAGCTAAAAATCATCCAAGTTAGTAATAATACATGGAATGTTTTCGGAATCTTGCCTGAAAATGTATTGCAAAGAAAACTAGAAGATTTACTCGATCCTTTCCAAATAGAAAGAATTAAAGCCGGAATATTAGAAGGAAATCTCGATTATATTAATCCGACTAAAGTCTGGGTGAGAAAAAAAGGTGATGATTACGTAGTATTCGATGCCATTTTTCATCGCAATCCCGAAGGTATTTTAATTTTAGAATTAGAACCAGCTATTTCTCAAGAAAGCATCCCATTTTTAAGTTTTTATCATCTAGCTAGAGCCTCTATTAATCAGCTAGAAAAAACAACTAATCTCCGCGATTTCTGTCAAATAATTGTCCAGGAAGTCCGAAAAGTAACTGGATTTGACAGAGTAATGCTATATAAATTTGATGAAGATGGACATGGCTCTGTCATTGCTGAAGAAAAGTTGGACAGCATGGAACCTTACTTGGGCTTACACTACCCAGAGTCAGATATTCCTAAACCAGCAAGAAAATTATTCGCTTCCAATTTCATCAGATTAATACCAGATTCATATTCTGAGCCTGTACAAATTATTCCAGTGAATAATCCGACAAGCCAGCGTCCAATTGATTTAACTAATTCAATTTTGCGAACTGCTGCTGCTTGCCATTTAGAGTACTTGCACAATATGGGTGTAGGTGCTTCTTTGACTATTTCTTTGATTAAAGATGGCAAACTCTGGGGTTTAATTGCTTGTCACCACCAGACGCCTAAATATGTTTCCTATGAATTGCGTAAAGCCTGCGAATTTTTGGGAAGAGTGATATTTACAGAAATCTCAGCTAGAGAAGAAACAGAAGATTACGATTACCGGATGAATTTGGCATATATTCAGTCAGTATTGATGGAATATATGTCTCAAGAGGAGAATTTTATCGATGGTTTAGTTAAACACCAGCCGAATCTCCTAGATTTAACCAGTGCTCAAGGCGCAGCTGTATGTTTTGGGGACAATTGCACAGTTATTGGCGAGACTCCCAAAGAAGAAGACTTGAATTTTTTAGTCCAATGGCTCAAGAATAATGTCGATGAAGAAGTATTCTATACAGATTCTCTACCGCGCATTTATCCTGATGCTGAAAGATTTAAAAATGTCGCCAGCGGTTTGTTAGCAATTCCCATTTCCAAGCGCAATTATGTATTGTGGTTTCGACCAGAAGTCATTCAAACAGTAAATTGGGGAGGTAATCCCAATGAATCGTTTGAAGTTAACCAATCACAAGGAAATTTGCGCCTTGTTCCCCGAAAATCATTTGAACTGTGGAAAGAAACAGTTCGTTTAACTTCTTTACCTTGGCAATTTGTAGAAATCAAAGCAGCCTTAGAACTGCGTAAAGCCATCATCAATATTGTCTTGCGTCAAGCCGATGAACTGGCCCAGTTAGCGCAAGACTTAGAACGTTCTAATGCTGAACTGAAAAAGTTTGCCTATGTAGCTTCTCATGATTTACAAGAACCGTTAAATCAAGTGGCAAACTATGTGCAGCTATTAGAGATGCGCTACGAAGAAGAACTCGACGAAGACGCAAAGGAATTTATTAACTTTGCTGTTGAGGGAGTTAGTCTGATGCAAACGCTGATTGATGACGTACTAGCATACTCTAAAGTAGATATGCAAGTGATCGCCTTTAGGCTAACTGAGGTAGAAACGCCTTTAAATCGCAGCCTCAGCAATTTGCGTGGACGCATTCATGAAACTGAGGCAGTGATTACCCACGATCCCTTACCTACTGTGATGGCTGATAGTACACAATTAATGCAGCTATTTCAAAACCTGATTGCCAACGCCATCAAATTCCGCAGTGACAAACCGCCACAAATTCACATTGGAGCAGAAAGATTAGAGGATGAGTGGTTGTTTTCCGTACGGGATAACGGTATTGGCCTCGATCCACGATTTAGCGAGCGCATTTTCGTCATCTTTCAGCGTCTACACACAAGAGAAGAGTATCCCGGTACTGGCATGGGCCTGGCAATCTGTAAGAAAATTATTGAATGTCATCGGGGACGAATCTGGGTAGAGTCACAGCTAGATGAGGGTGCAACCTTCTACTTTACGATTCCAGTTGGAGGCCGCGAGCGTGAGCGTAGAAACGGAAGAAAAACACAAAACGATCTTTTTGGTCGAGGATAATAAAGCCGATATCCGCCTAATCCAAGAAGCGCTTAAAAAGAGCACAGTACCACACCAAGTGGTAACAGTTAGGGATGGCATGGACGCTATGGCTTATTTGCGCCAAGAAGGTGAATATGCCGATGCTCCACGCCCTGACTTGATTCTCTTGGATTTAAACCTACCTAAGAAGGATGGTCGTGAGGTGCTAGCGGAAATTAAAACCGATCCCACACTGAAACGCATTCCGGTAGTTGTGCTCACAACCTCCAGAAACGAAGATGATATTTTCCACAGTTACGATTTACATGTGAATTGCTATATCACTAAATCTCGTAACCTTAGCCAGCTCTTTCAAATCGTCAAAGGTATTGAAGAGTTTTGGCTCTCTACTGCCACATTGCCATCGGAGTAAGAGCAGGGGATGAAGGGAGTGTGGGGAGTGTGGGGAGAAATGGGACAAGGAGAGAAGTCTGAGCGGAGGCTTCCTCCGGACACCGAAGGGGTTGCCGCAGGCATCAGAACTTCGGAGGGACAAGGAAGAAATAACTAATAACTCTTGACTCAGTACTCAGCACTCAGCACTCTTTCTAGATAGAGGAGGTAGAACCAGGAAATGATGGCTACAGGCTCAGTAAAAATCTTGTTGATTGAGGACAACCTAGCAGAAGCGAGATTGTTACAAGAGTTTCTGAAGCAAGCCCAATCCAAAGACTTTAGTGTGGTTCATGTTCAGCGCTTGCAGAATGCGCTCCAGGAATTAACTAAGGACAGGGTATTGTGCTCCTATGATGTCATTTTGTTGGATCTTACCCTACCTGATAGCGAAGGATTGTCATCCTTGCCAACACTGATTGATTATGCCCCTAGGCTACCGATTGTTGTCCTCACAAATACCAATGACGAAGCCCTAGCAATTGAAGCAGTGCGGCAAGGGGCACAAGATTATTTAGTCAAGCGACAGGTAAATGTCGAGGTGTTGGTTCGCTCTATACATTATGCGATCGAGCGCAAACAAGTTTTGGAATCATTAAGGGTAACTAATAAAACATTAGAAAACCGGGTTGAAGAACGCACAGCCGAACTGGTAAAAGCTCAAGAGATTAACCAGTTTAAATCCGAATTTGTATCAATGATCTCTCATGACATCCGCAATCCCTTAAATACGATCCTGCTAGCTGCTGGATTGCTACAAAATAGCGATGAAAAATTAACGAAAGAGAAGAAAAGTTCTCACTTTCAAATTATTCGCTCGGCAATCAAAAACATGGCGCAGCTATTGGATGAGGTTTCGTTAATCGGTCAAGCGGATTCAGGTAAACTTCAGTGTGAACTCGTCTCCCTCGATTTACAAATTTTCTGCCGTCAACTAATTGAAGAAGCTCAAATAACTGCCAAGGACAAGCATCTCAAGCTTGAGTTTACAAGTATCGGAGAATTTAGAGATGCAGTCTGGGATGAGAGCCTTCTGCGGCATATTTTGGGAAATTTGCTGACTAATGCGATTAAGTATTCCCTACCAGGCGGTACAGTAAACTTTGAACTAATGGGTCAAAAGAATGCGATCGCTTTCCGAATTCAAGATTGGGGGATTGGCATTCCCGAACCAGACCAAAAACGATTATTTCAGCCTTTCCAACGTGCAGAAAATGTCGGTTCTATTCCTGGTACAGGCTTAGGTTTAGCAATTGTCAAAAAGTGTGTTGATGCACATGGAGGCGAGATTTTACTCGATAGCAAAGTTGGCATAGGTACAACCTTTACTGTCATACTGCCGTTGCTGAAACTGTAATCTACTTAGTAAAAGTTTACTTTTGAGAGTGTAGGCGATCGCTCGTAAGCTCGGTTTTTCAAAACTACAATGTATTTCATATACAAGCTTCAGATTTTCCAGTTTTGGCACAGTCTGGCTATTAAAACATCATTTACAGGACTTAGGTAAGCAAAATTTGTTATTGCGACCGAGATTGCCACGCTCCGCTCACAACAGGCTCCGTGTAGGGAAGCAATCGCAGAGTTTGAGGCGATTACATCGCTACCCTAGCCTAGCCTGTGGCAACGGCTACCCCGAACGGCAACCCCTTCGGGGAACGGGAACGCTTTCAGCTTTAAGCGAAGCTATGCCGTTCGCGCAGCGTCTCCGCATTTCTTCTGCCTCCTGCCCTCTGCCTTTCTGGAGAAACAAGGCTAAAACTCTCTTCTGTTCTGCCTAATTCTAAGGGCAAATATTGACTTCGACCTATTTACCCAATGTGCCTTAAATTGGATGTAGTATCAGCATTCAAATATATCTTTTTTAAAGCTATTGGAACCTCATGAGCCGAGAGCAGTTGTTGCAACGAATTCTGCTAATCGATGGTAATCCAGTTGATCGTGCTCTCATTGTCCAAGCACTGACTCAGAACTTACCAGGGCTTCACATTGAGGAAATTGTTAATGCTGATAAGTTAGCGCAGGCGATTGCAGCCCGTAACTTTGATTTGGTAATCACCGATTATAAGTTACCGTGGACAACCACACTGGATCTTTTGCGAACTCTCAAAGCGCAGATCGGCGATTGTCCTGCGATCGTGTTCACAAATTCAGGTAGCGAGGAAGTTGCCGTTGCAGCTATGAAAGCGGGATTCGATGATTATGTCATCAAGTCGCCCGAAAATATGACTCAATTAGTTCAAGCAGTTAATAGTGTCTGGCAGAAAGCCCAAAACCGTTGTCAAGCAGATCAAATACAAAGAAGCGAACGCCGCTTATCTACTTTGATTAGTAATCTATCTGGTTATGTGTACAGAGTTACTAATGACCCTGACTATACCCCGGAATTTATCAGTGAGGGAGTATTTAGCATTACAGGCTATCGACAAGAAGAGTATCTCATTGAACGCACGATTTCTTGTGGACAGGAAATTCATCCCGACGACCGAGATCCGGTCTGGAAAAAGGTTCAGAGAGCAGTGGAACTCCAGCAATCCTATGAGTGTGAGTATCGTATTATTACGAAATCAGGAATCCAGAAATGGGTTTGGGAACGAGGAAGGGGCATATTTTCAGACAGTGGCGAACTCCTCTGTTTAGAGGGCTTCGTCACAGATATTTCTGCTCGTAAAGCCATCGAAACTGCTCTGCAAGAGTCGCAACAACTTTACCAAACCCTGGTAGAAAATTCTCCTGATATTATCGAGCGCTTTGATACTCAACTGCGACATCTTTATACTAGTCCAGCCCTAACAGAACTCACAGGAATTCCGGCAGAAGTGTTTTTGGGCAAAACCTGTCGTGAATTAGGATTGCCAGAGGCTATGGTCAACACCTGGGAAGCTGCTGCCCAAGCACTACTGACAACGGGTCAAAAACAGATCATTGAATTTGAAACTCTGACACTTAACGGAACACGTTCCTTTGAAATGGCGATCGCACCTGAACTGACTCGTGAAAACCTGATTAAGTCGATACTGTGTATTTCGCGCGATGTTACCGATCGCAAAGCAGCCGAAATTGCCTTACAGCGTCAGGCAAAGCAAGAGCAAACTCTAAATCGGGTAGTTCAAAGCATTCGCAGTTCCCTGGATTTATCGACGATCTTCTCCACAGCAATGGCTGAACTCACCGAATTATTGGGAGTTCATCGAACTTCTATCGTGCAGTATTTCCCAGAACGCCAATGCTGGCAGACTCTAGCATCTGATTGCAAGGATGCATCGCTAACCGATATAACAGGTTTAGAAATTCCCGATGAGGGCAATCCCTTCGCTGCACAGCTAAAGCAACTCCAAGTGGTGCGCATAGATGGCATGGATAGCATTAACGATCCAATTAACCAAAAAATTGCCCAGATTCGTCCTCCTGCTTGGTTGTTAACACCTATCGTCGTAAACGATACAATTTGGGGTAGCTTATCGCTGTCAAAGCCTGTTGAAGAAGCTCCTTGGAAAGAGGACGAGGTAGAACTTGCTCATAAAGTAGCAGATCAGTTAGCGATCGCTATTCAGCAAGCACAACTCTATCAACAGGTGCAACAAGAACTGAGCGAACGTCAGCGTGCCGAAGCTGCATTGCAAGAACTTAACCAGCAATTAGAACAGCGAGTTCAGGAACGTACTGCCCAACTTAAGATGGCACTCTCTGCTGCCAAGATGGGAACTTGGAACTTGAATCTACAGACGAAGATCGTCCAGTGGTCGCCTGAAGAATATGAGCTATTTGGCTTTCAAAGCGATGCTCAAGGACGTGTTCTCGATCAAAACAAAGAAGTAGTGAGTCCTTACCCAACCTTCGAGTTGTTCTTGAGTTGCGTTCATCCTGACGATCGCGAATATGTTGTGCAACAAACACGGCAAGTGATCGAGCAAGGTTCTTCTTATGAAGTAGAGTATAGGCAAATACGAAGAGATGCCAGTATTCATTGGGTATACGCACGAGGTGCTTGTGTGCTGGACAAGCAGGGACAACCTGTGAGGTTAACAGGAATTGCAATGGATATCACCAATCGCAAACAGGCAGAAGCCGCTTTACGACGCAGCGAAAGGTGGTTGCAGAATTTTAGCAAGATTTCCGCAGTGGTCTACACGATGGTTCAGGAAGCCAATGGCTACAGTTGGTTTGAATACATCAGTCCAGCTTGTAAATCAATCATCGAGGTAACAGCAGAGCAAGCAATGCAAGATGCTGCCTCTATACTCAAGCTAATTCATCCTGAGGATTTGCCTACTCGCGCTGCCATAATGACCCGTTGCATCCAGAACCTAGAACCTTTTTTCATGGAATATCGCATGTTTACGCCCTCTGGCAAACTCAAATGGGTGCAAATCAATTCTCAAGTTGAACCACGAGAGAACGGAGCTTTTGCTTGGCATGGAGTTTTGCTAGACGTGAGTGCTCGCAAACAAGCAGAAGCAGCTCTACGCCAGCAAGCAAGACTTGAGCAGGTGCTCCGGCTCGTTACCCAGGAAATTCGTCAGTCTCTAGATTTAGATGCTATCCTCACAACTGCCGTAACTGAAATTAGGCAAACATTGCAAGCCGATCGGGTTGCTGTGTATCGCTTTAATTCCGATTGGAGTGGCAGTTTTATCGTGGAGTCAGTCGCTCCAGGTTGGGTCAAACTGGTTAAACCCGACTTTCAAAAAGTTTGGGAAGATACTCATTTGCAAGCAACTCAAGGAGGACGCTACAAAAATCATGAAACCTTTGCCGTTAGCGATATTTACACCGTTGGACACCAGCATTGTCATATTGCGCTTCTAGAACAGTTTCAAGCCAGAGCCTATGCGATCGCTCCTATTTTCTCTGGAGATCATCTTTGGGGCTTGTTAGCAGTCTACCAAAATGCAGCTCCTCGCCATTGGCAGTCTTGGGAGATGGAACTGTTGCAGCAGATATCAAACCAATTGGCGATCGCTATTCAGCAGTCTGAACTCTACAAGCAACTGCAAATTGAACTGCACGAACGTCGGCAAATTGAAGAACAAATCCGAGCATCTCTCAAAGAAAAAGAAGTTTTATTGCGCGAGGTTTATCACAGAGTCAAGAACAACATGCAAATGGTTTCTAGCTTGTTAAGTCTGCAAGCCAGCAGCATTGACGACCCTGCCGTATTGAAGTTACTTAGCGAAAGCCAGCGTCGGGTCAAAACGATGGCACTCGTTCACGAACGGCTCTATCGTTCTGAAAACCTTGCCCGCATTAACTTTGCAAGCTATGTTCAACACCTTGTCAATGATTTAGTTCGTTCCTATACCTGTAATAAATCATTTATCCGTGTTTTCCTAGAAGTAGCAGATCTGGAATTAGATCTAGATACAGCTGTTCCTTGCGGCTTAATCATCAATGAGCTAATTTCTAATGCCTTGAAGTATGCTTTTCCCAACCAACAAGGCGAAATTATCTTGCAATTCTGGCTGGATGATCCTGAATATTATTGTCTGGTTGTCAAAGATAATGGAATTGGAATACCTGCTCATATCGATCCTCAGTATACAACTTCACTGGGAATGCAACTTATACACGGGTTAACAGAACAACTTGGAGGTACGCTGCAACTAGATAGGCAAAGAGGCACTCAGTTCAAGATTCTCTTGCGAAAAAGGTTGTAATATGGCGCAACATTCTTCTAGCCCTACTATCTTAATTGTCGAGGATGAGTGGGTGATTGCTCTAGATATCAAACAACATCTGAACAAGTTAGGCTACAGCGTGTCTGGGACAGCTAATTCTGCCGAAAAAGCTTTAGAGCTTGTTGCCGCAACCAAACCCGATCTGGTGTTGATGGATATTTACCTGCAAGGCGACAAAAGCGGGATTGAAGCAGCAGACCAAATTCATCAACAGTTTCATCTACCTGTTGTGTTTTTGACTGCCCATGCTGATGAGGCAACATTAAAGCAGGCGATCGCTACGCATCCTTATGGCTATATCGTTAAACCTTTTGAGGAACAGGATCTGATAATTGCTATCCAAGTAGCCTTGGCTAACCATCTAGCCGAGCAAGCCGTACGGCAAGCACTGGAGAAAGAAAAACAGCTTAACGAACTCAAATCTCAATTCGTCTCCATTGTTTCCCATGAATTTCGCAATCCGTTAAGTTCTCTACTTGTAACACTGGAACTCTTTGAACAGCCGGATTCACTAACTCCTCAAAAGCGACTGGCTCATATTCAACGGGGTAAAGCAGCTATCAAGCACATGGCGCAACTAATTACAGATGTTTTAGTTTTGGGTCAAGTAGAACAAGAGCAGTTTCAATGTCAACCAACACTCATCAATATTTACCAGTTCTGCTTCAGCCTGGTAGAAGATCTGCAATCCCGTTCTCAAAATAGAGATAGATTGGTTTTGACCGTTTCGGGATGCGAAGAAACAGCACATCTTTTTTATGAGCTTGATCCCAAATTATTGCAACATATCCTGACCAACTTACTGGAGAATGCCATGAAATACTCTCCAGAAGGTAGTAAAGTGAAATTCGAGTTACGGTGTGAGTTAGATTATGTTCAATTCCATATTCAAGACCAAGGAATTGGGTTAACAAATCAAGATTTGGCAAAACTATTTACACCCTTTCATCGAGGAATCAATGTCAGCAACATTCCTGGCACGGGATTAGGGTTATCCATTGTCAAAAAGTGTGTGGATGCTCATCAAGGAAAGATTACCGTTGAAAGTAAAGTCGGCATTGGCACATCGTTTACAGTTACAATCTCTTCCCACCTTGTTTTAGATCTTTGTAGTACCCGTTCAGGGGGGTAGAAGTGCGATCGCTTCCTAATCACTACTGTTTTGGTGTGATAGCTCATCAAATACTTAAAATCAGCGATCGCTAGGATAGAATTCCCAAGCACTATTAAAGCAACCTGTCTACCAACAAGATTTGCTCAGTTCCTGATCTTGTAATAGTTTCATTGAGTCCCGAGAACCAACCAGCTAAACATCAAAGGATTCTGCTGCTTCACCTGTTCCCTTTTCCCTAACTCTACTTTGTAAGTTCAAGAATCAAATCGGATTCCTATAAGTGTTATTTTAATTTTTCATATATTTATTTGGTTTTTTAATTTTTTGTAATTTTTGTTACAGAAATATTCTTTTGATAAGTTTGCATGAAAATCATGAATTTTGCGCATGAAAATTGTAAATATTCTGCATATAAAAAATGAATTTATGATAATAAAGACAAATACTATACAACAGAAAGATATTTGTTCTGCATTAAGTAGTAAGCAAAAAGCCCTCAACTTCGTGACTTTGAATGAAAACAACTATTAACATCCCTTCACCAAAGTTGTATTTGGGTAAATTATGTTGTGACTAGGGATAAATAGGACTAAATAAGAGCTTTCCCTATTAATTTTTTTGTGATAGCTTCATAAACCACTACTTGACTTTATACCGCTAAACAATGTAATCTATTTAACTTTAAAGGTGTGCAGAGACTACCCGATTTATTTGTTGTTTGCAACTATTAACTCCGGGTATTTCTTTGAGGAGAAAACGGAAAATATGTCTCGTATATTTTGGACAAATCTGGCGCTATTTCCAGTTGTTTTGGGTGCAAATGTGTTGCTTTCAGCCAATGTCATGGCTGCTGAAAAGTTAGATAATTCTGAAAGCAAAGCATCAAAAATGGCTAGTGCTGCTGCCATTGCAACAGACCAACCAAAAGTTAATCAGCAGTTAATTGCCCAAATCAAGCCTGATGACAATAAAGTTTTAGAAACTGAAGCTGATAATCAAAGCTCAATGTCTCAGGTTACGTCAGTTTCTCAGTTCTCTGACGTACAGCCAACCGATTGGGCATTTCAAGCATTGCAGTCTCTAGTTGAGCGATATGGTTGTATCGCTGGCTATCCCAACGGTACTTATCGTGGGAACCGTGCTTTAACCCGTTATGAATTTGCCGCAGGTTTGAATGCTTGTTTAGATAGAGTTAATGAACTGATTGCTACAGCAACTGCTGACTTGGTGACAAAACAAGATTTAGCCACCCTCCAGCGTTTGCAAGAAGAATTCTCCGCAGAACTAGCAACATTACGCGGTCGAGTAGATTCTCTAGAAGCGCGTACTGCTGAACTAGAAGCACATCAATTTTCTACTACAACCAAGTTGGTTGGTGAGGCAATTTTTGCTGTTACCGATAACTTTGGCAGCAACGACAACAACAACACTGTCTTCCAAAACAGGGTACGTTTAGACTTACAAACTAGCTTCACAGGTAAAGATACATTGCACACTAGGCTTGCTACTGGTAATGCAATTGGATTGACTTTGCCAAATGGCACAGCTGAAAGTACTCAAAGCTTTAACATCACCCCTAGTACCAATAACAGTGTTTTCATCGACTGGTTGTCATACTACTTTCCAATTGGCAACTCCCAAGTATACATAGCAGCTAGTGGTGGTATTCACAGCGATTACGTTCCTACCGTCAACCCATACTTTGAAGATTTTGATGGTGGTAATGGTGCTTTGTCTACCTTTGCTTCTGAAAGCCCAATTTACCGGATTGGTGGTGGTGCAGGCGCAGGCGTTAACTTAGTATTTGGTAGTGCTAACAGTACTTTCAAACCTTCAGTAACCTTGGGTTACTTGGCCTCCCAAGCGAACAGCCCAGCAGTAAATGCAGGTTTATTTGAAGGTAACTATGCAGCTTTAGCCCAATTAAACCTGAACGTTGGCGATCGCCTGACCTTAGCTGCTACCTATGTCCACGGATATCATGGTGCAAATAGTGCTTTATTTGATTTTGGCTCCTATAGCACTCCTGTAGTTGGTACTTCCCAAGCCAACTTTGTCGGTGGTGGGAATCCATATGAAAGTAACTCCTACGGTTTTGAGGCAGCTTTCAAACCTAGCGATAAACTCTCGATTAGTGGCTTTGTACTTTACAGCGATATTACCGATTTAGTAGCCAATAATAATGGTGAAGTTTGGAGTTACGGAGTTGGGGTAGCTTTGCCAGATTTAGGTAAAAAAGGTAACCTTTTAGGAATTTTTGCAGGTGCCCAACCCTACTTAGGTAGTGTAGGTGGCGATCGCCCTTACCATATTGAAGGCTTCTACAAGTATCGGGTCACTGACAACATTTCTATTACTCCTGGTGTGATTTGGTTAACCAATCCTGGGCAAGCTGTTAATAGCGATAATGCCGTTATTGGGACATTGAGAACTACTTTCACCTTCTAAAATAAAGGGCGGGAAAACCCCGCCCCTAAATTTCAACTTGGTATAACTGCTGCCAAAGGATGTCTTCTCTTGTCAAAAACGCTGTATGAACACGAAAAATCTCACAACTTAAATAAGATTCAAGTATCCACAGTCAATTTGACTTGAACAATTAAATCGTTATAATCCCAATCGCTGCCAATTCCTGCTTGATCCTCAAAGCCAAAGCAGTTATTGCCTAGTAGCCGAACATGATTGTTTTTGTCAGAATTTGCGCCTAAGAATGGACTGAAAACTGCTAAGTCATTAGAATTACTACTTAAAATTGCTTCTACAGTGCTATTAGCAATAACAAAAGGTGCAAAAAGCCAACCTGATTCAAAACTGCCAGTGAAAGTAGCTTTACCTTGGTTATTCACCTTCAAATCAATACCCTCAACACGAGAGCGAAGCATGGCTTTAATGTAGCCTGCATCCCCAGGACGGAAATCAATTTTTCCGTCGCCATCGCTATCAATACCTCCATTCTCATCATTTACTTGAAAGAAGCCAACTAAGTTGTCGTAAGCAGCTTCTCTGTTAATGACAAACTCCGCTTTAACCTTAGTTTTGACTTGCCGTAAATCGATAAGTTCACCTTGATGCTTTCCTTGAAGGCCTATACCTAGAGGTACTTTTTCATTGG
>NZ_MTAW01000028.1 GCF_002154725.1 Nostoc sp. 106C | reverse complement strand
AATTTCTCATGATTTATTTATCTATTTCAGGAGAATAAAAACTGGGATGCACCCCCTTCTATTTGCTGTAATTCTTGTTTTTGCTTTGGGGAACGGGGAAAAGATAGTAACTTTTCTGATGGTTTAACTGGGTACTTCAATACATTTTCTGGCGCTGGCGTGGAAATGTCAGAAGTAGCTATTTCCCGTGTAATCGTCACTTGAGCATTGTTATTAATAGTTCTCACTTGCGGGTTAGGTTGACGCCCCCGTAATAAACTATCTACTGTGTCAGCAACGCTTTCATGCACCACCCAACGCTGGCGTTCTAGCATCTCTATAGCAATCTCGAAAGTAGGAGGCGCTTTGCGTTCCAAAACTGTTTTTTGCGTGCGCCGTCTTCTGGCTTCATCATCTCCTAAAGTTACCGATTGAATACCGCCAACCAAATCAGATAGAGTCGGGTTTTTAATTAGGTTTTTGATTTCATTACCGTGAGCAGTACCGATCAATTGCACACCTCGTTCTGCAATTGTACGCGCTGCCAAAGCTTCTAGTTCTGTGCTAATTTCATCAATCACAATGACTTCTGGCATGTGGTTTTCCACAGCTTCAATCATTACCTGATGCTGTAGTTCTGGACGTGCTACTTGCATCCGGCGTGCTCTACCAATTGCGGGGTGAGGAATATCACCGTCACCAGCAATTTCGTTAGACGTGTCGATAATTACCACCCGCTTATAAAGTTCGTCTGCCAAAACACGGGCAATTTCCCGCAACGCTGTCGTTTTCCCCACTCCAGGGCGACCCAGCATGAGAATTGATTGACCAGTTTTTACCAAATCGCGAATCATTGCGATCGTGCCATATATGGCACGACCAACACGACAAGTTAAACCAATAATCTTGCCATTGCGGTTACGAATGGCGCTGATCCGGTGTAAAGTTTGCTCAATACCAGCACGATTATCTTCAGCAAAGGTTCCTACTTTTTGAATGCAATCATCGAGTTGTTTTTGAGTTACAGCTATTTGAGATAAATACTCTGATTCGCCAGGAAAGCGAGCTTCTGGACGACGGCCCAAATCCATAACAACTTCAACTAAATTGTCTAGCTGTGAGTGTTGGGCTAAAGTTTCGCGGATTTCTTGAGGTAAAATATCCAGTAATTTTTGCAGATCGCCGCTATTTTGCATGATTTTTGTATCTGGAGATTTATCGCGATATTGAAATTGCTTTTAGTGCTGCATCTGCCAAGATGCGATGAGCAGCCGTTGTCGGATGAATGCTGTCCCAAAATAAAAACTTGTCTGGATTGCTACAGGAAGTTACATTAGATAGACAAGAACTAGTCACATTTGTGAAATCAAATTTTGCTGGGTTAGAAATTGCTTCTCGATATATGGAATTAACATCGAGTTGGATGATTTTACTGCCAGAACCAAATTTTTGTTGAAGTGAATCGATAGATTTAGTCAATTCTGAATTATGCAGACTTGTCACCGCACTCAGGTTACTAGAATTGAAAGTATTATAAGTAGCTGGAATCTTTCCTAAATCAGGTAAATTAGCTACCAAAATTGTTTTAGCTCCGGCTGTTAACAATGACTGAACTGCATTAGATAAATTGGCGATCGCCGCAGTAGTATTAGTAGTCCCGAAAAGATAATCATTGGCTCCAGCCCAAAGGATATAAAGTGCATTTGGGTTTAGCTTTTGCTGGTTTTTTGTATAACTATATACTTGCGCTAACGCTCCAGGAATACCGTTAAGACTACCGCTAATAGTAGTTGCACCACCACAAGCAAAATTAATATTTTTGGTATTATTCAATCCTAGTTTAGAGCTAAGATGTTCTACCCAAACTGGACCATTAGAATAACGTCCTTGGAAATAAGGAGGACTAGGAGGATAAACTCCATTGGTAGCCTTGAATATATTGCCTGTATCTGAAAGGCTATCCCCAAAAACATAGAGTTCGTTGATTTGTTCATCGTGAACTTGAGAACTCTGTGTAGAAGCTGCAAATACAACCATAATAAAAGTTAAAAGAGCCAGTACTACTGCAAAAATCTTTTTTTTCACTCTGAAAGTTTCTCCTTAGCAGAATGGCAAAGCCCTCCTCCCCAGCAGAGGAAGAGAGCTTTTCTCTAAAAAATCAAGCTATTAATTGGAGAACTCTATCTAGCCTTTGTTTTAGATATTGAATTTGAAATTAATAGCCAAATTTATATCTAAAATTCAGAACCCTGAAGATTACATAGCAACTTGTTAATGTACCAATATTTGTTGAGGTCAAGCCCTCGCTCGGTCTGTTAGCAAGGCTCGGCTTCGGTGCAGGAGCGCTTGACCAGTTGCCAGTGCCTATAACTCGTCGGCTCATTCTTCAACAGGCACGCGGTCAGACTTTAAATAGTCCTCTCACTGCTTGTAAGCTAACGGTTTCATGTTCTATTTCACTCCCCTTGTGGGGTTCTTTTCACCTTTGCCTCGCGGTACTTGTTCACTATTGGTCACACAGTAGTATTTAGCCTTACGAGATGGTTCTCGTTGATTCACACGGGATTCCACGTGAGCCGTGCTACTTGGGATGCAGCTAGTATCGTTTCACTTTCGACTACGAGACTATAACTCTCTCTGGTGCAGCTTTTAACTGCTTTGTCTAGTTAATTGATTCCATGTCGCTGTCCCACAACCCCAGTTGTAAATACAACTGGTTTAGGCTGTTCCCGCTTCGCTCGCCGCTACTAGGGGAATCGAATTTCTTTCTCTTCCTCCAGCTACTAATACCATTTCACCTTAATAATGATACAAATAATGCGCTTCAGGGTTTAGCATTGCTCATTGGTGTCAACTTAAGCTCAAACGCTTATCCCACATACGTTTTACCCCACCCCTTAATCCCCTCCCCCGAAGTTTGCTCAACGGGGGGGAACCCCCGCACGCAACTTCTCCCCGCCTGCGGGGAGGGGAAGTTTTGGCTTTAGACAAAACTGGGGTGGGGTGACGAGGATCGTAATGGTAGGTGAGTGAATACAAAATCACGTTTTAACAAGGGTTTCACGTTAAGTTTACACGTATGAGCAATGCTAAACCCCTACGAAAAATTTATGTTTATCAGGATTTTCGTGAATTGGTATAAGATGTTTCAGTTCGCTGGGTTGGCTCATACCTGTCTATATATTCAACAGGCTGTACTTGGGGTTGCCCCATTCGGACATCTCCGGCTCAATGTTTACTTCCAACTTCCCGGAGCATTTCGTCGGTAATCACGTCCTTTTTCGCCTCTGTGTGCCAAGGTATCCACCGTCAGCCCTTATTAGCTTGACCACAATTTCTACATTGCTGTCTGCGAATGCTATTGACTGTTAACTATTAACAATCAACGCTTTCTACCTGACAAGTTGCTATGTAATTTTCAAGGTTCTGTCTGGATTTCACTCCAGCATTCTCTCTAGCTTTTCTAGATCAGGTGCTGAAGAGATTTGATGTACAGAGTTCAATCTCAATAATACTAATGTACTGCTTAGTCGAGCAGATCATCAGTGGGAAGAACCGAACTTTTTCATGTTAGTTTTTATCACTACTGTTGAAGTTCGATTTCCTTAGCTCATTCACCATTAATACTAATGTACTAAACTCTTGGTGACCCAACAGTGGGCAGAACCTAACTTGTTGATGGTTGGTTCTACTACACTCATGAGACTTGAACCAAATAAATATAGTTTGAAAGCCTCAAAGCCAATCTCGACCGACCTGGGATGACTCAAAGTCAAAGTTTTTTACCTACTTCGTCTTTAGTCTTGTTTTTGACTTTTGACTTGAGTTGGTCTCCCTGTTAAGGTGGTGATCCAGCCACACCTTCCGGTACGGCTACCTTGTTACGACTTCACCCCAGTCACCAGTCCTGCCTTCGGCATCCCCCTCCTTGCGGTTAGGGTAACTACTTCGGGCAAAACCAACTTCCGTGGTGTGACGGGCGGTGTGTACAAGACCCGGGAACGAATTCACTCCAGCAATGCTGATCTGGAATTACTAGCGATTCCACCTTCACGCAGGCGAGTTGCAGCCTGCGATCTGAACTGAGCCGTGGTTTATGGGATTTGCTTACGATCGCTCGTTTGCTGCCCTTTGTCCACAGCATTGTAGTACGTGTGTAGCCCAGGATGTAAGAGACATGAAGACTTGACGTCATCCCCACCTTCCTCCGATTTATCATCGGCGGTCTCTTGAGAGTTCCCAACTTTACTTGCTGGCAACTCAAGACGAGGGTTTCGCTCGTTGCGGAAAATTCCTCACTGCTGCCTCCCGTAGGAGTCTGGGCCGTGTCTCAGTCCCAGTGTGGCTGATC
>NZ_MTAW01000096.1 GCF_002154725.1 Nostoc sp. 106C | reverse complement strand
ATCTTCTCAAATTTTTGTCCTGCATAGCTTAGAGTTGCCTTGTCACCCTCTAAGGCCAGAGTGAATGTTTACTGGACAGAAACAGCAGTAGAAAATCTTTCAGCAATTTATGCTTATATTGCTCAAACTTCTCCACAGTATGCGGCTAGGGTAGTTGACCGTCTAACTAGACGTTCCCAACAGATTGCAAATTTTCCTTTGTCGGGTCGAATTGTTTCAGAATTTGAAACTGAGCAGATTCGAGAAGTGATTGAAGGCTCATATAGAATTATTTATTATATTAAACCTGAACAGATTGAAGTACTTGCTGTTCTACATGGTTCACAGCAAATTACATCAACTTCTGTGGATGAATAAGATTGGATTTTAATTGGTTCAACTCTTATTTTAGATGGTATTAAGTGAGTAGAGGTTTTATAAAAATTAGTCAAAAAGATATTAGCGGTTATTACCTGGGGTCTTATATTGTCCGAGTTGGGCGAAGCGAATTTCAATCCGCCGACGCTTGGGATTATCGTTTCTGTCTGGGGGCGCAAATCCTTGATCATCTGGTAGTAGTAGTTGCGCCGCAGAATAGGCTCTAAACTTTAGCCGCTTGAAAAGTCCAGCTTTTTTTTGCCGTTGCACGTTTTGCAGTTCTTTAACTACTGCTAAGGCTCGCATTAAACCCAAATCAGCATTAGAACCTGGACAAAGAATAGAAACATCTTTATTACGAGTAGCGACTTCTTCTAGTTTTGTATCTAAATTACCACCATCGCGATCGCTACACTTTAAAAAACCAACTTCTTCACCGTCGGTATGACCAATAACTTCTATAACATCAACTTTTTTATTACTATTTTCAATTTGATTTATATTATTTTCAATCTCTTTTAAAATTATGCCATTTTTACCGTTCTGACTAATATCTGTTTTCAAATTAGACGGTAAAACTGCACTACCTGAATCAAAATTATATTTTTCTGATGGTAGTTCAATGATTGTTTGTTTATCATCTGCACCAGTTGATATTTGAGAACTATTACTTTTTGAATTTCTAGCTATTACTAATAATAAAAGTAACGTAATAATCATAAAAGCATTAGACATTAAGTCAGTAAAAGAAGTCCAAATGCTAAAAGTATCATTCATTGGTAAAGTTCTTGTTCTTCTACGCATCTTCCAATTTCTCCATTGAGGCTATCCTCCAGTTTTTTGCAATTGTACTAATGCATTTAATAAATCAGAAAAATTAGTCTGGATTTGCTTCATTGTTTGAGAATTCCGATCAATGTTCTCTGCTATATTCTGTAATTGATTAATTTGGTTGCTCAGTAGCGATGCATTTTGATTTAACACTGATACTACTTGCGATATATTTGTATTAGAAGACTGTGTAGTATTTTCAATTACCCCAGCTAAACTCTGCAATCTATTATTGTGGTTGCCAACTTGTCCTGTGTGCTGAGTTAAAGATGTCGTTAGCTGTGATACATTATTATTGAATGATTGGCTAGTTGCTGATAGTGTATTAGCATTTTGTACTAGGCGATCGCTCACACGCTCTAAGTTTTGTTGAGTATTTTGAATTAAGCTCTGGATTTGTGAAGAGTTATTCACTAAAGCCTTACCAATATCTTGGAGATTATCTGCATAATCTTCTAATTTATCTATTGCATAATCGAAAGATTTGGTTGAGTCGCGAAGAGAAGATGTGATATCTGAGAAAGTTGTTGTTAATCTTGCTAAATTATTAGTAGCATTGCTTAAGACATTAGCGCCTGTTTGCATCGACTGCGAAGACTGATTTGCTACAGCCTGAAAATTATTAGCAGATGTATTTAATGTATTAGAAGCTGCTGTGACAGCATTTTGAAAATCTTGAGTATTTTTAGGTAGAGTTGTAATAAAACTGTTTAAGCTTTTGGAATAGTTGTCTATAGATTTAATTAAAACATCAATCTTTTCTGCTACAGTTGGCTGATTTTGAGAGAGAAAAAAATCATTATCAAGATAATCTTCTAACGAAATCAGCAGTTTATCCTTCTCTAAGTCTAAATCATAAGTAGGATGAAACTTCGTCAGGAAAACACTTCCAGCTAAAGCAGACAGACTACTAACGAATGCGATCGCCATTGAGCCGATAATATCTGGTAAGGCTTTTTGCAATTGCAGTTCACCACCAGTGTTTCTACTTATCAAAAATAAATTCATTGTAATACCCAAGAACGTTCCCAGTAAGCCAAGAGCTAATAGGGAATTGGGAAGTAATTGATAAGAGCGCTTATGTCTTTCCCAAATTTTTAATTCTTGATTTTCACTACATCTTTTTTCTATTAAAGCTATTTTATTAATTTTTTCATATTGATTTTTACTAATAGCTTTAACTTTCTGAACAAGTTCAATCTGAATTCGTTGTTCAATGATATCTACTTGTTTAAGTAAAGTATTCTTCAGGCGAATACCGTCAATAGTAGATTTTAAAGTTAAACCCACAAAGGCAAGCACTATTAAAAAAGGAAACCAAGGTATAAATGATGGCGTAATTAAATAAAGCAGAAACAATACAAAACAAATTATAAATACACCATAACGGATTGAAAGTTGATTCATAATTTAGCAACTTCAAAAACTTATTAATAGACGAAAAATATGTAATAAAAATTCTAAGTACGTAAAGTTTATCATATCATGTTGGTTGTAGTATAAAATACCTTAAATACAATTAGTCAATCATCTTCTAAGTTCAGCCTAGGTTCCTAGTTTTGACTTAGAGCATTGAATCCAAATTGACAAGGATTGCTTGGGACAATCTCTGCCACGGTGGTGTCACATGAATACAGGGATTTCAAAAATTATCAGTCGACGTTACGAGATTGTTGCATTGCTTGGGGAGGGTGGTTTTAGCAAAACTTATCTAGCCAACGACTTGTTTCAGTCTGGAGTCCAGTATGCTGTTAAGCATTTTACTTTCTCTAGCACTAAGCAAAGTGAAGTTGCTATAGCTAAGGAACTATTTCAACGCGAAGTAATAATTCTGGAAAAGTTAAATGGGCATCCACAAATTCCTAAATTTTTTCAATACGTAGAAGAAAATCAAGAGTTTTACTTAATCCAACAATATATTCAGGGAAATACTTTAAGTCAAGAAATAAAATATCGGCAAAAGTTAAAAGAGCCTGAAGTTATAAAAATTTTAAATAAACTAATAAATATTCTTGTGTTTGTACACAGCAATAATGTCATTCATCGTGATATTAAACCCGATAATATAATTCTAGACAAGCACGATAATTTATTTCTAATTGACTTCGGTGCCGTCAAAGAATTTATTGTTAATAATACTAGGCTACAAAAACCAGGAACTCAAATTTATACACAAGGTTATGCTCCAGTAGAACAAATGCGAGGCTTTCCTCAACCCAACAGCGATATTTATGCATTAGGAATGACAGTAATTGAAGCACTCACAGGTTTAGAACCTCAATTTTTGCCAATAGATAATTTAGGAGAGGTTATTTGGCGAGATAAAGCAAACGTTAGTGATTGGTTAGCAAGTATTTTGACTAAAATGGTTCGCTACGAATCCCAAGTAAGATATCAATCAGTTGAAGAAATCCTAAAAGATTTAGATACACTTTCAACTGCATCTAATTCATCAATCACTCAAGTGATAGCACCACCTGTAAACCCATATCCAATAACTGGTGAATCTACAAGTAATATAATTTTATATGTGCTAATGGTAGTTTTATCTATAATTGCAATCATGTATGCTGCTGGTTTACTACCAGGGAAAAAAGATACACAGCCAAAAAGACAACAATCTTCATTAATAGAAACATCGTTGAGTTTGGATGTTTAGTAGCAAGCTTAGAAGCGGCGTATCTTATCGCTAATATTGCCTATTATTCTCTTTTCTTCCCCTTGCTTGTATCGTGCTACCATTACCAATAAATTCTTTTGGGAGGTCAAGATATGGCTACCCTTCATCCACTAAATATACCTGATGAGTTATACGAACTTCTGCAAGAGTTAGCTAAAGCTGAAAATAGCTCAGTTGATGCTCAAGTTATTACAATATTGCAGAATGCCTTGGAAACAAAGACACAGGAAACGGAAGACGAAAGGCGAAAGAATGTGCCAAAACTTTTAGAGGAAATTCGTCTTCGTCGTGAAAGTCGTCGAACTGATGTGGAATGGCCTGATAGCACTGCGTTAATTCGGGAAGACCGCGACAGATGACTATCTCTCTTAGGTGCGTTGTAGATGCTAGTGTTGCTATTAAGCAATTTATACCTGATGATCCACTAACACCGAAAGTTAATCAACTGTTTGTTCACCTTACCAATCCTCAAACAGCAATCTTTGTTCCAGACCTGTTTTATATTGAGTGTGGCAATATTATCTGGAAGTATGTCCGCGCCAGACTTTATGCTGTTTCTGATGTTCCAGTAGATTTAGCAACTCTCAAACGCTTTCCTTTGCGTGTCGTTTCTACAGCTGACTTAATGGCAGATGCAGTTACTATCGCCTTGACTTAGGGAATTTCTGCCTACGATGCTTCTTATGTTGCACTTTCACAGCAGGCTGGTGCTACTTTGCTAACTCTTGACGGGAAGCTGGTAAGGGCATTATCTACTTCATCTTATGATGTTTGTTCGTTTAATGACTTTGATGTTCCACCATTGCCCTAATATAAAAGCAATCGCTCTCATCCCTAATGCAAACATCAATTATTCCTGCACAACCTCAACTAATTCCTCAATCATCACATCAAAAGTCCGTGCTAACTTCTGAATTGCGGTAAAATCTACAGTTGCTAGCCCAGGCGATCGCGCATAGGTTCTGAGAGTACTATAAACTACACCAGAACGGTCAGATACCTCTTTCAGCGTCCAGCCCTTCTCCGCAGCAAATTCTCGAATCTTTAGCCTAACCATTCCCATAATTTGCTTGACAAATGACTTATATGAGTCGTTTAATTATTATATTCTAATAATAACAATCGCCCTCTGGCCTGGAAAACTAAAGGGCGATTGCATTTGGGTTTTTTACACATATCCCGTTAAAGGAGATGTTGTCTCTTTCAACGGTAAGCATTCCATTTAAACGGAAGGCATTCCTTTTAAACAGAAATTTAACTTTATGTTATCATCACTCAAGCCAAAAGCGCTTGTCATCCGTGAATCGAAAATAGTTCATAAATCAGCAATTGTTCACCCACTAGCGCGATTTGTTACCGAAGAGGCAATCTGCTTAATATTCCAAATCAGCGTTGAAGAGATATATACAGTAGAATGCTGGCATTACATGGTTTATGTCCACGGTAAGGGCTTGAGTAAATTTGTGAGCTACGCTGATTTTCCGCCAATTCTGGGTGTACAACCACCTAATAAATCAGACTTTGTGAAATGGCGTAGACGCTGGCGCAAGCAAAATGAACCTCATCAAAATAAGCAAGCACCCCAATGGTGGACAGAATTTTTCGCTAATGAATTTTGGCAAGCCCACTCCGAAGATATATTACATAGTTGGGAACAATTAGTTGAGTTAATTCAATTTGCTTTTAATCCAGAAAAGTTAGAAGAACTGCGAAAGAAAGTTTGTGAATATAAAATTTTAAGTTGTGAGAGAACATAAAGTGTAAAAAATTCAGTGAACTACTAGGGTGAATCAATGTTTTCGGTATCAATTCTCCTTGAGAAATTTATCTGTCTAAACTTGGTTGATATTTATTAGGGAGTTTTAATTTGCCTACTCAAAAGCAGTCGAATATCGCTCTTTAATCAAGTGGCAAGCCTTCGGTTTGTTAGACTAAAAATACATCTTGTCATGCAGGATTTTTGGAGCTATGAGCGCCACAACTGCCCAACCCCTCACCCTGGAAGAATTTCTTAAGCTCCCAGAAACCAAGCCTGCTAGCGAATATATCAACGGTGAGATAGTTCAAAAGCCCATGCCCAAAGGGAGACACAGCCGCTTGCAAGGTAAAATCTGTGCTGCGGTCAATCAAGTTGCAGAGGATCGCAGAATTGCCTATGCGTTTCCTGAATTACGCTGTAGTTTTGGCTCACGCTCGATCGTACCCGATGTGGCTGTATTTCAGTGGACGCGCATACCATTCATCGTTGATGGAGAAGTTCCTGATAACTTTGAACTCCCCCCAGATTGGACAATTGAAATTCTATCGCCAGAACAAAAACCCAATAAAGTAATTGGCAATATTTTGCACTGTCTAAAGTATGGTAGCCGCTTAGGATGGTTTCTTGACCCTGATGACTTCAGTATCTTAGTATTTTTACCAGAGCAACAGCCATTGCTGCTCCAGGGAAAAGATTCTTTACCCGTCTTATCAGAAATTGAGCTAGTACTAACTGTCGAACAAGTTTTTGGTTGGTTAAAAATGGGTAGTTAGTATTGTGCTATTTGTATGCTATTCCTATTTATAGTGCGTTAATACAAAGACGCTTTCTTCTTGCCCAAGGGGTTGTAAGAAAAGCGTCTGATGAGTGGAAATAAATAGTGTGCTTAATGAAAGCTGCTATTCCGCAGATTTTTGACTAGCACGATTAGCACGCGCTTCCGCAGAAGCCATCACTTCATCCATATTCTCTAAAACTTCACCGGGGAAATTTTCTAAAACTCTGGTGGAAAGTGCAACGCGGCCTTTACCTTCATCTAAGTCAATAATCACAGCTTTAATCGGCTGACCGACTTGAAATACTTTATCTAGAGACTCAATAAATTTTTGGCTGACTTGTTTGATATGCAGTAAGGCGCTGACACCATCTAAATCTATAAATACGCCAAAAGATTTAATGCCAGTTACTTTACCTTCCACTAATTGACCTAGTTCTAACAAGCTAAAGTTGCTAGAACGAGTCGCCAAACGCTGGGAAAGTATCAGCTTTTTGTTATTGCGGTCTACTTCCAAGAAACCAGCAGTTAGAGTTTGACCCTTGAGCGCTTCTAAATTATCACGCTCAATCAAGTGCGATCGCGGAATAAATCCCCGCAAAGATTGAAGTTCAACGGTGACACCACCTTTATTTACTCCTGTAACCCGCACTGGTACAGTTTGGGAATTTTCTTGCATTTCTACCAGCCGTTCCCAAATGTGCTGAATTTCTAATTGTTTTCTAGAAAGGGTTACTTGACCTTCTGCATCCTGTTCCCGGATAATTAAAAACTCTAGTTCCTCTTGCAGTGGTAGCACCTCAGACAAATCGGTAACTGCTCTCAAAGCAGCCTCATCACGGGGAATAAAGGCTGACGACTTGCCACCAATATCGACATAGGCCCCATCATGGTCAAGTTGGAAAACTTTGCCATGTACCACCTGTCCCTTTTGAAACTGGTAGTCGTGTTTTTCCAGCGCTTTGGCAAAATCGTCCATTGTAAATGGCGAATTGGCTGTTTGAGAACGTTTCGATTCGGAATTCATGACGTTTGAATATAAATTATTAGTGGTCAGTTGTAGGGGTTTAGCAATGTGCTTTACCCCTACTGACGGTGTAGGTTTTCAGGCCAGTTGACCAAAGAGTTGTTTCACCTGCTCCCAAGCATCGGCGGCAACTTTAGGATTATAGCTGGCGCGACGGTCGCAGAAAAATCCGTGATCAGCTCCATCGTAGCGAAACGCACGGTGCGGAATTTTGTATTTTTCTAACGCTGCTTCAATTTCATCTACCTGTTCAACAGGAATGCTTACATCTTCCATCCCAAAAAAGGCGTAAAGCGTACCTTTAATTTGGTTGGTACGAGTAACAGTGGGGTCACCGCCCCCTGGTGTACGGGTAGTAATTCCCGCACCATAGAAGGAAGCAGTAGCTTTGATATCTGGTAGTGTGGCAGCAAGATATGCTACATGGCCACCAAAGCAAAATCCTATACAGCCAAAGCTATCTTTTTTAACATTCGGGAGGGTTTTCAAGTAATCGATCGCGGCTTGAATATCGCCCAACAATTCTGAAGCTTTGGTTTGCATGGCATAGCCTCTACCAATTTCGATATCCTCTGGAGTATAGCCAGTTTCAAAACCCGGTGCTTGGCGTTGGAAAAGTGCAGGCGCGATCGCTATATAACCCAATCGAGCGATCCGTTCTGTGACATCCCGAATATGATCGTTAACACCGAAAATCTCTTGCAATACGACAATTGCTGGGTAAGAGCCTGATTCTTGTGGTTGTGCTAAGTAAGCTAATATTGAAAAATTATCTTGCGAAATTTGAACCGTTTTGGTGTCGATTGCTCGCTCTGTCATAATAGTTTTTACCAGGGTTGCATGATTGTTTGATATAACTATGCCAGTATCTCAAAGCTTTCTGTCATCAGATTATCAATTAACAAAAGTCAGTACGCTAGAAATTTCCTCTAAAGAAATTCAATGTATAAATAAAATATTTAACAAGTAGCAGATGCAGCTGGTCACATGCCGCCACTAGCACCTAGGAGGTTTGGTGATGATTCAATTCCGCATTCAGCCAGACAGTGAAATTCCCGCATCAACCCAGCTGTTTAATCAAATCCGGTTTGCGATCGCTTCCCGGCAATATCCACCTGGGTATAAATTACCGAGTACACGAGCGCTGGCAATGCAAACTGGTTTACACCGCAATACTATCAGCAAGGTTTACCGTCAGCTAGAAGAAGACGGATTTGTCGAAAGCTTAGCTGGTTCAGGGATTTATGTACGTGCCCAAGGTCATGAGGGCGGTAGCAAGCTGCAATCACCGACTCTTAAGCAACATCCCGATGCCTACAAAATTGTGCAGCAAGCACTTGATGAGCTACTTTCCCAAGGATGTTCTCTCTCGGAGGCGAGAGAATTATTTTTAGCGGAAATGGATTGGCGCTTGCGTTGCAGTTCCCAAGTGTTGGTGGCAGTGCCTTCTTACGACATCGGTGCAGGCGAGTTGATGGTATATGAATTAGAAAAAGCTTTGCATATACCAATACAGTTAGTACCAATGGAAGAATTAACGGCTGTACTAGATAAAACTTCCTCTGCCACAGTCGTTACTAGTCGGTATTTTATAGGAGATGTAGAAGAAATTGCTGCCCCGAAAGCTGTACGGGTGATTCCTTTAGATATCTATGACTATTCCAAAGAACTCAATCTGCTGAAAACCTTGCCCAAAGAAAATTGTGTCGGCATAGTTAGCCTGAGTTCTGGAATTGCTCGCGCCGCCGAAGTTATTCTCCACGGACTGCGGGGGGATGAACTACTGGTGATGACTACGCAACCAAAAGATGCTTACAAACTTCAGGCGATCGTCAAGCGAGCTGAAGTAATCATCAGCGATCAAGCAAGTTATGCAGCGGTGCAAGCTGCGGTACAAGCTGCATCTGAAGATATTATTCGCCCGCCCAAATTAATTAAGGTTGATAATTACATTGGTACTAAGTCGATTAATTTATTGAAACGAGAATTGGGTTTGGGTTAATCATCTAGCCACAATGATGAGGAGCGCGATCGCTATGACCGCAGCAACCAAAAAACTTACTTTTGCCGATTGTCTCAAGTATGACGATGGCACAGACACCCAATACGAATTGGTTGATGGAGAATTAATCCCCATCAGTCTTGGCACTGGTAAGCACGGCGGAATTTCCAAGTTTCTAGAGCAAACCTTTAATCACGAAAGTGCCAAAATGGGAAGGAATTGGACAGCACAAAAGTTTGCCGTCGGGATTCTTTCACCACGCGGCGGACGCTGGGATACTTCGCGGGTTCCAGATGTGGTAGTTTTACCAACAGAGGAGTGGAAAGCACTCTTCAACCGGGAAGCGGTCATTGAATTCAATCAACCTTTCCCCATATTGGTAGTAGAAGTCGTTAGCGAATCAACTCAAACCACAGATTACCGCAGCAAGCGTTCCGAGTCTGCTGTTCTAGAAATTCCTGAATACTGGATTATTGATCCGATTCCAGGAGTGGTAACAGTATGCACTTTATTAGAAGGGTTTTATGATGCGATCGCATTTCGTGGGCAAGAACGCATCATCTCTCCCATTTTCTCAGATTTGGATGTGAGTGCCGGACGAGTTCTAGCTGGGCGGAATTAAGGTTATGAGAATTAAATTATGAACTATTTGCAGGTGTAGCGATGGCTTCCCCATTTCCGGGGATGAACCCGTATTTAGAAAATCCACTATTTTGCTCAGAAATTCACAATCTGCTCATAGCGGCTATTTTCCGGAACTTGAATCCTCAATTGCGTCCTAAATATAAAGTTGCCATTGAAAAACGAGTGTATCAAACAATTGATGAAGATTCGCTGCTAGTGGGTGTTGCTGATGTCGCGGTGCAGAGTACGCAAAAAGAATTATCACCAGCACCAGCTAGTATCGCTGTTGCTTCACCATCAGTCGAAGCTGTGACAATTGATCTGACTATGCCAGAAACTGTCAAAGAGACTTATTTAGAAGTACGAGATGTAGCAACACAAGAAGTCGTAACTATAATTGAAATCCTATCTCCAAAAAACAAACGTCCAGGAGAAGGACGAAATGCATATACAAAAAAGCGGTTACAGGTTTTAGAAAGTTATACCAATTTAGTGGAAATTGATTTGCTGCGAGATGGTAAACCAATACAGCAATTACAAAATAACCTGCAAACTGATTATAGAATTTTAGTCAGCCGCGCTGCCAAACGTCCTAAAGCTGATTTATACGCTTTTAATTTACCAAATCCGATACCTTCTTTTTCCTTACCTTTACGTGAAGGCGATACAGAGCCATTATTAGATCTACAAACATTAATTAGTGAACTCTACGACGAAGGTAACTATGATTTGGTGATTGACTATACTCAAGAACCTGTACCTGCGATATCAGCAGAAAATTTAGCTTGGGTAGATGCAATTTTAAAACAGCAGGAATTGAGGAATTGAGAAGAATTTTTTAGTTTTATTCCTCATTATTACAGCTAATACAAATTCAAATAATAGACCTGTCGCAAAAGTCTTTCTTTTCATTCTTTCCTTTGCCTCTACCTGCGGGAAGAACCTCGTCGAATGCGTAAAGCTAATTCATATTTTCAATCAGCAACGCCTAAATTCTTAATAGGGAACATTGTTGTGCTCTTGCTTAATTAACTGCTGTAGGAATTTGCAAAAATTCCCGCACCCGCTGTAGGTAAGTTGGGGCATCTTCTAGCATTGGAAAATGGGCTGTATTAGGAAGCATGGCAAACACAACTTTGTCATTCATTGCCGCTGCTTGCCGCCCCATCTTTGCAGGAATAATTTTGTCATACTCTCCTGCTACTAGCAGTGTTGGCACTGTTAGCTTGGCAAATTCTTGCGGCATCAATTCAGATTGTGCTTTACTTACTGAGGTAAAAATTGTTCCGAGGGCAGCATCATAATCAGCTTCCAGAAAATCTTGCAAAAAGGCTTGGCGCTCAGCTTTTGGTATGGAACGATGCAGAAATCTCGCCATAAACATCCGATCAACAAATGGTATTTTTCCTAACCATTTGGGACGGAATTTGACTACGTAGCCTCCGAATTTATGAAAAGCAGCAAAAGCTTTTTCGTCGTAGTCAAAAATCCCGCTACAAGTTAAAATTCCCCGTTCGACTTTTTGGGGATAGCGGTTAAAAAACAAAGCTGCGATGGATGCGCCCATAGAATGAGCATTGATATAAACACGCTGAAGCTGCAACTCATCTAGCAACGCTGCTAAATCATCAGCGTATTCTTCTAATTCATAAGTTAATTCTTCAATTGCTGCCACTTCTTCTTGAGGAGATTGCGATGCAGCAACAGATTCGCTTGCTTGGACTATGGTTGGTTTACCACTAGAACGCCCAAAGCCTCGTAAATCATAAAGCAAACAATCAAATTGGTCTAATAAAGCATTAGCCGTACTTTGCCAGTACCTAGCCGAGCCAGCCCAACCGTGGATGAAAACCATCACTGGCTTTACCCAGGAATTAGATGGTTTTTTCACCCACTCGTAGTAATGCTCAACTCCACGAACATTAATGTAAGGCATTTGTCATTTGTCCCTTGTTATTAGATTAATTATCATTTACTAATGACTAATGACTCATGACTCATGACTATTAGGCTGATTCTGGCTTAGGTAGCGAAGACGGATGTACCAAGAGTTCAGCAGTTGAACGCTTCTCAACCATTTCCCGCGTGACTGTACAGCGAGTTACGTCTTTGCGAGATGGTAACTCGTACATTACATCCAACATGAGTTCTTCGACAATGCCCCGTAATGCTCTAGCTCCAGTTTTGCGGCGGTAGGCTTCTTGAGCGATCGCTCGCAAGGCTTCTGTTTTAAAGTCTAATTGGACGTTATCCATCTTCAGCAGTTTTTGGTACTGCTTGACTAAAGCACTGCGTGGTTGAGTGAGAATTGCCATCAAAGCTTCTTCATCCAGTGGTTCTACCACGGCTACCATCGGTATCCGGCCAATGAATTCGGGAATCATGCCAAATTTCACCAAGTCATCTGGTTCTAAATAGCGAAGTGTATCTGCTGCCCGCTTTTCTTTTGTTTGGCCTTCTCCTGGTTGTACAAAGCCTATTGACTTTTTACCCACTCTCTGATCTACTACTTTCTCTAAGCCAACGAAAGCACCACCACAGATAAACAGAATGTTACTGGTATCAATTTGAATACAGTCTTGATAGGGGTGCTTGCGTCCTCCTTGAGGTGGTACGTTAGCGATCGTTCCCTCCAGCATTTTCAGCAAAGCTTGCTGTACACCTTCGCCAGAAACATCGCGTGTAATTGAGGGGTTCTCACTCTTGCGAGCAATTTTGTCAATCTCATCGATGTAGATAATTCCCCGTTGCGCTTCCTCGACATCCAAATCTGCCACCTGCAACAGTCGCAGCAAGATATTTTCCACATCTTCGCCTACATACCCAGCTTCTGTCAGAGTTGTGGCATCGGCAACGGCAAAGGGTACATCGAGGATTTTGGCTAGCGTTTGTGCTAAGAGGGTTTTGCCACAGCCAGTAGGACCAATCAACAAAATATTGGACTTTTGCAGTTCTACGGCATCTTCCGTCCCAGCTTTACCACTGGCTTTTGACTGAACTATTGCCAGACGCTTATAGTGATTGTAAACCGCCACTGACAGCACTTTCTTCGCTTCGTCTTGACCAATGACATGTTCGTCTAGATACTTTTTAATTTCTCTAGGCTTGGGTATTTGATTAAACGAGAGACTGGCAGAGCGGGTACGGCGTTTCTGAGGTGGTTCCGACTTTGGTGTAGGTTGCGACGCTGCGGCACCATTTGTGTCGAGTAATTCCTCATCTAGGATTTCATTACACAAGTCAACGCATTCATCGCAGATGTAGACTCCCGGCCCTGCGATCAATTTACGCACCTGCTCTTGAGACTTGCCACAAAACGAACATTTTAAATGGGAGTCGTATTTAGACATACCAGCCTCTTATTTCAGAATGGTGACGTTTTCCCCTGGTGTGGGAATATTTTGTCTGGAAATTACTTGGTCAATTAAACCGTAGTTCTTCGCTTCGTCCGCCGACATGAAAAAGTCGCGTTCCGTATCTGCTTCAATTCTTTCTAGGGGTTGACCAGTATGCTCAGACAGTAACTGATTCAACTTACCTTTAATGTAAAGAATTTCTCTAGCTTGAATTTCAATGTCAATTGCTTGCCCTTGAGCACCACCAAG
The DNA here is from genome assembly GCF_002154725.1 of Nostoc sp. 106C. Lineage (GTDB taxonomy): Bacteria > Cyanobacteriota > Cyanobacteriia > Cyanobacteriales > Nostocaceae > Aulosira. Next base: position 33,151 of record NZ_MTAW01000096.1, on the reverse strand, counting down.
TGGTTGGTGAATCATAATCCGGGAGTCGGGTAGAGACATACGCTTACCCTTAGTCCCTGCCGTTAACAAAAATGCTCCCATGCTTGCGGCTAATCCAAAACAGATGGTAACAACATCAGGACGGATTTGCTGTATTGTATCATAGATTGCCATCCCTGCGTAGACCGAGCCACCAGGAGAATTAATGTATAGTTGAATGTCCTTTTCTGAGTCTTCGGCATCCAAGAATAATAATTGGGCAACAATGGAATTGGCAACGGCATCGTCTATTGGCGTTCCCAAAAAGATAATCCGCTCTCGCAGCAGGCGGGAGTAGATGTCGAATGCCCTTTCTCCCATACCGGATTGTTCTACCACCATCGGTACGATGTTGTTGGGGCTGCTTAAGTGAGAATTAATATTTATTCTACTGAAGCTGCTAATTGGGTAATTTCCCGACTGTGATACAAGCATAAAAAACATTTGACAACTAAGTGGGACAAAGACTAAAGCAGCCAGTGCTGCCTCTTTCACTAATTTAGATTTTTATTTGAGCTATGTGTTAACCATTATGCCTCATCTAAATCTCTCGTGTAACACAGTATCTAGCCACGGCGGTACTGGAGACAGTAATTTCTTTAAGATATCTTAACCATTGTCTTAAGTTTAGCTGCTGAAGAGATAGTCGGGTAGTTTACTAAAAAAAGCAGGGATAGCAGGGGTGGCAAGGGAAGAAATAATTCTTCATGAGTCTTGGTATAAGCTTTTCATGATGGCTACTTGCTACCCTACCTACAAGACCTTAACCAGAGTAGATTGGCGTTTCTAAGTACCAATAACTCAATAATTATTCTCTGTACCTCCCCCTGCTTTTTGCAATTCAAAAGGTAAGAAAGCTAATTTTACAGACTTTTCCACCTTTTGCAAGTAGATAGTGATTTTTGCCATGTGGCATGAGTTTGTTTACTCAGGATTAGTAGGCTCGTCGCTCGTAGCGGCTTCACCACTTTCTCCTTCAACCTCAGGTGCAGATAGTGCTTCGGATTCCGCATCTACACTTTCTGTTGCTTCTGGGATATTTAGAGAGCCTTCAGGAACAAGTTCAACGGATGAGTGTTCTAACAGCCAATCGACGATTTTTTCGGTTGACAGTTCATTTTCCACTACTGAACGCAGTCTATCTTCGTCCACATCTTCTTGTGAGTACTGCTGCAACAGTTCTGTGACTCTAGCTTGAATTTCTTGATCTGTCACCTGGATAGATTCACGTTTACTCACTTCCTGTAAAGCTAGGGAGCGTTTCAGCCGTTCAATTGCTTCATCGCGCGATCGCGCCCGTAACTGCGGAATAATATCTTGGGTAAACAACTTCTTAATATCCAGCCCCTGCTGCGACAGCCGAATTGCTGTTTGCGTCAGCATTGCATCTACTTCCTGCTCAATTAAGGTTGCTGGCAAATCAACTTCTACATGTTTGAGCAGTTCTGCTAATAAGGCTTCTTGCTTATTGGCTTTAGTTTTCTGTTCTGCTTCTTTTTGATATCGCTCTTCTAAAGAAGTCCGCAACTCCGCTAACGTTTCAAAGTCGCTGACTTCCTTAGCAAAGTCATCATCCAATTCGGGTAACTCTTTCTCCTTCAGTTCCTTAAGGGTCACTGTGAACAAAGCCGGTTTGCCTGCTAACTCTTCGTTAGCATAAGGATCTGGAAACTGAGCCGAAATTTCTTTTGTTTCCCCTGGATTCATTCCAACTATGCCAGATACAAATCCGGGAATAAATCGATCTTCGTATAATTCCACTTGAAAATCTGTTGCTTCTCCCCCAGGAATTGGCGTTGGTTCTGTAGATTCGTCTTCACCTTCAGCTTTCGCCAATACCCCTTTGAAATCTAAGACTGCGACATCGCCAATTTGAGCAGCACGCCCTTCGACAGGAATCAATGTTGCCAGTTCTTGGCGTTCTTTATCCAGAACTTCATCAACCCGAGCCGAGTCATATTTGACTTCCTCTGCTTTGGCTTGCAAACCTGTATACTGGGCTATCTGGATTTCTGGTTCCACATCGATAGCAGCAGAAAAGGTCAGCGGTTTACCTGGTTCATAATTACTAATCAATTCGTCAAAGGAAGAGCGTAACTGTGGTTGCCCAATAGCTTGAATTTCTTCTTGTTTAACAGCTTTCTCGATTCCATCTTGAATTAGTTCTTCTAGAGCTGCTGCCTTGATGCGAGTTGTGCCTAGGCGCTGTAGCAAAATCTGCCGAGGCACTTTGCCTTTGCGAAACCCAGGAATATTGGCAGTACTAGCTAGGTTTTTAATTACCTGTTCGTAAGTTTGTTTGGTAATTTCCGGTGTAATCTCTATTTCCAATCCTATTTGGCTGGCGGGAAGTTTTTCCTGGGTGACTTTCATGCTTCGTCTCTGTTTTCTGGTATTTTTGACTCCGAGTACAGACAAAACGCGATTGAGCGCTTGTGTTTCGTTGATGTCTCTTAGCTGGGATGGCCAATGCCCACAAGGCATCATGAGAATCCAATGATGGATCAGTGCCCTTCAGCAGAGATCCAGTGTACTGCTAATGGCAAAAGACTGAACATCTTAGTGCAATAAGTTTACCGATCGCACCTCCAAAGTCGATTACAATAAGTGCTTCATCCTAAGTCCCAAGCATGAGTGAAAGAATCCAAAACCACTGCTGATGTGCTGATGTTGGGGGTTGCACACTCCATCATCTAGGCACGAAAGTGGATTTATGATTCACAAGGCTAACAGCGTGATATCCTGGTGTTCAAGTAGGAACTTGGATTTCCATGTTGGATCGATTGGGACTGACTGCATTGCTGCATAGCTCAGTTAGCTGTTTTGCTGGTTTTCTTTCACTTGGATCATAGTACATCCATATATCTTTGCAGCCCACCTTCACAGGCAAAATTGTTGTGTTATCTGGAAAACTATGAAACTTTAACAATGCCTAAGTAGAGAATTTTAATTCTTTCGCTGCTGAATAAATTCGTTGTATAATAATATAATTTAAATAAATAAAAGTACCAAAACTGTGAATGTCAACAAAACAAAGGAAATTGGCGAAAACTGGAAGATTAGTTAATTAATTAAATCAAGAAAAGTTAATAATTTAATTAGGAAAAACGAAAGAATAAATTTAAAAAAAGTAAAGAAAATTTTATTTAATGTTAATGTATACGACTGCCATTTAAATAGTGAAATAAGTTTTGCATCGGTTCAATAAATCGTAAATAACCTCTTAAAGGAGGAAGCAAGGTTGTCTAAATCCTATAATGTAGCTATTTTGGGTGCAACTGGTGCTGTTGGTACCGAGTTGCTGGAATTATTGGAGAGTAGGAATTTTCCGCTATCTAATTTAAAGTTGTTGGCATCACAAAGAAGTGTGGGGCGGACGCTGCCTTTTAAGGGAGAAAATTTACCAATAGAGGCAGTAAGCGATCGCGCCTTTGATGATGTAGATATAGTACTGGCGAGTGCAGGTGGTTCTACATCCAAAACTTGGGCAGCAAAAGCAGTCGAGAAGGGCGCTGTAGTGATTGATAACTCCAGTGCTTTCCGCATGAAAGAGGAAGTTCCTTTAGTAGTACCAGAAGTCAATCCCCAAGCTGCTGCTCATCATCAAGGCATTATTGCTAATCCCAACTGCACAACAATTTTGATGGCAGTGGCAATATGGCCTCTACATCAAGTAAAACCAATACAACGGCTTGTAGTCGCAACCTACCAATCTGCTAGTGGCGCTGGCGCAAAAGCAATGGCAGAGGTGAAAACTCAAGCAAGCGCTATCTTAGAAGGACAAGCGCCTGTTGCAGAAGTATTGCCTTACCCTTTGGCATTTAATTTATTTCCTCATAATTCTCCATTAAACGATTGGGGCTACTGCGAGGAAGAAATGAAAATGGTCAACGAAACTCGCAAAATTTTGGGAACGCAACAAATCAGAATTACCGCCACTTGTGTGCGGGTTCCCGTACTGCGTGCTCACTCGGAAGCGATTAATATAGAATTTGAGACACCTTTTAGTCCAGATGAAGCTAGGGAAATATTGAGTCAGTCCCCTGGGGTAAAATTGGTAGAAGATTGGAGAGCAAATTATTTTCCGATGCCAATTGAAGCCACTGGTCGAGATGAAGTTTTAGTGGGAAGAATTCGTCAGGACATTTCTCATCCATGCGGCTTGGAGCTATGGTTATGTGGTGACCAAATCCGGAAAGGTGCAGCTTTAAATGCAGTACAAATTGCCGAGTTATTAGTAGAAAAAAATCTACTGAAGCCTGCAATAGCACAGGCTATGAGTTAAAAAAATAGCAAGTTAAATTGCGGATATTTAGCCTCGATTTTAAAGATACAGGAAAATCTCAGCAAATCTGCGGCTCACGCTTAAAGCAATTTGCAGATAGTTTATTAAAATAGAAAACCACCAAGCTACAAAAAACAAAAAGGTAATCAGGAGTGAAAAGAGGGTGGGAGATTTTGGCAGAGTTTTAACCGCTATGATTACGCCGTTTAAAGAAGATGGCGGCGTCAACTATGATGTAGCGGCAGAACTAGCAGCACATCTAGCTAACAACGGTACAGATACATTGGTGGTGTGTGGTACAACAGGGGAATCCCCCACCCTAAGTTGGGAGGAGGAATACCAGTTGTTTGTTGAGGTGTTGCAGGCTGTAGCTAAAAAAGCCAAGGTGATAGCAGGATGTGGTTCCAACTCCACAAAAGAAGCGATCGCCGCCACCCAAAAGGCAGCTAAAATAGGAGTACATGGATCTTTACAAGTTGTTCCTTATTATAATAAACCGCCACAAGCAGGGCTTTACCAGCACTTTCAGGCGGTAGCACAAGCCTGTCCCGACCTACCAGTGTTGTTATACAACATTCCAGGTCGTACCGGTCAAAACCTCAGTTCCGAAACAGTTGCCCGGTTAGCGGAGATTAATAATATTGTTGGGATAAAAGAAGCTAGTGGAAATTTAGACCAGGCGAGTGAAATTCGCCGCTTGACACCACAAGAATTTCAGATTTACGCTGGAGATGATTCTTTAACCTTGCCTTTGTTAGCGATCGGAGCAAAGGGCGTGGTGAGCGTAGCTTCTCATCTGGTAGGAAACCAACTACAGCAGATGATTCAAGCTTTTAGTGTGGGTAAAATTCAAGTTGCGACTGAGATTCATCTTCAACTTTTTCCGCTGTTTAAAGCTTTATTTTTAACTACAAATCCTATTCCAGTTAAAAAAGCACTAAAACTTCAAGGTTGGGAGGTAGGTTCAACTCGTCCGCCCCTATGCGAAGCTGATCCAGAAGTCAGTCACAAGTTAGAGGTGGTTCTAAAAGAACTTAGTTTAATCTAGGTGCCAACTTGTTGAGCGCTTGCAAGTTTTTGGTTGCCATAGATACATATAAACAAGGAACATACATAATTTATACCAAGGTGTACTTAAAACGCCTGTGCTAGGGCTAAATAGATATATTATGAATCCTTCAGTTTAAAGTCCATTTTTATTGAACCAACAATAGAAGATCTGATTCAAAATAGGCTGCTTTGGGAGTGACTTTATAAGACAGCTAATGTTGTCTTTAGTACAATTTCGCTAACTTTTTAACTTAATTAACCACAAACAACAATCCAAGGAGCAAATGGCTAAAAACGAAGCTGGCTCCGCCCTAAAAATCATTCCTTTGGGCGGTTTGCATGAAATTGGTAAAAATACTTGTGTTTTCGAGTATGACGATGAAATCATCCTATTAGATGCAGGTTTAGCCTTTCCTACAGAGGCAATGCATGGTGTAAATATTGTCCTGCCAGACATGACTTATCTAAGGGAAAATCGCCATAAAATTAAAGGGATGATCGTTACCCACGGTCATGAAGATCATATCGGCGGTATTGCATTTCACCTCAAGCAGTTTGAAATACCCGTAATTTACGGTCCAAGGCTAGCAATGGCGATGCTAGAGGGGAAATTAGAAGAAGCAGGAGTACGCGATCGCACAGAATTAAGATCGGTTCTTCCTCGAGATGTAGTCAGAATTGGGAAATCTTTCTTTGTAGAATATATTCGCAATACCCACTCCATCGCTGATAGCTTTACCGTTGCTATCCATACACCCATAGGTATCATCATCCATACAGGAGATTTTAAAATTGACCACACTCCAGTAGATGGGGAGAGATTTGACTTACAACGGTTAGCAGAACACGGTGAGAAAGGCGTGCTTTGTCTGTTGAGTGATTCAACTAACTCAGAAGTACCCGGATTTACTCCTTCTGAACGTTCCGTGTATCCCAATCTTGACCGAGTATTCTCTCAAGCCACAGGGAGATTATTTGTTACTACTTTTGCTTCCAGCGTCCATCGCATCAACATGATTTTAGATCTGGCGCAGAAGCACAACCGCACAGTGACAGTTGTTGGTCGTTCGATGCTAAATTTGATTGCCCACGCTCGCAATCTAGGTTACATCAAGTGTCCAGATCATCTGTTGCAACCGTTACATACTGTTCGCAGTATGCCAGATGAGAATGTACTGATTCTTACTACTGGTTCTCAAGGTGAAACGATGTCAGCAATGACTCGAATTGCCAATAAAGAACACCCCCACATTAAAATTCGTCAAGGAGATACGGTAGTCTTCTCCGCTAACCCGATTCCTGGAAATACGATCGCAGTTGTCAATACTATAGATAAATTGATGCTGCAAGGGGCAAACGTTGTCTATGGTCGAGATAAAGGAATTCACGTTTCTGGTCACGGTTGTCAAGAAGACCAAAAACTGATGATTGCTTTAACTCGACCGAAGTTTTTCGTGCCATTTCACGGAGAACACCGGATGTTGGTGAAGCACGCCCAAACGGCTCAGAGTATGGGCATTCCCCCAGAAAACATGATCGTGATCCAGAATGGCGATATCGTGGAACTGACAGAAGATGCCATCCGCGTCGCTGGTAAAGTGCCTTCTGGGATTGAACTGGTGGATACTACTAGTTCTGGTATGGTTAGTGCCAAAGTACTGCAAGAAAGGCAACGCATGGCTTCCGAAGGCATTGTTACCATCGCCGCCGCCATCGATTGGAGTGGTAAATTGTTAGCCAAGCCAGAAATTCATCTGCGGGGTGTAGTGACAAGTATAGAGCGATCGCTCTTACAAAAATGGGTACAACAGCGAATTGAAGAAATCCTGGGAGTTCGTTGGTCAGAATTTGCTCAACCCAGTGAAGGCGAGCAATTAGAAGTAGATTGGGGTGGATTGCAAGGGATGTTAGAAAGAGAATTGCAACGCTCCATCCGTCGAGAACTGCAATGTCAACCTACTGTGACATTGTTAATGCAGATTCCTGATGAGCCACCTGTAAAAGTAAGCGATGGTAGAAGACGCCGCACTCGTACTGCTGCTCAGGTAGCATCGTAAAGAATTTAGAATTATAGCCTCACGCAAAGGCGCAAAGACGCAAAGTTTTTTCTGAGCGTCTTTGTGTTTTGGAGTAAGTATAAAAAAAGATTGTGACAAAACCTATTAGATTTAAGGTATATCTTCGGGCATAATTTTCATCATCATTTCTTTGCTGACTTCAGAAATTTTGACAAGTCTATTTGCTTGCTTCTCGATGGATTTTTCAAAAATATTTCTTACAAGCCTTCCATTACCAAATTTTTTATCTCGACTTAGATATAAATCATTTAATTTATTCAGTAATGTTTTTTGTGATTGCTCAGTAAGATGGAAATGGTTCTGCTCACAAATTTTTTCAAAAATATTTAGTAATTCGTTAGGCTTATAATCTTCAAAATAGAAATATTTGTTAAATCTTGACTGTAATCCAGGATTGGCATCTATAAATCTAGACATTTCTTCACTATAACCAGCAACTATTACTACTAGCCTGCCTCTATAATCCTCCATTCTTTTCAAAAGTGTATCTATAGCTTCTTGCCCAAAATCATTACGCGAGGTCTCCGGCTTTAATGCATAGGCTTCATCAATAAACAACACACCATCTAATGCTGACTCAATAATTTGATCGACTTTAATAGCAGTTTGTCCAACGTACCCTGCTACCAATCCAGATCTATCAGTTTCGACAAGATGACCTTTAGAAAGTATCCCTAGTTCTTTATATATTTCGCCCATTAAACGAGCTACTGTTGTCTTTCCAGTTCCGGGAGGGCCACAGAACACAGAGTGAAGTGTAACAGAAACAGTAGCAAGTTTTTTTTCTTGGCGGAGTTTCTGAATTTTCAAAAAGTTGATCAGAGTATTGATTTCATCTTTGACATTCTGCATACCTACCAGATTGTTTAGTTGTTCAAGAACATTCTCCATCCCTCCAGAAGAACAATCATTATTAAGGTTGCGCTTCCTTAACTCTTTTTTCAATTGTTCTAGTTCAGCATCAATTTCTCTATCCCATAAAGTCATATTCCATAACCTCTACAAATCAGTAATTTGTCTCTCTACTATGTAGAGGTACAATCCGAGTAAGATACATTGAATTTCGGCTGAACCTATTACATATAGCTCAAAGACTCTAAAGCAAGGCGAACCATATACACTGAGATTATGTGATACATATGTCCCCTTGCTCAAGACTAACTCAGATATCTTGTAGACGTAAAGTAGCTGTCTGGTATGTTCAGAAAGCGCAGCATCTTAAGCCTGTAACCTAATATTTCCTATAGTTCAATAATCTTCTCTTACCTAGTGAATCCACAGGTAAGCTAAAATTAAAGTACACAATGTAAGCGGTACTCCAAAACGTAGGTGCTCCCGAAAAGTAAGCTTGTAGCCTAAATTGGTAGCAGCTTCTACGACTATTAAGTTAGCAACTGAACCAAACAAAGTTAGATTACCTGCTAATGTAGATCCAGCTGCTAGTAATAGCCAGTAGTGAGTCTCATTTTTGGGAATTAGAGGGTGTAAAAGAAGTACAGCCGGAACATTTGAAATTAAGTTAGATAAGACAACAGTTACACTCAAAAAACTCGCAGATGAGTTAACTGCATGAGTAAATAACTGCAATAAATTTAAATTTTGTGTGACTTTGGTGAGAATAAATAATCCCGAAAACATTACTAACAGGTTCCAATCTATCTTTTGGAGAATGCGCTGTGGTTTGAGTCGCCGCGTAATCAACAACAAACTAGCAGCAACTAAAGCAGACTCCGCTAGAGGAAAGCCAATAGCAAAGGCAATGAGCAATCCTGTGGTGATGACTAATGTTTTATTAAATAAAGGTTTGAAAATCCGATCATTTCCATCAACTTTCTGCTGACAAGGATGGATGGAACGTACCTCTGGATAAAATAACCATAATAATCCTACCTGAATCACTAAACCAGTTAAGGCTACTGGGGCAAGCGCGCGGAGAAAATCTAGGTAGGGAATGCCTGAAAATGAGCCAATTAAAATATTTTGCGGATTACCGCTGAGAGTGCAAACAGAACCGATATTAGTTGCACCTGCGATCGCTAATAAAAAAGGTATAGGATTTAAACCTAATGCTTGAGTCAGGCTCAATGTCAGCGGTGTAAAAATTAGCGCTATGGTGTCATTGAGAAAAACGGCAGAGAGAATACCACTACCAAAAGTTAAGGCAATCAACAAGCCTAGTGGACTGCTAGTCAAACTCAAAAGTATTGATAGCGATCGCCTAAAAAATCCTGCATAGGCTAAGTTAGCGTTGACTACCATCATACTTAGTAAAAATATGATGGTATTGGCATCAATTGCCTGCCATGCCTCCTGCAAATTTACAGCACCCAAAGCAATTAAAAAGGCAGACCCCACTAGGGCAATGGTGGCACGGTTCATGCGTAAACCAGGAATGTAGCCCAATGCTAACCCCAGGTAAGTCAGCCCTAATACGCCATAGATTGCAAATTCAAGGACAGTCACTCGCTTTACCTAGTGATTGAGCAGTAATTCCTCACACCAGTAACTGGGGAACAAATTCTTTCAAGGGACAAGTCAGACAAGAAGGAATAATTAAAGAAAATCTACTTTTTTTATTGACATTGGCGACTATACATGATAAAAACCTGCTGTCTATCTAATACCAAATCTTTAATTGCTATACACTCCGTGTCTCCAAGTCCGTTTAATTGTTGCAACTTGAAAGTGAAATATTATCATGCATAAGCCGCCCGATCTGTATAGAATTTAGCGGCTAGTATTTGTACTCAGTGATATATTATATTGTTAATTTTTGTAACAATTAACAAAAAACCCACCCAAAGATAGATGTCTTCACTAAAATTTTAACTGTGTCAAGTTATGAAGAAGATCAGAATACTACACTTCCGATTACGGGGAAATTGCGTTTAACTTGACGTAGTTATAAATGGGTTCTGACTAAAGCGGCTACGGATAACATCAGATTGCATCCAGTCAGAACAAGATTTTTCCGGGAACGGTCGTAGCCACTATGTATATGTTCATCGTTAAGGTGAATACCCTCAATCAAATAGAGGAGTAACCATGAAGGTATTCGATAATACCACAAAAAGAATTTTTTTAGCAAGCTGGGTATCGATAAATCAAGCAGAAGCTACTAAGACCCACCTAACCCAGCTGCCACGTTCTGCTGCTCAGTCTTACTGTGATATTCTCCAGCCCCTACGACAAAAAGTAGACAGAATTCAAGTCCGCGATCGCGAATTAGCTCACCGCTTGTGTAAACTAATTCCTTCTCAATGTCCTTTTGAGCGTGATGTCAAATTATTTGGCAAAACTGTATTTCACATTCCGCCAATGTGTAAGCTTAATCCTTTATATGAAGAAGTAGTGGGCTTACGTTTCCGGGCGCTATGCTATCTAGCTGATGAATGTGGAGAGGATGTGTCGCAGTACTGCTAATACAGAGTGCTGAGGAGCCAGTACCTTAGGCGAGTTTCCCGACTTAAAGCCGTTGAGGCTCCCTCCGTTGTAGTAACTGCCAAGTTCCAAGTTATTATTTCTCAATTCTGAGTCATTAAATAAAGAGTCCAGAATTAAAGCAAACTGCCATTGATTCTGGACTCTAGACTTTGAACTTTTGACTAATTTTTAATCCGCCTTACCTGCCATTTTTGGATAGCTTCTTGAGCATCCTCATAAGCAGATGTCATCTCTGGCACTAAGGCCGCAGTTTCAATTGCTGCATTGAGTTCCCCTTGGACAGCGCGATTCTTCGCCATATCCAAAATTTTGTCACTCCATTTATTAATTGATTTTTGTGCTGTATCGAAACCTGGTTGACCTGGTGGGACTTTCTTGGCAACTTCGATAGCACGATTATATGTAGATGCTTGTCCAGGCTTAATTAAGGCATTAGCCGCATCTAAAAGAGTTTTGTTACTGACATACTGTTTGGCCTCTAGTCGCCATTGGTTAATCAGAGCTTGTGCTTTGGGATAAAGTAATTCGTCTTTGGTAATTAATTGCGCCGCAGCAACCGCACTAGGATACTGTCTTTGCTGAGCACGACCTTCTGCCAAATCTAAAATCATCCGACTCCAGATTTTAATATCCTCTTGAGCTTGTTCGTAAAGCGGTTCACCCGATTGAATTTTACGAGCCGTGGCGATCGCCAAGCTTAAATCACTAGCTTGAGTTTCCCTGAGCGACATTTTCGCTAGGTCTAAAACTGCTTTATTCCGCTTTTGTGACTCGGAATTGAAAGCTGTGGGCGAGTTTGATGGTTTGGTGGCTTGAGTTGGTGTAGTGGAATTGGAAACTGAGCGAGCATTTGGTAAATTCTTAAGATCTTTTGCCTCATTAGTAGCAGTATTAGACGATGTCCCGAATACTTCAGCAACTCTAAATCGTGTCTGATTGCGGAGAAAAACTACTGCGACTAAACCTACTATTAATAAGCTGCCTCCCACCCACCATAAAAGCTGCTGCCAAAATGGAGTATTTACCTGATTTACAGGCGCTTGGGAGATGAAAGGTGGGGAAGACTCAGGAATAGACCGTCCCCCAGCATTCACCTCTTGAGCAGGTGGGAGCATCTGGGGTTGCTGCTTGAGATTTCGATCTGGATTCAGAACTGCTTGGGAGGCTACATTGCCACCTGAGCCTTGGACTTGTTGGCTCTCCAATTTCTCGCTGACTGCTGGAAATTTTGAAGACTTCCCTTGGTTGGATCTGCGGCTAACAGTAGTTTCCACTCCTTGGAGTTCTCTAGGTGTAGCCGTTGTTTGTAACTTCTCTGAAGTTTTAGCGGAATTTGCTGCAAGAGAGGGTGCTGCACGTGCAACCGCAAAAGATTCTTCTGGAAAAATAACGGATTCTACTTCACTTTTATTCGGTGTATTATTGCTTCTCAATCGCGGCAGGATAATTTGCTGCTTAGATGGGATCACAGCGATCGGGTTTTGTATCGGTCGCCAATGATTTTGACACAATTTTGGCGTGAGAATGCTCAGGTAGCTTTCTAAATCCACCAAGCTACTGCCACGACCGGAACCTAAAGCTTCTAGTAACGCTGCTGTGAAGAATCCGTGACCTAGTTCACTGCTTTCGTGGGAGAATTGCTCTGGTTGGCAAGAAAGAATTGTTGCTAGTTGTAGTTCTTGAGCAAGTTCTACCGTTTCTTGTCCAACAGGGGCATCCGCTTGAGTGCCGAAAGCGCGGTTGATATCCAGCAGTAGCAATACATTCAGCCCAGTAAGTTGCAGACTTTGCATTAGCGATCGCAGTTCTATGCCAGTCTCCTGCACGAGATCGGGGTTCCCCTCGACTGGCATTAAGTAATCTTGTCCTTTGTAGTTGATGCCATAACCGCTGAAGAACAACCACACATGATCTTGTGGTTGCCAATATGATGCTGCCAAATCCTCTAATAACAGGAAGATATTCTCCCTCGTTGGATAGGTGGATCTATCTCTAATCGGCACAGAAGTGTCTGTCATCAGCAGGCAGTGTTGAGGTATAAAACCTGCCTCTGTAGACAAAAAGTCTTTGAGCGCCTCGGCATCAGCTTGGGCGCAACTTAAAGGTTGAAATAAATGATATTGATTGATGCCAATAGTAATCGCCCAGTAATTTGCCATCCCCTCTTTGTCGCTTATTGTTTGCTTGCCTAAAATTGTGGTTGGCTTTGCTGAAAAAACAAAGTTAACCTATGTCTTATAGTCTAGGAGATTCCCATCAGACTCAAAATAGTATGTAATTTTTATTACATATTTTAGCCGGAAATTACTTTCACTCAATTTAAATTAGAGATTGTTTAGTAAGGAAGCTCAAAGTCATGAGTAGAAGAGTTGCTCATCAACCATCATCGATCATTCCCTTTTCAGTTATTAGCCAATTTGCCAGAAAAATCCGGATAGTTCCGATAGCAGTTTTGCTATTCTCTGGGGTTCCTGTGTGGTTTGCGTGTGAAGCGATCGCCCCTCAGATTGTAAGGGCTTACACCGCTAGAGTTGATCTTGCGATTGATCGCTTGCCAGAAGAAAATTACGAAACCATACTCAGAAGGGCAGAAGCGGCAGCCAGAGCAGCTGCTCAACGAAGCTTTGATCAAGATATTTTAGTGACAGATGTTTCAGTAATTGTATCCGTACAAAGTCAGGGAGCGATCGCACCAGTTTTGGCTTTAGATGTTAGTCGTCCGCAATGGCGAACTCGCCCCGATCCCCAGCGTTGGGCAACTTACTTTAAAACGGCGCGATCACTACTGTGGTTTGAACAAAATTCCACAACATCAAATACAGGACAAAATCCTACAACCCCCAATCCGGGACAACCAGCCACTACCAAATAGCCATTGAAGAAGATGCAGAGAAACAGGGACACAGACACACAGAGAAGGAGAATTTCTTCGAGTCTACCCTTGTTTGCATCTTCTTGGTTCACAATTTCTTGTTATCTCCTTGTCTCAATTACCAACGGAGTTCTTGTTGCCAGTGTCAATGGATGGCTTAGAATAAAAAGGTTGTCAAGAATTGCGATATCCGCTATCATGGCTGTTCCTAAGAAGAAAACATCTAAGTCTAAACGAGATAAACGCCGAGCTACCTGGAGACATAAAGCTGCTGTTGAAGCTCAAAAAGCTCTTTCCCTAGGCAAGTCGATTTTGACTGGACGCTCTACATTTGTCTACCCAACTGCTGAAGAAGAGGAAGCAGAAGAATCATAATTCTCTAGTCACGAAAAGCACGAATAACGCTGTTATATAAGCGCTCTATCGTTGCTTTTCTGATTGCAGAATGACTAACTAAGTAGTTTACAAAAGCCCATTTTGTTAATAATAAATTGGTAATAAGTAATTAGTCGCACCCCATTAAATATTACTCATGACTGATGCGCCAATAATTTATTAACAGTAAGGTAGCTTTAGTAATTCTTAGCTATTTAGTATTGAGCACAATTATTATTTTGTCTTTTATTGAGGGTAGACCAAATCCTCAAATACTCAGACAATTATCTCAAGAGAACAAATTAACTTGAAAAAACCAATTTTTCTACAAGTATGTTAGGAAAATTTTTTCAGAAACCAGACAAAGAAGAGAGCGAACGCGTCCCTCCTGGCCAACACTTGGCTAAAGGCTTCCCAGTCTTAACTTATGGTGCAACTCCGCAAATTAGCACAGAAGAATGGGAATTTCGGGTATGGGGTTCAGCAAAACCTGCCACTTTTACCTGGGCAGACTTTATGGCATTACCCCAATCTGAATTTACAGCAGATTTTCACTGTGTAACGCGCTGGTCTAAGCTTGATGTTAAATGGACTGGCATTAAAGTAGCAGACTTCATGAGTTTAATTGAAGTAGATCCAGAAGCAGTTCATATCATGGAACACTGCTATGGTGGCTACACTACCAATATCTCAATGGAAGACTTTCTGCGTGAAGAAAACTTCTTTGCCTTTCAACTATTTGGTGAGCCTTTACCAGCAGAACATGGTGGACCCATGCGGCTAGTTGTCCCCCATCTCTACGCTTGGAAAAGTGCCAAGTGGATCAATGGTTTAGAGTTTCTCAATCGCGAGGAACTTGGTTTTTGGGAGCGTAATGGCTACCATCGCCGTGGTGAACCTTGGGCGGAAGAACGTTATAGCTACTGACAATTAATTACTAATTGGTAATTGGTAATTAAGAAACGGGTTTAAGCTTATCGCCCTCAAGCTAGAAGCCTAAGGCTAGAGATACAAAGCCTACCTTTGCAGACTATTAACCAAGAAGTCGCTTGAGAAAAGCTAATTTCCCTTGATATGGAGCGTAACGCCATTTTAAGTCTAATAAGAAGGAGTTTTGCAAGACACTTTTGCTATGGGAAAAAGTATCAAAACTCGCTTTACCGTGATAGCTACCAACACCACTATCACCTACACCACCAAATGGTAAAGATGGCACACCACAATGCATCACTGTATCGTTGATACAAACTCCACCAGATGAAGTTTCCTGCAAAACTAGCTTTTGTAGGTTTTTATTTTGAGTAAATAAGTATAAAGCCAGGGGTTTTGGTCGAGAATTAATTAAGGCGATCGCTTCTTTAATGTCGCTATATTCAATTATTGGCAAAATCGGTCCAAAAATTTCCTCCTGCATAATCGCAGCATCCAAGGAGATGTTATCAATCACGGTTGGGGAAATATAACGCTCTTCAGGGTTAGTTTCACCACCAATGATAACTTCACCATTGTTGATCAGGCTCGCTAATCTATCAAAGTGTTTTTGAGAGATAATCCTGGCATAATCAGGACTACTAGCAGGGCTATCTCCATAAAATTCTTTAATACATTTTTTGAGACCATCTACTAAATTTGTTTTAATTTTTTTATCAACTAAAATATAGTCAGGAGCAATACAAGTTTGACCAGCATTTAGAAATTTGCCCCAAGTAATTCGCTTTACTGTGTGCTCTAGATTAATTTCAGTATCTACAATACAAGGACTTTTACCACCTAATTCCAAAGTAACTGGTGTGAGGTATTTTGCCGCTGCTTCCATGACAATTTTCCCGACATTGGTACCACCAGTAAAAAAGATATAGTCAAATTTTTCTGCTAATAGCTTTTGGCTGGTTTCTACACCACCTTCTACCAAGGCAATATATGCTGGTTCGAAATATTTAACAATCATCTCAGCCAGCAGACTAGACGTATGAGGTGCAAGTTCTGAAGGTTTCAGGATTGTACAATTGCCTGCGGCGATCGCACCGATTAATGGTGAGATAATTAAGTTAAATGGATAATTCCAAGGGCCAATAATTAAAGCAACTCCTAAAGGTTCAGGATAAATTCTTGCTGAGTATTGAAAAAAGTCAATGGTAACTGGGGCTTTTTTGGGTTTCGTCCAATTTTTGATATTTTTGATGGCGTAATCAATTTCCTTAATTACAAAAATCTCTGTAGCGTAAGTTTCAAATTCTGGTTTATGTAAATCTGCTCTCAATGCCTGAACAATGGCTTGTTCATTCTCTAGAATTGCCTGCTTAAGAATTTTTAATTGTGCAATCCGAAAAGCAACGTCTTTAGTCTTACCAGTCTGAAAAAAATCACGCTGTTTGCGAATAATATCAGCAGGAGAAAAAGATAATTCAGTAATCATATTTTTTATTGCTAAAATAGCTCATTTTATCAGAATGAATGTTTGATGTTCTGCTTAGGATTTTTGGTGTAAGACAAAGTTTATGTTCACTTACAGTCTAATTGTCATCAATTTAAGCGGTCTAAATCATCATTGTTTTATGATTTAACAGGTAGCATGACAATGAATACACTACCTTTACCAACCTCAGATTTGACGAGGATAATACCTTCATGAGCCTCGACAATTCGACGGGAAAGGTAAAGTCCTAAGCCACTACCAGAACTCTTGTGGCTTCCTTGGCGAAATCGTTCAAACAAAGTGGCTTGTTCTTCGTCTGGAATACCGGGGCCTGTGTCTTCTACCTCAATGATAATGTAGTCACTAGAGGCGGAATTTTCGGAAGTGTTAAATTCATAACTTTTGCCGCTCTCAAGTTTAGAAGAGAGACGGACATTTACTGAGCCAGAATCAGTAAATTTAATTGCATTACCTATAAGGTTAGTAAATAAGCGATGTAATTCTAAGCGATCGCCCATTATGTTACTAATGTTTGTCTCATCTGCAACTACCAAATTCATTGATAGTGATTTTGCTTCAGCTAAAGGCATCAATTCTCCTACTACTTCATCTAGTAGTTGGCGGAGATTCACTGGTTGAAACGCCAAGGTTTTGCGACCAGCTTCAAAGCGGTAGACTTCCAATAAGGTATTTACCATCGCAAGCAAGTTATTATTGCTACGTGCCATAATCGCAATTACCTCCTGTATTTGCGGAGATAAGGCTCCCAAAGCACCTTCCTGAAACAGCATCAGTACGCGATCTGCGGCTACTAGGGGGGTGCGTAAATCGTGGGTGAGGCGGGAGACAAAATCTTCGCGTTGGCGAGCAATTTCATCACGTTCATCGATACTGTGTTTTAAGCGCAAAAGCGATCGCACCCGCGCTAGCAATTCATCCACTGTTACAGGCTTACGGATAAAATCATCAGCACCTAAATCTAATCCTTTAGCAACATTGGGTGCATCGTGAGCAGTAATCAGCAATATAGGGATAAATTGCTGCATTGAAGCATTGCTACGAATACGCCTAGTAACTTCGTAACCATCCATTCCTGGCATCATCAGATCCAGCAATACCAAGTCACAAGGAGAGGCTTCTAGTTGTGCTAATGCCGAAGCCCCGTTTTCTGCTGTGCTAATTGTGTAGCCTTCTTCCTCCAAAATAGTTTTGATTAAAAACACATTATCTGGAGAATCATCTACAACCAAAATTTTGTCAGAGCGAGAAGTTTGCGAATTCATGTACCGACCTGGTGTAGGTAAAATTTAATTTTTGTAATCTTAGCTGTAATTATATGAATTTTAGATAACCTCCCTTGACTAAACATTATTTACCTAAAAACTTAAATCAATTGTTGAATTTTATATTAATTTCAATTTGCTAATTTTTATTAGCAAAATAATTACTAATTAATTGAATCATGATTGGTTAATTTTAAAAACTAAATTGCTATCAATTCAATATATCGTAAGCAAGACGCAGTAGTTTTAATAAGCAAATGCATACAGAGAGTAGTTCTGCCAATTTTGAAGTAGAGCATAGAGATAGGTTTAGCTTATCAACTAAGGAAAGGTTTGATGCTGTGTCATGCCCTACCTCTTCGATACTAACCACTAATTTTTGAATTATTATCTTGTGCTGATTCAGGTAGATATTTTAGAGGTATTTTGAGCAAAATCCAATTGAGATAGAGTGCGAGAACCTGCATTTTCAGGAATTGGTTCAGGCGTTGGAAGTTTTTATCTTTACAGCACCCAAGCCCAAAATCTTTCCAGCAATAGCCCAAAGATAATTTCCACAGACTTATTGAGAATTTGGGAGAGTAGTGTTTCCAGCATTGTGATCGCACCCTCACCACAAAATAGGCGATCGCTTATTCTCCAGCAGTGAGATTATCTAAGAGTTGCTGAAATTCGGCTGTGGAAGAAATTGCGTAGACGCGCAGCGGCTTGTCGAAGACATCTTACTCTCACCACAAAATAGGCGATCATTTATCCATCAACCTTAAAACGCTGTTTAATTGGATAAAATCCATAAAACGCAACATCTTGCAATGTTAATGCATCAGTCTGTGATGCCAATACATCGGCTTGCAATGTTAATGCATCAGTCTGTGATGCCAATACATCGGCTTGTTATGTTAATACATCAGAGCGATGCCTAGCGGCAAGCCCTTCGTGTCTACGCATTTATTCCCCTGAGGTAATACTATCCAAAACTTGCTTAAATTCGGCTGTGGAAGGAATTGCGATCGCTCTTTTATGAAGTGTTTTCAGTACCGATGCTTCTGCTATACGATTAATAGCTTCCACAATAGCACTTGGCACTTCTCCAAACCGTGTTTCTAAAACTTCAATCACGCTTTCTCTAGCATTTTCCACAATCCCTTCTTCTTTTGCTAATCGTTCAATACTCGTTACGTACCGCATTCTATTTACCTCTTCGTAATTTCTCACTTCTGTTTTGAAACTACTTGCCAATTCTTTTGGTAAAACCATCACCCAGTCGATAAACCGGAATAGTTCTTGAATATCTTCCCGGCTATATCCTCTTTCAAAGAGTCGTCTGACTAGGCTTAGTTTCCACTGTAGCCGACTTTCTGGGTTGCGTTGCGTCGCTTTGGTTTTGAGATGCGCCATCACAATTATCCCAAAGGGGTTGGTAAGCTAACCCGCCTTTAAGTTGCAGAATCCTTAGCCTCAGAAAGACGCGGCGACGCGGAGAAAGGGAGACGCGGAGATGCAATTTTAATGATTATTAGCTTAGTTTGCTCTAGAGTTTCCTATGTTTGTTCATAGTCCAATAACTTAGCTGTGGGAATCTCTAAGCTGACGCGACATCCCCTTCTAGCTGTTGCAGTTCTGTGTCCAGAAATTCATACGGTCGTGTCCAGTCGATCGCGGCGTAAGCTAGGGTGAAAAAGAATTCTAGAAAGCGGGGAAAATATAGCTCAATGATTTCTTTCCAAGGACTATCGTAATCGGTAGATTGCTCGGTCATGGATTAAAACAAAAAGTATCTTTGCGCCATTGGTAAAACTGTTGCAGGTTCACAAATCAACAATTCGCCATCAGCTCTGACTTCATAGGTTTCTGAATCTACTTCAATATGAGGTAGCGCATCATTCAGTTTCAAATCTCGTTTACTTATTTGGCGTGTCCCGGAAACTGCTACGGCTGATTTTCGCAAACCTAACTGGCTGGGAATCTCCCTTTCTAAAGCCGCTTGAGAAACAAAAGTTAACGATGTGGCGTGACGCGCACCACCAAAACTGCCGAACATCGGTCGCATATGCACTGGTTGCGGTGTGGGAATACTGGCGTTAGCGTCGCCCATTTGCGACCATGCGATCAACCCGCCTTTAATTACTATCTCTGGCTTCACACCAAAAAATGCCGGTCGCCACAAACACAAATCTGCAAGTTTCCCTTCTTCTACTGACCCGACATACTGGGCTATTCCGTGGGTAATTGCTGGGTTAATGGTGTACTTGGCAACATATCTTTTAGCTCGAAAATTATCTGCTCTTTGCTCTTGGTCTTGCGGGTTAAGGATTCCCCGTTGCACCTTCATTTTGTGAGATGTCTGCCAAGTGCGAATTATTACTTCCCCTACCCGCCCCATCGCTTGGGAATCGGAAGAAATCATGCTAAACGCGCCTAAGTCGTGCAAAATATCTTCGGCGGCGATGGTTTCTCGACGGATACGAGACTCAGCAAAGGCGACATCTTCGGCGATCGCTGGATCGAGATGATGGCATACCATCAGCATATCCAGGTGTTCGTCTAAGGTGTTGAGGGTGTAAGGGCGTGTGGGATTGGTGGAAGATGGGAGAACATTCGCCTCGCCACAAACTTTGATAATATCTGGTGCGTGTCCACCGCCTGCGCCTTCGGTGTGGTATGTGTGGATGGCACGATTTTTAAAAGCTGCGATCGTATCTTCGACAAATCCGGCTTCGTTGAGAGTGTCGGTGTGAATTGCCACCTGTACATCATACTCATCGGCAACGCTAAGACAGGTGTCAATAGTTGCGGGTGTGGTTCCCCAGTCTTCATGCAGCTTTAACCCCATTGCACCGGCTTGTACTTGTTCAACAAGTCCTTGGGGTTGGCTGGCGTTACCTTTACCTAAAAACCCTAAGTTCACAGGAAACGCATCAGCAGCTTGCAACATCCGGTACATATTCCAAGGACCTGGGGTGCAGGTGGTGGCGTTTGTACCCGTAGCTGGGCCTGTACCACCGCCAATCATCGTAGTAACTCCGGAGGCGATCGCCACTTCAATTTGTTGAGGGCAAATAAAATGAATATGGCTATCGATACCGCCAGCCGTGAGAATCATCCCTTCTCCAGCTAAGGCTTCGGTTCCTGGACCAATAATAATAT
Source organism: Nostoc sp. 106C (assembly GCF_002154725.1). GTDB lineage: Bacteria > Cyanobacteriota > Cyanobacteriia > Cyanobacteriales > Nostocaceae > Aulosira. Next base: position 12,183 of record NZ_MTAW01000096.1, on the reverse strand, counting down.
CTACATTATTTTGAATATAAGGATTGCCGGCTTTCCCAATTTTAAATATCTTGCCGTCTTTAATACCAATATCAGCTTTAACTACACCCCACCAATCAAGAATTAAAGCATTAGTAATTACTAAATCTACAGCACCATCAGCATTAGAAATAGGGGATTGTCCCATCCCATCTCTGATGACTTTACCACCACCAAATTTCACTTCATCGCCGTAGGTGGTGAAGTCTTGTTCTACTTCAATAAATAATTCTGTATCAGCAAGTCGGACGCGATCGCCTACTGTCGGACCATAGGTTTCCGCATAAGCACGGCGATCCATTCTGTAAGGCATAATGCAACTCCTGGTGATGGTGTTGATTTAAATATTTTTCAGCAACCTGAGGCAACTAAAGTAAAAATTTTTGTATAGCTTTATTTTTACGATGATGTTTAATTTAGGGAAATAAATATTAATGAAAGAGGTTTATGCTATAAATGAGCGTTCTTGGAGGCTTAAACAGAATGACCCTAGCAGAGTTAATTCCCATAGCTCGCAAGCTTTCTCCATCAGAAAAACTCAAGCTAAGCCCTAGGACAATTCATCAACTATCAATTTGCCCTAGAAGAGTTTGAACCAGAACGAAAGCTTTATCTAGCAGTACCTAAGTCCATTTACAACTCATTTTTTCAGCGTCGCTTTGTGCGATCAATGGTTGAGCGAATGAAAATTTGCTTACTCATTTATGATGAAAAACTGGAGGTTTTAGTTCAATGGATATAGAAAAATATCGTCAAATTATACAACAGCTAATTCTAGAACGGGCACAGAGGCGATCGCCACAATCGGAAATTGAAACTCAAGCTATTCTGGATACTGAACGAGATCACTACCTCTTACTGCATACAGGCTGGCGGAATGATCGTCGAACACATGGATGTAGTTTGCATCTTGATATAAAAGACGGGAAAATCTGGATTCATCATGATGGAACCGAAAGCAGTATTGCTACCCAATTACTCGAAATGGGTGTACCAAAAGAAGATATTGTTTTGGCTTTTTATTCTCCTTTCATGCGTCAATTCACTGAATTTGCCAGCTAACAGAGGAATTTTACTTCGTAATTTCAATTATTTCTATGCTTTTTTAAGCATATAAGGAAGCAGAAGCTTTTAGAGGTTTCCGTTAATTTTGGCGTTGAAGCCGTAGACTTGACGAGTACCAACAAGGGCGACGAGAGTAATTTCTTTTTCATCGCCTGGTTCAAAGCGAACTGCTGTACCTGCGGGAATATCGAGGCGCATTCCTCGCGCTTGTTCTCTGTCAAAGTTTAAGGCAGAGTTAACTTCAAAAAAATGGAAATGTGAACCCACTTGTATCGGGCGATCGCCTGTATTTGCCACTTGTAATTTTATAGTTTGACGACCAGCATTTAATTCAATTTCTCCTGCTGGTGTGATAATTTCCCCTGGAATCATACGTTACTCATTTCCAAATTAACGAATGGGATTATGCACAGTCACCAACTTTGTTCCATCAGGAAAAGTTGCTTCCACCTGCACTTCATGTACCATTTCTGGCACACCTTCCATCACATCATCTCGCGTTAACAAAGTTGTGCCATAACTCATCAATTCTGCGACAGTTTGCCCATCTCTCGTGCCTTCTAAAATCGCAGCAGAAATATAAGCAACTGCTTCGGGATAATTTAATTTCAAACCTCTTTCCTTACGTCTTTCTGCTAATAAAGCAGCAGTAAAAATCAACAACTTATCTTTTTCCTGCGGCGTAAGTTGCATTTTTTCCTCCTCTGTGTTCTCTGCGCCTCTGTGGTTTAATCAAACCAGCCAAACTCTAGGTACACAGCTACCACGACTCAAAAACTCAACCCGTAGCATCTGCCAAACAGACGTAAACCAGTTTCTCACCTCAGATGACGAAGCACCGCGATATCTACATAAAAGTCCATGTTGTAACAGTGTCACTCCCGCCTGTCCTGCACCATGCCACAAACTGCGTGCTTTTTCTACGATTTCTGAGTCAACCGGATTACCAACCCAAACTAAACTACCCACTATTGGTTGTCCAGCCAAGCCGTGGGGACTGTGGAAAACCTCTTCGCTACCCGGTAAATATTGGCGATCGATCCACAAAGGAACACCTTGCTGCCAAATTTCGGTATGCGATCGCCATTCTCCTTGCAAAAACTTCTCTCCTCTAGCACTGCGCCCTAATCGCGTAATTTCCCAGCCTAACCACCTGGCTTCGGTTGCTAATTCTACCCGTAAATCTTGCCGATAAATCGCACCGTTAAACAGAATTGTTTCTTGGGGTAACCACTCTAAACAAGCGCCAGCATCAACTTTTATGTCTATGGTTTGTCTAGCTTGCTGTCCGTTGCTGCGGTATATCTTACTGGCTGCGGCTGTAGTGATTAAAGCTTGTGCGTGGGGTTGAAGGTGGAAATTGAGAGACAAGCAATCGCCTCCTACTACTCCCCCAGCCGTATGTAGAATTACGCTATGACAGACTCTTTCACCTTCTGGATAAAACGGACGCTGTACCTTTAGCGGTGCTTGCTGGTGGTTGTAAATTAGCTGGGTGGTATTTAGGCGATCGGCATAGACTAAATTCAGTTTGCCATGCCAGCTCCAGCTTTCTACGCTATGTAGATCAGAATTCATGTATCAATTAAACATTAAATGATGATAAGGTTCATTTTTTCGCCAAAATTACGTAATCATCTAATTTATAGTTAGAATCATGTTTCTGTTTGAAATACTTCTGAATCATCTGCGTCATGTAAATTTGCTTAGGAAGTTTCTCTTCAGCAAATTTGGCAAATTCCCTAGCAGAACAAGGTATTCTAGAATTTCTAGAAGTTAAATATTTATACCAAACAAGCTCTAAACCGAGTTCCGAAGTTAATTTTATAACTACATTTCTTTCTGTTTCTTGGTCTTCAATTTGTTGAGCATTGTAAAATTTAAATAATTTTTTATCTTGTACAATTAATAAAACGTAACCTTCGTTTTTAAGGCAATTAGCAAATAGATATTTGTAAATATTATTGGCTTGTAATCTAGCAGATGTATCTGAAAAGAAACAGTGAGAAATGACAATAAAATCAAAAAAATCTTGAGGTAATTTATGAGATTTATCTTCCCATGCAAATAAATCAGCAGTTACAAAGCGAAAGTAAGCATTCATTGGATTCATGCTTAATTCTATATACTTTCGCCAAAACTGAAGTCCTCGAAATTGAAATGAATCTTGTTTTTCTAGAGAATAGTAGGATATATGAGTTTGTGATAGATTATCAAAATCACTGATACGTTGCAGAAATAGAGCTAAAGCGTAAGCAACTGTTCCTGGGCCTGCTGCAATATCGAGGATATTAAGTTTATTGCTAAATAAGCCATTTTGATAGATGAAAAACCAAGCTAAATATAGACAATATACATTTTCTAAAAAAAACTTCATAAAGTAGACATGAGGAGTCAGACTAAAATTATAGTCTGGGTCTTGTCCGATTTTTAAATTATTAATATCTTCAAAAGCATCTTCTAGTTTTATAGATAATTGCTTTTCAGGAACTTTACTAAACTCTTCCTGGAGATATTCAACCAATTTTATTTCAAAATTTTCAAAGATATCTTTATCGATTCCAGTAGATTGAATTTTGTATTGATCGTGCTGGATTAATTGAAATCTTTGATAAACTAAATTTACAAATTCTTCATTTGGAGATAACTTGAGATTATCTACTTGTACCTGAGGAAAGTCTGTTAATTTTTTGCTTAAATTTGCTATTTCTTTTTTATAGTCCAGAGAATAACGCTCAAATTGCAGCTTATCTCTAAATAATTTTTCTAACCATGAAAATTTTGCACCAGATTTTTGAATATCATGTAATATTTTGACAGCTTTTTGTGTGTCTCCACGGCTTAATGCTAGTTTGAACTGCTGACTACGCCACCAATTCGCTACAGGATTATTCATAACCAAATCCGTCTTTACCTTCTTTAATTTCTACACCTGTAAGCTGAGAAATTAATTTATCCTTAAACTTCATATAGCTGAATTGCTGATTTTGATACCACCAAGCGTATTTTTGCTTAATTTCTTCAGCTTCTGGGCGGGTTGATGCTATTAGAGAACGGTTATAAGTAGGATGAAAATCTTGAATTACAACTCTATCAGCGATAGATAGTTTATTAATAAAGGCTATTTCATCAGTTACTAAAGTAGGAAGTAGCGGTGTAATAGTAATAGAAATTTTTGGAACAAAACCTTTGAAATTATCTATATTTTTTTTAATCTTTGAAAGAGCATTTAATCTTGCTTTAATACTAGGCGATCGCGGTTCAAAATCCCTACGTACTGACTCACTACCAGTGGGAATACTCATATTAATTCGCAATCTTTGAAATCTTTGTAAATAATCAATATCTCTAGTAATAATGGGGCTGCGAGTTTGGATTACCAATGTGGGTGTAGGATGATTATTATCCCTCACATCAAGCATTACCTCTAACAATCTGCGCGTCAACTGATGCTTAGACTCCAGCGGTTGATATGGATCTGTAACGCTACTCATGTAAATCTTAGGAGGTCTTTGCGGATTTTTTGTGTACCATTTTTGTAATTCCTTTAGTAAAGTTTCAGCAGCATTTTCTTTATAAATTACCCATTTACCCCAATCTTGGCGCATTTTAGTATTGGGGCTAAATGCCGCAGCATAGCAATAACTACAACCGTATTGACATCCACGGTAAGGATTTAGTGTAAAATCGTAAGCATTAATAAACCCATTCGCTTTAGTCAATAAGGATTTAGCATTTTGAGCATAAACATTAGTATCTCCAAATTTTTCTTTAATTAATTTTGTTGGTTTAGTTTCGCAATAGCCTTCATAAGTTGGTTTTGCCATTTCCCAATCTGATAATCTTTAATTTCTATAATTCCCATTTTTAACTTTACTCACTCATATTCTGCTGTTCTAAGCAAAGTCCCAAATCAGCAAAACAAAAAAACAGCCGCCTCCACCAGGAAGCAGCTGTTTTGACAAATAGGGGGCTAGTAAGTATTAGTAATCGAAGTCGCCGCCACCCATGCCAGCACCAGCAGCAGGTGCTGCATCCTTAGGTTCAGGCTTGTCAACTACGATGCACTCGGTTGTCAACACCATACCAGCGATGGAAGCAGCGTTTTGCAGTGCAGAACGAGTCACCTTGGCAGGATCAACGATACCAGCACCAAACAAGTCAACGAATTCGTTGGTTGCAGCGTTGTAGCCAACGTTGAATTCTTTTTCTTTCACACGTTCAGCGATTACAGCACCGTTTTGACCTGCGTTTTCTGCAATTCTCTTCAGAGGTGCAGGTAAAGCACGAGCAACAATCAATGCACCAGTTAACTCTTCACCAGTGAGGTTGTGGTTAGCCCATTCTTCCAGTTGAGGAGTTAAGTGAGCGAGGGTTGTACCACCACCGGGAACAATACCTTCTTCTACAGCAGCTTTGGTGGCGTTGATAGCGTCTTCTAAGCGCAGTTTCTTATCCTTCATTTCGGTTTCGGTAGCTGCACCCACTTTCACAACTGCGACACCACCAGCCAACTTAGCTAGGCGTTCTTGCAGTTTTTCTTTGTCGTAGGAAGATTCGGTTTCTTCAATTTGACGACGGATTTGCTCAATCCGAGCCTTAACAGCGGCTTCGTTACCTTCAGCAACAATTGTGGTGTTGTCTTTGGTAATGGTAATGCGGCGAGCTTTACCCAGGCTATCCAGCTTGGTGTTGTCCAGCTTCAAACCAGCATCTTCAGTAACTAGCTGACCGCCAGTGAGAATGGCGATATCTTCTAGCATAGCTTTGCGGCGATCGCCAAATCCGGGAGCCTTAACAGCAGCGACGTTCAGCACACCGCGTAGGCGGTTAACTACCAAAGTTGCCAAAGCTTCTTTTTCAATATCTTCAGCGATGATCACCAAGGGACGACCAGCACGAGCTACTTGCTCAAGTACGGGTACGAGGTCTTGTACCAAAGCGATTTTCTTATCGGTCAACAGAATGAAAGGCTCATCGAAGACGGCTTCCATCCGTTCTGCGTCGGTAGCGAAGTAAGGAGAGATATAGCCTTTGTCAAAGCGCATCCCTTCGGTGATTTCCAGTTCGGTAGTCATGGATTTCCCTTCTTCTAGGGAAATTACGCCTTCCTTACCTACCTTGTCCATTGCTTGGGCAATCATTTGGCCGACTTCTTCGTCGTTACCGGCTGAGATTGCACCAACTTGAGCAATAGCTTTGGAATCTTCTACAGGACGGGCATGTTCAGCAATTTTTTCTACTAAGAAGTTAGTAGCTTTATCAATACCGCGCTTTAATAAAATTGCATTTGCGCCAGCAGCAACGTTCCGCAAGCCTTCTTTAACAATCGCGTGAGCCAAAACGGTAGCTGTGGTGGTACCATCACCCGCAGCGTCGTTGGTCTTAGAAGCAGCTTGGCGAATTAAAGACACGCCAGTATTTTCAACGTGGTCTTCTAATTCGATTTCTTTGGCAATGGTGACACCATCATTGACGATTTGCGGTGCGCCAAATTTCTTCTCTAGCACTACGTTACGACCTTTAGGACCAAGGGTAACGGCCACAGCTTCAGCTAGGATGTCCATGCCTCGCTCAAGGGCGCGACGGGCGTTTTCGTTGTAGATAATGCGCTTTGCCATAGGTGTCTAATTGAGGGAGTAAGTCAACTTTGTCTTTAAATTTTGGTAATAGATCGCTGGAAATTGGGCACGATCGCCATGCCTCAGGCACCAAGACCCATTAGCTCACAACTGCTAAAATATCTTTTTCAGAAAGCAGGACGTACTCTTCAGTGCCTAGCTTGACATCAGTGCCAGCATATTTGGAGTACAGTACTTTGTCTCCGATTTTGATTTCTGGTTCTTGACGAGAACCGTCATCGTTCCGCTTACCAGGACCAAGGGCGACTACTTCCCCTACCTGGGGCTTTTCCTTGGCGGTGTCGGGTAAATACAGACCACCTGCGGTCTTTTCCTCAGAGGCGCTCACTTTCACGAAAACGCGATCGCCCAAAGGTTTAACTGTCGAAACGCTTAAAGATACAGCTGCCATATGAATTTCTCCAGAGTTAGCACTCTCAACTCCTGAGTGCTAATTTACCGAAGAGAAGCATACAATGGCAACAATTCTTGGTGTACGGGTTCCCGAACTAAGGGATTGGAAGATAGGGGAGAAGGGGTGCAAGGAAGACAAAGGACTCTTGACCCTTGACGCTTGACCATTTTTATTCGTTATTCATGCAGGTTGTTCAAGCATATACTTAAGTATAAATACTTATTTATTTTAAATCTTCAGGTTATGTTGTGTAAGTTACGAATATTTTTATATGAACAAATTTATTTGCAAAGCGGGGAAATTGTTATAGAACTGTAATCAGGGAGCCGCTCGATGAGTAACAATACAGTGATCCAGTGCAGCCGTAAAATCCCCAAAACCACTAAATCTCTAGACAATAAAGCCCTGCGTAATTGTGTAGAAACTTTAGGACTTGCAAAGATTCAAAGACATATTTTTATTTGTGCCGATCAGACAGTTGCCAACTTCTGCTCAAAACAAGCTAGTCTGGAATCCTGGGAATACTTAAAAAAGCGATTGCAAGAGCTAAAATTCGACCAGTCGCAAAACAGTCGTCCCATTTGCGTCGCTAGAACTAAAGCCAATTGCTTGCGAGTTTCTTGTTCTAGACCGATAATGATGGTTTACCCGGATGGTGTCTGGTATCGTCAAGCAAACCCGGAAGTGATTGAGCGGATCATCCAAGAACACTTGATAGGCATAATGGTGGTTGAAGAATATGCATTTTTAACCCATCCTTTGCCAGAAACTTCTCTGGTTGCTTGTGAACATCTGATAGCGGCTTAACATCCAAAGGATATCGTATTAAGTAGTAAGTGCTCTGAAGCGGTGGTTGGTTTTGAGCTAGGGTCATCTTCAGCCAATACTGAACCTGTGAATCGGAAGGATTATTATTTAATCAGCGTTTTTTCACCCGCCACTTTCAAAGCGATATATAATAACGCATTATAAGTTACTACTGCTCTACGTATCCTTACTGGAATATTGCCTATATGCTAGTAGTCTTCTAAACTGTGGTTATCACTGATAAGAATTCCAACAAGCACAGGCAAGTTAAGTGGAAAAAAAGACAACATCTCAAATAATCCACCATAGAGGATAAATATACAAGACCTTGATGGACCGAAGCGCGACAAGTGCCACTGCTATGAAAGAGCCCAGCATGAAAGATCACAAACGACTTCTACTGATTGATGATGACCCTAACCTCATCTTGCTGGTGAAGGATTACTTGGAATTCCGGGGATATGAAGTCATCACCGCTGAAAACGGACGAGAAGCTCTGGAAATTTTAGAGCATGATGTTCCAGATATGATTATCTGCGACGTGATGATGCCGGAAATGGACGGATACACTTTTGTAGAACAAGTCCGGCAAAATGAACGTACTAGCTGGATTCCTGTTCTATTCCTTTCAGCTAAGGGACAAAGTGCAGACCGAGTTAAGGGTCTGAATAAAGGTGCTGACGTCTATATGGTCAAGCCCTTTGAACCAGAAGAACTCGTAGCGCAAGTAGAATCTTCACTGAAGCAAACTATCCGTTGGAAAGAACACCAAGCAAAAGGAGGAGAAAATGGTTCCCGCATCCAAGTTCCCTTCGATGTGCAGTTAACTCCAACCGAACTGAAAGTAGTACAGTTTGTAGCGAGAGGTTTAGCTAACCGGGAAATTGCCGAAGAATTAAATGTCAGTCAGCGTACCGTTGAAAGCCATGTGTCCAATATGTTGGGCAAAACAAATCTCCACAACCGCACTGAACTAGCGCGGTGGGCGATTGAAAATCAAATGGCTTAAATAGCTATCAGCATTCAGCCGTCAGCTTTTAACTGTTTATTTGACTGCTGATAGCTGATAGTTTGATTGGTAACGGTCTACTCACAAGACTAATTGAATTGAGCAATGGTGTGCCAATTCATGCAATTCTTGCGCTCAATTTCAAGACCGATGAATTATAAATTGTGAAGCTCAGAATTAAATTTTTTAATTTGGACTTCATAGTTGATAACTGGCAACAGAGTCCTTGCTCCTTGATTCTGGCAACTCTACCATTTTGCAGAATCTTCACCTTCTGGGTAAACTTGGTGAGCTTGCTTTTGGACTATTATCGGTATTCTATTGCTTACAAGTAGGTGATTATCCCTTTGCTAAAAAGCTTCTAGATGTTGTCAAAGCATACAGGGTCTTCAACTTAGGGCATCAGCACTAGCTTCATACTCTGCTTCACAGATAGTTAATTTGCCGTAATAGTTAGTCTTTACTTCAACATCCCGACCTAAAGATTAGCATTGGGAGGCATTGCCTTCATCAGTAACACTCGCTTGTTTCTACCAAATCAAGGTACGCATCTCCTCATTATGTTGCGCCATGAAATTAAGCAAGCGAGTGTTTATTTACTTAACTAATCCTATGGGGATTTCTATTGCAAATTCTGTCCCATAACCAGGTTCAGATTTGACCTAGATAGTGCCTTTATGTCTCTCGATAATTTGATAGCTAATTGCTAATCCTAACCCTGTTCCTTTATTTACAGGTTTAGTTGTAAATAAAGGGTCAAATATCTTATTGTGTATCTCTGGAGGGATTCCTGAGCCGTTATCTATAATGTTAACTCTGATTGTTTTTATATCAGTTACATCAGTTTTAATGAGAATTTGCTTTTGAGTTTGATGTTCTTGCTTCTCTAATAAGGCATCAATAGCATTACTGAGAATATTCATAAATACTTGGTTAAGTTGTGCCAGAAAACATTCAAATAATGGCAAATCTCCATATTGTTTAATAATTTGAATTTCTTGCTTGATGTAATGATTTAAAAGTAATAGTGTACTTTCAATACCTTCATGAATATTCACAGCTTTTTTTTCAGCTTGATCGAGCCGGGAAAAATTTCGTATTGATAGAACAATTTCTCGAATTCGCTCAGTTTCAATCTGCACAGATGAAAGTATTTTTTGCAAATCATCACCATCCATCGTCGGCATGAGCACATCCATCAAAATTAAATCAGGAGTATCAACTGCACATTTACGCACAGCTACTGCTCGTAACAGTGTGTCATCATGAAAACTGCTTTTGGTAAGGTAATAGTCTGCACCTGCTTCTAAACCCTGAATTCTATCTTCTTCTCGGTCTTTGTAAGAAACGATAATTACAGGTATTTGTTTCAACTTGGCATGATTTTTGATTTCGCTGGTAAGTTCAAAACCATTCATGCACGGCATATCAATATCTGTAATTACTCAGTCATAATCTGACTTTTCCCGTTAAGTCTCTTTTGCAAGCTGCCACCCCTCACAGAGATCGTGCAATTTTAACCAGCCTCGCCACAGTACCTGGATACCAATAGGGGTTTTATGTCGATGTTCTAAGTAGCCCCCTAAACGAGCGATCGCTTGCACAGCCCAACAAATTGTTAATGTCTTGGGTAGTTTTGGTGATTTAGCTTTCAAAATGCGAAGCTGAAGGGGATTGAGGATAATAATTGCGTCGGTGGTTGGCTGAGTGCGGTGTAGATAAGTCAACTGCAACAATTCCACAGCAATTACGCTCAAGAAACCAACTAAAGCTTTCATACCATCAGCAGCAAGTCTGTAGCGTTCCACCTGACAGCCCGATTTAAAAATTTTGTGGTATTCTTCTATGCGCCAACGATACGTATACCAGCGTAAAATCATCGCAGCTGCCTGAATATCTGCAGTAACTTCCGTTGTTAACAACATCCATTCCACAGGTGATTCACCGTCTGGACAATCAATTTCAGTGGCATAAACAGCGTAGACCTGTTGTGGGTCACGGTTATCAAAACGGTAAGGAGTACGGAGATTAATCTGACAAAATCTGATGGACAGTTTGGTTTGGCGAGCAGGACGCTTTTGAGTTGGTGGTAATTCGATTTGTTGTTCAAAACTAATGGGTTGTGCTTCTAGCTTCGACCAAAGACGTTCACTATTAGAATCTAAACTGCGGTTATGAGCCGCACGAACAAGAATTCCTGTGTGCTGAAGTTGACGAATTTTATCAAAAACTTCTGTGATATCGCCTTCGCGGTCAAACACATGAATTACTCGTGTGTGATGACTCACAAGACTTTCGACAGTGCTGATAGCTTCCACCCATTTGTAATAGCACTTTTTGTTCAAACGGACGGTTTCGGGCTTCTTTACGAGCTTGCGCTTGCCGTTGTTTCTTCTGTGTTGAGGTTTCATCTTTTGGTGGCTTCGGCTTTTGCTCCCGATTCCAGAGTTTTTGCCACAACAAACCTATTGATTGACCATTCTGAGGCTCTATGGCTAAGGCACTGTGTAATATTAGACCGTTACCTGCCTTACCAATTGGGCCGTAACCTTCTGTTTTAGCTTTAATACTGCCATAATCAAGAAAACTCGTATCTCCGACGCACAGCACTACATCGTGTTCTGCTACAGTTTCCGCCGTCATTTGACAGTGCGGCTCAATCACCCTGGAAAATTCCACTTTTGGGTTAGCAAAAACTCGTAAGCTCTCTTGAGTACGGTTCCATTGTTGAAAACTTCCGACATTGCCTTGCCAAATCCCAGACTTAGAGCATAACCTATCGACATTGCACGCTCATTTAATCGGCGATCGCCTAGTTCTAAGGTTGCAAAATTTTTCTCCCACCAGTCCAGCATTGCTTGTTACCTTTAGCACCCGATTTTAATTACTGTACCGTATTTGCTGTGTTGTTTCTTAACTCCTTTTCCAGCGAGCTTTTCGAGACTTAACAGGAAAAGTCAGAGTCATAATAACCACTGCGGACTGCGTTCCAGCCATCCATACCATTAACCTGAACTTACCCCTGTGCAAATGTACTAAATAGGCCTCAAAAGCCTGTTTTGAAAGCAATACAGGCTTTTAAATTCTCCTGATTGTACCCATGTAATTTTAGATTTTTTTAATTTTTGGGAGAGGGGTGAAAATGGGATAATTGTAGCCATGTATGTAGAACGAATTCCCAACAGAACCTCTCCTCCAGCCGTGTTGCTTCGCGAGTCATATCGTGAAGGAGATAAAGTGCGTAAACG
>NZ_MTAW01000100.1 GCF_002154725.1 Nostoc sp. 106C | reverse complement strand
CCCGAGCGTGAAAGCATAAAGCGAGCAATTTGCTCATCTTATGCTTTCAGTGACAGAACTGACAACTAATCACTGGAACTAGTTGCAATTTATTACAAAAATCTGAGAAAATGAGAAGAATATGAAAACAATCTAGGAACAAGATTACTGCCTGTGAAACTTGACTCTGCACCCTTGAGCCTTTCTGGCATATCTCAGACTGAAAGCCAGCCAGAACTTGAAGACAGTACTGATATTACGTTAACGGCTGCAATCATTGAGCCGCTTCAGCCTGTAGTTGCCGATAGCCCAAAAAAGCAAGAATCAGTAGCAGTGATTTTTGGTACAACCTTCATCACCATTTTTCTAGCAGAAATTGGCGATAAAACTCAGCTATCTACCTTGTTAATGAGTGCACAATCTCATGCACCGTGGGTAGTATTTATGGGATCTGGGGCTGCACTGATAACTACCAGCTTATTAGGCGTACTTTTAGGGAGTTGGATAGCCAACCGACTCAGCCCAAAAACCGTAGAAAAATCAGCAGGTGTGATGTTATTGCTAATTTCCCTCATGCTGTTTTGGGATGTAGTTATTAATCATTAGTCATTCTCCGCGTCACCCTTCGGGTTCGCCACTTTGCTTATGCCGGGAAACCCGTCCACCGCAAGTGGCTCACCGCGTCCCCTTGTCTCCTTATCCTCCTCATTCCCCTTAATCACATGGATTGGCATCTTTTAGGACTGAGCTTTATTACAGTTTTTTTATCAGAATTAGGTGACAAGAGTCAGCTAGCGGCGATCGCTCTTTCAGGTCGCAGTCAATCTCCGCGTGCTGTATTTTTTGGTACTGCGGTTGCCCTACTATTAACTAGCTTGTTGGGAGCATTAGCAGGGGGAGCCGTTGCAGAATTTTTACCCACACGCTTGTTAAAAGCGATCGCGGCTTTGGGATTTGCCATACTCGCCGCACGGCTGCTGTTTTTTAACGATTCCGAACCTACACAGTAAGCAAGATAGGTATATTGCACAAAAAAGACGCCAAGAAATTCTTAGCGTCTTTATTTTTTGTGTGAGATTGAAATCTTAACCTTGCTGTCTCCAGCAATAGCTTAAAAGCGCACCACCTGCTATCAGCTTAGTAGCTTCTAATATCCAATAACTACCGTGGAGTAAATTCATCGTTGCTGGAATAGTAGTCTCTACATCAAATGCATTGAGATGAACTCCGATTGCGCTCATCTGCGGAGTTAAAAGATAAGTATCAAGCAAAGCTATAACTAGCAGCAACACAGATAAAACAATACCGTTACGCCGCCAGTTGATTTGAGTTTTGCTCAAAGCTAGTACGCCAGTTAGCACTACAGCAGCAGACAATAATTCCACACGATTGAAATTCCAAAAAATTACATAGCCAACTGTAGAAAAACTAGCTTGAGTCATCATGCCAGAAATGTAAAGACTAGGCATAATTACCCAATCTAAGAGTAGGCTAGCGCTAAGCCAAAAGCCTAAAGTTAATAAAACAGCAGGTTGCCAAAACGACTGCTTGAATTGAACGTTAGAAATAGTATGCATAAAAATAATTGCTGTGTTGTATTCTTAGTTTCGACCTCTAGGCATTAGTTTGACAACACTTATCAATTATCCTTTACAAAACAATTGCCACTTCCAAGAGAAAATAGAAAGATTGTTTAGTTTTATTAAAAAAGTAGTAGTTGCAATAATTTTATTTAAAGTTATATCATGTCCGACTGATCAGTTATGATTCGATGCGTCTGTGCAGAAAGCTGAAAATTTACTCCTCTGCTGCCTTAAAGGGCGTTGCTGAATGAAAGTATGAATTTGTCTCACGCAGAGGCGCAGAGAGTAAGAGTTTAAGATATGGAATTTTTGATTTTAATACCTCGATTGAGCAACGCCCCTTAATGATAAGTCTTTAACCTGACACGATATTAGTTGTGCTGTTGAGCGCTCGCTTAAATGCAAGAGTTCTTGTGACTGGTGAATGTTTAGTCAATCTCTAAAATTCTTGGCAGAAAAATCAAGGCAAGGTTTTTCGACTAAATTATAAGTTATAAATGAAACAAATATGGTGGCTACCAACATTGATAAGGAAGCATACAAAAACTGTAAATTATTTGTAACTTGATTACAAAATCTAAATTTGAGGAAATCGATTACTACTTCGTGAGATAAATAGCAGCTATAAGAAATAATTCCTAAAAAAACTAATGGTTTCATAGATATAATTGACCTAATTTTTTTAATTCCGTTACTCCCAACATTTTTAGATAAAAGACATAATAATATTAGACTCCAAAATAAGCTTAATAATATATCTCCAAAATAATAATGAATTATCGGTGCAAAAGTTAAAGCATAGTTAGTTATAAATAAACCAATAATTGAGATAAAACATAAAGGAAATATTGAATTGGAACTAAGCTTAATATTATATTTTGTGCTATGCAGGAATATTGCTAGTAACATCCCACAACAAAAAGTGTTTAAAAGTCCTGGCAAATTCCGAAAAATAATTAATGCACTTTCAGAGTTAATATAGCTAAAATTAAGAGTTTGACTCAGTATTTTATTGAATACAACGAATAATATTCGGAAAACTTGCGATAAAACTAGAATAAATAAAGTTGACTGAAATAGTATTTTTATGTTTAGATGTTTTTTTCTTTTCATGATAAACATTAGAATACCAAGAAAAAGATAAAATTGGAACTCCAGACCTAATGACCACCAAGGTCCGCTAAATCCATATATTGTTTTACTTGAAAATGTATGAAGCATAAAAGCATGAGATAGAAATTGCACTTTTATGTCTTTCAAGTAATTGATATATTCAGGATTAGTCTGCCATCCTAGTAGAGATATTACTATAACCAAAACCAGAAAAAATAAATAATTAGGGTATATTCTTGTGATACGCCTATACATATATTTTTTAATAGAGGGTAATTTCTGATTGTTTTCTATTGAAACTATAAAGGGCTTGAATAATAAATACCCGCTTAGAACAAAAAATAGATGAAGACCGTAGTTAGAAAAAAATATTTGTTGAATGTCAAGCTTGAAAATTAAAAATGTCAGTTCAGGTTTTAGTTTATAGTTTTGAAACATATGAGTCATAAATATCAGAAAAAATGCTATACCTCTCATGCTATCAAGAATTTTGATATGTGATTTCTGATATATTTGCATAAATAAAAATTGGTATGAATTGAATTATGATAAGGGTGTTTGAAAAGTCGGGCAGGTTGAAAAAAAGCTCTCTCAGTATACGCTGTGAATAGCTAGTAAACTGTACCGAGAGAGCGACATGAGTAAAGCTTACCCTGAAGAATGAAAATATCTATTCCCTTGATTCTCTATTCTTCATTCCCCATTCCTCAGCCAAACCCTCATCTAGAAGACGGCGGACATGAATGAATTCATCTGCTACGGAGATCTGAAGCACATCTTCTACTTTTTCTCGAACTCTGCTTTTGATAGGTTGAGCCGGGTTACCTGCATAAATTGTCATTGGCTCTAACGAGCGCCCAGTAACTCCCCCTAATGTCAGCACTGCTCCCCGTCCCACTGTAACTCCAGGGCCAATTACCGACTTGGCTGCAATCCAACTACTCTCGTGAATGTGAATTGGCGCAGGAATCAGTTTAAAATTGGGATGATACCAGTCATGGTTACCAGTGCAGAGATAAACTCCTTGCGATAAACACACATGACTTTCAAGTACCACAGGCGCAAGGTTATCAATCCAAGTACTTTCCCCAATCCAAACACAATCACCAACAGTCAAACGCCAAGGAAACTTTACCCGCACACCTGGTTTAATGCGGACTTGTTGACCAATGCTAGCTCCAAAACTGCGAAGTACCCAAACCTTTAAAGTTGAGATGGGTAGCCAATTACTTTCAACTATGGGCGATCCGAGAAAGTGCCACAAAAGTTGTTTCCAGTAGGGTGCGCCGGGAGTATAACTGCCAAGAGAGTAGTTATCTAAGTGCATATATTTAGATTATTAAGTTACTTAATATTAGGATTAAGGCTAGCTCCGGTACGTCCTGAGACAATCCAGAAAAGGGATCGTCCAAGATCACGCAGAATGTGGGTAGTAGATTCTCTAGGTTGCTTGGAAGGGATGGAAATAGCAGTAAAAGTTATGCCTTGGCTACCAAGAACTAGAAACGCTATAGTTTTTGCCCTAAGCATGTGAAATTTGGAGGTAATTAAGTAAAGGTGCTGAATATGGCGTTGTTTAAAATCCGAGATAAGAGAAGTAAAGTTAGTAACGGTGTCAACAGCACGGTAGTCGAGGTGAAGACGGTTGTTGCGGATATCTGCGTTGTAAAATATAGCAAGGGTTTGGTTTGGGAGTATGCCACTAGAAATCCAGATATCTAGATTGGGATATTTTCGGGCAAATTGAGCAGTAAATTCTTCTCGATCTGAATCGCCCCCAAGAGTAAAAATAGCTTGAGGGTGGGGGGCTTGGTAGAATGCGATCGCTATTCGGAGGGGAATAACACTGAGCAACACCACGATAATAGCTACTAAGGTAAATATCCCATATTTTTTGAGTTGTCTATGCAACCGTTTCATAATTCAAAAAATGTTGGCGACACATACCCCTACCCGCCTATGGGTAAGGTTGGGGAGGGGTTTTTATTAATATGTCGCATTCGTTTTTCAAACAGGACTTACGCAAGGACTACGATTTTACGTCATTACGAGCGAAGCGAAGTAATCGCAAAGGCTTAGTTTTTCGTCACGAGTGCGTAAGTCCTATCAAATTGGTATGAGAGAAAAAAAGCTAAATTTCTTCTGGATTAATTCCCATTTCTCGGAGTTTTTGGGCTAATTTATCAGCTTTTTGTTCTGCCTGTTGGGCCCGTTGACGTTCCTGTTGGGCCCGTTGACGTTCCTGTTGGGCCCGTTGGCTTTCTCGTTCAGCCCGTTGACGTTCTTGCTCAGAACGTTGGCGTTCTTGTTCTACTAACTCACTTCCCCAAAGCAGTAAATTTCCCGATTTATCCCACCAGCGTAGCCAATAGCCTTCCAACTCGGCTTTTCTCCCAATCCACAGACCCAAAAATAAGCCCAAGGTTTCTAGCCAAAAACGTCCGGTTTCATCTGGGGATTGTTTTTGATACTTACCTTGCACTAAGAAATAGACTTCTAACACCCCGATTTGAGGATGAAAAATTACGTAAACGGGAATCCTTAAAATCTGTTCGTAAAAGTACCACTTGCCATAGGGATAGTGGGGATTAATTGAGTATTCGCCCCCTTCTGTAGCGGAGATAAATTCCATAACTAAGGCAGGCTTTTCTCCTTCTGCATGGGGAGTGTAGCTGCGGCGAATTTCACCTGAAGGGAGGGGGTGAACCGATGGGACATAAACCCAATCGGGAGCTTTCACAATAGTTTTATCGCCAACGGTGGCACAAAGACCAAAATTAGAAGCAATCAACATTGATTCGAGAATCAAGCCTGCTAACTCTAGGGATTCTCGCAGGGCAGCGGCTAGTAGGGGTTGCAGGTTACTTTCCACAGGTTCATCTGGCAAAGGAAAATCAGCAGGTAGTTTCTGCCAGGTAATCGGGAGTAAAGCATTTGCCGGTTGACCTTGTAAAGCTGTCATGGTCTGATTTAGGCGATCGCTAGCAGGGTCGATTTCATCTATTATACAAAGTTAACTAAATGATGAGATTTTAGATTGACGCTCGCATTTACCAACACTCAAAAAAGAGGCGATCGCTATTTGTATGCGAATAATACTCATACCATTTCTTAATGAAGATGCCCTTAATCAACCTGGTCCGCTAGGCTTAGTTTGAGTAGCACTAAGCTTTACCTATTGGGGAATATAGCATAGCCTCACATAGAATTGGTATCAGCACAACTGTTATAAAAGCTGCCGATTAAAACCCAGTATTTTTTAAAAAATAACTACAACATTTTCATTATATTTACTAAATATTCATTTGTTATTTATGTAATCCAAAATATTACTTTATAATTGCGTTTTAGAACAGGTTTTGAATTTTTTCTCAATACAAAGTTGTTGAAATAATACACTAGCAGCTGCTTCATTACCTGATGCATTTAAATGCACATTATCTCGAAAATAAGTAGCTACTGTACCTCCAGGCTGATTAGACCATGCTTTATGGAGATCTATTATAGGAACTTGTAATAAATTAGCTACCTGCAAAAATTTTAACTTATAGTTTGGTGTGCTGAAATTAGGAATTAAATCTGAGCGATTAGGCGAGAACAAAATATAAACAGGAATATGCTCAGCTCGAACTAGTTCTACAGTATTTTTAAGTAACTTCATATTCTGCTGGAATTGCTGATTAGGTTGAGACAATGTATTAATTGTATTGGTAGCAGTTGAAGCTTTAGCAGAATTAAAAATTATCGAGAAATGCGGTAAAACGTAGCGGATGAAAGCTTCTTGAGTAGCTAGTAGAGGTGCATGATCAGGATAACTGGGATCATGGCCAACAGGAGCACTGGTACTAGTAGGTTGCGGAAGATCGTCAGTGCCAATTTCCAGAATGACGGCATCACTTTGAAATGTTCCAAATTCACGAAGATAGCCTAAACGATTACCAATACCCCAAGAACCAGCAGAAGCATTTAATACCTCTACTTGATGTCCAGTTTCTTGAATTTTATTTTTTAATAATTCAGTAATAATTTGTCTTTGATCTGTAGGATTGCCCCCGTTCAGAACAGAATCACCTACCATTAAGATTCTGAGCGTTCCTTTAGGCTTCTCTTTTGTAATTGCATTAGAACGCTGAGAATATTGATTGTACTCAATTCTTTTTCCAAAACGGAATAGTTTTTGGTTAGGTTGAAAACGGTAGCCTGTATAAGTATCAGCTTGGCTAAGGACAGGGTTTCCTAAACCAAATGTCAGTCGTAAAACAACTTCAGTTGTTACAAAAGCAGCAGTTATCCAAATGGCTGGTTTCCAGCATTTACTTAAAAATTTCATATAAATTTTATATATTAATATTATTAATGTTTTAATTTTTCAGTTTCTATCAAACGTATAGCTAGAAGAATTTCAGCTAATACTCTTTGAAATGCGTAATAACAACCACGCCAACCATCGAGAATACCACCTTTGAGAATGAGGCAGTAAACTAAGATGATTATGGGTGCAAGTATTTTTTGTTTGCGGATGCGATCGCCTAAGCTAAGTTCACTTGTAGGAGTTTCTAACAACTTCTTAGCTTCTATTACCATATAGCGATCCTGTGCCCATAGCCAACGACTTAAAGGTTTGCGATCGTCATGGTAAATATAACTAGAGAGTTTACTAGATTGACCTTTAATCTCTAGCAGTTGAGTATGACCATCATCAATATAAATAGCTTGAGACTTTCGGAATAGTACTTGACGGGGAGGTAGCAAAGTTCCGCGTAGTGGCTTGCCAAAGACGCAGTATTTAAATGGTACAAAGTAACCATCAATAGATGAATTCAAAGAAATTACTTCAATTTCTGCGATCAGTTCATCCGTAATAATATAATCAGCATCTAGGGAAAGAATCCATTCAGATTGAATTTGTTCTAAACCGTAGTTCCATTGTGAAGTATGGGTATCAAATTTCCGCTGAAATAGCTTAACTTGAGGATAAGAGTGTAAAATTTCTAGAGTTTCATCTGTGCTGTAACTATCAATTACGACAATGGTCTTTGCCCAAGTGATGCTTTGCAGGGTGCGTCCAATATTGAGTGATTCGTTATATGTGAGTATAAGAGGAGTAACTTCTTTAAGCATCAATAATTCTATTTTACTAATAAATTAAAGTTGTACAACTTCTAATAATAAAGCTTATCTTTTAATTAACCTTAACCTGCATAGATTGGGTTGAGGAACGAAACCCAACATTTTCGTGGTTTGTTGGGTTTCACTTCGTTCAATCTAATCTACGGTTATCCTTATATCTATACTATTTACGAACTTCAACAACCATGACAGACGCCATAATTGAAGGTAAATATCTGCTTAAAGTTGCAAATGGTTGCCTACGCTCAGCGCCATAAAAAGCAAAATTATTACTAAATCCACAGGAATTTAAAAACCGTTCAATCTCAGCTTTATTAAAATATCTAATATGCTGCCATTCCCAAATTGGAATTTTATGTCCCTCTGTTCTTCTAGGAACACCCATGAAAAGATAATAAAGCCGATTGATAATCCAACCGTGATTAGGTGTACTTAAAACTAATCTGCCACCAGGTTTTAAAATTCTATATATTTCTTTAGCAACTGCTTCTGGAAAGAAAAGATGTTCTATATTATCGCCCCAGAATACCTCATCAAAAAAATTATCACCATATTTATAGGGAATATCTTCTATATCGTGCTGAATGGCTTTAACCCCAAGTTTTCCTAGTTTATTTACTCCTGCTGTAGTCCACTCAACTCCATAAACTTCATAACCCTTATCCAGAAAAAATTTGCTGACATTCCCATGTCCAGCCCCTAAATCTAACAATCGCTTTCCGTTTGATTGTGAATAAATTCGACGCAAAACATGGTTCCTTTCATAGGCATCAAATTCGCTTAATCCTTCAGATAAATACTCAGTATAAACGCCTTCATAAAATTGTTGTATTTTCTTTTGCTCCATGATTATCTCCTATGGTTGTGTAGATATAATAAATTTTGCTCTATCGGCTCTTTTATGGAACCTAATACTAGAAACTTGTTGCGCGATAGCTTTAAACTCTTTTAGGAAAAAGCTTTCATTATTTCCAAGTGCATTCAAGTGCATTATTTGATAATAATGTCAGTTGCTATAGCCTAAAATAGGCAGAAGAACCTAAATTTTTAAATAGTAAGCTATTACGCATTTAATTAAATTGCATATTTCGTGATAAGGTTGTCAAGAGCCCAGAGTCAAATACTAGCTTAGACTTTTGGAATCTTGACCCTGGACAGCCTTAACGGCAAAATATATGATCTAGGCGCGTATCAGCTTAACTTTTATTGTTTAATAACTCCTCAAAAGCAGAAATGTATAGACTAGCAATCTTCTCATAGCTGAAATCGGACGCCTTATGTCTAGCTTGAAAACTCATTTTCTCTATTTTATCTGGGTTGCAAATAGCTAATTTAAGGGCTGTTGCTAGCTTTTTTGTAGCTTCAGGACTAGAGTGTTCAAAAAAGCATCCTGTTCTTCCTTCTTCAATAAAATCGTTAAAACAATTTAAGGAAGAAACCACTGGCACAAGACCTGATGCCATTGCCTCTAATGGTGCAACTCCAAAGGACTCACCTTTTTCAGCCAGTGAGGGATAGCAGAATATATCAGCTTCTCTATAAGCTTCAGCTAGCTTATGTACATCAAAAATAGGTTCTAAAAATTCAACATTTAAGCCTTCAGCTATAAAATGAAGATTACGTAAATACGTCTCTCCGCCACCACCTTGATTTTCTTTTACGGGTCCAATAATCCTTAGCTTTACTGTATTAATTTGCTGCGACAATATTGAGAATGCATTTAAAAGAAGATGGACTCCTTTCTCTGGATGAATTCTACCTACATACAGAATTACTTTCTCTTTTTTTTCTAACTTAGGTTGAGTAGCTGGAGAAAATATACTGGTATCAATGGGATTAGGAATAACTTTCGTTTTACGAATAGCAGAAGGATATTCTTGTACGATCGCCTCTTGAACTGCGGTTGATACAGCTGCAAAGCGAGCTACACCTGTATAAAGACGATACTGTCCTTTAGGAAAGCGAGCCGCATTGACAACAATGTGACCAACCTGAGGACGTAAAGCAGCAAATACAGGTAACCAAAAGTCATTGATAACTAAAATATCAGCAGGAGGTAATGTAGGAAATGTCAACAAGCCATAGAAAAAGTCTTTGAGTAAATCCAAGATAATATTGGTGCTTTGTGGAAGACCCCCACGTCGAATGTATTCCACACCATTAATTACTTCTGTTTGAGGCTGTCCTGGATAAGAACGGCATAAAATCCTTACCTTATGACCTCTAGCAGCAAATTCTTCTGCTAAACCTTGCCAAAGACGAGGAATCGCGCCTCCTTGCACAGCAGGAACAGGTAGCCAAGGGCCTGTCGCAATGTTAATAATCATAGTTATGCTTTCTATGAGTTATAAAGTTGAATGCAACTAGGGATTTCACCACTGCCAAGAATCCAGCGATAAACATTCGCCATCTCCTTTGCTATCGAATTCCAAGAGTATTTGGTTTGCATTAAGTTGCGTCCTTTTAAACCTATTGCCTGTCGTTCTTGAGCGGATATCTGCATTGCCTGCAATAAAGCAAGTTTGAGTGCCTCTTGGTTATCCTCTATCCACCAGCCACATCCATAATTTTGCAAGTCTTGCCAAGGTGCGCCTTTGGTAGTAATCACAGGCACACCATAAGCTAAAGATTCTGCTATAGCAATACCAAAATTTTCTGAATGGGTTGGTAAAACAAATAAGTCAGCATTACTAAGTGCAGAGAATTTCTCTTGTCCTGATAGCATTCCAGTAAATGTGACCCGTTCTTTTAAATGCAAATTTTCTACTAGTATTTCTAACTTTTCTTGGTAACCGATTAAGTCAGAACCAGCAATAATCAAATGCCATTCAGGAAATTTTTTAGCAATATTTTGCCAGACAATAAGCAAATTATCCAAGCCTTTTTTAGGATGAATTCTAGATAAGAAAAGCAACCATTTTTTATTAGCAAGCTCAGGAAAGGATTGAATTAATATTTGCCTACTTGGTTGTTCATTTAGTGAGGGAAGACTAACTCCATTAGGGATTAAAGCAATAGGCTGTTTGTATCCTAAAGTGCGAATAGAATTTACTTCTTCGGTAGAAGTAGCATGAAAAGCTGTAGCACTGCTTAAATTTTTTTGTTCGTACAATATCCATGCTAGCCATTTTTTATACCAACTATTATTTAATGACCATGATTCTAGCATACCTCTAGGAGAAATAACTAATGGTAATTTATTACGTACTGCTGCTTCTCGGGCATACAAATTAGGGAACATCCATAATCCATGATTGTGAATTAAATCTAATTTTGTCGCAGCCAAATGTGATAAGTAACTACTCGCACTAGGTTGAAAACCTCTCAAATATCTTGCTAATTTAGTAGCTGGTTCGCTATGTAAATTAATATCATCAAAAATAATTTGCTTACCTTCTTGCTGATAATCAAGAGTAAATAAATGGGAAGAAATATTATGTTGGTACAGGGCTTGAGCTAAATTAGTAACCGAATAAGCTGGTCCACCAATATTCTCATTAATGCTGGCAACCACCTGACAAACACGGAGTTGATTGACTGCTGTTATCGTTGATGGCATTTTATAATTATTTTGTAGGGTGTGTTATGCCGTAGGCTAACGCACCATCCAAGGTTTTCGGTGCGTTATGGACGATAGTCCTAACGCACCCTACCATGTGAAAATGAAGGTGAGTGAAAATACACTATAGCCTATCAATTGAGAGATTTAGAGTGAGATATAATTTAAGCTACTGATTGTAAATCAATTGCTGTATTTTCATGCTGAACTTGCTCCCACCAATAATTTAAAATCGCTAAACTCCAGCGGCGATACCAAGGTGTAATAGCTATATTATTGGGAATATTCAAGTTATTAAAGTAATCGCCAAACTCACCCATCATCCACTGCTCAAAGGGAAAAGAAAAACCTTTTTTAGGTTTGTTAGTTATCCAATCAGGTAATTCGGGAACTGCTTGAATTAACAGTTGTTTGCCTTTAGCTAATCGAATATTACTAGGAATTGATGAAACTGCTTCTAGTAAAGCGCGATCAACTAAGGGAACCCGTAGTTCTAGCCCCCAATTCATACTCATCACATCACTGTCGCGCAAAAGTTGATTACGCATATAACAGCTAAGTTCTAAGAAGCTCACTTCATCTTCTGGCGTAAACTTATGCTCTGGATACGGAGAAGATGGAGAGGTATCTTTTAGTGAAACTTGTTTCCCAATATACTGCTGAACAATTGCACAAGCTTCTTGATGGGAAAAAATGCCGCGAAAGCTGCGATAGGCTGCGGCTAAGCTAGGAGTTTGCTGTAAAAAATCTCCTAAACGCGTAATTTTTGGTGAGTTTCCCCACTGTGTTAATCCTTTGCCTATAGAATCACTAATAAAAGGGAGTGATTGTAGTTTTTGCCTCCATTTCATCATTTGGGGAATTTTTTGAAATGAATGGTATCCACCAAAAATTTCATCTCCACCCAAACCAGATAGTACTACTTTAATGCCACTTTCATGGGCTAATTTAGATACACAAAAAGTATTAAATCCATCAACACTAGGTTGATCAATTGCTGTTAAAAATTTAGGTAATAAAGTTTTAGCTGATGAGGAAGTAATTTTATATTCTGTATGTTTTGCACCGAAATGATTGGCAACATTTTTAGCTATATCTCCTTCGTTCCACTGAGTTTCTTCAAAAGCTATAGAGTATGTACATAACTGTTCATGTTGAGTTTGCTTTGCTAATGCTAGTACGCTTGTTGAGTCAATACCACCACTAAGAAAAATGCCTACAGGTACATCACTGATAAAATGATGTTTAATAGAATCCACTAAAGCATTACGTACAATTTCTTGAGATGCTAATGGTGAAATTGTTTGAGGTGTAAAGTTAATTTGCCAATATTGCTTCTTGATTAAGTTGGCATTTTGCCAAAAAAGCCAATGACCAGCTGCTAGACAATGAATATTTTCTATTAGGGTATATGGTTCTGGAACTGAGCCACTAATAAGATAACCATATAACCCTTCTGTACTCAGACTAATAGCAGGTAGGCGAGAAGCTAAAACTGCTTTAAGTTCTGAGGCAAAGATTAATGTAGAACCAGATTGCCAGTAATAAAGAGGTTTAATTCCTAAAGGATCGCGAGCTAAAAAACAAGTTTTCTCTAAGTCATCCCAAATAGCAAAGGCAAACATTCCTCGTAAATGTTGGACACAATCAGCACCCATTCTTTGATAAAGCTTGAGGATGACTTCTGTGTCTGTTTGGGAATGAAATTTTTCCCCTTGAGCAATGAGATCCTGGCGCAGTTCTTGAAAGTTATAAATTTCACCGTTGAAAGTAATCCAATATCGCCCGTCAGCGCTAGACATAGGCTGATGTCCAGCCGGACTGAGGTCAAGGATTGCTAAACGAGTATGGGCAAAGGTAGCTTGCCTATCTTTAGAAATATAAATACCTGCATCATCTGGCCCACGGTGCTTTAAAGCAGATTGCATCTGTTGAATAATTTTTTCTAAGCTACCCTGATACTGATTAATTGTCAGAATTCCGGCTATACCACACATATAAATAATAAATAACTAGTTAGTTTTGATGCCTTGAAAATGCCCATCTAAATGGCTAGCCAGAGTTTTTTGAAACCGATCAAATCCAAAAGTATCAATTACTTTTTGTCGGAGAGCTTCAGGCTGATACATTAAAATATTAGGATAGCTGCCTTGAATAATTTTAATCAGTGTTTGAGCAATTTCTTCTATATCATCAGGGTTGACTAACGCTCCCAGTTCACCATGACAAAGAGCATCAATTGCCCCATCTTGGTTACCTCCTAAAACAGGTTTGCCACAAGCTAAGGCTTCTAAGTAAACAATACCAAACCCTTCTCGTTTGCTAGGCATAGCAAACACATCACAGAGATTATAGTAATCACAAAGCTGTTCATCTGGGACAAATCCAGCTAAGGTGACACAATTTTGTAACTCTAAATTTGCAATCAACTGTTCTATTCGGGGTTTGTCTGTACCTTTACCAACAATGATGTAGTGAACATCAGGAATAATTTGCCGAATTTTTGGCAGAGCATTCAGAATTTGGTCGTATCCTTTGTATTGCTCAGTCTCAGCTAGCCGCGCTACAGTTAATATTACTGGTTGCTCCGGTTTGAGTTGATATTTTTCTAATAAATATTTAGGTTTAGGTGCAATTTTGAAATTACTCGCATCAAATGTGCATGGTAAAAGTGAAATTTTGCCTGGGTTAAGATTTTGCTCTTTGATTAAGCGATCGCGTGTATAACTACTAATAGATAAAATCTGATCTGCATTGTGCAGCACCTGTTTTAAAATTGGACGGTCAAGATCCCAAACTTCTAAACCATAAACAGTAATCCAGTAGGGAATACCTGTGAAGCGTTTCAACCAGTAGGCAGCAATTGTAAAATTAATATGACTGGAAATAACTAAATTGGGACGTTGCCAAATTCCCCATGTCACAAGCTGAGCAGCAAACGCAGCAGTTCTGAGTGGTGATGGCACAACTCCAGTGCAGTGAAATTGGGTAGGGGCTAAACTGGAGGTATTAGTAGCAGATAATTTATCGTGCTTGAGAAAAATGCCATAGCGATTTTCCGGGTAGACATTCTGAATCGCTTCTAATAAAAAAGCACAGTAAGTTTGAATTCCCCCTTTAAAACCAAATATGTTAGGGAACCACAAATGAAAGGTGGTTTGAACCATAAACTTTAAACAGTATATTTTATACTTATTTTTATACTTTCAGCAGCGATCGCACTTGAGTTGCCAAACGTTGCCGATATAATCCCCAGTTCAACTGTTCGGCTTTGCGACGGGCTGCACGTCCCATTTCAGCTAGTTCTACTGGATGAGTATGGCACCACTCTAATTTTTCTTTGAGTGCTTCTACATCGCGGATAGGGACAATAAATCCTTCTACGCCATCGGTGAGGATATCTGGGCCTGCGGTATTAGGAGTTGTAATCACTGGAATACCACACGCCATTGCTTCTAATAACACTAAACCAAAACCTTCAACCAAAGAAGGAAACACTAAAACGCTAGCAGAACTGTAGTATTGATTTAGCAAAGGATGGGGCACTGAAGGCACATGGCGGTAAATATCTTGATACTGCTCAAACCAACCTGCTGGAAACATGTTAGTTCCCACGAAAACTAACTCTGCGTTATATAGCCTCAGTTCTTGCCAAGCTTGCAAAAGGTAGTGCACACCTTTACGGGGAGAAACACGACCTACAAATAAAGCACGGAAGCAATCATCGGTTTTTGGTTGGGGTTGGAAGTAGTCAATAGGACCACCGTAGGGAATAACGCTGATTTTCTCCGGTTCTACGCCAATCTCTAGTAAAGAATTTTTGGTTACGGAAGAAGCTACAAAAATATGATCGGCTAGTTTGACTTCTTGTTCCTTGCGCTCAATTTTCCATGCAGGTTCCTGAATAGACTCAATTGCTGGAGCTATTTCCGGAAAATTTTCAGCTTCTTGGCGCATGATGTTGCTCGTCATTCGATAAAAGGGAATCGGCAAATCGTACAGACAGAGAATTCCTTGTTGTTTAGCCTCCTGAAATGTGGTTGCAGCTAAATCTTCGTAAGTATAAATAGCATTTAAACCTTGGATGTGGTGTTTCGCAACTTGGCGGTCAAGGCAGAGATATACCCAATGTACTAAATCTCCATAGCTAAAACCTAAACGAGGAGCTAGTCTGGTTCGTGATAAAAGTATCCGTATGATTTCTTGCAATGGGTAGTTTTGAATAGAAAAACCTTGAGAAGAAACCCAGGTGCGTCTGCTCAGTTCATTATTAATAGACAATTTTAATTTTTTGGGTACCCAATTTAAGGAACGCCATACAGGTGCGTTTGGATCGTAGGCGATTGGAGTAATAACTTCTTTCAATAAATTAGCTTCTGCAAATGCTAAAGCAGCATTTTGGGCATTGGAAGGATTAATTTGATGAACTAAAGAAATGCTGGGATTAGACATGAGTTTGCTCTACCCAGTGTTTGTAGGATAAAAACTGCCGATATTCTAATTCTGGAAGTAAAAAGATAAAACCACTGAAGAACCAGTAGTAAATTGCAAAAGTATTGTTCACTACGAGTTGAGTTGTGAAGTTAATAGCGTGAAATAAGAAAACAGCAAGAGCTAAGTTACGCAAAAAAGGAGTTTTTAATTTTAAGAAAACTTGCCCAAGAGAAAAAATTAAGATTAAACGCAGTCCATACCACATTAAAAATCCCAAGGGGCCTATCTCAAGAACAACTCTTCCCATTTCCCCTTCAGCTGGTGGAGGCGTTTCACCCCAGGGTAAATGGAGAGTTTGGCGCAAGGTAGAGACAGCTTGATGAGTTGCTCCTATTCCATAACTATCAAATCCCTTAAATTGCGTAGCATACTCAGGCTCAGCAAAGGCAGAAAAAGCCCGATCGAGAAAAGTATCAGAGCCAGAAACTTCTACACGGCTAGAAAATGCCTCGATTGCTTTATTAAAAAACATGGGCACAACAGCTGAGATCAAAATTACAGGTAGAATGAACTGCTTAGTAGATTTGGCTGCTGTAGAAGGTTGTGTGAACCAGAGAAAACCGATATATCCTACAACAAATAAAAATTCAAAAAAAAGTAAGCCCCGAGCACCTGTCATCAAGGTAGTACCACTGACCATTAACAATTCAAAATAAGTCAGCCATTGCCATAGTTTTGGCTGTGGTAAAGACACAAATGGAATCAGTATACTAAAACAAGTACATAAATAACTTGAATATCCTAGAATGTAAGGGAATGTGCCGGTAACTCGAACAGCATCGCCAGCAGTAGCATTAGCTTCCATACCACCCGCATACATATTAATAGGGCTAGAGACTGGGCTATAAAATTGTGCTACAGCTAAAAGAGTAACAGGAATAACTAGTAACAAATAGTTGCGTAAAAATCGATATAATTCTTCCTCCGATTGAAATAAGCTGGGTAGCATCCACATCAAAGGAATGTAAAATAGATATGCTTTGAGTCCAAACAAACCAACTATTAGTGAACCTAAGCTAGGGTTAAAAGCTTGGCACAAACACCAAACAACTGTCATGGATAAGGCAATAGTAAGACTAGTTAATCTCAAAGGATATTTTGATTCAGAACTTAAGTAGTACTTTAAATACGCTCCTAAAAGTACTAAGTCTTTGACAAAATAAATTAAGTCACTAGCTTGGGGTAGTACCCACTTACGGAGTATACCTTCCAAAATAACAATAACCAATACAGCTTTAACAGAGCATCGCCAATTAAGAGAAGATAACCCAACTATTACAACTACACCTAATAGAGGGATAAGTGGGTCCATTAAATTACTCCCTCGATAACTTCAAGGTATGCTTTGGCAACGGCTTTACTAGTGTGACAGGCTAAGTGAGCTTTAGCTTGTTCTCTATAAGTGGTTAATTTCTCAGGATAGCTGAGTAAGTCGAATAAAATTTGAGTTAATCGTTCAACATTACCGTTAGGAAATGTTACACCACAAGCACCAATTGCATCTTTTAATCCTCCTCCTTCGGAACCAACAATAACACAACCACAGGCAATTCCTTCTAAGGCTACGATGCCAAAAGGTTCATCCCATAGAGAAGGCACTACCATAATTTGATGAGCATTTAATAATTCAGATAATTCATGCTCAACTTTTACACCAGCAAAGTTGACTTGCTCAAAGATTTCTAAGTCGTTAGCTTGCTGTCGTAATTGAGATTCTTCAGGTCCACTACCAATAATCGTCAATCTAGGAGTGAGACCCAGCAATTTGAGATGAGATAATGCCTCTAATAATAAGTTGGCTCCCTTGTCAGAAACCAAGCGTCCTAAAAATACTAGTTCTTGATTACGGTGAATATTAGGTATTTCATAAAAAACATCTTCTCGATAAGAATTAGGAATTATATTAGATGGTGCTGGGATTGGTTTAGCTACAGCCTGACTAGCTGAGATATTAGTTGCAAAACGAGCCACAAAATGTTTCAGATGATTTTGCCAACCTATACCTCCATTGTCATGACGATACCAAGTTTGATGGGTTACAACCAAGGGGCGATGTACTAATAATAGGGGCCAAATTCCTCTTAAACTGACACAACCTTGGAAATAAACATCACACCAATGAGTTAGTTCTACGACTTGTTTTATAGTAGGTTTACGGATAACTTCAAAGGGAAATTTTTGTGAGTCTGTTGCTGGAGTTTGGGATATTAGTTTTACTTCATTTAGTTGATACGTAAACTCATGTGCTAATGTAAAAATTATTGTTTCTAATCCGCCAATATTGGGGTAGAAAGAAGGAGAGTAAATCAGAATTTTCATAAATTTTCAACTAGGTTTTTGGCAAATTACTATTAAGTTGTCACTGAAGATAGAACCTTTTAATAGCCCCAGTGATATACTCTGCCATTGCCATTGTGGAAATTTAGGAATGTTACCAACATCTGTGAAAACAAATTTTTGCTGATAGAATCCAGCTTCGCTTAAAATTCTTTGGATATCTTTTTTTAAAAGTGCAGTAATGTGAGATGGATAACAAGTATCAGCAAATGCTACAAAATGCCCTTGCAATAGCAAAGCTAACAAAGAGCGTAAGCTTTGATTGTTAGGCGTACTAAAAATTAGCGTTCCACCGGGACGGAGTAATCGAAACCACTCTCTGACAACACCTCTAGGATTTTCTAAGTGTTCAATAACTTCAGCGGATACAATAACATCAAATATTTGCTCGGAAATATTTAATGAATTATTTAAATCCCAAGTAATCCATTTGACTGGGTAAGTAATTTCCTCTGAATGCTGCATAATATCAGCAGCAGTTATAGATTTAAACCGAGATAATCTATATAGATGCTGAGTTAGGTTGCCTGTACCAGCACCAAAGTCCAGAATGTCGCCTTTTAGATCATACTCTGTTATTAACTGCAAAAATTTTGTGTATATTACATCGTTACTAATACCTTTAGTAGCTGCGGCAGCAAATTGTCGAATTGTTTGCGTATCTAAACTGATGCTCATTGTCTTGCTCCTAAATTAAATGGGTAATCGGATTATTTATTTCAATTAAGCTAGGATAAAAGTATCTACAAACTCTTGATTATATTAGGCAATACCTACCCTAATTAACGCTCTATATTTTATAGAGCGTTAATAAATTATAAAATAGTTTTATTTTTTGCTTATTAAAATAAATGCGTTGAGTAATAAATATAAGAATATTTATAATTTTATTAAAAATGTTTATTTAGTAGATAAGCATTTCCATCCCCAGTCCTTAAGACATTGAGCAGCGCGTTTAGGATTATGAGTTGCAAGATAATTAGGAGGTTCCCAACG
Organism: Nostoc sp. 106C; assembly: GCF_002154725.1. Classification (GTDB taxonomy): domain Bacteria; phylum Cyanobacteriota; class Cyanobacteriia; order Cyanobacteriales; family Nostocaceae; genus Aulosira. The sequence goes on along the minus strand of NZ_MTAW01000100.1, from coordinate 27,757 downwards.
ATGAACTAGATTTTTTGATGGTGATTCAAGTACAGGTTTCCAAAATCCTTTCCAAATTCTGAAAATAGTATAGCCATGCATCTCTAAAAGCTGAGTTACGTTACTAGGATAACCATGATGATCTTCAAAAAGAATATCTCGGATATTATTTTTAGAAATTAACTCGCCAGCACCTTGTAAAACTTGTAACTCATGTCCTTCTACATCTATTTTTAATAACCCTATATGTTTTTGTTCATTTTCCAAAAATTTATCTAGTCTTTCAAGAATAACGGTACAAGCTTGAGATTTATTAGCTTCGGGATTTATACTGTTACCTAATTCAATAAATGCTTCTCCTCTATTGATAAGAGGTATGTTCAAAACACCAGTACCTCTCGTATTGGAAAGAGCAATCTGTTTAGCATAAATATTATCCCAGCCTTGTTTTTGCTGCCAATTATTTATATTTTCAGAGAGTTCTTTATAAACTTCTGGGTTAGGCTCAAAACACCATACCTTTCCAGTATTTCCAACTCTCTTAGACATTATGCTTGTCATGTAACCAATGTTTGCACCAATGTCTATTACAGTTTCTCCTGGATTAATCAATCGCCACAGTACCTCAGTTAAGCTCAAATCGTAAATTCCATATGTTGCAATTGACTTACCAACAGTGTCATGTGGCTCTGTGGGAATTCTTATTTTGGCTCCCCAAGGTAAAATAGTTTCTTTAAAATTAATGTGCTTAAAATTTTGTTTAAAAATACGGTAATAAATTTGAGCAGGTCTAAAAATATATTCTGGTCTATTTAAGTAACTTTTCATGTGCTCTCTCTTTGAAAATGCAAATATTACTAGTTAAAAATTTGGGCAAATATTTCAGCTTGGAATAATAAACGATGAGTGAGATACCAAGAATAAGCGTTATCTGCGATCGCCTGTCTTCCAACTTCATCAACCAAAACATTTTTTTGGCTGTTAGGAACCCAATAGTGCGTACTGGGTTCTATACCATCAATGACTGAGGTGCTACCTTTAGCATTTATTGGTAGTAGCCGATGAGCGCAGTAGGAGGCAAAAATAGTGGATTTAGCTAAAAAATCTGGATTATAGTCCGAGAAACCAGCAACAGAATCAGCCAAAATGTCACTCACTTTGTTAGCTGGTTGCTCTCCTACCTCGAGGATTGGTATTTTGCCTATAGACGATGGAGTCAACTCGGTTGGAGTTCCTACATCCCAAATTTCTTGAATGCTTAACTCATTGCAAACATAATCTAGTGTTGTTTGACAGTTTTGGTAAACTCTTGAGCGGTTAGCAACAGAGCCAAAAATCACTAATCTTTGCTGGCGTTCTGGCAAAGGAAGCACTTTGTCTGGTTCACCTATATTGGAAAAAACTGGCAATGCTGGAATTTGATTATGTTTACATCGGCGGAAATTAGCAAGTATTTGAGCGTAGAGTTGTTTGCTAGTGATGCAGCGATCGCTCAATTGTGCCAAACGTGCTGCTAAATTTTTTTGCACAGGTGAAAGCCAAAAAGCGCTTGTCCAAGGCGGGCCGGAAGCAGAGATTTCGTGGAACATGGTTATGAGCGATCGCTCTGGAAATAAATTTTTCCAACGCTGTAACCCATCGACTAACCAGACTGGACAACCTCGGTTAGCATAGCCGTAACCTACATAATGCAGCAAGATGCTAGAAGTGCGATCGCCTGATAATAAAGTTAGCAATGCATTGGCAGAGCGATCAATAACTTGGCTTATAGAAAACCCTTCTATCTCTACTGCACCAACCCAAGTCGGGTTACAAACAATAAAATGAGTTTGAATATTGAAGTCTTTGCGGATCTGGCGAGCTAAATTGAGGGCATAGTCTCCCACACCATCGATTGCCGGAGGCAGTTGAGGAACAATGGAGAAAACTGAAGCCAAATTACTCATACTCATAATTTATTGTTATTTCGTATGAGTCAATAAAGTGACTGTCGTAGTATGCAATTTGCGTTTTAGTGGTAAAGGTAGAGAGCTAGTCAATTTTTCACATATTTGAATCCAAGATACTGGTAGCAGCCTTAATAAATAGTGGAGTTTTATATGACCGTTAGTTAACGAGTTAGTTAATAAACGAATCTCCTCAACAACTAATCCTGCTTTATTAGCCAGTTGTTCAACTTCATCTAGGTGAAGTAGGAAAATATGACCATCTGAGTTAGGCTTAAACTGTACTGCTTCAAATTGACTGGGATCTGGGCAGTCTGAAAACCTTGGTAAATTATTCTTAAAATATTCGCCGTTAGGTGTACTTAGAACTATATAGCCTCCTGGTTTAAGCATTTGAGAAATTTTTCTCAAAAACTCGTCAGGATGAGCTACATGCTCAATTACTTCAGCAATTAAAACTACATCAAACTGATGATCAAAGTTTAGTGTAAAAATGTTACCTGGTGCATAACTAATTTTGCCATACTCCCACTTTAATTTTACATAATCAATGAGTTCGTCTCGCAAATCATTCCAGGTAACGTTATAACCCATTTCTGCTAATAACAAACTGAAATTTCCTTGAGCAGCAGCCACATCTAAAATTTTTGCTCCAGGTTTAGCAACTTTTTGAATTAGTTGGAGTGTATGTTTACGTCGATTTGCATAAGCAAAATAATATCCAGTTTGTTTATTATCTTCATAGACTTCTAGTAAATCATAAGGATAACTATATTTCCAACTTTCATGCCAATCTTGTCTTTTTTTAAGCTTTTTCATAATAATTTTTATCAGTAAATAATGATGAATTACTTTATGAATTTGAATTTTGCCTGGCTTTAATAATATTTAAGATTTAATAGCAACCTTAGGATCATATTTAACTAAAACTATTTGTGTTATTATTTGCTTTGTATACTTTTCAGCAGAGATTTCGTGAAACATAGTTATGAGCGATCGCTTTGGAAATAAATTTTTCCAGCGCTGTAACCCATCGACTAACCAGATTGGACAACCCCGGTTAGCATAACCTTAACCTACATAATGCAGCAGGATGCTAGAAGTGCGATCGCCTGATAATAAAGTTAGCAATACATCAAAAGAGCGATTACTAATTTCGCTTATAGGAAATCCTTCAATTTTTGCTGCACCAACCCAAGTCGGGTTGTCAACAATAAAATGAGTTTGAATATTAAAGTTCGTGCGAAGCTCACAAGCTAAATTGAGTGCATAGTCTCCCACACCATTGATAGCCGGAGGCAGTCGAGGAACAATGGAGATGACTGAAGCCAAATTACTCATACTCATAATTTATTTTTAATTCACATCAGTCAATAAAGCGACTGTAGTAGTATGCAATTTACGCCTTATTGGTAAAGGTAGAGAGCAAGTCAGTTTTTCACATATGTCAATCTAAGATGCTGATAGCAATTTTAATAAATAGTGGAGTTTTATATGACCGTTAGTGAGTGAGTTAGTTAGTAAACGAGTCTCCTGAACAACTAATCCTGCTTTATGAGCAAGTTGTTCAAGGCGACCTAGATGAACTTGGCAGATATGCCTGTCTGAGTTGGGCTTGAATTTTAATGCTTAATAAGTAGGTCAACTGTGAAAAACGTAAAATAGATTTTTAGCGATTACTTCTCTGCGAGACGTTAGGCGAACGCTAAACTCTGTTCCGTACCCTACGGGAAGGCGTTGCGCCAACGTAATGACATTTCACATTTAATTAGGTTGAGCTACTTATTTACTTAGATAGCTACGTTTGAAAATCATCAAACAGATTATTTAGAGTAAATTTAATAGTTTCTGGAAACAAGGGGTTTTCCTAATAGCGCCCTGGCAATCACTTTACCATGCCAAACTTGAAGTCCACTTTGAGAGCGAACAGAAGCTAATAAACAATTGACACACGCTAATAAAGCTTTACCTCGATGACCTAGTTGTAAAGCAACTTCTATTTCATCGTAATGAGCAATAGATAGGTACTCTCTGCTAATTTTTATTAGTGACATTGAGTTTGTCCAACTAGGAGGTTTTTGCGACATTAAAAGAAGTTTATCCGCTAAAATATGGGTTACTTCAGCTAAGTGAGCATACCAAAGTTCAGACGTTTTGCTGCCCATCATACTAGAATTATGAACGCGGTAAAAGGCTAAAGGTTCATTTAACTCGATTCCATGACCTGCCGCTTTAAGAGTATGAAAAAAAATCTCATTTTTGACAGGTAGAAGAGAAAGTGCAGCAGTACGATTAAGACATAATGTACTAGTATTTCCACCACCATGTATACGAGAGTCTATAGCTGTACCATCTGTTTGTATTAAATATTTTTTATGTTCTATGTATAAATAACCCGAGACAATATGTGGTAAAAGTGACAATATTTTATTGCTAGTAAAATAGTCATCTGCATCTAATAAGCAGACATAATCTCCCGACGCTTCACGGATGCATTTATCTAAGGTAGAACCAAATCCTTGGTTTGATGAACGTAATACTCGAATACGATTTTGATAGTATTGACAGACTTCTGAAGTTTCATCTGTAGAACCATCATCAATAACTAAAACTTCTAGTTCATAGTCACCAGGCTGTTGATTGAGGCAACTTTCAATCGCTTGAGCTAAGTAACGCCCATAGTTATAGCAAAGGATAGAGCAAGTAATTTTCATTTAACTCATTCGAAATAAATATTCCATTTTTTTTAGGATTTAATTAAGACATTTCTCATTACTAGCCCAAAATACCCCAGCTTTCAAATCAGGAAAAGGAGACCATTTATCAATTTTAAATCCTCGGCTTCTTAATGTTTTTAGCCCCATCTCTGGATTACCATCTTGGCACGTATGTAGCTCCCCAACAATATATGTAAATTTTTCTAATGATGGAGTCTGCATAATTTCATATTCAGAACCTTCGCAATCTAGTTTTAATAAATTGACTTTTTGCTCTAGTTTAGCAGCAACTTCATCAAGACTAATTAATTCACACTCTTGGCTTGCTAATGATGAATCCTCTTTTGTTAGAGAAATGTAACAGGCGCTAATATCTCCTGGGTTATGGAGGATAACTTTTCTTTTAGTATTACCAACTGCGTATGAATTAATTTCAATATTGTCTTCAATAAGATTTTTTTGTAAAATTAACCTGGATTGTTCAGCAGGTTCATAAGCGAATACTTTAGCTTTTGGGAAAAGGGTAGATGCATATAGAGAAAATACGCCAATGTTAGCGCCAATATCTACAATATTGTCAAGATGATTGAATCTTCTTAATCCATATGCATCATCACTGACAATGTCAAGCAACATACTTAATGCTTGCTCTCCATAAACTTTTCTTTTAACTCCATTAATACTATAGATACAGTCATCTTGAGTAATTTGATTAGCACGAAAATACTTTTTAGTTAGCTTGAGTATTTTGAAAGAACGATTAATTCTATCTAGCATTTGATTCCTCAATTATTTTCTAAAAAATGTAAGTAAGTGTCTATGGTATTCTCGGCTAATTTTCGCCAAGAAAACTTTTGTGCAATCTCAGAACAGGAGCGAGAAAGTTGAGAATAACTTATCTCTTTAAGTAGCAACAAATTTACTAACTTATTACTAAAACTTTCAATATCGCCAGAAGGAACTAGTAAAGAATTATCTACATAGCGTATTGTTTCTCTTGGTCCTGGGACATCGTAAGCTACAGTTGGTAATCCACAAGCCAGTTTTTCTAGTACAGCAAACCCAAATCCTTCTATATAACTGGGAAAGGCTCCTACTGTTGCTCCACTCAAAAGACTGGGAAGCTCTATGCTGTCAAAATTGGGAAGAATTTTAATCCATTCACAAGCTGGAAAATTCAGATCTTCTAAAACTTTTTGAGCACTTAAACCTGTTCCTAAAAAGAGAAAGCGGGTTTCTGGAACTTGCTTTCTAACGCGTATGATGATTTCAGCCCAATCTTTAGAACCTTTACGTTGTCCCCAACTACCAATAAAAACAACTTGTTTATTCGCCAAGCGAACTTCGACAGGTTGAATAGCTTCGGTAAATGCTTTGTACCGTTCTGAGGAAAGTCCAAACGGGAATACTACGCACTTGTAACCTAACTTCATAACGTCGCGGACATAAACTAGTTCGTCATGGTTAGGTACATTAATCAGATCGCAGGTTTGCAAACTTCTAGGATATAAAGGGCTTTCACGCCTGTGATGCCATGATCTGAAAAGATTTCCAAGCCGAGTTTTGATTTTTTGAGGTGGTTGCCTAGCATTCTCTTGCTTTGCAAATTCATCATAAAAAGCATAAAGCCCTACTGAACGAGCAACCAGCAATCCTTTAAATCTTAATTCTTGCTTGGAGAACGGTAAATTTCCTTGGTGAGCATCAATAATATCAAAACGATGCGCATTAGCCTGAACGAAGGCTTTAGCTTTTCTTGAAAAACTAGGACGAATTAAATTACTGGCTTGAAATGACTTGGTTTGAGGAAAAGCATCGTAATAGTCAAATTTCTCAACTATATGACCCATTGACTGAAACTCTTCAGCTAATTCTAGCTGTACTCGTGCTCCCCCCAAGTTTTGACTCCAAGGCATATGCAGGATCATGAGTATTTTTAATGGTCGATTCATCAAAACTGAGACTTTCTTGTATAAATTTCTAAATGTTTCTTGACTACTGTTAACCAACCGAGAGGTGTTATCCAATCACGACAATAGTTTTGATATTTCTCATATTCTGAAGAAGGTAAGTCAACAATTTGACGCAAAGTAACAGCGATCGCCTCTCCAGAGTTCTGTTTAACCACAAACCCAGTCTTCCCGTTATCTACAAACTCATGCATTGCACCAGCATCAGTACAGATCACAGGCGTTCCACAGGCTTGAGATTCTAATAAAGTAAAACCCATTAACTCTGGAACTGGAGTGTAGTCTCCATAGCAGCTAGTGTGAACTGATGGTAAAACCGTTACCATCGCTGTGCGATACTCATGCAGTAATTGCTGATCGTCAGCATCGTGAATAAATTCTACATTTAGTCCATCTGCTTGCTGTTTAAGGTCTTGGTAGAATTCTTCACTGTAGACTCTTCCAACAATTTTTAGTTTGTAGTCTGAACGATTGAGTAGACGAAATCCATCAATTAAATAGTTGATGCCTTTGTGAGGTAAAATTCTGCCTACATACAAAATATTATTTTCTTTTTTTAAAGATGTATCAGCACAAAATTTATTTGTATCAATACCTCCTTTAATTAAAACAGATTTTTCTTGAAGTTCAACAGGAATAAAATCTAGACCAAAGCGAGAATAGGCGATCGCATTTTTATAGCCTCTAAACACTGGTAGTTTCTGGTTTAAAACTAAGCTTCCTCCACCACCATAGTCAGTAACAAAAACTCGTTTACCAAGCAAAGCTGCTAGAAGACAGCCCAGGTCAGAAACTAGAGTATGAATATGGTGTATATGTACTATATCTATATCAGAATTTATAATTGAACGTAGATATTGAAAACTTAATGGATTGATCTTATTCCCATGAATTAATTTTTTAACTGGATATGTCTCGATTTTAAGATCACCTTGATGATAATTTCTCCGCGCTGAAGAAAAACTTACGAGAGTAGTATCTACAAAATTTGCCATCCAAGTAGCTAATTCTGTGGGATATCGCTCTCCACCACCAATAATTGATGATTCATCAAAATAAGTAGGAGTAACATGAACAATTTTCATAATTAAATGCTTAATACTAGCCTTATTTAATAGCCTCTAATTCAAAATAAAGATACCAAGCTGGAAACATCCAAGCCCATCTTTGCTCATAATTTTTAGGAAATTTGTTAGCTAATCTACTTACAATAGAACGATTGAATCTACTACCTTGAAATTGTAGATGACGATATTTAATTCGGTATCTAGCTTTTGAGTAATATGACAAATTATGGCTATTAGAGAAATAATCAAAAGAGAAATAACTTAAATGCCATTTGTGGGTTGGGTCTATGTATGAGTTGGCACAAGAAAAATGAGGTGTAGTTATCTTAAGTACACCCTCAGGTTTTAGAATGCGATGGAATTCCTCTAAAGCATTTGGAATACATCCTAGATGTTCTATAACATCCAAACATTCAATTTCAGAAAAGCTTGAATCATTAAACGGATAAGGAGTTTTTTCTAAATCCCAAACTACATCAGGATTTACTGCTGAGGATATATCTAATCTAACTAAATCGTTTTGTGGTGGTTTGAGACCGCAACCAACGGATAATACAGTCATGGCTCTATCTGTTACTACTGAAGTTATATAACCAATTGACGTTTAAAAAATCAAAAAAATTGTCTTAAAAGAGCTTTTTCTACGAAAATAAATTTTGATATCTTTGCTATGTTAAGTAGCATTGTAACTTTTTAAACCTCTATATGTAAGCATTGCATTGACTAAAAAGGGAGAAATATTTGATAACAAACTCAACCAAATAACTCCTTGAATTGTTGAGATATTTAAAATCATTAGCAAAATAGCTTGCAAAACTAATCTCATTGGTATTTCAATCCAAATAAACTCAATCCAAGCTTTGGAAAAATTTAAAGAAGACATGATTCCGACAAAAGAATTTACCACTGTTAAAATAACCATCAGTACTAATTCATTTTTAAGGTGCTGATACTTTCCTCCAAGAATCCAAAGTATTTCGCTAGGAAAAATTACTGATAAAAAAATTAATAATAAACCAAATCCAAAAAATATACTTAATATTTGTAAATAACGTTTAGTTAACAGTTTGGCTGATTGACAACGAGAAAAACTTGGTAAAATAATTGCAGTCATCACCGAATTAATTAGTGTAAAAATAATACTTATTCGTCCTAAAGCACCTATTTCTGCTATGCTTTTTGTATTACCAAATATGGTAATAATAAAAATACTTAGTTGCCCTTGAAAGCAAAAGAAAATAGTAGAAGGCAGTGTATTTTTAATAGTTTTTAGTATAAAATTTTTATCTTCATTATTAAAAGGCGACTGCATATCAATGTTTTCGCTAACCCAACCCCCTAAAACAAAACGCTGTAATCCTGATACGAGAGATGTAGATGCAATTGCTACTCCGGCATTCCAAAAAGTTAAGTAACCTAAGCCGATAAATACGATCCTAAAAAATGCAGAAAATAAATCTAATTTCTGCATTTTATTAATTTGAGAATGAAAGCGAGGTACTACTATTAAAACATCAGATGTTAGCTGAAAATTTAATCCGGCTAAAACTACAATAGATATTAAAATTGCATAAATTGTTGAAGCACCATTTTGAATTAACATCCAAATTAAAATAGGCGTAATTATAGTAACTGAAATAGTTGCTAAAAAGTATCGCAACCGCATTGCAGTATTTATTAACTGACCAAAACGGTAGCGATCTTGCCAAACTTTCCCTCCAATTGCAGATATACTTGTACTAATGCCTATATCAGCCAGCAAATTCATTGTTGCCTGCATTGTATTAGCAATAGTGAAATAGGCATATTGTTGCTGGTCTAGTGTCCGAACTAACCAAATTCCGCTTACTAGCCCCAAAGCTTGAACTACAATTTGGATAGAAACAAATTTACTTAGTATCTTCAACCAATGGACAAAATTAGACGGTAAAAAAGATAGGTACATTTAGTTGCTTAGTTTAACTAAATTAAGAAATTTCATAACATAGTTTGGTCGTTACATGACCCTGTTGTTAATCACGGAAAGCATTTAAGATAATAGATTAGATTCTAAAAAGATTTGCAATTGTTAAATTTAAGGAGTAGAGCAAGCGCCACTGTTCTGGCACAATACTGCTGCTAAATCCCACTAGCGAGATATACAACCAAATTGCACAATAAACGGCACAATATAACGAAAATCTCGATACTTCACATTTAACGAAGCCAGCTATAATCCGGTAGCCATTGAAGCAGCAAAGGCGATCGCAATAAATAGAGGTAGTGTTAAAATTCGCCAACTCGGGACAGAATTATACCAAGCCATTAACCCCAACAAAATCATGCCGGATACTAAAAAATCTACAAAGCTTACCACTACAGAACTTGTCGGCACTACTAAGCGAGGAAAGTAGACTTTAGAAATTAAATTGGCATTGCTAATCAAACTATTGCTGCATTCTGAAAGCGCATTTGAAAAGAACTGTCAAGGCAACATTGCAGAAAACACACTAAATTGGGCTGAGGAATGGTGTCTTTCATTGTCATGACTTAGCTAACCTTGCTTGAACCATCATCTGCACCACATCTTTCGTCTTGTATTTTGCTTGCCATCCCAACTTGTTCTTAGCTTTAGCTGGATTTCCTCTACCCACTGCTAAATCTGTTGGTCTTAATAGGCTACTATCTATCACCACATGCTTACGCCAATCTAAATCTACAGATGCAAAAGCAGCAGCCACAAAATCTTCTAAGGAACTGCTTTCTCCAGTAGCAATTACATAATCATCGGGTTGTTCTTGTTGCAACATTAAATACATTGCCTCAACATATTCTGGTGCCCAACCCCAGTCACGCTGAATTTGCATATTTCCTAAATAGACATTCTCAGTACTACCTTGAGCAATGCGACAGACACCAGCAATAATTTTTTGAGTGACAAATCTTTCTGGCCGCAGGGGAGATTCGTGATTAAACAAAATTCCCGAACAGGCAAATAAACCGTAAGCTTCGCGGTAGTTAGCAACTTCCCAAAAAGCCGTGGCTTTTGCTACAGCATAAGGGCTTCTAGGACGGAACGGTGTTGTTTCATCAGCTGCTGTCTCGCCAGTATCACCAAAACACTCACTAGAACCAGCATTGTAAACTTTGATTGGTGCACCTAAAAAGCGAACAGCTTCTAATAAATTGAGAGTACCAGTGGCTATACTTTCTAAAGTTTCTACTGGTTGACCAAAGGATAAACCAACTGAACTTTGTCCTGCCAAGTTGTAGATTTCATCTGGTTGAATTTTTGTTAGTACCTGCAACACACTGCGGAAGTCAGTTAAAGCCATTGACTCTAGCTTTACCTGGTCTCGAATTCCTAAGTGCAGCAAATTTTGAAAGGAAGAAATTTGAGCATCGCGGGAAGTACCACAAACTGAATAGCCTTGATTGAGAAGCAATTGCGCTAGGTAAGCTCCATCTTGACCAGATATTCCACAAATCAGAGCTTTTTTCATCAATTTGTCTCACTTCATCAAAATTGATCGGCGGTTCCACATTTACAGCACAAAGGGCACAGCATTGCTCATTGGTGTCAACTTAAGCTCAAACGCTTATCCCATATACGTTTTACCCCACCCCTTAATCCCCTCCCCGCCTGCGGGGAGGGGAAGTTTTGGCTTTAGACAAAACTGGGGTGGGGTGACGAGGATCGTAATGGTAAGTGAGTGAATACAAAATCACGTTTTAACAAGGGTTTCACGTTAAGTTGACACGTATGAGCAATGCTGTGCCCCTACAAGCATTTGGGTATTTTATTGTAATTCTCTCAAGGCAATTGCAAAATTTAAAAAATTATAAATTATCTGGATCTACACCCATCGCTCTTAATTTGATAGGGACACAAATTGTTGTGTCCCTATTGTGGGTTAATAATAATTCGTTAGCAAGTTGTTGAGATATATAATGCTGAACTCGTACTTTATGTAAGCGTTGATGCATTTACTTTGCGAGAATTCCGCTTGCCAGTGCGCTTGCGTGCACCCCCAGCCATCTCATATTCATCACTACCTTTACCATATTTAGAAGCTACCCCAGTTAGCATCCGTTCTGATAAATCAGCAAGCGATCGCTCTGCTTGTGAAACCAGAGTACCTGTCTGATCGGCCGCTGACACTGCGATATTATGAGCCTCTAATTTTCTACGTGTATCTTCAATTAATTCTGAAAATATTTCGACCGTAAGCCCATTTCCCAAATCTAGTGAGCCATCAATTGTCTTTAAACCAGCTATCCGACGCTGGGCTTTTTCTAAAGTTACCGAAGTACGCTTTGGTCTTCCCATAGCAGTATGTCCATGTTTGAAAGGCTACACATAAATTAACTTATGCTTGACCAATACGGGACTAGTGTTAACTGGGAATCAGGAGCGATCAAATTTTCTGAGGAATTGCGTAAATTTCCTAACTTAATGGTTTTTTGTTGCAAGAAATTCCATATTTATTGCAAAAAATGCGACAAAACTTGTAAACACACCATTTTTTACAAAAAAAATTAACCCAAAGCTGCAAAGATTCGACTCAAACTTATAAATGCTCCACTTTTCATAAGTAAGACTAAACCAAAGCTATAAAGATTCAACTAAAACTTATGAATACTCCATTTTTTACAATAAAAAACCGATCCAAAGCTGCAAATGTTCGACTCAAACTTATAAATGCTCTATTTTTTCCAATAAAGCTTTGTTTATTTTGCATTTTCAGGTGTCATTTTGATCGAAGCGAATTATCTTTAAGCTTCTGCTTCGCTCAAAACGACAGATGTTTGAGTGTTTGCATTAGTACATAAACTTAAAATCCTGAATGCTTCGGTGATTCATCATCCGGGAATGTCTGCTAGTGAACTCTCCGACAGAAGGGTTTCCATTTGGATGCATTACCCCCGTTGCCTGTTGCCAAAGTTCTGGTGGTGCTAGTGATAACTCATAACTAGAGTCGCGCTTACAAATGTGATACCACTTGGTTTCTTGGCATTCTTCACACCAAAAGGCTTCTAACCATTCACCTTCTAAAGGAACAGCCGTCTTGGCTGCCACTAACATCAAGGCCTCTCGTCGTTTGATTCCTCGTTGTTGTAGCTGTCCTGCCCGTTCAGCAAACAACCCGTATTTTTGGCTCATACTATTCATGTAGCACCCATGAATCAGACAATATATAGCTCGTCGTTTAGAACGTTTTCGATTTCGGTCACACCTTCTCTGCACTTCGGCCCTCCGTATTAAGTGACATAAAAGAAATCACAAGAAGGTTGCGTTGAAGGGACTGAGATCATAAAGACCATCAAAGCCCACTCCTAAATCAACAGTTAGTTATTGAGTTTGAGAAGAAAAACTTGTGAACTAGTGCAAGTTTTAAGGAACATGCTTCACTATCTCTTCTTTGGCAGCAGATATACGTAATTCTGCTGATTAAGAGTCTGCGTTTGCTGTATTGCAAAGCATAACTTTAAGGGTTAGCGTTCCTAAAAAGGTAGACGCACTTTGTTTATATAGCCGCAATTTCCGATTGTCAAGCCAAAATTGAAGGTAAATTAATACGATTTTGAGGATTATTATGCGTATTAACACTCAAAAGCCTTAAGAAATAGCCTGTTGCAGGACTCTTAAATATTGTTTAGCTATGATTTCAGGCGTAAAATGCGACTGCAAATACTTACGAGATGCCTGACCCATGAGTTCTGCCAGTTGTTTATCCCTATTAAGTAAGCGAATAAACTCAGCTAGTCCGTAACTGTCACCATTCTCGAAACTAGCGCCACATTGCGCCTCTGTAATTAGTTGTCTTAAGTAAGAATACTCTGAGCAGATTACTGCCACTGGACGTCCCGTTGCCAAAGCTGGGTAAAGCTTGCTAGGTGCAACTAAACTTTCCATGCCAGCTTCTACACTCACCAACGATAGATCGCAAGCTGTCAGTGAGTAGGGTAATACTTGTTTGTCTTGATAAGGCAGAAAAAGAAAATTGTTTAAACCTAATCGATTGACCTCCTGAATCACACCTTCGTGTTTTGCGCCCCCACCAATGCAGACAAACTGAATTGGCTCATCTTGCAGTTGTTTTGCTGCTTCTAAAATGGTGTCCATATCATGACACCGACCCATGTTACCGGAATAAAGTACGGTAAATTTTTTCACTAAATCATATTTCTTAGCAAACCAGTTATCTTTTTTTACAATGGGCACGATCAAGTCAGGATCTCCCCAACTATGAATCACGGAAACCTTATCTGCTACCTCTGGACAGATAGCCACTACCCGCTGTTTCATCGCAGGACTTAAAACCACTATTCCTTTAGCCCTTTGCCAAATTTTTCTGTTAACAGCTTGCCAGAAACCAGCCAGCCAGTGATTTTTGGGGATTACTCCCAGCGCGATCGCAATATCAGGATAAATGTCATAAATTAAACACACATAAGAAAGCCCGAAAAACAAATGGGCTAAATATCCCACAATTGGTAAAAATGGAGGTGCTGAAGTCAGTAAACAGACATCGTGGCGACGGCAACATTTAACTAGATGCAGTACAGAACGCAAGGTAAACAAGATACCATTGATAGCTTTACCACGAAGCCGCCGCGACCACAGTTGAGCAGTGCGCGATCGTTGAATGCGGACTCGACCTACTTGTTCTACCGCAGGAGCACTAGAAGTCCCAAAGGCATACCCTGGTTGACCTGTAAACACCTCAATGTTTACTCCTTGTTTCCCTAACTGTCTCACCAGTTCTTCAATCAGCTGCCCTGTGGCAGCATAGTCTGGGGGAAAAAACTCAGTGATTACAGATAAGTTCAGCGACTGCTCATACCAAGTTTGATTTACTCCTAAAGACTGACGTTGGGCTAGAGGAGACAACGCAAATGTGCGAAAACTCTCTCCATTATGGTGTCTTCCATTCTCGAAGTTAACTTTTTCATGTGACAACAAATCTCTATCAGTTTGATACAGTTGCTGATTTTGAGAAACCTTGTTGGTAGATTTGGTTAGCAACGATTTTTTCAGCCATTCACTGAATGTCATTGACTAGATCGTCCTTTAAAAAAATTAGACTTAGATTTAAACTTGTCAAAGAGCGGGACAAAAGTTTGCCTACTTTGCTCAATACTTGCAGTTCAGTTCCTTTATAATCGATGTCTAAGAAATTTAGTGAAAAAGCAGGATATTTTTGCAAATAATATGTAAATTTTTGTAAGACTGGTAGATTTCTACTACTTTTTATTCCCACTAGTTATGGAAGCAAAACTATTCCAAGTCATGCTGATTTCCTTTGAATAATATTATTTTTTTAAAAGAAAAATCCTGATATCTACCTAAGTGGGAACTTCAAAATCTACCATCCGTTATGTTAAAAAATCCTCAATATTTACAAGAGTAAGGATTTTGATTATTTTTTGCTAGTGTAATAAATGATGCTTGTTTTTCAAGCATCTTGTAGAAGCATCATTCTCTAAGAAGAACTTTACAAATGGTCTATTACTTGCAATATAAGCGTTTTGAGAATTGCCGCAGTAACTATAGTAGCCTTTAGAACACCTAATTAAATTGGCATATTATCATACCATTTATATTTTGGGGAGTACTAAAATAAAAAATAAATAGATTGTCTCTAGCTCTCATTTAGAATAAAGTATTTCAGTCGTGAACATAAAAATATTTAATCTTGACAAACATTGGGTACTAGCAATTGCTAGCATATAAAATTTTTATGAAATTAATCTGTTGTAGCATTCACGGAGTCTAATTTAAAGAGTCTCTTTTAGAGATAAGCATTATTTATATATATAAGGCTGAGATAGCTGCGTAGCTAGAAAACTCAAACTAGAAATTGCAAATAGTTTTTAAACCCATCAATTAGCATTGGCTAAGATCTGATGAGGACTTTCTCATTCTTAGCTTTTAGAAGCTAGCACGTTATCACAATGATGTTTACCTCAGTATCAAGCTAGAAATCGCTATATACAAAACTTAATATTCACGTAATATCATAATTGGTGAAAATGCAGTAGGGTATCTACCATATCAATAAAAACCAACCCAGCAATGCAACATTACTAGAACAGACTAATTCTTAACCCAGAATAAATCGCATTAAATTTAGACAATTGTGAGGCTTGGCCACAGGACTTAAGCTTTCTCTAACTTGAAAAAGCAGGAGGAAGGGAAAGCAGTCTGTCTTGAGCTTTTATCTCAGAATACCCTAAGGTTCGACTGACTTATGAGGCTGCGATCTGAAGTAGCAGTAGAGGTAACGAGTTTTTGAGCGTCGCAATTAGATCACCTAAAAAGAGGACAGAAAATAAATAATGACCTTGACTAGTGACAAAAAATACATTCAACTAAAACAAACTGATTAGCAACGTAACATAATTTATACTTTAATTCTTTAACCATACTCAGGCTAGCTGAAAAAAGCCAGAATATACTTGCGTCAGTATAATAGAGTTCATGGTACTACGTAAAGTGCACAATAAATTTGTCAAAGCATTTGACTAAGTTAACCAAGATCACCCCGATCAATCTCAACCGTGTTTTATTGCAACTAGCTAATGAAGATTGACATAGAACAGAGTATAAATACTGATTTATGTCCTATCCTCCAAAACATTGACTAGTTGTCGATGGTAGTCTAGAACAGCTATATCAATAAATTAATTCTTAATTTTTTAGGAATTGCTGGAGAGGAACCACTAAATTCACACTTAAAAATTAAAAATACTGCATTTACCTAACTAGAGTATTGACTTTTCTGATTCCACAACTTAAATAGAATGACAATAGCGGATCGTAACTTGCTAAAAGTTATGATCACAACCCTATCTAAGCTTATTACTTAATACCAATTAATTATGGAGAATCATTTCACTAAAAGCTCAAGCTATGAACGGAATGGCAGTGCCCAGTATCAAGCACTTCCTGCTCAAAGCTTTTCATGGTTTGCTAGCGAAAATAATGATTGGAATTTACAGCAATTTCTAAGTATTTTAAAAAGACGAGCGTTCGTCATTGCAGGAGTTACAACTGTTGTGATGGGCGGTGTTACTTACTCAAGTATTAATCAGAAACCTATTTATCAAAGTAATTTTAGGTTATTAGTAGAACCTGTCACTAACGATAACAACAACTTAGCGAGACTTACTCCAGACTCAAATTTAAATGTAACTCAACCAGGTCTAGATTATGACAGCCAAATACAGGTACTCACAAGTCCCGAACTAATGGCGGGACTGATAAAGGAACTGCAAATTAACTATCCAGAATTTAGATATTACACTCTTAGCGAATCTTTGGCAATTCGTCGTTTAGGTACAAGTAAAATTATAGAAATAAGTTATAAAAGTAATGATCGGAGACAGGTTAAATTAGTACTAGATTTAGTTGCCAAATATTATTTGAATTACAGTTTAGAAAAGCGGCAAACAAAATTACGACAAGGTTTACAGTTTGTCGAAAAACAACTGCCACCAATCAAAAGTAGAGTAGAGCAGTTACAAAAAGAGTTACAAATTTTTCGTCAGAAATATGAATTTATTAACCCAGAAGCTCAGGTAGAACAAATTCAATCTCAACTCCAAGCATTGTCTGCTCAAAGAATAGCTATTGATCAACAATTAGTTTTAGCTCACGCTAATTTTGCAAGCCTAAGAGGAGAACAAGGAGAAACAGCTATACTCAATAATGCGGCTGTTTATCAACAATTAATTGTTCAGCTACGCCAATTAGACATTCAAATTTCTGTAGAAAAAACTCGGTTTAAATCAGATAACCCAGTTATGCAAACTTTACAGGAGAAAAGACAAAACCTGTTGAATTTGCTACAAGAAGAGGCACAGCGTATTTTGGGAGTAAAATTTGCTGAGATCACAACTCAAATTCAGTTTTTAGAAGCACAAAGCCAAGAGCTCGCTAAAGTAGAACAGCAATCCCAACAAAAAGCTAAGCTATTACCAGTTCTCGCAAGAAGATATACCGAGCTCCAAAGAGATTTACAAAATGCAACTGAGAGTTTAAATCGCTTTTTAACTACTCGCGAAACCCTGCAAATTCAGGCGGCTCAAACAGAACTACCTTGGGAATTAATCCAAGGACCTTCTCAACCTGAATTACCTATATTTCCTAATGTACCGCGTAGTTTGACATTAGGATTTGTCGCAAGTTTGCTTTTAGGTGTTGGCATCAGTTTACTCTTAGAAAAAGCCGACAATACCTACCATACTGTCGAGAGCTTAAAGGAAAAAATCAAATTACCAGTATTAGGGATTTTACCTTTTGATAAAAAAGTCCAAAATAGTCAATATCACCATCTAGAATCAAAAGCTTTAATCAAAAGAAAGTCATTTAAGTTTACTGACAAACTTTTTGAAATACCTAAAATTTTACATAAGGACACGGGAAGCGCTCGCTACTACGGTCAAGGCAAATTTTGGGAATCTTTACAGGTACTATATTCAAATATTCAACTGCTTAATTCCGATCACCCCATTCGCTCCTTAATTATTACCTCAGCACTACCAGGAGATGGTAAGTCCACTGTTTCATTCCAACTAGCTCAAATAGCAGCAGCAATGGGCAAACGAGTACTAATTGTAGATGCTGATTTACGCCGACCCCAAGTTCATCACCTATCTGATTTAAATAACCTCTGGGGATTAAGTAGTTTAATCTCGACAAACATACCAGCAGGGCAGGTGATTAGGCAAATGCCTGAGATGAACAACTTATCTGTAATTACTTCTGGGCCAATACCACCCGATCCTGCAAGGCTACTCTCATCAGAAAAGATGAAGCAACTGATGGGGTATTTTCATAGAACCTTTGATTTAGTAATTTATGATGTTCCCCCGATAGTTGGATTAGTTGATGCCAGAATGCTAGCACCTTACACTGATGGTGTTGTGCTTGTGGTGAGGTTAGATAAAACAGATAAATCGGGGCTAATGCAAGCTCAGGATAGTCTAAAAATTTCTCCAGTTAATCTCTTAGGTATCGTTGCTAATGGAGATAAAACTAAGTACAGAGGTTACCAACATTACTATAAAACTCATAGATAAATGTGGAGTTCTCTAAATAAGTAGAAGCGGCTAAATCTATAGAAATATTTTGTTGAGTTTTGTACTTTACAAGATTTCAACATACAATTTATCTAGTACAGCATCTAGTACAGCGCGGTGTAAATCAAGTGCCTATTTAAAATGGTGCAAAATCCTAGAATAAACTTCTTTTGACTTCCGCGTAGCAGTACTATTTGATTATCTAGATAAAGTAATGCGAGTTGCAGTTATATTGGGCATAGCGATCGCAACCGTAGTTGGGCTAGAAGGATATACCCCAAAACCGAGTCCAGCAATTCAGTTGCAAGATGGGACGGTATATTTTGCCTCACCACCGCGCTTGGTTGGTGCCTCTACTACCTATAACGAAGTTTATATATGGGGTGCAACATACTACTTTACTCTCAGCCTCCCAGAAAATGCAGGAGAACCGCTGCAAAGAGTAACCATTAATCAGCGTGAGGGAGTAGACTACATTCGCTTCAATCTCAAAGACAGTTATGCCTTTGAAGGGACGCGCTCTCATGAAGGACAGAAGTTAGGATTAAAAGATGCGACTAGCGATCGCAAAACTCAAACAACCTCACTAACATTTGATCCACCGATAGCGCCTGGAAGAACTATTACAATTGCTCTTCAACCCCGACAGAATCCTAGTGTTTCGGGTGTTTATTTGTTTGGCGTTACAGCTTTTCCCCCAGGTGAAAAATCCCACGGACAATTTCTCGGCTTTGGCCGACTAACTTTTTACAGTCACGGTCACTCTATTTTTTCTCCGTTTGGGTGGTGATTGTCATTAGTTATTAGTCATTAAAAGTTTGAATTTTGAATTCCCCTTTCGTGTAGCGTCTTCGCAGGAGATGGGGTTGACTTTTACTTTTCTTTAAAAGTCCAAACACCTTCATCCCAATCTGCATCTGATGGAGGAGACTCTATCCAATGCTGACAACGGCGCAGATGCAACATAGCAGCTTTGTCGTTACTATCAGCAGCCAAAACTTTGGCAAACTCAGCTTGAGCCGAGCTAAACTGACGATGAATATAATACTCACGTCCTTTGTGATAACGGTCAATCACTTCTAGTTTTTGGCTACTAATAGGATCGGAGCGCAAACCAAGTAGTTCATATATAGCTACTGGCTCATTTCTACCTTTGACGCGAATATAATCTAATTCCCTCGCCCAAATATTGTCGCGGCAAGGTTTATAAGTGTTATCGCTAATAATAATGTCACAGCCGTACTGTTTACTGACACTTTCTAGTCGGGAACCGAGGTTTACACCATCACCAATGGCTGTAAATTCCATTCTTTTACTAGAACCAATATTACCGCTAATGACAGTATCAGAATTAATGCCAATACCAATGTTGATTCTTGGCTTATTAGCTAAATACCGACAGTGATTAAAATCTTTCAAACGATGGCGCATTTCTAAAGCTGTTTGCACTGCCATCCAAGCGTGTTCTTCTAATGGTAAAGGAGAACCAAACACAGCCATAATCGCATCACCAATGTATTTATCGAGGGTGCCTTTATGTTTAAAAACTGCCTCTACCATTGATTCAAAATATTCATTGAGCATACTTACAACTTCTTCAGCTTCTAGATTTTCCGTTAAAGTTGTATAGCCACGAATATCTGAAAATAAAATCGAAACTTCTTTGCGATCACCGCCTAATTTAGCATCATCTAATTTCAGTAATTCCTCTGCTAACTCCTGCGTCATGTAGCGGTACATCGTACTTTTGAGGCGCTTTTCATCGCTAATATCTTCCATAACTACTAATGCGCCACTGACTTGTTTATGGTCGCTAGCATCAGCAATTGTATTAATCGATAAATTTATACTGTGCTGTTCTGTTCCAGGAGTTAGAAGAATGCGATCGGGATAATATTGCTGTCGGTGCCTAAAGTCAGCTGCATTTAAAGCATTCTCACACCACTTGCTAAAATTACCTTCTTTAATAGTAATGACATCTTGAATAGATAGACCTTCTAATCGGTCTTGTTCTTTTAAATCTAACAAACGTTTGGCACTTTCATTTGCAGCAATAATTAACCCGGCTTTATCGGTGGAAATTACACCATTAGAAAGGCTGCGCAAAATATCTCGCTGCATTTGTTCTTGTTGCTTAACTGTGGCAAATAACTGAGCATTTTGCAGCGCCACTCCTGCTTGAATATTAAAAGCTTCCATAAACTCTTCATCATTATGATCGAAACTCGCTTGGAAGCATTCAGGAGCCTTAGGCCAAAGAGCATGATCGTAAGGGGGAAAATCTCCCGATTTTCTTTTATTGACTAACTGGGTAACGCCAATCAATTGTCGGTCGGCGTTAAACACTGGCATACAAAGTAAGCTACAGGTACGAAAGCTAGTTTCTTGATCAATTTTTTTAGCTGTCTCCGAATCTGGATGATCGTACAAGTCAAAAGGAATATTCACCTTTTTACCCGATGCAGCTACTATGCCAGCAAAGCCTTTACCTATGGGAACTCGTAATTCCTTTGTTGAACCATCATCTTGAGTAATTTTTGTCCATAGATCTTGGCGATCGCGGTCGATTAACCATAATGTACTGCGATCGGCATTCATTAGTTCTTTGGCTTCTGCCATTACCCTTTTTAGGGTATCTTCTAAGTCAAGATTACTTTGAGAAAGCGACTTAATCGCTTTCATTAATGCGGCGGCGGCTCTTTGTTTTTGGGTTGCTACGTAAAAGGAGCGCGATGATTCTAAAATCAATCGAATTGATGGCGCAAATTCTTGAAATAATTCTTCGTCTGCGTTAGTAAAGCCTTTGGTATCAATCCGTTCTGCAATTGCAGCATCTGGATTATGTACAGATTTTAATTTATTTAGTAATTGTACAACTGCAACTAAGTCTCCATGTTCATTCAACAATGGCAAAGCCAGCATTGTATATGTACGGTAACCAGTAATTTTTTCTTGTTCCCGAGCAAATACAGAGCGGGGATCTTGATAAAAATCATAGGGAATATTGATTACTTGTTTGAAAGTCGCAACTTCACCAGCAATTCCTTTATCTGCGGGAATGCGAATTTCCAAAGAGCGATCGCCTTCTGCCTCAGCTAAAATTGACCATAGTTGTTGTTTTTCTTCATCTAATAAAAAGATTGTGGTGCGGTCTGCTCCTAATAATTCTCCAGTTTTTAAAGTAATCGAATGCAACATTTCTTCGAGGATTGTTTCAAACCCATGAGAATCTAGTCTTGACAAAGTTTGATGAACAATCTGTAATTTCTGTTCGACTTCTTTAACAACCTGTTTAAAAGTTTCTTGTGTTAGAGGAGCTAGAAAAGAAGAAATAGTGCCTTGTCTTTTAGCCAGGGAACCTACAGGAGGAGTATCTTCTTGTAAATAGCCATTTTCTGGATTGCGAACTCCAATAATTAAATCGGCAGTCTCATCAATACTAGGTTGATGCGATGACATAATTAGCTTTATATATAATGGTGATATTTTAGGATTTTTATTTATTGTTGCCATCTGCAACAATCTCTGGACATTATCCACAGTTTAATCCGTTGTTGAGCTAGCGTCATCCTGTGGAAAAGGAGTTAAAAATCCTCTTCGCCTTGTGGGTGAAGAATTTGTCAATAATGAGTAGTCGGTGACAAAGATATGTTTAGATCGTCCACAAGGGGATGGGACATTAAACCAAATAAATACAACTGACACGCAAAGCGCAGTAAAATTAATAATTTAATATTCCAACTCTGTTCATTTAAACTTGATTTCACGTTTTTAAGCCTCACGTTGACGATCTGCCAAAGGGTTGGTAATTAGCAAAAGTCCAGTCAGTTTTGTCGGTCATCTTCGTTCTCCGAAATCAAACGACAATCAAGGAATACCCTAATTCAGGCTAACTGTAAAGAGATTGTCTTGATATAGCAATCCGGTTTGATTCATAAACTTAGTCGTAAGTACTGAGAACAAGCAAAACAAAGGAGGTAGATTTATGAGTCGTTCTTTTCCACAATTAAACAAGACTCCTATCTCTGTTTAATTATAAGGAAATACAATTATATTATTTAATGAAGTTAAAGTGATTTTTGAGACATTCATTAGCAAACTCTATGATTGATATTTAGCTAATTTCTCATAAGTGGGCAGTAGTAGTACTCATATTAGGATAAAGGATTAATACAACAGTCATTATTAATTACTGATAAGGTAGGCATAACCTGGATAGAAATATTGTGTGCATCAGTTACCAAGTTCCATTGCGCATCCAACTAGAAAATGCATAGGATGAACATAAAGTGCGATCGCAACCTTCGCAGATATTACCTCTAGACCGATCAGACTTGTGGAAGTCTTTTATCCATAATTCCCACAGAGCCTGCCCAATTAACAGTGCCAAGTTTACAGTAGTTCTCTAGTTAATAGCCCAATAGCAAATAGTCTTGCCTGTTCCTTTTGTGGTTAAAGTTTTGTAACAAATTTAGCTCTGTGCATAAAAGTTAAATAATAGCTCGATATATATGCGGAGACATTGAATTTACATCAAGCCAGTCTCCAAAGCTATAGTTTCATCTTTTCCCAGAGGAAAATTTTATATGGTTTGCACACTAGAACGCCCACGCACCTTAGTCAAGAGTACTTATACTCCGCCTAATCCCAAACCCTTATTACCTGATCTACAGCCACCATCTAAACCCGACCAGACTGAACCATCCCAGCCTAGCCAAACTGAACCATCTGAGCCTAGCGAGACTGAAGAGACTTTAGACTCAGAGTAAATATTAATCTAAGCAATAAGAACTCAGGAGTCAGGAGTCATACCATGTCCGCTAAATTAGTTGCGATATGTCCGCCGCGAGTGCAACGTAGACGCCTTTCAGGCGGCTTCCCGTAGGGTAGTGAAACGTTCGCCGAAGGCGTTCTCGCAGAGTAGCAATCCCAATACCTTTGCGATTGCTTCCCTTCGGTCGCAATGATAAGTGTTTAACTGGACATTAGATCAGAATTGTACTCATGCGATCGCCAAATGAATCAAGGTGGCAGAGCAATTATCTTTAGATATGGAAGAATCTATTCTTCGGAGCATCTTGAGTGAAAACCTCAAATTCATTTGTAGGGTGATTCTGAATTCTTGCTTCTGGCTCCTTCTCATTTAAATCAGAGTCATCAACCAGGTATACTAGATTGCTGACGCCCTACCAGACGCTATTAATAGCGTTTTTATTTGGTAGTTTTTGAGCAGAGGCAAATACTGGAAATGGCTCACAGTAGCAAAGGTTGTGCTTGGCAACTGGGCTTAGCAAATGTTGGGGGGTTAACCTTTGGCATGGGCTTTTTGATGACAAATTCTGTATTTGCCCAGAGTGCCATTACTCCTGATAATAGCCTCGGTAATGAAAGATCTCAAGTTATACAAAACTACCAGGGTGGGGCTACGGAAGCGATCGCAGGTGGAGCAACTCGCAGTAACAATCTGTTCCACAGTTTACTAGAATTTAACGTTAGTGAAGGACGTTCAGCAGTTTTCTTAAGTCCTAACAGTAATATTCAAAATATTTTGGTGCGAGTTACTGGTAATAACCGCTCTGAAATTCTAGGCAAGCTTGGTACTGTTGGTTCCAATGCCAACTTATTTTTGATTAATCCCAACGGCATATTTTTTGGCGCAAATGCCACACTCAATATCGCTGGTTCATTTGTGGCTAGTACAGCAAGCAGTATCCAGTTTGCTGACGGTACAACTTTTAGCGCCACTCGTCCCGAAGCAACACCTTTATTGACAGTCAGTACACCAGTTGGGTTGCAATTTGAGCAGACTGGGGGAGAAATTAATCATTACGGAGCGCTAGAAGTACCCACAGGTAAGACTTTAGCGTTAGTGGGCGGTAACATTAACCTGAATGGTAACGGTAGGTTAGAAGAGAATCGTAGAACTCTCAAAGCCCTAAGCGGACAAATTGCTGTGGGTGGGATATCAGGAGTAGGGATAGTAGGAATCAACCTTGATAGCCAAAATCAGCCTTTAAGCTTTCCTACTAACGTCACACCAGCAGACATATCACTTAAAAATCTAGTTGTGATCTTAGCTGATGGACCCGGTAGTGGTTATATCCAGCTACAAGGTAGACAAATTAAACTTACAGATGGTTCTATAGTCCAAGCAGACACCCTAGGTAGTGAAAATGGTAGAGGTATCCTTGTTCAAGCACAGCAGTTAACTCTTCAAGACGGCTCCCAAATCAAAGCTGCTACTACTCAAGGTACAACAGGTTCCGGGGGAAGTTTAACGATAAAAGCCACTGACTTTGTGCAAGTAAGCGGCACCATTTCCCAAGGTAAGTCTTTTGCTGGTTTTCCTAGTGGGTTGTTCACTCAGACCTTTGGAGAAGGCGCAGCCGGTTCCTTGAGTATAGAAACAGGAAAATTAATCATTGAAGGTGGGGCCAACGTAGCAACTACTGCTTGGCAAGGTAGAGGCAACGGGGGAACATTAAAAGTAACTGCCTCAGATTTTATTAAAATCAGCGGAGCTTCTTTTCTTGATTACCCTAGCGGCTTGTTTACTCAGACTCTAGATTTGGGAAACGCAGGCTCCTTAAAAATTGATACCAGGCAATTGATTGTCCAGGATGGAGGAGTAGTAACAGCTGGTACAGGCAGGAATAGTCAAGGGAAAGGCGGAAATCTGAGTGTCAATACCTCTGACTTGATAGAATTGAGTGGAATATCACCAGTTGATAAAGACCCTAGTGGCTTATTTGCGCGCAGTCGCGGTAGTGGAGAAGCAGGTTCCTTATTGGTAAATACAGGAAAGTTAATTGTAAGGGATGGAGCGCGAGTTACTGTAGAAGCCTTGGGGTCAGGAAATGCAGGCAAACTAGAAGTTAATGCCCGTGAAATTCGTTTGGATAGACAAGGCAAATTAGTTGCTGAAACCGTATCAGGAAATGGCGGCGATTTGACACTACAAATACAGAACTTACTGCTGTTACGCAATAATAGTCAAATCTCTACGACAGCAGGCACTACTGGTGGTGGTGGCAATGGTGGCAATATTAGTATCAATACCCCTGATGGCTTCATAGTTGCTGTCCCTAAAGAAAATAGTGATATTACCGCTAACGCTTTTACAGGCTCTGGTGGTAGAGTCGAAATCAACACTTTTGGTATTTTTGGCATAGAACAGCGCAGTCGAGATGACTTGGTGAGACTTCTGGACAGCAACGACCCAACTAAACTAAACCCTCAATTGCTACCCAGTAACGACATCACAGCAATTTCTCAGACAAACCCAAATTTAAGCGGCGTAGTCACTATAAATACACCTGATGTCGACCCAAATAATGGCTTGGTCAACTTACCAACCCAACCAGTAGAACTTAAAGTAAACCAAAGTTGTCGAGCGATCGCAAGTAATAATAAAAGCAGTTTTACTGTAACCGGACGTGGTGGCATACCTTCTAGCCCTACAGAAACTCTTAATAGTGACGCTGTGATTGCCGATTGGATTACTCTGGATGGAGTTCGTCAAGCCTCTTCTCAACCAATTGCGAGCCAAAATCCCACTAAATCATCTTCCGCAAAGATTGTAGAAGCTACAGGATGGGCAATCAATCCTAAAGGAGAAGTGGTGCTCACTGCTCATAAATCCACCGTGGCGCTGCACAGTTCTTGGAACAAGCCAACTGATTGCAATACATCTCAATATTGAATTGTCATTTGTCATTAGTTCTCTCATCTCCCTTATCCCCCCTGTCCTCCTTGTCCCATTTCTCCCCACACTCCCTTGCTCCTCTGCTTTTATTCGGCACTGCCTTCTTACACTCGCTAAACCGCTACAAACTTGTGAAATGATGTACATAATTAGCTTTTTGATGGCTAAAAGAGCATAAAATTTCAAGGTCTTCCATCAAGCAGCAGCCCTGTAGAAGATGTTAAGCGAGGTATTGAGGTATTTATGAACTGGATTAAAGTTCTTCCTGAAAATGAACTACCACTTAATGAACGCAAAGTGGTAAAAGTAGAAAAACGTGCCATCCTACTAGTTCACCATAACAACCAAATTTACGCCATAGAAAATTCCTGCCCTCACATGAAACTACCTTTGCAGAAAGGTAAAATTACAGATGATGGAGCGATTGTCTGTCCCTTCCACCGTAGCGCATTTGACCTTTCTAGCGGTAATCCTACGGAATGGATTACTTTTCCCCCTGGTATTGGCAAAGTGATGGGTCTGATTTCTAAAGAAAAGGCAATACCTGTTTTCCCCACCCGTGTAGAAGAAGGCAATATTTGGGTAGGGCTGCAATAGTTTACCAAGTACCTGCTAAAGGATGAAGGGTAAGGTATGAAGGTAAGACTTTTATACTTTACTTTTCGTCCTTGAGGTTGAATTTATGGCGATCGCTTTTAAAACAATGGCGCATCTAGCAATCTTAAATCTTTCGTGAAAAAATCTAAAGTTTTTTGGTTGAGACATCACATTAATAACGCATATATAAAAATAAATAATAGAAATTAAAGCCTTTTCCATTTATTTTGAACCATCTCTGTCATCAAAGCACAACATTGTTGTGTCCTTACTAGGTCGTCTATTTACCTGGAAATTGCTGTAATGCCAATGGGTGAGCGAATTATCGTTGGCCTTAAAACTTCATATTGCATAGCAGAAACCGTAGATAATCCCTCTTTTGTTACTACGAGGAGAGAAAAATACTGTACCAACTCTGAACACTAGACAAAATAATGAATTGTGCGATCGCATCCCAACTTTGTCATTTATATCCCTTTGTTGACAACACACGTAAAAATAGGGGTTTCAGATTATTCTCTGCCGAAGGTGACAAAAGAGGGATAATACCAATTCACGAAAATCCTGATACACATAAATTTTTCGTAGGGGTTTAGCAATGCTCATTGGTGTCAACTTAAGCTCAAACGCTTATCCCACATACGTTTTACCCCTCCCCTTAATCCCCTCCCCCGAAGTTTGCTCAACGGGGGGGAACCCCCGCACGCAA
>NZ_MTAW01000005.1 GCF_002154725.1 Nostoc sp. 106C | reverse complement strand
TCAGGGAATACAAATTGTTCGTGGGGCTGATCTTGAGGAGCCATCCAAGCACGGATACCCTCATTCAGCAAAATATTCTTGGTATAAAATGTTTCAAATTCTGGGTCTTCGGCGGCGCGCAATTCTTGCGACACGAAGTCATAAGCCCGCAGGTTGAGCGCTAAACCCACGATGCCAATTGCTGCCATCCACAGACCAGTTACTGGCACAAACAACATGAAGAAGTGCAACCAGCGTTTGTTAGAGAAAGCAATCCCGAAAATCTGTGACCAGAATCGGTTTGCTGTCACCATTGAGTAGGTTTCTTCTGATTGAGTCGGATTGAAGGCGCGGAAGGTGTTAGCTGCTTCGCCATCTTCAAACAGAGTGTTTTCTACTGTTGCGCCATGAATTGCACACAACAATGCACCACCCAACACACCTGCAACACCCATCATGTGGAAGGGGTTGAGGGTAAAGTTGTGGAAACCTTGAACAAACAGGATGAATCGGAAGATTCCGGCTACTCCAAAGCTGGGTGCAAAGAACCAGCTTGATTGTCCCAAGGGGTACATCAAGAAGACGCTGACAAATACCGCAATCGGAGCCGAGAATGCCAATGCGTTATATGGGCGAATTCCGACTAACCGAGCGATTTCAAATTGCCGCAACAT
This sequence comes from Nostoc sp. 106C, assembly GCF_002154725.1. Lineage (GTDB taxonomy): Bacteria > Cyanobacteriota > Cyanobacteriia > Cyanobacteriales > Nostocaceae > Aulosira. The sequence goes on along the minus strand of NZ_MTAW01000005.1, from coordinate 373 downwards.
GAAGCCAATCAAACCAAACGCTCCATGTAGGGCAACGAATGTCCATAAGCCTCCGAGTTGACACCACCGGGTGAAGTCTCCTTGTGCTTCCGGTCCCCACAGCAACAACAGCGAGTGTCCCAAACTATCGGCTGGTGTGGATACCGCAACTGTAATGAAGTTACAACCTTCTAAATAAGAAGATGCTAAACCGTGGGTGTACCATGACGTGACGAAGGTGGTGCCTGTCAGCCAACCGCCTAGTGCTAGGAATGCGCAGGGGAACAATAGTATCCCTGACCAACCTACGAATACAAAGCGATCGCGCTTCAACCAGTCGTCTAGAACGTCAAACCACCCTCTACTGGGGGCGCGTCCAACTGCGATGGTCATT
>NZ_MTAW01000014.1 GCF_002154725.1 Nostoc sp. 106C | reverse complement strand
GGGTTTCGTTCCGAATGTCACGAAGATAAGCTGGGGGAGCTGAGGAGGCTGGGGAGGCTGGGGAAGTAAAGAGTAATTTTTAGTAACTCTTAATACTATAAAACCCAAGAATACACTTATTTTTTGTCTCCCCCTGCTCCCCCAGCTTGCCTCAACAAGTAACTAAACTTAGTGCCATTCGGTTTCGTTCCTCAACCCAACCTACGCCTAAATTTATAAAAGTTCGGCATAATAAGGGTTGCAGATTTTTATCTCACGAGAGTGATTAAAGAGCGTTAATTCACAATTAACCGCATAGCAAAATAGGCAGGTTGAATTAGGAATCTGGTTTAGTCATTTGCAGAGATGGTCGCTCAGAAAATTCATCATACCAACGAGCAAGTTGAGGATAGTTCTGTCGCCATTGCAGTTCCGGAAGACAAATTTCTAATCCCAATGCAGACGCGAGGCTGATATGAGCAAGCTTAGGAGTTTGGTCAAGTTTATCTGAAATCTTCTCGAAGTAGTCTAAAACTCTCAAGGCTCGCGCGCGCTCTAACTCGATTATCCCTGGTGATTGTTCATTGCGCGATCGCCTGATCTCCCGCACCCAGACAGCAATCCCATCTAGAAATCCACTTGTTATACCTTCAAGTTGCTGTAAAAAAGCATGAGAAATGTCAGCGATTAGTTTGATTTTAGGATTTAAGTGATTGAGATAAACACAGATTATGCGCGTTTCACTCAAGATAAATCCATCGTCAGTCGCTAGCGTTGGAACTTTACCTGTAGGGTTGTAATTCAGTAGATTGCTGTTCGGATCTCGTACCGTGACTTTTTGCATTTGAATGCGATCGCTAAGTCTGAGTTCCAATACAGCTACCCGTGCTATGCGTGCGAAAGGAGAGTTAGGTGTATAGAAGAGTTTCATCAAAAAGTGGGACTTTTTTTGATACAACTAGACTGAATTTCCCCCTTCTGCAATCAAAGAGATAGGGGGTGATTTTTTAATGAAATTGATGTTTTACAAGATACTTTTCATACATTACCTATAAATCAACCTAGTAAAATCATGTAGAAACACCAGCTAGTTCAGGGGATGCAACTTTGCTGAACTGGTTAACCGGACGAGGTAAACCAAGATTTTCTCGCAGAGTCTGCCCTTCGTACTCAGTACGGAATATACCCCGGCGTTGCAGTTCGGGAATGACAAACTCGATAAATTCATCCAAACCACCAGGTAACCAAGGTGGCATGATGTTGAATCCATCAGCCCCATCGTTAATAAACCAGTCTTCTAGCTGGTCAGCAATTTGCTCTGGTGTACCAAGAATTGTGCGATGTCCGCGTGCGCCAGCAATCCATAAATATAGTTGCCGAATAGTTAAATTCTCTCTTTGAGCAAGGTCTTTAATGAGTTGCAAACGGCTTTTGCCACCGTTGGTATCTGGCAGATCTGGTAGCGGCCCGTCTAAGGGATATTTTGTTAAATCATGCCCACCTATTAGGCTGGAAAGCAGGCCCAATCCCACTGACGGATGAATTAAATCTTGAAGTTGCTCGTATTTCTCCTTGGCTTCTTGCTCGGTTTTGCCAATCACCGGAAATACACCAGGCATAATTTTGAGATGTTCGGGAGAACGCCCATATTTAGCCAATCTACCCTTGACACTGGAGTAAAAAGCCTGTGCTTCCGCCAGAGTTTGTTGCGCTGTGAAAATGACCTCTGCTGTTTGGGCGGCGAGTTCTTGACCAGCTTCGGAGGAACCAGCTTGCACAATCACCGGATACCCTTGAATGGGGCGGGCGACATTCAACGGGCCGCGTACCGAGAAATTTTTACCTTTATGGTTAGGAATGTGTAATTTCTCAGGATGGAAGTAAACGCCTGATTCTTTATCGCGGATAAAGGCATCATCTTCCCAACTATCCCAAAGCTTGGTGACAACCTCTAAAAGTTCTGTTGCTCTCTCGTAGCGGAGTGAGTGTTCTAAATGCTGTTCTCGGCTAAAATTTTTCGCTGCGGCTTCAGCAGAGGAAGTGACAACATTCCACCCAGCACGACCACCACTAAGATAATCTAGTGAGGCGAACTTACGAGCGAGGTGAAAGGGTTCGTCGTATGTAGTTGATGCTGTTGCTACTAAACCTATACGCTCTGTCACCACAGACAAAGCCGACAATAAAGTTAGTGGTTCAAAATGGACGCTGAATTGTCCCGAACGGCTAAAAGCTTCTTTCCCTTGTCCTCGATCCCAGACGGCTAAACCATCTGCGAGGAAAACCATGTCAAACTTAGCTCGTTCAGCTGTCTGTGCGAGTCGTTTGTAATGCTGAAAATTCAGTCCTCCGTCTGCTTGGGCTTGGGGATGTCGCCAAGCTGCTACATGATGGCCTGCGTCTGGGAGAAATGCACCTAGTTTAAGTTGTTTTTTCTTACTCATTTTTTTTATGCGGATACACCTGCTAATTCAGAGGAGTTGGCAATTGTGGTGAACTGATTTACTGGCCGGGATAATCCCAAATTCTCGCGGAGGGTTTGACCTTCGTACTCTGTGCGGAATAGACCGCGGCGTTGTAATTCGGGAATGACTAAATCTACAAACTCTTCTAAACCACCAGATAAATAAGGCGGCATAATGTTGAAGCCATCAGCCCCATCATTTAAAAACCATTCTTCTAACTGGTCGGCAATTTGTTGCGGTGTGCCCCAAATAGTTCTATGACCTCTTGCACCTGCGATCGCCAAGTATAATTCTCTCAGTGTCAAGTTTTCTCTATTTGCCAAATCAGACACCAGCTTCAAGCGGCTCTTACTACCGTTGGTATCATCAGGAAATTCTGGCGGCGGCCCATCTAAAGGGTAGCCGGATAAATCCTTGCCACCATATACCCATGCTAATAATCCCAGTCCCACTTGCGGATGAACTAACTCTTGAAGTTGCTCGTACTTTTCCTTCGCTTCCTGCTCAGTTCTTCCAATTACTGGGAATATCCCTGGCATAATCTTGAGATGCTCAGGAGAACGTCCATATTTTGCCAGTCTTCCTTTGACGCTGGCGTAGAATTCTTGTGCTTCTTTGAGAGTTTGCTGGGCTGTGAATATCACTTCTGCGGTTTCGGCGGCGAGTTCCTGACCAGCTTCAGAAGATCCAGCCTGCACAATCACTGGATACCCTTGGATAGGACGAGCAACATTGAGAGGGCCGCGTACAGAGAAATGTTTGCCTTTGTGGTTGGGAACGTGCAACTTATCAGGTTCAAAGTAAATCCCTGAGTCTTTGTCTCGCAGGAAAGCATCATCTTCCCAACTATCCCAGAGTTTAGTGACGACTTCGACAAATTCCTTAGCACGTTCGTAGCGTAGTGCGTGTTCTAAGTGCTGTTCTCGGTTGAAGTTCTTGGCTTCGGCTTCTGTACCAGAGGTGACAACATTCCAGCCAGCACGACCACCACTTAAATAATCTAGTGAGGCAAACTTGCGAGCGATATGAAAAGGTTCGTTGTAGGTGGTAGAGGCTGTTGCCACTAAGCCAATATTTTCGGTGACTGCGGACAAGGCCGACAGTAGGGTAAGGGGTTCAAAGTGTACGAGCTTACCATTAAGGCTCAACACTTCTGGATCGTAATTGCGATCTCGTACAGCTACCCCATCTGCAAGGAAAATCATATCAAATTTTCCGCGTTCGGCTGTCTGTGCCAGTTGCTGATAATGCTGAAAATCAAGAGGGTTGGCCTGAGCGTTAGGATGTCGCCAAGCTGCTATGTGATGTCCAGTCGGATGTAGAAATGCACCTAGTCTCAGTTGTTTGTTTTTTCTAGTCATTGCGAAATTTGTCAGTATCTAAACACCAGGGGTATGCCCACCATCAACAAGAATCTCTGCACCTGTAATCGAAGAGGCCAGGTCAGATACTAAAAATAAAGCTAATGCAGCTATTTCTTCCGGTTTGACGATTTTCCCTAAAGGAATAGATTGCAAGGATTCTGTTTTAATTTCTTCAACACTCACACCACGAGCCTGAGCATTTTGCTGTGCCAAAGTTTCTGCACGTTCTGTTGCTGTCAGACCGGGTGAAATGGCGTTAATGCGAATGTTATCTCTGGCTAGTTCTTTAGAGATGCCGCGCGTGAAGTTCAATAAAGCTGCATTGGTCGTACCGCCAGGAAGGAATCCTGGTCGAGGTGTGCGTCCAGCACCACCGATAATATTGACAATTCGCCCATCACGCCGACTTTTGAGATGGGGCACAACGGCTCTAACTAAACGAATATAACCTAGTAATTTCAGGTTCCAAGCATCCAAAAAAGCATCATCACTCAACTCCAAGAAAGAGCCTGCACGGGCTGAACCTGCATTGTTGATTAAAATATCAATCTGTCCAAACTGTGCCAATGTGGTGGAAACAACTCGCTCGACACTTTCTGCCTGAGTTAAATCGGCACTTATAGAAATGACTTTCGCCCCTGGTGTGGGTAAGGATTGAATCGTGCTGACGGCATTCTCTAACCGTTCTGGATTCCGAGCTGCGATCGCTACATTCACACCTTCACTATAGAGAGATTTGGCGATCGCTAAACCAATACCCGCACTACCACCTGTAACAATTGCTGTTTTACCTGATAGTTGTAAATCTAAGCTCATGAGATGAATTCCTAGATGTGTTTGGTCTAATATCTACTGCCTGCAACAGATAACCTAGTCCTTCTCTACTTCATAATCCTGCGGATAGGTTAATGATATTTATAACATACGGTAAATTGATAGACTTTTAGTATTTAATTAAATTTAGCAAACACATCAGAGAATATTCTGAATAATTAAGTACCCTGTCAACTAAGGTTAAGTATATAAAATTTGCTAAATGTAGTAAATCTAACCTTGGCGTAGACCCTCTTAGCGGTTTGCCCAATGTATCGCATCGATTAAATATGATGAGGAGCACTACGGTTTTATGAAACTCAAGCGTTATGCATTGATAACAATTTTAACTCTCACTGTATTATTAGGTATGATTCTGCCTGCAAAAACACAGCAGAATATACCATTAAATAACTTATTTCAAGCTTCTACATTTACTGCTCTATCGGCGGGGATTTTTGAAGGAACTACTACTTTCAAAGAATTAAAGAAGCACGGTAATTTTGGTTTAGGGACAGTAAACGATCTAGATGGAGAAATGATTGGATTTGATAGCAAATTTTATCAAATTAAATCAAATGGAGTTGCTTCTGTTGTTCCTGATTCTACAAAAAGTCCTTTTGCAACTGTTACTTTTTTTAAATCAGAGAAATTGATTAACTTGGCAGAAAAGTTGAATTATCAGCAACTGCAACAAACTTTAGATAAAGAAATACTAACAAAAAATTATCCTTATGCTATTCGCATTCAAGGAAAATTCCCTTACCTCAAATTTAGAAGTGTCCCGAAACAAACTCCACCATATCCTCGTTTAGCAGATGCAATTAAAACACAATCTATTTTTGAATTAAAAAACATCAATGGGACTTTGGTTGGCTTTCTTACACCGTCTTATATGCAAGGAGTCAATGTTAACGGGTATCATTTCCATTTTCTTACAGCAGATCGTAAAACAGGTGGGCATCTTTTAGATGGGGAATTTCAAAATACTAAAGTAGAAATTGCTGCTATATCTAATGTTGAGGTAAATTTACCCAAGACGGCTGCATTAGAGCAAGCTGATTTAGGAGATGGTAAAAACTGAAGTCAAAATTGTTTGTGTTTTAATGTTTCAAAAATATTTCTGTAACACAAATACACTAAATTTGATGGAGTAGAGGTAACCAATGACGACCCTCTCCTGTCGGAGACGCTACGCGTAGCTTGCTTCCTTAAAGGAGTACGCCAGTTATTTTTAATTACACCGACTTATTTATTTAGAGATGTTCAATACTGCCTTGCCAGGATAGGTTCTGTCCAATAATTTTTGGGCAACATCAGCTATTTGTGTCCACTCAGCTTCAACATCAATATGAGGACGCAATTGACCGGCTTCTACTAAACGCAAAAGTCGTTGGAGTCCAACTGCTGCTGATTCTCGTTGTAATTCGTGGAACAAAATCAAACCGTACAAACTTGCACCACCAGTTCCATAAAATCGTTGAGCATTGAATGTTACCTCATTTTCCCCTGATGTGCCAAACAGAACAACTGTCCCATTTTGTGCCAATAAACTGAGGGCTGTTCCCAGGGTGTTGCCACCTACTGACTCAACAATTAAGTCGTAGGGAGCAGATTCGTCATTTGGTGAAATGTTCTCACCAATAATTACAGAATGAGCGCCAGCATCTTTAACGAAAGACTCGTATTCTGGGCGACGAATATGTGCCACTACCTTTGCGCCACTAAGCCGTGCTAGTTGAATTGCAAAGTAACCTACACCACCCGATGCACCTGTAATTAATACTGAGCCTCCTAAAATCGAACCGCCTTTGAGCAGAGCGTGGTAGGCAGTTAAACCCGCTACGGGTAATGTAGCAGCTTGAGTAAAAGATACAGAGGGTGGCAATTGTGCTAGTGAATGGGTTGGGGCTGAGACCAATTCTCCCCAAGCGCCAGCACGAAGTAACCCCACGACCCTTGTTCCAGCTGCTGGGCCGGAACCATCAGCAGCTGGGGTTTCTACCACACCTGCCAAATCCCAACCAGGTCGCCAACCTGCTTCTGCGGTGGTAGAACGTCTAATTTCTCCCCGATTCAAGGAAATGGCTGCGACTCGAATCACGGCTTCATTAGCAGCTGGGGTAGGTGCATCTACATCACGCAGTACCAAACGTCCGGATACATTGGGATCGACTACAACGGCACGTATTTTACTCATATTGAGAAGACCTGATTTATTGGGAGGGGGATAATAAAACTAACTAATGACTATTGATTCTTTAAAGATTCTTGGGAAAGGGTAGTAATGATATCTGGTAGTGGGCGATCGCGTTTGCTTTCTTCTGGTGTTTCCTTACCCAAGGAGGTTTGTTGTACTAAGCGGTAAACATCAGCTGCACCTTGAAAAATGCGATCGGTCAATTCTAAGGCTGCAAATGTGTCTGCAATCTCTTCCATTTCACCGATCCATCGATGTGCTTTTGGTGTCATGGATGGCAGGGAACGCGTAAGGATTTTTGCTAATTCTGGTTGGCTAGTCGATACTTCATCCCATAGTTGTTGATCTAAACCTAAACGATGGGCGGCAATTAGTAATTCTGTGCCAATTGCTGTTAGTCCTTTTGTTAAAGCTGCGTAGCACATCTTCAAACCTGAAGCTTGACCAATTTCTTCGCCAATTACCCTAATATCTAATCCATAATTTCGCAGTTGCTGGAGTTCAACTGCCTTTTTTCCGGATGCATAGATGCGGGTGCGATTGGGAACTCGTGGTGGCGGGCCGATAATTGATGCATCGACAAAGTCCCCGCCCTTGGATTCAATAATTTGGGCAATACTTCTGACTTTATGGGGTGATATAGCGTTGGCATCAACATATAAAATACTTTTACCAACGCTGTCTATAGCTTCAGCTACTTGTTCTGCTGCTTCAGTGGCGGCTGCGGGAACTAGAACTGATAAGACCACATCGGATTCAATTACCAGTTGTTTTAGAGAACCCACATCTTGGATGTAGGCTGCTGCGGCTAATTGTCGAGTGCGATCGCTTCGATCGTCCAAAGCAGCAATGGTTTTCAATCCATGTTGATTGAGTACAGATGCGATCGCCTGCCCCATGTCGCCCGGACTTAAAATACCAACAGTTTGAATTTGCATGGAAAGCTTACTTCCAAAATGCTGCTCAATAAGTAATGGCTTCGTTTGTCTCTACACCCAGTACTCGTGGTTCAGCATGGGTTTGGAGATTGAGTTATGACCTAAAGTACGGTAAGCTGATTGAGTTACCGTACTTTGCTTAACAGGAACTTATCACAAATTGTTCTAAGGAAGCAAGTAATTAAATGACTCAAAAAGCAGAAGTATATCGATTTATCCTAGCTTTTATTGCTGGCTTTCTGGCAGTACTGGTATTTCATCAAGGTTTACTCACGCTACTACACGCCATTAACTTTGCCCAGCGTCCAGCCTATCAAACTACACCCACACAGCCCTTTGGTGTACCACAATTTCTCTCAAGTGCTTTCTGGGGAGGAATTTGGGGTTTAGTTTGGGCAGCAATTACAGTACGTTGGCAAGTAAACAAAAATTATTGGTTAGCAGCGCTGATTTTTGGTGCAGTTGCACCGACACTAATTGCCTGGTTTGTTGTTGCACCATTAAAAGGTTTGCCTATAGCTGGAGGTTGGAAACTACCAGCGATAATTACAGCTTTATTAGTTAATGGTGCTTGGGGGTTGGGAACGGCTTTATTATTTCATTGGTTTGCTAGAAGACAAGTATTGCAGTGAAGACGACAATCAGACTAGCTACTGTAAACGATGCATTACAAATGCTGACTATTTATGTACCAATTGTCCGCGAAACGACAATTTCCTTTGAGGTAGATCCACCCAGCGAAACTGAATTTCAACAGCGGATCAAAAGCTATCAACAGCAGATGCCTTGGTTAGTTTGCGAAATTCATGGTGAGGTTGTAGGTTACGCTTATGCTAGTCCCTATCGTACCCGTGCAGCTTATCAATGGTCTGTAGAATCTTCTGTGTACGTTGGTGTTAATCATCGCCGCAAAGGAATTGCCAAAGCTTTGTATACGGCGTTGTTTAAATTACTGCAACTCCAAGGATTTTATAATGTGGTGGCGGCGATCGCTTTACCCAATCAACCCAGTGTAGCTGTACATGAAGCTGTAGGTTTTGCACCTGTAGGAGTGTTTCAGCGAGTAGGGTTTAAATTTGGTAAGTGGCATGATGTAGGTTACTGGCAATTATCTCTCCAACCAGAGCAATCTTTCCTGACTCATAGCAACAGTTCTACACAATCTATAAATCCACCTCTTTCTGTATCAGCAGTACAAAAATCGCCTCTGTGGGATGAAGCTTTAACAAGTGGAATTTTGCTGCTGTGAGTTTAACTAATACAAGTTTTCAGCCATTTAATATCAAGTTATTAAATCAGACACAGCAAATTTTTGGAAACAAGGTTAAATACATGAAAGTTCCAAAAGCTCTGAAACCGAAATGATTAAAAGTGAAATAGCCAAGCAAATTTATACAGTTTCACATCTTGTTGGATCGTTTCAACTGCGTTCTGGACGAATATCAAGTGAATACTTTGATAAGTATCAATTCGAGGCAAATCCGAGCTTACTTGATGCTATTGTGAAGCAGATGGTTAATCTCATTCCCAGCGATACTGAAGTACTGGCTGGTCTTGAACTTGGTGCTATTTCTATAGTGACACTCTTATCACACTACTCTGGCTTACCTACTGCTTTCGTAAGAAAAGAAGCGAAAAAATATGGAACTTCCCGATTAGCGGAAGGTGCACAGATTAATAATCGAAAAGTGCTGATTGTAGAAGATGTAGTAACTTCTGGTGGTCAAATCATCATCTCAGCCCATCAACTTCGTCAACTTGGGGCTGAAATTGATTACGCACTCTGCGTTATCGATCGCGAGGAAGGTGCTGTTGACAAACTCTTAGCTGAAGGGATCGTACTGCTTTCTCTGCTCAAGCGTCGTGACTTACCTACCTAAAAATCGCTAATTCTTATTCAACCTCAAAATATGTCAGAAATTGCCGATTTATCAGCTTCTCAACTGTTATCGCTATACCGCGATCGCCAATTATCACCAGTTGAAGTTACCATTGCAGCCTTAGAGCGAATCAATACTTACAATAGCTCAGTTAATGCCTTTGCGATCGTAGATGAAAAGACAGCTCTTGCTGAAGCTTATGCCTCAGAAGTGCGCTGGTTAAATGGTAAACCCCTGGGCTTGGTGGATGGAATACCCTTTACTGCCAAAGATTTATTGTTAACTAAAGGTTTACCCACACGCCGAGGAAGTAAAGCAATTAACACCAATCAACCTTGGGAAGAAGATGCACCAGCGGTAGCACATTTACGGGAACAGGGCGCAGTATTACTTGGAAAAACCACAACCTCAGAATTTGGTTGGAAAGGTGTCACTGACAGTCCCCTGACTGGTATCACTCGCAATCCTTGGAATACAGAACTTACTCCCGGAGGTAGTAGCGGCGGGGCGGCTGTCGCTGCTGCATTGGGGCTGGGAACACTTCATCTCGGTACAGATGGCGGCGGATCGTCAAGAACACCAGCAGCGTTAACAGGTGTGTTTGGTTTCAAACCTACTTTTGGACGTGTGGCTGGTTATCCATCAGCCCATACTGGAACTTTGTTTCATATTGGCGTTCTGGTTCGCACTGTTACCGATGCAGCCGTTACGTTGAATGTCATTGCCCATCCAGATGTGCGTGATTGGTATGCTTTACCAGATGCGCAACAAGACTATACTGTGAATTTAGATCGGGGTGTAGCGGGGCTGCGAATTGCTTACAGTCCCAACTTTGGCTACGCTGATGTTGAGCCAGAAGTAGCCGCTTTAGTTAAAGCCGCAGTCGATGTGTTTGCCAAACTTGGTGCTGTTGTCGAAGAAGTCGATCCGGGTTTTGCCAATCCCCGCAGTATTTTCCAAACCTTGTGGAAAGTGGGTGCAGCCAAGTTACTGCGTGGTTTTAGTCTAGAACAACAAGCCGTCATTGAAGAAGGTTTGCAGACTATTGCTAAAGAAGGCGATCGCATTACACTAGCAGAATATCTCAGCGCTCAAGATGCTCGTGAAGCGTTAGGAAGACATCTACAACGCTTTCACCAAAACTATGATTTACTGATTACTCCCACTTTACCTGTAGTTGCTTTTCCCGTTGGACAAAATAGACCCCCGTCATATATTAATCATCCCCAACGAGATTGGTCGCCCTTTTCTTATCCTTTTAATCTCACACAGCAACCTGCGGCATCTGTACCTTGTGGCTTCACCAAAAATGGTTTACCTGTAGGTATACAAATTGTCGCTGCCAAATATAGAGATTTACTAGTATTGCAAGCAGCTAAAGCTTATGAAATTGTTTCACCTTTCGTCATGCCTGTAGCCTTTTTTAAGGCTACCAAAAAACTTTCGTAGTCATCATAGTTTGGAAAAACATCAGTTGCTCCCTGGTTGAATAATGCTTGAGCTGCATCGTCTGAGGCAATACCAATAAATGAATATCCTAACTTGCGAGCCGAACGAATATCCCAAACACCATCCCCAATGTAAACAACTTCATAGAAAAGCTGATTGTAATACGTTTCGGCTCGAGAACGCGCGATCGCCATTATTCCCTCACGCGAATCGTCATCATCCGAGAAAGCGTAAGGAATACGATCAATGGGAAGATGAGCAGATTTTAACTTGAATATTGCTGATGCTGCCCAACCTCCTCCAGCATAGGCTACCTGATAGTCACCAGATGCAAGGAGCTGTTTCAAAATATAAGATGAACCTGGTATCGCTTTTACTCCACCACTTGCTTCTGCACCATCCATAAGTAATTCTAAAAAATGCTGTTGAAATGCCTCAACTTCCTTAGATGAAGGAAGGCGACCAAGTTTACTTTGACAGGCTTCCTTTAAAATACAAGCATCTGTTCCATGAGTGTATGACATCCAGTCACTTGATACTTCGGCAAAACCAAATACTTCATATAATGCATGTAAATATGATTCATTATCCAGGTTATTCGACTCAGTAAGAGTGCCATCAATGTCAAACATGACTAATTTCATCGTATTCACTCTATTCAGTCAAATACAGAAAATTTGTAGGTTCACAATATATTGATTGTGAACCTACAAATTTTTAATTAAGAACTACTGAACTATGCAGGATAGAAAACGAATGTCCGCAATTCTATACTCTCCCGTGGAGATGCATTTGGTGGGCTAGTTGGATCTTCAAATGCAGTGTGGGCTGCAAAGCGTGCGCGTCCATCCTCAGCAGAGTCGAAACACTTGATAAATAGGGCTTCGTTCCTTTGCATTTGCGGGAAGTAGTACCACTTATGTTGTTGGTTGTAGGTGATGGCGTAGGTTTCACCGACGCGATCGCGGTACACTAGATCGCTAGCTACCAAGTCTGTTGGTGCAATACTTTGAGCATCGCATACTGCTAATGGTGACTCTTGAATTGTGTCGCCAATTCCTCGCCAAACATTGATGATGGCAAACCGTTGTTGCAACAGGCTGTCAATGTTATCTATACCTCTTGCTGCTAATTCCCTACGGGCGCGTGTATAGCCAGATTTAGCAGTAAAGTCATTGTGTACGCGCTTCACAGGTTCCTTAATGCCGTTATTGATGTCCTGCTTCATCAGTTCGGCGTTACGCAAGGTGTGGTCGAATATTACTACCTCAGTTGCACCAGTCACCTGTTTTAATAACTGTTCTGCTTCTGGGTAATAAACTTGGCGAATTTCGTCTTCATCATAAAAGTTACGGACGCTGGTAGTATGTCCAGTAAAACCAAAACCTTCTCGATCTAGCAAAATATTATCGGAGATAGAACGAGCATTGTAGATTGGCAGTTTGTGTGATTGATATGTGCCATTCGTGCGGGGAATGCCTGATGGTGGTTCGTATGTGTAGTTGACAAGTCTTTCTGTCATCGGAATCAGGTATGTGAGGTTAGCCTCTACGTATGGCAAATCCTCAGAAATCGGTCTGTCTAGAACTTGGCTATTTAAGCTCATAGGTCATACCTTTTTGGATTGTAAATTGAAAAATCTACTTGTTTGCCTAAGTTAACTATCTGCCAGTTTATGAGTTCCTATGTGAATACATTTAGCCTCATAGAGACTTTCTCTAGCAATTTGTAGTTGAGTGCAAGGTAAAATAACCTCTTAATCTCTGTGTTCTCTGTGCCTCTGTGGTTTATAAGCTATTTATTTAACCACAGAGACGCAGAGAGAATTTGATTAGTAAGCAATCCCACAAGATTAGACTGCAACTAATTCCCGCTTTGCAACTGCTGACTCAGGTTTGACCCAAATCTTGTCTAATCTACCACTTAGTATTCGATATTGCTGATTGGGGTCTTGCTGGGGATAATCTTCCCGTTTATGCATTCCTCTGGTTTCTTGGCGTTGCAAACCGCTGTTGTACATCCAACGAGCGGTAGCAACCATTGCCGCAGCTTCCCGCGATCGCACAATTTGGATATCAGCCGGAGTTTGGCTGTTCCGGATTTCTTGCCAGAGGTCATTGAGTCTGTCTAGGGATGCGCTTAAACCTGTTGCAGTACGGAAGAGATTGCGATCGTAGGGGAAGACTTCAGCTTGGGTAGCTGCGATCGCATCTTCTGGTGAGAAGCGATTATTCCCTGCACCTTGCAATCCAGCTTCACCAACACCGCGAACACTCCGCAATGCTGCTTTCTCTCCCAAACTCAAAGCGTAAGTAGCCGCCGATTGTCCAGACCAGTAGCCAGAAGACATTGCCCAAGCTGCGTTGTGACTACCTCCACCTGTAAAGCCACCACAAATTAACTCTCTAGTTGCCGCATCTCCCGCAGCATAGAGGCCATTTACTGAGGTAGCGCAGGTGTAATCAATCTGCAATTCTGATGCCACCTGTACCGCGCACAGTTCCTTCTAAGCGTAGAGTGATGGGAAAGCGTTGGGTAAAGGGGTCAATTCCAGCGCGATCAAAGACCACAAAGAAATTAGGCTGAGAAGACCGCATCCAAGCTTTAGTTTCCTCATCCATGTTTTGGTCGAGGCGTGCATAAACTGGCTGAGTCAGCAAAGTTTTGGCAATCACAGAACGACCGCGCTTAGAACCTGCACCTTCAATTACCGTACCATCTTCATAGGTAAAAGATGCCCAGTCATAATAACGAGTCTTAGTAACTGAAGAAAAAGCGGGAGAAATCGCATAAGCATTAGAAAATTCCATACCAGAGAAGTCTGCACCAGCTTCAGCCGCCATTAACAAACCATCTCCAGTTAGCACATTACAACCGAGGGCTTTACTTAAGAAAGCACAACCACCAGTAGCAATTACAACTGCTCCGGCTTGGACTGTCCAGCGTTCTCCAGATTGGCGATTGATGCCTTTAGCCCCAGCTACAGCACCTTCTGCATCGACAAGCAACTCTAAAGCCGGACTATGGTCTAAAATTTTGACACCTGCTTGCTTAATCTTTTTCCGCATAAACCGCATATAGTCCGGCCCTTGTAAAGAGCGACGAATGACTGTGCCATCAGCATCAACGCGGAAAGGATAACCCCAATCTGCAAGAGAATTGATATTGTCATAGGTGCGATCCAACACACGCGTCATCCAATTGCGATCGCACAGAAATCCTCCCATCGCCTCCCGACTCGCCATTGCTGCTTCTCGTTGTTCGGGATCTGGTGGCACATACCACACACCATTCCCCGAAGCGGCGGCTGCACCACTCGTACCGCAGTAACCCTTATCAGCCAAAATCACATTTGCGCCACTACTAGCTGCACTCCAAGCTGCCCAAGTTCCAGCCGGGCCACCCCCGATTACCAATACATCTGCTATCAAATTGAGATTAGAAATATAGTCTTCAGGCTCTTTACGGATATGATTATTCACAAACTTTACTCCTTATATATGTATTCTTCTCTACATCTCTGCGTTAGACAAAACCAAAATTAGAGAAAGGGATAAAGAGTCAGGGTAAATCACCCTTTTCCCTTTATCCACAAGTTAGCGAGAGTAGTTTTTAGCAGAAATTTAAGGACTTGAAACTTGCCAATCTTTAATTTCAAAATCTGACTTCAACAATTTCTGAGCGGCTAAAAACTGCTTAGTTGAATTCAAAAGTTTTAACCCTTCTGGTGTGAACGGCTCATTAGGATAAAGATTGAGTGGATAAGACTCTTTCACCACTGCCAATGGCCCATCACCACTGGCTTTAGCTGCAAACTGATAAAATGCTTCAGGATTAGCTTTAATTTCTTGCAAAGCTTGCTGCCGAGTTTGATTCCACTTTTGTGGTAGATCTGGATGCTGAGAAAGAAACTCTTCGGTAACAATACTCACCCCTGTTCCTACCAATCCTTGATGATCTTTGGCTTGATCGATCGAAGCAAATCCTTGAGAAATTACTGTAGGCCCTGTTCCCATCGCAAATGGATAAGCGGCTATATCCCCTCTTTCTAGTGCGGCTTTCGCATCAGCAGAGGGAATTTGCACTACCTTCACATCCTTGGCGAGTCCCTCTTTTTCCAATAGCCCTAGTAAATACCGATGAGGATAAGTACCTTTAGCCACTCCTATCTTCTCACCCTTAAGTTGTGCCACTGAACGCGGGCCATTTTTCTTGGTGACTAACCAGGCATTCTGACCCACCCGTGTCTGATTGATCAATCGGGTTTTAAGTCCGGCGGCTCTACCAACTAAAGCTGGAGTATCTCCATACAAACCCATATCTAGTTGATTACTTGCGAGGGCTTCGTTGAGTGCTGGTCCACCATTAAAAGGGAAGAATTTTACTTCTGTTACACCCAAGCTTTTGAGTGCTGGAGTCAATGTCCCTTTTTCAATCGCCCAGCCTTCAGGCCCGATAGGTAGTTTACTTTCAGTGCTAATGAAGCCAACCCTCAAAACTAGTTTTTTTACCTCTGTCGAACTGGCTTTGGTTGCGGCTGAGGCGTCGGATTTCGGTTCAGCAGCGCAACTCGTCAGGGTGAGTAAAAGAACAACAGATGTAACTGAAGCTAAAAGGCGAGCGCAAAAATTACGCTCAAATACTTGGAAACTCATAAACTGACATAGTGTAACAGTTAATTTTCAAGGTGTATTGCTGACGTTTTCTGCCTTCTCTGTAGATGACTGCGTTCCCCAAGGGAGAATTCTACCCTGAGCATCGGTAGCGAGATTACTGTTGTTCAGCATGGCTGGGTAATAATAAGCAGACTTCTCGTTTTTAGCGGCTGGTGTCCGTCCTCTTCCCCAACCTACTTTTTGCCGATAGCTACCAAGTAACCCAGCTGCTACCAAAGTCTCTTCATCCACTGGTACTGATTCCTCAGCGTTGGGATTAACGTACAATGCGTCTACTGGGCAGTAAAGTTCGCACATATAGCAGGTTTGACAATCACTTTGGCGGGCAATTTTGGGCGCACGTCCCGGTACTGCATCAAAAACGTTAGTAGGACAAGCTGTAACGCAAAGATTACATTGGATGCAGCGAGATTCACTGACTAGTTCAATCACAGTGCTACTAACTCCCTGTTGATTACTTCTTGTTCAGGCTTTGCCCAGACTGTATCTAAGCCACCACTAATCAGGCGATATTGTTGTTTGGGATCTTCCTGAAGATAATCTTGGTGCTTATGCATACCGCGAGTTTCTTTCCGTGCTAGGGCTGAAGTATACATCCAACGAGCTGTGGCTACCATCGCCGCCGCTTCTCGTGCTTGTAATGCTTGGTTTTCTGTTGGGGCATTACTATGTCGGACTTCTTTCCAGACACTATGCAAGCGCTCCAGAGAATCGTTCAAACCGCGTTCAGTCCGGAAGAGATTGCGATCGTAGGGTATTACTTCTGCTTGCACAGCACGAATCACTTCTTGCGGCTCAAAAGTGCGATCGTTGTTTGATACTCCTGCCTGTCCAATTGAACTTACTTGTCGTTGATGTGCATTAGTTCCTAATTTCCGTGCATATTCTGCTGCTGCTTCCCCTGCCCAATATCCAGAAGACATTGCCCAAGCAGCATTGTAACTACCACCGCCTGTAAAGCCACCACAAATTAATTCTCTAGTTGCCGCATCGCCAGCTGCATAAAGTCCAGGTACGGAAGTAGCGCAAGAATTATCTATAATCCGAATCCCGCCCGTACCTCTGACTGTTCCTTCTAGGCGGAGGGTAACCGGGAAACGTTGGGTAAAGGGATCGATACCACTGCGATCAAAGGGTAAGAAAAAATTATGCTGAATGGTTCTCATCCAGGCTCGTACTTCCTCTGGTGTTTCGTGTAGACTACAGTACACTGGCTGAGTTAGTAATGTTTTGGCAATCACAGAGCGCCCTCGTTGCGAGCCAGCACCCTCAATTACTGTGCCGTCTTCGTAGGTAAAGGTTGCCCAACGATAGAAAGCGCCTTTTGTTACAGATGCAAAGGCTGGAGTGAGAGCATAAGCGTTAGAAAATTCCATTCCCGACAGTTGTGCCCCGGCTTCTGCTGCCATTAAATAACCGTCTCCTGTCAGGACGTTACAGCCCAGGGCTTTACTCAAGAAAGCACAACCACCAGTTGCAATCACTACCGCCCCAGCTCGTACTTGCCAGCTTCCACCAGCTTGGCGGCGAATTCCCCTCGCCCCAGCAACCGCACCTTCGTCATCCACAAGCAATTCTAAGGCGGGGCTATGGTCGAGAATTTGCACTCCGGCTTTCTTGACTTGCTTCCGCATCAGGCGCATATATTCTGCACCTTGTTGAAGCGATCGATAATAGGGTTGCCCTTGTTGATCGGAAGGAAAAGGATAACCCCAATTTCCTAACCAATGCAGATTCTCTTGACTCCGAGCCAAAACTCGTCGCATCCAAGAACGCTCTGATAAAAATCCTCCTAGCGCTTCCCGGCTAGCCATTGCGGTTTCCCGTTGCTCTGCGTTGGAGACATACCAGACACTAGTACCACCTGCTGCTGTTGCGCCACTAGAACCACAGTAGCCTTTGTCTACTAACACAACCCTAGCTCCACTAGCCGCCGCATTATGAGCAGCCCAAGCACCCGCAGGGCCACCACCAATCACTAAGACATCGGTTTCCAAATCTAGATCGTTGGTAGATACTGCAAGAGATGCTAATTGATTTGCGCTCACGAGCTTCACCCTTTTATTTGCAACACTTACTTTGCACTAGCAACCAAACAAAAAACATAGCTCACAGAAGTCATCTGTGAATGACTATTACAAGGATGTGAATAATTTAGCCGTACAGTACTTGCTCCAAAATTTGTAAAATACTGTTTATTGACCGATTTAACGGTGTTTACTTTAGGAGTATTACATGGCAATAGGTAAATTTCAAGCCCTTAGACAATAAAATATATGGTTTCATAAATTTATGTAAACCTAATAATTAGGTTTGCTAAAAATTTGGCTGCTTGGAACGTTTCTAAGCTTGGTGAACTAACACAGTAGAGAGAGTATGACTGAACTTGTTACAGGAGGGTGTCTTTGTGGCTATGTGCGATACGAGTATGACGGAGAACTAGGAACGGCGAATTATTGCCACTGTCGAGATTGTAGAAAGACCACGGGTAGCGCTTTCAATGTTGGGGTTCGTCTGCAATCAGCTGCGCTGCATCTCGTAGCAGGTCAAGTTAAAAGTTATACAAAAACAGGAGACAGTGGCAATACAATCACTCGCGAATTCTGCCCAGAGTGCGGTTCACCCCTGTTTACGAGAGCGCCAGCAAAGCCGCAATTCGTCTGGCTCAAAGCAGGAAGTCTGGACAATCCCGAGTGGGTTAAGCCGATGGATCAAATCTGGACTGATTCAGCAGTATCTTGGGCTTATATTGATCCTGCTCTATCTGGGTTTTCCCGAAATCGCTATCATGTATGACTGTCTTAGATCAGACAGGATGGGTTACATCTGTAATTCAACTCCTTAATAAATATTGTTGAAGAAAAGCAGTCACTTCATCAGCACATAAACCGACATGAACTGTTTTCCCTGCTGCTTTGAGAATATCTAATCCTTTACCGTTATTGCGAGGATCTGGATCAACTATCGAGAGATATATTTCTTGAATGCGCGGATCTGTTGCGATCGCCAAAGCACAAGAAGGTGTACGCCCTTGAAAAGAACAAGGTTCAAGAGTGACGTACATTTGCAAAAACTGTAAATCTTGACCTTGAATCTGAGTGAGTGCATCTGCTTCCGCATGATGTTTTCCAGGCGAATGCGTATATCCTACGGCTACTATCTCGCCAGAATGGACGATGACACAACCTACTGGTGGGTTGGGTAAGCATTCTGGTAAAGCTTTCCGGCTTTGAGCTAAAGCCGCCAGCATAAATTTATCGTCCATATTCTTGAATGCTAATTTATTGCAGGATGCGATCGCCACGAGCAGTACATCTCAAACCATCGTTTTATCGCTCCTAAATAGTTTGCAATATTTAATGTTTGATAATCTAATAATTCGTATATCATAATACTTGTGTTTTCCATTACATATTTTTTTGGATGTATTGTTTAAGCTTTATCTTAAGTGTCTAGTAATTAGGTGAATGCCTGAGTGCCAGACACGATTAGCTCAAAGCTTTACAGTAAAAGGATTTTATAAATCTGCCATCCAAATACAAGTATTTTTTGGGTATATGTCAGCAGTTGAAAGCTTAAACTTTCACCTTCTCATAAGTCACTTAAGTGCTATTCATGAGGGTTTGACCAAGATGTGTCAGGCTATCAGGGTTAATACATGAGTTTTGAGCAGTTAGGAAAGAGCCAAACTTTTGTAGCAGCAGTCAAATAATGACTGATGTTATCTGAAAAACCATTTGCTGAGTAGGTCGGCGTGAAGATTTACCGTTGGGATGAGGCAGGAGGCAGAAGGGAAGAGGGTTTAAGCCTACTTGATTTTTCTTAACATAGTTTTGTTTTTCCACACCGTTCTACTTATACGCTGCATTAGCGATCGCACTACTAAGAATAGAAAAAAGCAGATGAGTACAACACGTAAGTTTCGTTTAGGTGCATTTATTCAAGCCACTGGACATCATGTCTCTGCATGGCGACACCCCGATTCACAAATAGATGCTGGGTTGAATTTTGAGCATTATCAGGAAATTACCCAGACTGCTCAACGCGGCTTATTTGATGCAGTTTTTCTAGCAGATAGCCCAGGAGTCTGGGGTAGCGCCCCTGAACATCAGAGTCGCAATGGTAAAATTGTCCATTTTGAGCCTGTCACCCTCTTCTCTGCTTTATCTTCAGTAACTCAAAACATTGGCTTCATAGCCACCGCCTCGACTACATACGAAGAACCCTACACCCTTGCACGTAAGTTTGCTTCCTTAGATCACTTGAGTAAAGGACGAGCTGGTTGGAATGTAGTCACCACAGGCAATGATAATGCCGCAGCTAATTTCGGACTTGAGCATCACCCAGAACACAGCCAGCGTTATGAACGCGCTGAAGAGTTTGTGGAAGTCGTAAAAGGACTGTGGGATAGTTGGGACGATGATGCCTTCATCCGTGACAGAGAATCTGGGATTTATTTCGATACAAACAAACTACACATACTCAACCACAAAGGCAAACATTTTTCTGTTAAAGGCCCCTTAAACGTTGGTCGTCCGCCCCAAGGCTACCCAGTGATTGTGCAGGCTGGAGCCTCGGAAGCTGGGCGGGATTTGGCCGCACGCACTGCCGAGGTAATATTCACTGCCAATCAAACCTTAGCTGATGCACAGGAATTTTATGCCGACGTTAAAGGTCGGTTGGCAAAATATGGACGCTCTCCAGATGACCTCAAAATTATGCCTGGTGCTTTCCCCATCATTGGCCGCACTGAGGAAGAAGCTCAAGAAAAGTACGAATTTCTGCAATCGTTGATCCATCCTGATGTAGCTTGGGGCATTTTAAAGAACTATTACAAGGGTGTGGATCTGTCGAAATATTCTCTAGATGATTTGGCTCCTGAACTCCCAACTGACACCAACACCAACAAGAGCCGTCTCAAATTAGTTAAGGATCTGGCTACTCGTGGCACTCTCACACTGCGTCAGTTGTACCTCTCTCTAGCTACCGCACGAGGGCATCGCACCATACTTGGTACTCCCGAAACCATTGCCGATCAACTAGAAGAATGGTTCAACAACGGTGCGGCAGATGGCTTTAATATCATGCCGCCGATACTGCCTACAGGGTTAGATGAGTTCGTTAATTTAGTTGTTCCTGTCCTCCAGAAACGTGGACTTTTCCGTACTGCATACGAGGGTAGTACCTTGCGTGAAAACCTTGGTTTGCGTCGTCCAGGTAATCGTTTTGCTGCTAAAAAAGCAGATGAGAGATTGGTTTTGGCGTAAATACTCAACACTTAGCAAGAAGTATTCGGTAGGGTGCTTTATGGACTTTACTTCTAACGCACCGAAAATCTCGGTTGGTGCGTTAGCCTCCGGCATAACACACCCTTGTATATTAAAAGATTTGGAGTGATTAACTCATTTGCGTGTAGCCGGATTTTAGAGAAAAAGCATTAAATACTAAGCACCTGCTACTCAGGATTTTTTACAGATGCTTAAACCATACCGTTTAAAGCGTGCTTTTTGCAGATCGCCTCCAGTTTGAGGTGTACCAAATTCTCTACATAGCCTGAAAATCTTACTCAAAAATAAGGAAAAAAACATGACTGAATATAGCAGATTGAAAACTTCACCCTCCGCCGCAATCAGAGCAACTCTAGATTATCCAGTAATCGACACCGACGTTCACACCAATGATTTCACACCGGCTTTGGAAGATTACATCGCTAATTACGGCGGTGCGAAACTTGTGGACGAATTGCGGAAGGCGGAATCCTCTCGTCTCAACTCTAAAACAGACGGTAAAGACTGGTATCAACAGACTCCTGAAGAACGTCAACGCAACCGCACAATTCGATCGCCTTGGTGGGCGAGAGTGACCAAAAATACTCTGGATCTCGCTACATACATCCTCCCGGAACTGCTGTATGAACGTCAGGCGGAACAGGGATCAGATTATTCGGTGCTGTTTCCCAATAATGTCTTAGCACCAGCTGGAGCCAGTCCAGAGAACCGTCAAGCATTGCAACGGGCAGTTAATCACTATCATGCTGATATCTATCGTAAATATAGCGATCGCTTGACACCTGTCGCTGGTATCCCGATGGGTAATCCTCAAGAAGCCATTGAGGAGTTAGAGTTTGCCGTAAAAACCCTAGGGCTAAAAGTTGCAAATATTCCTGGTGGTGTGAAACGGCCAATTAAGGCGATCGCTGATAAATATCCAGCCGATAAATTTCCTGAAATTGCCAAATATGCCTCTTATATCGACTTCTACGGACTAGACAGTGAATACGACTACGATCCATTCTGGGCTAAAGCTGTTGAATTAGGTGTGCCAGTTACTACCCATTACGGCAGTCAAGGTTGGACTGGACGCTCCTCGATCAGTAACTACATGAACAACCATATCGGTCACTTTGCCGATGGTTCCCAAGCATTTGCCAAGTCGCTGTTCTTTGGTGGTGTAACCAAGCGTTTTCCACAGTTGCGCGTCGGGATGCTCGAAGGTGGCGCAGATTGGGGTGCTCACGTCTATATTCATTTAGTGGATCGTTTCTCCAAGCGCAATATTAAAGCACTGCAAAACTACAACCCAGACCTCACTAATGCTGATGAGTTGTTCGAGTTGTTTGAACGCTTCGGTGGCGAAATCACTCAAGGACATTCCCTCAGCAAAGAAGAATTAGTCAAGTCTGTGCTAGGTTCTTCCTTCAACCGTCATAGCCGTCAACCAGTTGGTAAGGAATTAGAGGATTTTGCAGCAGCCGGGATTGAAACAATAGAAGATATCCGCGATCGCTGGGTGAACAGTTTCTTCTTTGGTTCCGAGTCCGACGATCGCACCATAGCAGCAGCATTTAATGACAAAGCCAATCCCTTGAGTGTGAAGATTAACGCCATCTATTCCTCTGATGTTGGTCACTGGGATGTACCCGATCTGACCGATCCTCTAGCAGAAAGCTGGCAGCTAGTGAAAGAAGGCGTAATTTCTGAAGCTGACTTCAAAGCTTATGTATTCGCTAATCCCTACAAGTTCTACACCGAAGCTAACCCGAATTTCTTCAAGGGTACAGCGATTGAATCCAAGGTAGCTCAAATCGAATTACCACAAGTAGATAAGAGCTTTGTTAGGGCATAGGGGATAGAGCATGGGGAAGAGATGGGGAAGAAAACTCCCCACACTTCCCACACTCCCTTGTCCCCTCATCCAGCATGGGAAATTGATATGACAACAACGACTGACCTCGATTTTCGCGCTCGTGAGGCACTACGTCTAATCGGCCCCGATCCAGAAAACTGGGTGAGCGATCGCCCAGGCATTGACCACAATGTCACAATAGTAGGTGGCAGTGGTAGCGGTAGTGTCTTTGCATTTGCCCTACGGCGTGCAGGCATTGGTCGCGTCACGGTAATCGATGCAGCCGAGGACGAAGCTCATGCAGGTGTGTGGCTGACGCGAGCGCGGATGAAAAAGCTTCGCACACCGAAGAACCTACCCGGCCCGGAATTAGGCATTCCGGAATTGTCTTTTCAAGCTTGGTACGAAGCGCGGCATGGTGCTGAGGCTTACACGGCAATTGACCGCATTCCACGAGTATTGTGGGCTGAGTACCTCAGCTGGTATCGGCAGTTCCTTGGTATTCAGGTTCGCTACCGGACAAAGTTGGTGCGAGTTGAGCCAGTTGAAGGTTTCTTTCGCCTGCACCTTGAGGTAAACGGTGTCCCGCAGGTGGAGACTACACGCAAAATTATCTTTGCTAATGGTGTGGCTGGTACTGGTGGCCCATACATCCCACCAGTACTAACTGATGTATCACGCACGCTGTATGCACATACTGCTGATGCTATCGATTTTGCAGCACTGCGCGGTAAGACTGTAGCAGTGCTGGGTGCGGCGGCTTCAGCTTTTGACGCAGCAGGAGTAGCGTTAGAATCAGGAGCGAAGGCGGTACATTTGTTTGCACGGCGCTCGGCGATCGCATCTCTGCCAGTGATTCGGGTGCGGGGTTATCCTGGTGCTTACTACAATTATCCACAACTGCCCGATGCAGCTCGCTGGTTCCAGGCATGGCGCTTTCGCCAGGCAGGTTCCACACCACCACCGGATGCGATTGAGCGAGTAATCGCCTTTCCCAATTTCCACCTGCACCTATCTGCACCTTGGAAATCAGCGCAGGAAAAGGGCGGGCGTATCGTCGCCCAAGCGAACGATAATACTTTTGAGTTTGATTTTGCGATCGCTGGTACTGGTTACTTCGTTGACCCGACAAAGCGCTCCGAACTAGCCGACTTTGCACAGCATATCGCCTTGTGGCGCGATCGCTACGAAGCCCCAGCCGACCAGCGCGACGACGATTTGGGAACGCACCCTTACCTCGGTAGCGCCCACGAATACTTAGAGAAAGTACCTGGCACTGCGCCCTATCTGAAAGATATTCATGTATTTAATCCTGCTGGTTTCGTCAGCTTCGGACTGCCAATTGGTGATGTACCCAGCATTCGCCGTGATGTGCCTGCAATAGTATCGCGCATCAGCCACGACTTGTTCTTCAACGATTGGGAAAAGCACGAAGCACGCATCACCAGCGATAACATCGCCCCCGACTTTGAAGACTCACTGTACGCCGCCGCAGTTTGGAAACAGCCAGCTAAGGCGGGGGTTAGCTGAGTCTGCGTAGTATGCACAGGGAAACAGCGGAAAAGGTTAAAGGAATGTTTTTTCCCTTTCCCCCTTACCCTTTTCCCAATCTCTAAAGGAGTTACAACTATGCCTGTCCAACACATCAGCAATAGTTCATTGCCTTATATTTTCTCACCTGTCTCTGACAATGCTAATCAACCCGCACCTTTGGTGTTGTTTCTGCACGGAGCGCGCGCTCGCGGCAACGATCTAAATGTACTGCTAAAATGGGGCCTACCTCGTTTCGTGGATGTGTCAGCCTCATTACCTTATGTCTTTGCAGCCCCCCAACTTCCTGAAGGGCAAACCTGGGTAGAGCGCGAGTCAGATGTCATTGCTTTGCTCGATGAACTTATCGCCTCCCAACCCATCGATCCGTCCCGTGTAATTATCTCTGGGTTCAGCTTAGGTACAGCTGGCGCTTGGCATATCGCTGTTTCTCATCCTGGGCGCTTCGCTGGTTTGGTAGCAGTATCAGGTCGTGTACCCAAGACATTAGAAGCAAGCCAACTAGCTGCACTCAAAGAAATTCCCATCCAAATATTCCAAGGTGGAAAAGACGAAAAACTACCGATTGAGGATACAGAGCAGATTGTCGCTACCTTGCGCGGAGTGGGGGGGACAGTAGATTTTACAGTGCTACCTGATGGCGATCATTTTATTGCCGATGAGGTATATAGCGACTCGAAGTTGCAACAATGGCTAGTATCACAAAGCCGTCGCGCATCTGTAGCTGTCTGAGGGTACAAAAAGGAAAAACTAGGAGGACTTTATAGATCCCCGACTTCTTTGAAGAAGTCGGGGATCTGAACACCCCGACTTATCAAAATTTAACGACATACAAACATCACTATGACTTTACCAACTACGAATCTCGGTAAAACTGGATTGATTGTTTCGCGCCTTGTTCTTGGCACGATGACCTTTGGATTGCAGACTGATGAAGAAACTTCCAGGGTAATCCTTGACACAGCCGCCGATGCTGGTATCAACTTTCTCGATACAGCCGATGTTTATCCCCTGGGCGGTGGAATTGCCACAGCCGGACGCACCGAAGAAATTATTGGACGCTGGCTCAAAGGCAAACGCGAACATTTTATACTGGCTACCAAAGCTGTAGGCAAGGTTGGCCCTGCACCTTGGGATCAGGGTGCTTCGCGCAAACATATTTTAGATGCGATCGATGCTTCCCTCAAACGCTTGGGAACTGATTATGTCGATCTGTATCAATTGCATTCTGATGATGCCTCAACTCCATTGGATGAGACTCTAGAAGCCCTTGATACGATAGTCCGGGCGGGTAAGGCACGTTATATCGGGGTTTCTAATTTCTTAGCTTACCGACTTAGCCGCGCTTTAGGTCGCGCTAATGTGCGGAATTTGACTCGCTTTGTCTCGATTCAGCCCCGCTACAATCTGTTATTCCGTGAAATTGAGCGAGAACTTTTGCCCCTAGCGCAAGAAGAAGGGCTAGGTGTAATTCCCTACAATCCTTTGGCGGGTGGTCTGCTTACTGGGAAACACAATCTTACTCAAGGCCCCACCGCTGGAACTCGTTTTACCTTGGGTGCGGCTGCTGAACGTTATCAAGAACGTTATTGGCACGATCGCGAGTTTAATACTGTTGAGGAATTACGCACAGTAGCAGATTTGGCTGGATTGTCACTCACTACTCTAGCACTGGCTTGGGTTTTGGCAAATCCAATTATCACTGCCCCGATTATTGGTGCTAGCCGTCCAGAACAACTTGCTGACACTCTCAAAGCAGTGGAAGTAAAACTCGACGACAATTTAAAACAAAAGCTAGACGATATCACAGTTGAATATCGTAGGGGAGATGCTGTGCGCTAAAATTGCTAACCCAGCGATTTTATAGAGCGATATGCTGAAAATTAGCCAAGCAAAATTGCATGATGCTGAAAAGATTAAAGCTTTTTACAATCAGTGTGGTTACGGAGGCGATCTGAGTGAGGAAGCCTTAATCTTCATTGCTCAATTGGAAGAGAGAATAGTTGGTGCAGTACGTTTGTGTCCAAATACTGGTTTCTTTGTGCTTCGGGGAATGCAGGTATTAGCTCCATTTCAGCGTCAAGGTGTTGGCACGCAGCTACTTCAAGCCTGTACTGAGCAATTTGCCGATCGAGTTGGTTACTGTATTCCGTGGCAGCATTTGAAATCGTTCTATCAACAAGTAGGGTTTCAAGAAGTTTCACTGATTGAGCTTCCAGACTTATTGCGTGAGCGATTTAATAACTACATTTCCAGAGGAATGAATGTCATTCCAATGGGTCGAGTGCCAACCGCACAAAACAATGAATGGTGAAATCAGTTCTTTTCGATTTCGATGGAACATTGCTCGATCGCGATACCTCGATTCAGCAATTCATCACAGCACAGAATGATGGCGATTTGGAAACGCAGTCCACACTGGATGGAGGCAAAACAAGCAGATGCAATCATCAATGAACTGAATGAGATTCCCTCTATTCTTCAAGTTAAGCGTAGTTGAAAATTATCAATTCGGTAACATTTGTTAATGCATAAGACCACAGAGGAAATACATACACATGACAGTCTTTTTGTCAACGACAATCTTGAACTGGATGCGATCGCAGCAAAGCAGGCTGGAATGATTGGGATCTGGCTGGATCGGTATCGTGTCAAGTTGGAGGATACTCCTCGAAGCGTGGAACGCATGAGCAGACTCACTGAAATGAGTGAAATACAGGCAGATTGTGATGATGTTAGGGAGAAGCTGAAGTGATACGACGCGATCGCCGTTCTTTAATCAAAAGTCCTCGTTCATCTCAATCGTTCCAACGTGCTGCTGATGCACCCCAATTACCAGCGACTCCATTCAGGTTCATTTGCTATTTTGTCAATCAATTTCGCTGGTGGTATGTAGCAGCAGTAATTTTGGAGGTGATACACGCAACTTGTGGCATTATGTTGCCTTATGCCATTGGCGAGATTATCCGCAGTGTAACGCGATCGCCGGGCGACAGCAAGCTCATTTTTGATGCTGTGAAGCAACCCCTGATGCTGTTCGTCGCCTTGAGTGTGGGTGAAGTGATATTCGGGCGATCGTCGGGATTGTTGCAGACTATCCTGCACCCAATTCACCGACAGCACATCGTCCGCTCTCTATACGCCTACTTGCAGCACCATTCACATCGCTACCTGAGCAGTAGTTTTGCTGGGGCATTGGCCCATCGAATTAGCGAAACTTCTTTAGGTGTAACCCAGACGATGCAAATGATGATTACTGAATTTATGCCTGTAATCATTGTGTATACTATCGCTACAATTGTACTGTATCGCGCCTATCCTCCCCTAGCTGCACTTGTGGGAGTATGGGCAGTTCTGTTCATTAGTATTTCGTTCTGGCTAGCAACTCGCTGCCGAATTTATTCTCGCAGAGCCGCAGCTAAGAGAAGTGAGACAACTGGTATCATCGTAGATGCGGTAACAAATCTTACCAGTAGTCGACTATTTGCTCGTTTGGATTTTGAACGACGTTATTTAAATGAGCAATTAAGGCGCGAACTCAAAGAAGTGAGACAGTCCAACTGGTACTCAGAGCGAATTCGCTGGTTTCAGTTTATCTCAGCAGCGATTTTGAAAATTGGTACTCTGTATTACTCACTTTATTTGTGGAGTCAAGGAGCGATCGCAACTGCTGACTTTGTGGTTGCAACTAGCTTATCGCTGTTGATCATCAGTGAAGCTCGCAATTTAAGCAAACGCTTTCTAGAATTCTTTGAACATATTGGCAATGTCGCCAATGGTGTCTTCACCATTGTTCAACCCCACGAGTTAATCGATCGAGATAGCGCGATCGCCCATTCAATCACTAAGGGTCGCATTGAGTTTCGGCGCGTGAATTTTAATTATTCAGATGAGAAAAAAGTATTCCACAACCTTTCTGTTACCATCCAACCAGGACAGCGTGTCGGATTGGTAGGCTTTTCTGGCTCTGGAAAATCTACTTTTGTTAATTTGATTTTGCGTCTGTTCGACCCCCAAGGGGGACAAGTTCTCATTGATGGAGTCGATATTCGCGATATGACTCAGGATGCACTCCACGCCCAGATTAGCTTGATTCCCCAAGATCCGTCTCTGTTTCATCGCACGTTACTGGAAAATATTCGTTACGGACGATTGGAAGCCAGCGATGAGGAAGTGATGGAAGCCGCACGCAAAGCTTACGCTCACGATTTTATTGCACAGATGGCTGAGGGTTATCATTCCTTGGTGGGCGAACGCGGTGTTAAACTGTCTGGTGGACAGAGACAACGGATTGCGATCGCGCGGGTAATCCTCAAAGATGCACCAATCCTGATTTTAGATGAAGCCACCTCTAGTCTCGATTCCATCACCGAAAAAGCGATCCAAGACACCTTAGATTTGGCAATGCATGGAAAAACCGTGATTGTAGTAGCTCATCGCTTATCCACCATCGCCCATCTAGATCGCATTTTGGTATTTGACCAAGGTCGCATTGTCGAAGATGGTAGCCACAATAAACTATTGGCAAAAGGCGGTGCTTACTACAGGTTATGGCAAATGCAGGCAGGTGGATTTTTACCTGAAGAAGCTAGCGATCATAATTTATCCGACCTGCAAACAGGATAGTAGGTACTTACAGAAAGTCGGCGCGGGAAAAGCTCACTCCGGAAGGTGGGATGAGCTTACATGTTTTAATGAAAAGCAGATTGAACAAATCAATGAAATCAAATGCTTCATGCGCCGAGATTCAATTTTTTACAAACTATTTCAACAATACCCCAGTTTATTATTTGAACTATTGACAAATCCACCAATAAATGCCAAGTACTATCGGTTTGATTCAGTCGCTATCAAAGAGCCAAAATTTGAAATCGATGGTGTATTTTTACCACCAGAAAATGACAGTTCAGGGATTGTATATTTTTGCGAGGTTCAATTTCAAAAAGACGAAAGGTTATATGAAAGGGTATTTGCGGAATCTGCACTCTATTTTTACCGCAACCGTGACAGATTTAGTGATTGGCAAGCAGTCATAATTTACCAATCTCGCAGTCTCGAACAGGGTGATATTTATCCCCATCGCTCATTACTCAACGGTGGACAAGTACATCGCATATATTTAGATGAGTTGGGAGATATTCGCATCTTACCTTTATGGGTAGCACTGATGGTGTTAACCACACTAGATGATGAACTTGCACCCCAAGAAGCACGGTATTTGTTAACTAGAACCTCTCAAGAAGCGTCTGAAAGTGCAAGTCGCGCCATAATAGAGATGATCGTGACAATCATGGTTTACAAGTTTGAAACATTAACTCGAACTGAGGTAGAGTCAATGCTAGGAATCACGCTCAAGGAAACGCGAGTTTACCGCGAAATTAAGCAAGAAGGACGAGAAGCGGAAGCGCGATTGCTTATTCTTCGTCAACTGACTCGGCGGGTGGGAGAATTACCTCAAGAATTGCCTGATCGCATTGAAACTCTATCCCTAGAACAATTAGAAAATCTTGCCGAAGCACTGTTAGATTTCACATGTGTAGCTGATTTGTCGTCTTGGTTAGAAGCAGTTGGGAATTAAATTAGTAGCGATCACCTGACTTGTACACTAAGTTAAACATTACAGCTATTACCCAATGCGATCGCTTTTACAATTTAAACATCGCCAGTCACAACAGCGATGGCAAAGCCGTCATAGCCTTTGCTACCTACAGTCTGAATTTCTGTAGCACTCACACGCATTTAAAAACTTAACTGCAAGAATGCGATCGCATTCTTGCAGCATATAGTAAAAATATCCATATCTCAGGCATCATTTCTTAGTCTTAGATTTCGATACAAGTGCCTGAACCGATTGACCGTTTTGGAGAGCATCCGTAGGATTAGTAATTAACATCACATTAGGGCTTAAACCAGAAACCACTTCAACTTCAGTCCCATAGTCTCGTCCCAACTCTACTTTTTTGTACCTAACCTTACCTTCCTTCGTTACGCTTGCTACTTGTACACCATCTGTATTAATCATCAAAGTATTAGCCGGGACTAACAAAGGTGGATGAGGACGTTTAGTCTGAAACTTGACTTCAGCATACATTCCTGGTCGCAGCAAATTTTCCGAATTCTTCACTTCAATTTCAGTTAACAGAGTATTAGAATTGGCATCTAAAGCATCAGCAGTACGAATCACTTGACCAGAAAAAGTTTTTTTCGGTAGCTCATTAACACGAATTACCGCATTTTGTCTGGGCTGAATTGATTGAACAAAAGCTTGGGGAACGTTGATTCGGATACGTAAAGTATCTGTTTGAGCAATCTTAAACAACCAAGAATTTCCATTATTATTGTTGCTGCCAGCAGAAATCAAAGCTCCTGTATCCACGTTGCGCGCAGTAATTACACCTGTAAAAGGCGCAACAACTTGTTTAAATGATTGTAGAACAGTTGTACGTTGCAAGTTTGACTTACTAGCAGCCTTACTTGCAACAAACGCATTAATGTTAGCTTTTTGAGATTGAATTGCTGCAACAGCAGTATTCACATTATCTCGCTCGGATTTAACGCGAGCAACTAACGCATCTACATTTGCTTTATTTGCATTAAATGTTGATAGACGCTCATCAGCAGCCTGTGTAGCAACAGCTCCTTGCTTTTGCAGTGCTTGCCAACGTTGCCAAGTTTGACGTGCTAATTCTAGGTTGGTACGTGCCTGAACTAATTCAGCCTGTCTAGCTTTTAAGTTTGCTTGTGCTTGAGCAAGACTACTTTGTTTTTGTACTAAATCTGCTTGCACTTGTGCCAGATTAGCATCAGATTTTGCCAATTCAGCAACAGCTTGCTGCACATCTTGGTCAGTTTCCGGTGCATCGATTACAGCTAATAATTGTCCTGCACTTACCCGGTTGCCAATATCCACTAATCTCTTTTGTAAGTAACCACTTGTACGAGCATAAATTGTTGTTTCTCGATTAGCTTGAATAGTAGCTGGGAGAACTAACTCAGTAGTATTAGATGCCAGCTTTGGCTTAATTACATTAACTGTAGTAACTTTAGCTGTTGTAGATTTAGCAAAGGCATTTAATTCTGATTGCTTTTGTATGCGCGGGATAATACCAATTGCTAACAGTCCAGTGACAACAAAAGTTGTCGTGGCAATAATGGTGATAGAGCTAAAGCGATTTTTTTGATTTGTTGCCACATCTGATGTGATATCAGAATTTTCAATTTGAGACTTTTCTTGAGTATCCATAGTTGATATATTTAAACATTCCTCTTGATTGCTTTACCGATTGACTACAGTTAGTTTGACAGCAGATGATGTTTCTTCCTCTAAATTTTGGGGTTGTTTACGGCGCAAAATACTATAAATTACAGGTACAAAAATTAAAGTTGCCACTGTTGCTGCTAATAAACCACCAATCACAGCACGTCCTAAAGGAGCATTTTGTTCGCCACCCTCTCCTAAACCAAGAGACATTGGTAACATCCCAATAATCATCGCTCCAGCAGTCATCAATACTGGACGCAAACGGGTATAACCTGCGATTAAAGCCGCAGACACAGCTTTTTCTCCCATGAGACGTTGCTCATTAGCAAATGTGACCAGTAAAATACTATTAGCAGTCGCCACTCCAATACTCATAATTGCACCCATTAAAGAAGGGACGCTAAAAGTCGTATTGGTAATAAACAATATCCAAACAATTCCAGCTAAAGCATTTGGCAATGCCATCATGATAATGAACGGATCGAGCCAAGATTGGAAATTTACTACCATTAGGCAATAAACTAATCCAATTGCAAATAGCAATCCCACTTCTAGTCCTAGAAAAGATGTGTTCATGGTTTCTATTTGGCCTTTGACTTTAATTGATGTTCCCCGTGGTAATTCATGCTGAAATTGGTCAACTATTTTATAAACCTCTTGAGCTACAGCACCTAAATCACGACCTTGCACATTTGCATAGATATCAAAGACAGGCTGTACATTGTAATGATTAACCACAGCAGATGCTTTACCACGTTGCACAACAGCAAGATTACTTAAGAGTTGTGATGCGTTAGCGCCATTAGCTACAGGTGTGTTCTGAATCTTTTCTAGGGAGTTAAGTTTATACTGAGGAACTTGTACAGCTACTAAATAACTAACTCCTTTAATCGGATCGAGCCAAAAATTGGGGGATGTTTGACCGCTAGAACTTAATGATGTGAGTAAGTTATTGGCGACATCCCTTTGAGTTAAACCAGTACGTTGTGCCTGAGAACGATCTACATTAATACGTATTTCTGGGGCATCGACAACTTGATGTAAATGAACATCAACTGCTCCAGAAATTTTTTCTATCTTGGTTTTGATTTGTTTAGCAATTTTGTAGTTATCCCGACGATTTTTGGCAGGGCCTATAACTTGAATATCAATGGGAGCTGGTAACCCAAAATTAAGAATTTGAGTTACTATATCCGCAGGTTGAAAAAAGAAGGTTAATTGGGGAAATTGGGCAGTTAATTCTTGGCGAAGTTGTCGCACATATTTCCAAGTAGAGTGATGTTTCCCTTCTTTGAGGGCTACAAGAATTTCTCCATCACCAGGCCCTATAGTTGCTGTGTCGCTAAAAGCAAGGTTGACTCCACCTACAGGTACACCAATGTTGTCAAGAATAATTTCTAATTCTTGCTGGGGAATAATTTGGCGAATCGCGTTTTCAACTTGAGTAAAAATCTGTTCTGTTTTCTCAATTCGCGTTCCAGCAGGAGTGCGGACGTGCAAGCGAAACTGACCCGCATCTACTTGAGGAAAAAAGTCTTGACCGACAAAAGGTAGCAAAACTAAAGCACTTACCCAAAAAGCACCAAACAGTGCAAAAACAATACCGCGATGATTTAGAGCCTTGGCTAAAGTATTGCGATAGTGTTGGCGAAATCTTTCAAATTTGCGGTTAAACTGCTCATGAATGCGCCAGAAAATATCTTTTTTTTCAACTTGGGATGAGAGGTGAAGATTCTGTTCAAAATTTTCATGCTCAGTATAAAGATGCACTTCTTTACCAAGTAGAAAATTTGCTAACATCGGCACTACTGTACGTGATAGAAGATAAGAAGCAAGCATTGCAAATACAACCGCCATACCTAAAGGCATAAATAGCGATTGTGCTACTCCAGTTAAAAAAATTACAGGTATAAAAACAATACAGATTGCTAAGGTGGAAACAAAAGCCGGAACAGCTATTTGTTGCGCGCCATCTAAAATAGCTTGTTTAAGGGGTTTTCCCTGCCCAAAATTACGGTGGATATTTTCAATTTCTACTGTGGCATCATCTACTAAAATCCCAACTGCTAAAGCTAGACCTCCTAAGGTCATAATATTGAGAGTCTGTCCTATTAATCTGAGGACAACAATCGAACAAAGAATTGATAGAGGGATGGAGATGGCGACAATTAAAGTACTACGCCAACTGCCTAAAAACAATAAAATCATGGCAGCAGTTAAGCAAGCAGCAATTAGCCCCTCAGTTAATACTCCTTGAATAGAAGCTTTAACAAATATAGATTGATCGAATAGTATGTCTAAATCTAATTCTTTAGGTAATGTGGCTTGAATGCGTGGTAATGTTTGTTTGACACGAGCCACAACATCTAAAGTCGAAGCACTACCGTTTTTGAGGATAGTCAATAAACTAGAACGTCGCCCATCTCGACGGACAATATTGTTTTGCACAGCAAAGCCATCATGGACTTGAGCAACATCACGCATATAAATGACAGTACCGTTGATTTGTTTAATTGGTATATCATTTAAGGCTTCTATCACTTGCGGACTGCTATTGAGCCGAATATTGTACTCGCGATCGCCTAGCTTGGCATTTCCCGCAGGTAAAATCAGATTTTGGGCAGTGATAGCAGTTGTGACATCAGTTGCAGAAAGACCTTTAGCAAATAATGCTTGCGGGTCTAGATCTACCATGATTTGCCGAGGTTTCCCTCCATAAGGTAACGGTACAGATGCACCTTGAACGGTCGCTAGCTGAGTACGCAGAAAATTATTGCCGTTATCGTAAAGTTCCTGCTCTGATAGTGATTTACTACTAACACTTAGTTGGAGAATTGGCACATTAGACGCATTGTAGCGAATAATCAAAGGAGGCGTTATTCCTGGCGGTAAAACCCGCAGAATGGTTTGAGTAATCGAAGTAAGTTGAGCTACTGCTGCCTCAATTTTGGCTCCTGGTTGGAAGAAAACTTTAATGACACTAACACCATTTAATGATTGGGATTCAATGTGTTCAATATCATTAACTGTAGTTGTAAAAGAGCGTTCGCTGGTTGTAACAATACGCTGTTCCATTTCTTCTGGTGAAACACCGTTATAAGACCAAATTACACTGACAACGGGAATATTAATTTCTGGAAAAATATCCGTTGCCATACGTGTAATTGTGACTACTCCTAAGACAAAAATTAGTATGGCAGTGATTACGAAGGTGTAGGGACGGCGAAGAGCAAGTTGAACAATCCACATTGTGTTTTAGTTTAAATTATTCTTTCTTATTCATTCTCTCAGGGTAATTAAAATATCAAAAACGCAGACTGTACAGCAGTTCCCCAGATTAAAATCTGAAGGTAGTATTAAGCCATCCAACTACGCTATCAGGATTGCTTGCCTTAAAGTCTGGTGAAGTAAGCCAGATTACCCCTGGCGTCATCGCAATATTGTTGTTGAAGTTATAAATTTGGATTTTAGTCATTTACTTCCAAATAAAATTGGCTGAATGCCTTCATTTGCAATCAGCTAACTAGATTTCTGAGCATTGACCGGAACTAGTACGGTAAATTGGTAGATTTACCGTATTTTATGTATATTCATCTTTGCATACAGATATGTAAATTGCAAGACCCTATACTTCTTCAACAATCAATATATAATATTTCATGCATAATTTTATTTAGCCTTAATGATGGGAAATCGCGGCGAAACAGACAAAACCTGCCTGCATGGGTTAATGTATTAATTACATGTAAATAAATCTTGTTTATATAGTAATAAATGATAATAATTTAGTGCTAAAAACCCCAGTATCTTGGTCGTCTAAAAAGTATATATACCAAGTTCGACTAAACAAAATTTCTTTTTCCAGCAGCATATCGCTGCAATAAATCCTCAGCAGTTATCTTCATCTATACACTTACCATGAAGCACAACATATTGCTCTAAATTAGCCGCTTCTACCTCAATGTCGGTTAACTCATATAACCGAAATCAAAGAAGGCGATCGCTGCTAATGTAGTGCAAATTCTTTGCATTGTTACATTAGTTAGTGATAAGGCGAACATTACAGGACAACCAGATGCAAACTTTGGATAATTTTGAAATACGAATAAATCGCTCATTTCCTCCCTGGACACTAGGTAAAGGTCTTTGCGTGGCTGAAATTTATATCAATAATCAATCACTGATAGAATTAGTGCGCCGATTGGGGTCATTCAAATTTGACCGTGAACAATATATGTCTGAATTGTGCAAACAGAGCTAACAAGGCGATGAAGCGGACAATTCTGGCAGGGCTTGTAAGCACGATAAATAACCTAGTCTCCTTCATCTCTCTTGTCTCTCCAAAGTTCTGAGCGGAGGAAGCCTCGCAAGAGACTTCTCTCCTTGTCTCCCTTCCCTTAGCCTTTTTGTCTCTTCAGGTACACTAACTGCTGATAGAAACAGCTGGAGTCATCATTTGCCTTTGCTGTTCCTGTATCCAACTTTCAAACAGTTCATTCAAAAGGCGCACTCTCATAGGTTCATCTAGTTGTGCGGGGATAAATTTCTCTAACTGCACAATCACAAACCATTCAGCAATGCGAGTTGGCGGTAAAACTTGACCTGGTTGAGTGTTAGTCAGTAATTGCGCCATTGCTGGATGGAGTTGGCTGAGTTCAATGGGGCCAACTAATCCCCCTGTTTGCGCCTCCGGGCCTTTTGAATATTCCCGTGCTACTTCTGCAAACGACTGTTCTTTGGCTTGAATGCGGAAGTATAGTTCTTGAGCTATTCCTATATCTTGAGTGCGCAGCAGAGAATAAATTACTTTGTCCAGTTTGGCTTTAGACTGAAAGAAATAAGATTCGAGCTTTTTACCCCAAGTCACTTGCTTGAATTTTTCAACTTTCAGCTTGCGCACAGTCAGAGCTTCTAGTTGATTGGCACTAAGACCGAGATATTCCATCCACGCTTTGACATCGGCTTCTGATGCTAACTGCCTCTCAGCGAAAAATTGCTGTCTAGCATGAGCGATTTCTTCTGGAGTACAGTCTATGGATGCGATCGCCTCATCAATAATTAATTCCCGTCGCAACTGTGGCAGCATTTGGTAGCCAGCCAGTAAGGGGATCAGTTCATCAGCCGTGATTGTACGGTTACCAATTCTTAGTATTTCAGTCATTAGGTGTTAAGTATATAAAAATATATTATGGGCTGTTGAATTTTACATTCTTTAGTTTTCGATACTGATTCAGCAATCTGCATAGCAACTCTGCCATCGCAAACTCAGTAGTGAGTGTTCATACCAACTTTGGTTAAATCTTTAGGTAAAGACTGTTAATCTAAAAGCCAAAATTGGTATCAGTTGCTGCCTCTGGTATACTCAACATAATTGTAATTTCAAAAATGTGTTGCTTATTATAAAGTTTCGTCGAAGATAATATTTATCTCCTTAGGTAGATACAATTGAAACATTTCTTTATTCTAAGCTGGGCAAGTTTTCAGGCTCAGTCATCTTACGATTAATTTTTAACTACCTACTAAATATAGAAGGTTAAAAATTTATAAAGACGATTTGGCAATTCGTGCCTAAGCTAATGTGTTTTTAAGTTGCGTCATCCATATTCCCATAAAGACGCTGTGAACCAGCGCTAGGAGACAGTTAGCTTAACCAAGGCAACTAGGGAACCCGAAAACAGATGTAGGGATGCAGTTTGAATGATGATTAGCTTAAGCTCCAGATATAGCAATTTGGACAAAGAAGAGAAGTTAGCAGATACGCAAACTCATTGTTCTTGTCTGTAACTTCTCGCTATAAATGAATGCTCAAAATTCCTTATTGCCATGCAATGGTGATGTTTCCTCCTATAAAGACTCTAGATAGCTTAAAAGGTCTGCCATTTCTTGGGCACTCGGTTGGAACTTTGGCATTGGCGGCGTTTCCCCACTGATCACTTGGTGAATCAGCCCATACCGAGACTTATGCTTTGAGACACCTTGCAAACTTGGGCCTACTCGCCCATCTGCTTGCCAGCCATGACAACCAGCACAATTAATTTGAAAGATAGCGTTTCCTTGAACAGGATTTCCTGTGAGAGAGAGAACACTCTTGACATAGGGATCGGAAGCTCGAACCATTTGAACACCAAAAATGCCCAAAGGGATTGCTAGCAATATGGCAAGAGCCAGCAAAGCGATCCGCTGAATGAGAGTTTCAGGTTTGGTAATCTGGTTATCCAAAAGGTTTGTAGTTAAAGTTGAGGTGTGCTAAAAGTTTTTCATTTCCTACACATAGCTTAAAAGTTCTTGATTCTGTCTGCAAGCACAAAAGATGATTTTCTTGTCGCCACTCATTCTCTAAAACGCTGTAGGACGCGGGATTCATCCCCAATTTGGTAAAATCAAAAACAGGAAATGAATGTTTAATAATTGCAAAGAGGAGATTTACAGTGGTTGAACCCCTGCTCTCAGGTATTGTTCTTGGTTTAATTGTGGTTACTCTGTCTGGTCTGTTTTACGCTGCCTATAAGCAATATAAGCGCCCCAACCAGCTGGGAGGCTGAAGAGTGCTGAGTCCTGAGTCCTGAGTGCTGAGTCCTGAGAGAGTGGAGATGAGAAAGTAACATAACAATTATTCTCCCTTGTCTCCCTCTCTCCCTTGCCCCTTATTCGATATTCCTGTAGAAAGTTAGAGATGTGTTACCGTAAACTTTCTGACGGCAAATTTCCCAATTTGGAATTACTGGAGGAGTCCAATCTTGGGAACTGTGTTCAGCGGCTATTTCGCCGTCAGAATTTAAAAGCTGATAATGAGCGATCGCTTCTAATACTGGCTGGTATAATCCACTAGCATAAGGTGGATCGAAATAAATTATGTCAAATTGTTTGCCTGCTAGGGTTTTTAACTGCTGGAGTACATTCCCCCGCAATACTTTCCATTCTTGGTCAGCATGAGCTACCTGCTGCCAATTTTCTTGAATAATTTTACAAGCGCGGCTCGATTGTTCAATACCTACTACTAAGCTGGCTCCTCTACACAAAGCCTCTGCTCCCATTGAACCAGTACCAGCGCACAAATCTAGCCAGCGACAACCTGAAATTTTTCCCTGCCAAATATTAAAGACAGCCTCTCGTACCCGCGCACTAGTGGGTCTGGTGTCTTGACCAGGTATAGTTTTTAGCTGGCGATTGCCGTAAATTCTCAGAGTCATTGGTCACTAGTCATTAGTTATTAGTCACCGATTATTAGTCAAGGGTCATTGTTATTAGTCATTAGTTTAGGGCAAATGACAAATGACAAAGGACAAATGACAATGAACAAATGACAAATAAAGAAATTTAAATTGAATTATGCGGCAACTTTCTCCCGTACTTGAGCAACGAAATTAGACAAGATTTGCAATCCGATATTTGAGGATTTTTCGGGGTGAAATTGAACTGCCATCA
The DNA here is from genome assembly GCF_002154725.1 of Nostoc sp. 106C. Lineage (GTDB taxonomy): Bacteria > Cyanobacteriota > Cyanobacteriia > Cyanobacteriales > Nostocaceae > Aulosira. The sequence goes on along the minus strand of NZ_MTAW01000014.1, from coordinate 8,132 downwards.
GATTTTCGCGTGCGATCGCAGCTGTGACAGTTTGAGTACCGTGGGTAACAGTTGCAGCCCGAATTTGCGGATCGGTTGGTTCAACATAATAAGAATGGACAAAATACACCCAAGGTTGGGATGGTAAATGCTCCCATATAATACTTTTTGGTTGAGTTATTTCCAGTTGATTCCAACCCATGTGGGGAATGGTGATATCCGGTTCTGGAATAAACCGTTTGACTTTTCCACTGATAATTCCCAGTCCAGGTTGCGTACCTTCTGCACTTGATTCAAAGAGAATTTGCAATCCCAAGCAGATGCCCAAAAAAGGTTTACCAGATGCGATCGTGTCTTTTATAGGTTGTTCTAAACCACGTGCTCGCAAGTGTTGCACAGCTGGATCAAAGGCTCCTACTCCGGGCAAAACTACTGCATCTGCTTTTTCTATTTCCTTGGAAGAATGAGTGATTTTAGGAGTTGCTCCAGCTTTTTCCAAGCCTTTACAAACTGAATGCAAATTTCCCATATCGTAGTCTATGACCGCAATAACTGGCATTGACCTGCTCCTTGTAAATTTATTATGGAGGGTTTTTCTATTTTAAATAATATTTCCTATGAAGAAAAGGTTTCTATTAACTTCTTTTGACACTTGGCTGTGCGATCAACAGTCAAATTCTTCTGATGATCTATTACTAGAAGTATCCAAACTTGACACACTACCTCATTATTTGACTTTTTTGCGTCAATTACCTGTGGATGTGCAGCTTGCCAGTGATTCTGTAATTACAAAAATCAACGAACTCCAACCTGATTACATTATCTGTTGTGGCATGGCTGCCAGCCGTATGCAATTAACAGTGGAAGTATGTGCTAGTTGTGCAGAAACTGTTTTGCAAACAGAAGTGGATTTAGAGCAATTAGTTTTTGGAGCAACAGCAATTGAGATTAGCCACGACTGCGGTAAATTTGTTTGTGAGGGTCTTTATTATTCAGTATTGGATTACCTGCGCCAATACCACCTAAAAGCACATTGCATCTTTGTCCATGTTCCAGTTTTGAACCACGAAAATTTGGTAAGTATTGTTGCAGATTTCGTATTAATTATTAACAAACTGGCACTTTCATAAATTTGTCGGCGTCTGTATGGTGGAGAAAAAATTTAAATCTATGTTGCCATTGTTACTAAATTTGACCCTTGCGCAATCAACTCCTACATTACCGCCTGAAGAAGTAGTGCAACCACAAATCGTGCGTCCCTTACCAGGACAGCTCGATAAAGTACCAGTATTTAATAGCAATAGCCCAGAATTAGTATTAAAAGAAGGGATTTTACTCTCTACGTTTCCCCCAGATGGCAAAAAAGTACCAACAGCTCATTTAAATTTTCCATTTCGGGGGCGATTTGATATTTTTGCTCACCACATTGCTAAAGCTGAACCACCAGAAAATGTGCGCTCACTTTATATAGGGATAATTTTGCACAATCCTAGTTCTGCACCAGTAACAGTAAATGTGTTACAAGCAGCAAGTTACTTGAGCCAGCCAGAAGCACCCTTTATTCAGTTACCATCTTTTACAGAAAATATTTTAGGTACAGTTTTTTCTGGCCCAGGCGATCGCATTACCAGTGATGTACTTAGAGGAAAGCGACAAGAGATTTTTCCTGCCCAAATTGTCATTCCACCAAGGCAAAGTCAGATGTTACTGAATCTGCCTATTCCTGTGAAGGGACTTACCCCACCCTTAAATGGTCGGTCTACTTTGATACGGCTACGCAGTAGCGGCACAGTCTATGCAGCTAGTCTCGCTATGTTTGCACAGACAAATCCTGATGGTAGTGAGCGTGCGCCGACTTTAGATGAGTGGCAAAATTTACTCAATAATAGTGATCTAGCTGGCCCACGAGATAAAATCCCCACCCCCCTAGAGGACACTGGCAAACCCCGTGTTTATGGACGTGTCGCAGGGGTAGCTAGTGGATCTGGGTGGCGAGCCTTTTTGGTTGATAATCCTCAAGCTAGGTATTTAACTATTCCCCAGCCTGGTCAGGCGTTGTCTTACGCTTTAAGTACCGTGCATGGTGGCAGCTTAGGAACTAGTCAAATTCAGAGTGCTAATATGCTAGTGCGCTATCCTGACACCGCATACCGCGCTCATGGCAACTATGGAATTCAATACAGCCTGAAATTGCCACTATATAACAATACCCAAAGTTCACAAACTGTTAGCGTAGCAATCCAAACGCCACTGAAAGAAGATTCGTTGGTAAAACCTGGCTTACGCTTTTTGAATACACCATCTAATCAGGTGTTCTTCCGGGGTACGGTGCGAGTCCGTTACAACGATGACCGAGGTAAGCCGCAAACTCAGTTTATCCACTTGATGCAAAAGAAAGGTCAACTAGGAGAACCCTTGACTTTATTAAATATGCCAGCAGGCGATCGCAGATTGGTAGAAGTAGATTTAATCTATCCGCCAGATGCTACGCCGCCGCAAGTATTGACAGTTACAACTCAGGCGAAAAGCTAGTAATGAAGGCAGAAGGTAGCCCCTATCAACTTCGTACACCACCATGCATGAAACAGAAGGGGGACAAGGTGAGACAGCGCTCTTGGTAGGGTTTCCAACGCCCTTCGGGTGACAAGGAGGATAATTCATTACTCTTAACTTCTGCCTCCTACCCTCTGCCTTATTTCGGTCGATACTCAGTACCGTCAGCACGAAAACCTTTTTGCTGTAAAATCACCTTATTTTCATGAATAATTGTCAGTTCAGTGTCAGCACCAGGAATGAATCTGACTTGATAAGTATATCCATCCTTGGAAGCAATATAGGTTGTCCAGAGTTGATTAGTTTCATTTTTAGGTAATTTTGCCGCCGGGGCACGGTTTGTCACTTCAGTTTTGTTATCGTATACATTTATATATGCCTGCCCCTTACCATAAACTCTCACTGTCTTGGTATCAGTCACGAAATACACTAGCGTGTCTGTTTCAGAAGGATTTTTATCAGGCGCAGGCTGGCTAGCTACCACTGAAATTACATCTTCGCGTACCCAGCCGACATCTTTCGCTTGTGTACTAAACTGCACTTTGTACCAAGTACGAGTGTCTCCTGAAGGCTTTTGTTTGTCTATAATTTTGACGCGATCGCCTGATTTTCCTTGGTGTATAACGTTACCGTCCTTAACTGCGGGAGCCGAACGAATATTAACCACGTTCGTGCTAGAAGAATTCGTCTTCAAAACGCCGTCACTGGGCAGAATTTGGTTTAAATTTGTCATATTGTGATGCAACCAAATTTAATTTTTTGACAATGGACGCCTCAAATGATACATCTGGGTTTCCAGATTGGCAAAAAATATACTTGAATTTCTTAATAATGCCAGCAGATTTTAGCCGATAGGCGTTAATAGTTAACGCAAACTGAGTTGGCGCTGATGTCTGCTAGCCTTATTTAAAACCCTTTGCAGGCTTTTTCTGTCCCTTATTTTGAGGCTTGGATTTGTGAACTTCTGCTACAGCTGCTTGAAATAAGTTGTGCAGATGTAGAGGAACACTAGCAATTTCCGGTAAATCTGGCTCTAGAGGTTTGTGAAATTCTTGTAACAGTGCATCCAAGTCGCTGTTTAGACGAAAATCGGAACGTTGCAGAACTGTTTGCAAAACATTTTCTAATGTATTGGGGTATTCTTGGGCTAACCTATACCATATAAAAGCATTAATACTTTTGTCTTCAAGATAATAGCGAATTAGTTTTTGAGCACCTTCAATATTTTGCCAATCTTCTGTTGATAAAATTGATTTTATTTTACTGTAAGTAGGTAAAAACATTTGTCCCCAACGAGGATGAGAAATGGCTGTTACCTGTTCTGCTTTCCTAAGTTCGTTAGGTAAATCAACCTTTGGCATCACCATTTTATTGTTGCCATTATTTTTCAATATTTGCGAGGCTACATTTGCGTCAGCACCCATTTCTTCTACTGCTGCTTTGATTTCCTCTTCACCAATGCCAGCTTCTTGGGCCATTTCTGCTATAGGTTTGGAAGTATCTATGCCTGTAGCTGCCAAGTATTTCTCAGTGATTATTTCCTGAAATTCAGCTATTTTTTTATTTAGTTGATATCCTGGTAGTGTGATTTCGTCCGTACCAAAAAATTCCACAAACTGCTGATGGTATTGGACAACAGAATTCCAAGCTTCTTCTAGTAAATCGGGCGCATCGCTGTAAAGATTATTTTTATAGGTTTCTTTAAAATTACCAATAGCTACAGCGAGTTTTGGTTTACCCAATTTCCCCATAATTGTATAATTACTGAAAAATGTCCAGTCACTCTCGGTAACAGGACAAATGCGAGTTAGCAATATTTCGCCTTCTTTTAATCGAGATATTTCCTGTAGGGTTTTGGGATTATTTGGCTTAACGAGGTAGTATTTATCTGTCAACCAATTCCTTAGCTCAAAGCCATCAGGTAGGATTTGAGCGATCGCAAATAAGCCTATAAAACTACGATGCCAACTGCTAATTAAATCGCGATCGCTCTGTGATAAATCAGGATGGCTATTTATAAATAATTCTAATGGTGAGTGCTCGCCAACTTTCCCTTCTGTAATAAAGCTATCAATAACTAAGTCTTGCTGTGTGCTATTACCATTACCAGTGCGTAACTTTCCGGCTGCATAGGTTTCTAGCGCTTTTGCTAAATCACCTTCTGCGTCCAAAACAAAATCTACCAAGGCTTGTTTAAGTGCGTGCGATCGCTCTAATATTGCATCCACAAGTTTATGTCTCTAACCAACAGAGGTAAATTATAGCTTTTAAGACTATTAGCGCATCTAGCAATAGCTAGATTTATTGAGATGCAAATTTAGCAAATTTAGCCCTGAGCTTCTTTTAAACTGGAGACAAGGCATCACACAAGGTCATTGCAGATGGTTGCAACTCCAAATTCTAACTATATTTCCTCAGAAGACTATCTTAAAGGAGAAGAAACCTGTCCCATCAAGCACGAATATAGACATGGACAGGTTTACGCAATGGCAGGAGCAAGTAATGCTCATGTAGTTATTTCTCTCAATATTGCTTCAATGCTGAGAAATCATTGCGCGTGTAGATTTTAAGTGTGCGATCGCAGATGTATATGAAGATGTCAGTTTTGAAGTTTCTCCATCTTAATTAAGGAGCGATCGCATACACCAGCAATACACCTTATCTGCATTAACCTCAAGGTAATGCTTGATATTAGCTAACTTTGTTAAGTAGCAGGATGAGGTCTTTGATATTCAATCAGCAGTTGCTTGACTTCAATCTGCTCAGATTCTAAAAACACAAGACGTTGTATTTGGTGTAATCCCAAGTTTTCAAATTCTGCTAGTTCGGAGTTTGATAACGGCCAGGGAGGACCAGAAGGTTCGGCTTCTATCTCTCGAAAACGATTAATTACTAATAGTTTCCCACCAGCAGCCACTACTGAAGCGATTGAAGAGATTACAGAGAAACGCACACTCAAAGGTAAAGCTTGGATATTGCGACATTCAAAAACTAAGTCAAAAGCAAGATGCCATTGTGAGGGCATTGCCAGTAAATCTGCAAGTACATAGTTTACAGTCGAAAGGGGAAATCGCTGCTGACACCAAGCAATAGCTGTAGGAGAAATGTCAAATGCTGTTACCTCAAATCCTTGTTTTGCTAAAGCTTCTGCATCGTCACCCAAGCCACAGCCAATGACCAGTGCCTTTTGTCCTGTAGCGGTTAGTGAATGCTTAGTCAACCAATCTTGCAGATAGGGATGGGGAGCCAACTTTGCCCAAGGAATTTGTGCTGTATCACCCTTAGCTGCGGCATATAAAACTTCAAACCATGCTGATGGTTCTGATTTTTCTAAAGCTTCTTTAGCTAATTTTGCAACATAAAGTCGTAAATTTTCTGGTTTTTCTTCAAACATAAAAACTCATACTACAGGTTAAGCCTTGTCCTCATCTGCTAATTTGCCTATTTTCTCTTATATTGTGCGATCGCCTCACCATCCTGCTGTAAGTATCAAGAAATAGAGCTACACATTTTTGATAAGTCAGACCAAAATCAAGTGTGGTTATACCAATTAAGGCTGATAAGTGTACTCGGCTGAATATGGTAGTGTATGGTCAAAGTTCAAATGCTCTTACTTGACCATTTCACTGCATAGAGGTAGCAAACTCAAATGGAGGAATCTAACTTCATCACCATTTTAGGGTTAACAGCAGGAGTACTTACGACAATCGCCTATTTACCCCAACTAATAAAAACCTGGAAGTCAAAATCAGCTGAAGATCTTTCTTGGAGTATGCTGATTGTTCTGTGTACAGGTATTATTTTGTGGTTGGTGTATGGCGCTTATGTTCACGATATTCCTATCATTGCCGCAAACATTGTCACCTTTTTGTTTGCTGGGATGATTTTGGTGCTGAAAATTAAATACAGATAAGGTGACGTGGTACTAATTAGTAACCACGTCTCGTGTTCATTGACATTGAGTCGAAGTTTTATATGTAATTCAACATTATCAAAATCAGCTCACACCACTGCTAATGCCCGAATATTAGAGAAATCTTTCCCTAATAACTGCCAGCTTTCTCCCGAATCCTGACTCATATACAGCTCATCACCAGCAGCCGCGAAAACCCTGTCTTCTGGATCTATAATTAAGGCTCGAATCATGACATCGAACTTTGACGGTAGTCCCTGTGCTAATTTCTGCCAGTGTTCGCCACCATCTACGCTACGATACAGTGCTACATTTGCTCCTTGCTTCCAAGTTGGTGGTGGACCCGCAGCCGCAGCAGTAAATAGTAGGTTTGGTTGCTGCAAAGATGCAACACAAGGTACTGTGTAACTGCGTTCTAGTCCTTCTTTGATATGTCGCCAGTGGTGACCACCATCATCACTGCGATAAAAACCATTTCCAGTCGTTGCATACAACCGCAAGACATCATTAGCTGGGACGACTGTATGCACATCCCAATAAAGTCCTTCATTGAGGCTTTCCCAAGTTTGACCTTGGTCGTGACTCCGAAAAATTCCGCCTTCTTCAACTCCAATATAAAGACCATTGTCAGCTTTGGCATCTGAAGCAATAGAGCGAACGTGAGGAATATGTGGGGGTGGTGGAAAAGTCCATTGCTCATAACCTGGGATCTGCCGGATAGAATCGCAGGGTTTCCAGTTTTTACCACCATCATGACTTTGATATAGCAGTGCTGGCGACACTCCTAGATAAAGTCGCTCCGGAACATGAGAATCAACTGCAAAGGCCCATACTTCTTCTTTTACTGGTTGTGAGTTAACCATCTGCCAAGGCTGATTTTGTCTTTTCGACCAGAGTGCATCATCTAAAGTCAATGCATAAGCTTGACCTTGGCTAGCCGCCAAAAATTTGATTGTCGGTGGTCCTGATTCAGCTGGAATTACCTTATTGTCACTTTCTAACTCAAAAAGTCCTTGTTCTGTACCAATAAAAACTTGAGACATAAGCTTTCTCTTCTTAATAAAGTTCTCTATTTCTAGAATAAGAATAAGTTTGGCTTAATATTCACCTTGCTAGAATAAAAAGTGTTACCGAATTCATCTATTTCGATATTAATTAAAATATATTTAACAATTATTACTTGTAGAAACTGCGATTTAGCTCATCAATAAAGCTGCATGGCTATGCGTCACTCCTGAACCTGTGCGACGGTAAGCTTCGAGAGCAGATAGACTCTGCTGAACCATTTGGGCTTCAGTAAGATGTTGAAAATTTAATGCTGTGTCTATCTCACCTACCTCAAATAATTCTTCTGTCGTTTGAGTAGCTTGATTTATAAGTAACTGCTCAAAATCTTCTAAATCCCCAGATGAACTAGTCAGCCATGTTAACAGGAGAGTTTTTACCTGTTCTCCTAGTAATGTTTCAAGATGTTCTAAAATTTGCTGTCTAAGATTGCTTGCTGTCATACCAATTCCAGGAAAAAATGAGACAGATGCGTAGGTTGGGGAGCCACTTACGTGGGTGGGTTTCCCGACTTGAGTGAAGTGGCGTTTGAACTGAGTGAAACCCAACAATTACAGGACTTTGAAGTGTTGGGTTTCGTTCCGAATGGCACTAAGTTAAGAGATGGCAGTCAATAATAACT
>NZ_MTAW01000006.1 GCF_002154725.1 Nostoc sp. 106C | reverse complement strand
ACAGGAGCAACTTCACCAGCAGCCAAGTCTAGAGGGAAGTTGTGAGCGTTACGCTCGTGCATTACTTCCATACCCAGGTTAGCGCGGTTGATTACGTCTGCCCAAGTAGCAATGACGCGACCTTGAGAATCAATTACTGATTGGTTGAAGTTGAAACCGTTCAAGTTGAACGCCATTGTGCTGATACCCAATGCGGTAAACCAGATACCGACTACGGGCCATGCAGCCAAGAAGAAGTGCAGTGAACGGCTGTTGTTGAAAGAAGCGTATTGGAAGATCAAACGACCGAAGTAGCCGTGGGCGGCAACGATGTTGTAGGTTTCTTCCTCTTGACCGAACTTGTAACCGTAGTTTTGAGATTCGGTTTCGGTTGTTTCACGAACCAAGGAAGAAGTAACCAAACTTCCGTGCATTGCACTGAACAAGGAACCACCGAATACACCTGCTACACCCAACATGTGGAAGGGGTGTAAGAGGATGTTGTGCTCAGCTTGGAACACAATCATGAAGTTGAAGGTTCCGGAGATACCCAAAGGCATACCATCGGAGAATGAACCTTGACCGATGGGGTAGATCAAGAATACTGCGGTAGCAGAAGCCAAAGGTGCAGAGTAAGCTACGCAGATCCAAGGACGCATACCCAAGCGGTAAGACAATTCCCACTGACGACCGAGATAGCAAGCGCAACCGATCAAGAAGTGGAAAATTACCAATTGGTAAGGACCACCGTTGTACAACCACTCATCTAAGGAAGCTGCTTCCCAGATGGGGTAGAAGTGCAAACCGATCGCGTTAGAAGAAGGAACAACTGCACCAGAGATGATGTTGTTTCCGTAGATCAAGGAACCTGCAACTGGTTCGCGGATACCATCGATGTCCACTGGAGGCGCAGCGATGAAAGCGATTACGAAGCAAGCGGTAGCGGCTAGCAAGGTGGGGATCATCAATACGCCGAACCAACCGATATAAATCCGGTTTTCGGTGCTGGTGATCCACTCGCAAAACCGATCCCATACGTTAGCGCTAGAGCGC
>NZ_MTAW01000128.1 GCF_002154725.1 Nostoc sp. 106C | reverse complement strand
TCAATCACACCCCCTATTTTTCTTTTTAGGTCGGCTATTTAGTCTAAACTCCAGTTAATAAAGTGATATAGATATCACTTTTTATAGGCATTATTTTACTGTGAAAATTCCCTATTAATTAAATTAGTAGTATATCGCTGTTGTTCTTTTTATATTTTGGCTAGAGATTGACAATATATAAGCAAAATTTGCCAAGTTAATTAATTTGTGCAATAGACGGTTCTGAAAATTTTAACGGCATAAGCGCAGCAGATTTCTATCTGATTAGTGCCGAATTATCATAATTTTAATTATTCATAATAGCTGCAAAGTTTTAAGCTTTGTGGGCGGATTTTGCTGCGCGTTTTAGTAAAAAACACTACTAGGTCAGGGTTTATATCTATGGGTGCCACACTAGAGCTACAACAGTCAGTCCAATCTTCGCTCCAAAACTTAAAAAACCTCGACGCACTAAAAAGATTATTTTGGAGTCAATTAAATTACGAACGAGAGAATAAAGCACTTTCTCGTCGTAAATTGACTGATGCAGTTACTAATGAAGTTGAAGGCGAACCTTTATTGTTAGCCTCTGGAGGAGTGAATAAAGATTTTCATGTAATTTATAGCCGTCTTAAAACAGAAAATTTATCCAGACAAAGTGAAAGAGTAGTTGTCAATCATCTTCTGCAAGAACATCCTTATGCTTTATTTATATTTTCTAATAAATCACAATCGCGCTGGCACTTTCTGAATGTTAAGTATGACAGTTCACCTCAAAAACGAAGATTATTCCGCCGCATTACCGTTGGAGAAGGGGAACAATTACGCACCGCAACAGAAAGAATCAGTCTGTTGGATTTAGAAAGCATTCCAGATGCATCACCGTTAGATATTCAAACACGTCATGATGAAGCGTTTGATGTTGAAGCTGTCACTCAGGAATTTTTCAGAGAGTATCGTAAAACTTTTGAGAAAATAGAAAATTTAATTAAATGGGCAACCGATTCAGAAAGTAAACGGTTATTCACTCAAAAGCTGTTTAACCGTTTGATGTTTATTGCTTTTATTGAGAAAAAAGGTTGGCTGAAATTCCAAAAAAGAACTGATTATTTATCAGCTTTATGGGAATCTTACCAGCATGAAGACGGGGTATCAGACAAAAACTTTTATAGAGATAGACTTTCTCATCTCTTCTTTTCAGGACTAAATAATCCTCAAGAACAGGACATCACCGGAATTAATAATGGTGGTTTTCTCAAAGAATTAATTGGTAGTGTTCCTTATTTGAATGGTGGTCTTTTTGAACAAGGTGAAGATGAGAAGAACCCTCAATTTATCATCCCAGATGATTGTATAGACACTATTCTGCATGACCTATTCCAACGCTTTGCTTTTACTGTTACTGAGAGTACCCCGCTTGATGTTGAAGTAGCGGTAGATCCTGAAATGTTGGGTAAGGTGTTCGAGGAACTCGTCACAGGTAGACATGAATCTGGAAGTTATTATACTCCCAAGCCGATTGTTTCTTTTATGTGTCGTGAGGCTTTAAAGGGGTATTTAAAAACCCAAGTTGCAAACGAATCACATGATGCAGTCGCCGAATTTGTTGATGAACATAATCCAAATCATCTGGTTAATTCAGAAGCGATATTAGAAGCTTTACGGAAAGTTAGGTGCTGTGATTTAGCTGCGGGAAGTGGAGCTTATTTATTAGGGATGCTCCACGAATTATTAGATTTACGTCAGTGTTTATTTGCAAACAAAGGTTTAGATTCAAATACTGTTTATCAACGTAAATTAGAGATTATTGAAAATAATATTTACGGGATTGATAAAGATGTATTTGCAGTCAATATTGCGCGGTTAAGGTTATGGCTTTCGCTTGCTGTTGAGTATCAAGGTGAGAAGCCGAATCCACTACCAAACCTGAAATATAAAATTGAAGTGGGAGATAGTCTCACGGCTCCTAGTCCTGCAACAACAGGAGTTATTAGAGATGAATTAATCAGCCAATATAGTCAAAAAAAGGCTGAATATATGCGAACCCATGAAGGTGGGAAGAAGCAAAAACTAGAAGATGAAATTAATGAGTTAAAAACTCAAATTACGCTAATAACTAATGGAAGCATTAAAACACCAGAAGGTTTTGATTGGGCAGTAGAGTTTGCAGAAGTTTTTGCTGATGGTGGGTTTGATATTCAGGTGGCTAATCCGCCTTATGTAAGACAGGAATTAATTAAAGATTTAAAGCCTACATTGCAAAAGATTTATCCCACTACTTATAATGGAACATCTGATTTATATTGTTTCTTTTATGCCCGTGGGTTGCAACTTTTGAAATCTGGCGGAATGTTAAGTTTTATTTCTTCTAACAAGTGGTTTCGTGCTAAGTATGGGGAGAAGTTAAAAAAGCATATTGCTGATACTTGCCAAGTTCATAGTATTACTGATTTTGGCGATTTACCAGTATTTCAAAGTGCTGCTGTTTTAGTGATGATTTTTGTTGCTCAAAATCAAAAGTCAAATGATATTTTACCTACTTTCACACAGGTAAAATCTTTGAAATCTCCTTATCCTGATGTAAAGCAAATTATTCAAGATAGTGGACATGTATTACCTTCTGATGCTTTAAAAGGTGAAAATTGGACTCTAACTGATACAACTTCTGTCAACCGTCTACGAAAGATGGAAGCAGTAGGTGTTCCATTAGGTGAGTATGTCAATGGACATATTTATTACGGAGTAAAGACAGGGTTTAATAAAGCATTTGTCATTGATGGAGCAAAACGCGCAGAACTCATTACTCAAGATCCTAAAAGTGCAGAAATTATCAAACCATTAACTGTAGGTGATGATATTCGCAAGTGGCGGGTCAATTATAAAGATAAGTGGTTCATCTATTCTCCTTGGAATTTGAAAATAGATAATTATCCTGCTGTAAAAAATCATCTTACTCAATGGGTACAAGAACTAAAAGCACGTCCTGAGTGTCGAGAAGGTCGATATAATTGGTGGTGTATGGCACGTTATGGAGCGGAATATGTAGATGCTTTTAATCAGCCTAAAATTATCTATCCTGTTATTGCAAAAGAATCCCGTTTTGCCTTAGATACAAAAGGAGCATTTACTAATGATAAAGCTTTTATTATTCCCATTCCAGAACTCTACCTTCTTGGAATACTGAACTCTTCAATTATATGGGAGTACCTTAAGAGTCAGTGTTCTGAGCTTTTAGGTAAAAGTTTAGAGTTACGCAGTATATATATGAATAAAATTCCTATTCCCAATGCTTCAACTACTGATCGCCAAGTAATATCTAAACTAGTCCAAAAATGCCTTGATGCAAAAGGTCTAGAGTGTGAAGCATGGGAGAAAGAAATAGATGAGCGAGTCGCCGCCCTCTATGGACTGTAGGACAATAGAGAAAATAACAATCTCGCCTACAGTATTAAGAAATGTTGAGGGAAAAGCCATGCAATCAGCTTTACGTATCACAACCAAAGTTTTACCAGGAAACAAAATAGAAATTGAAATCCCCGAAGCTGAAATTGGCGATAGCGTTGATGTATTTGTGATTTTACCAGAAAAAGCTGAACCAAAGCGTCGTTCTGTACTGGACATTATAGAAGAAAGCCGTAGGAGACACCCTTCTCGAACTGCTGAGGATATAGACAGACAACTACAAGAAGAACGCTTATCATGGGAAAGCTAATACTTCCAACAAGTGGCTCTATTTATATAGATACTTCGGTGGTTATTTATACTATTGAAGGTAATCCAGACTATTATTCTTTGCTGCAACCACTATGGTCTAAGTTTTACGCAGGGGAAATTCAAATCATTAGCAGCGAACTAATATTAATGGAGGTTTTAATTGTTCCATTGCGTAATGGTAATAATTCTTTAGTAGCAGACTATGAGGAACTATTATTATCATCTCAAGTGCAGTTAATTACTATTAGTCAATCAATACTGCGACAAGCTGCTAATCTTCGGGCTAGAAGTAACCTCAAAACACCCGATGCTATTCATGCTGCTACAGCTTTATCTGTTACTTGTAACCAATTTATCACCAACGATAAAGGCTTTCGTAATGTTCCTGGTTTACCTGTTGTTATCCTCAGTGAAGTTTTAGCATCTTGAACAATGCCTACCCACGATATTATAGACAACCGCAATCAAAAATTAGTAGACCAAATTAAACGCATTCTCGACTCAACAGAAGCGGCACATTTTGCGGTAGGTTATTTCTTCCTTTCTGGCTTCACTGCCATTGCAGAACGCCTCACCAGTATTAAAGAATTACGCTTGCTAATTGGCAATACTAGTAACCGCGAAACCATTGAACAAATTGCCCAAGGATACCGAAGATTAGAATTAATTGAAGATAAAATCGAAGCACAGAAATATCTTAAGCGTAGTGAAGAAAAGCGGATGGCGAATGAAACAGCAGCCAATATCCGTTCTAGTATTGAATTAATGGATCAAACGGATGAAGCCGAGACGCTGGTTAAAAACCTAGTGCAAATGATAGAAGAAAAACGGCTTTATGTCCGCGTTTACACAAAAGGAACTTTACACGCCAAAGCCTATATTTTTGATTACGGTATTGTTTATGATAACAAAGGTAGAGCTTTAGAGCGTCAAGAAAAAGGGATTGCGATTGTAGGTTCATCCAATCTTACCCTTTCGGGTATTACCCATAATACCGAACTGAATGTAACCATCCACGGAAACGATAACCATACAGAATTAACTCATTGGTTTGATGAATTGTGGAATGAAGCAGAAGATTTTAATGAAGCATTAATGAGAGAGATGAAACAATCTTGGGCGGGTTCTATAGTCCGTCCTTATGATGTTTACTATAAAACTCTCTACGCTTTAGTCAAAGATAGATTAGAAGATACTGCACCAAAAGATTTAATTCTAGAAGATGAAATTAGTAAACAATTAGCAGATTTCCAAAAAGTAGCTGTTAATAATGCCGTCCAAAATATCAGAGATTATGGCGGAGCTTTTGTTTCTGATGTAGTAGGGCTAGGAAAGAGTTTTATTGGCGCTGCAATTATTAAAAGATTTGAACAAGTAGAACGCGCACGTCCTTTAATTATTTGTCCTGCACCACTTATAGAAATGTGGGATAGATATAATGAAGTTTACCAGTTAAATGCTCGCGTCCTTTCAATGGGAATGTTGAAAGAAGATGATGATGGAGACGTAAAAGCATTATTAAATGACTTTAGATTTCAAGATAGAGATTTTGTACTCATAGATGAAAGTCATAACTTGCGAAATAATAATACTCAAAGATATAAAGTTGTAGAAGCGTTTTTAGGTGCGGGTAAACGTTGTTGCTTTTTGACAGCTACTCCTCGAAATAAGAGTGTTTGGGATATTTATTACCAGTTAAAATTATTTCATCAAGATGATAAAACTGATTTACCAATAGACCCACCTAATTTAAAAGAATACTTTCAATTAGTAGAAAAGGGTGCGAAAAAATTACCAGAGTTACTTTCTCATATCCTTATCCGCCGTACACGCAACCACATCTTACGTTTTTACGGTTTTGATTCAAAAACTCATCAACAAGTTGACCCAGCTAATTTTAGAGAGTACCTAGACGGAACCCGACGCGCTTATGTCATCGTTGGTGGTAAACATCGCTTTTTCCCCAAACGCGAACTAGAAACCATTGAATACAGCATTGAGGACACATACCAAGGACTGTATCAGGATTTACGGCAATACATGGGTAAGTCCCGCAAACGTCAACTGCTTAAACCACCCACAAACGAACTTAGCTATGCACGTTATGGGCTGTGGAATTATGTTTTAAAAGATAAACAAAAGCAAGAACCTTATAACACTTTGCAACGTGCAGGTGCTAACCTCCGGGGTTTGATGCGGGTATTATTATTTAAGCGTTTTGAATCGAGTGTTTACGCTTTCCAAGAAACTATCAAGAAATTATTGATAGTGCATGAAAGATTTTTAAAATCACTATCTCAAGGATTTGTACCCGCCGGAGAAGAAGCCCAAACTCTGCTATCGGAAGATTATAATCAAGCAGAAGAACAGGATTTGATGGACGCATTAAAACAGGTATCTAATAAATATGACTTATCGGATTTTGATGCAAAAAGATTACAACAGCATATCGAGCATGATATTAAATTATTGAAAAGTATTTTGGATTTAGTAGAACCAATTACCCCTGATAAAGATACTAAATTACAGACTTTAATCAAATGGTTATCTAAACCAAATATTAGAGATAAAAAACGTCTAATTTTTACTCAATATGCCGACACAGCCAAGTATTTATCTGATAATTTAAACCCAGATGGTCAGCGTCATGATATTGATGTAATTTATAGCGGTAACAGCAAAAATAAAGCACGGCTAGTAGGAAGGTTTGCCCCTAACGCCAACAAAGAATATAAATTTAAATCCGGAGAATCAGAACTTAATACCTTGATTGCTACCGATGTATTAGCAGAAGGTTTAAACCTGCAAGATGGTGATTTGATTATTAATTATGATTTGCATTGGAACCCAGTTAAGCTTATTCAACGTTTTGGTCGTATTGACCGTATTGGCAGTGATAAAGATGTCATCTATGGATATAACTTTTTACCAGAACTAGGCATTGAGCGCAATTTAGGTTTGAAACAAAAACTTAAAAACAGAATACAAGAAATTCACGATACCATAGGTGAAGATGCTGCAATACTTGACTTAACAGAAAGACTCAACGAAGAAGCAATGTATGCCATTTACGAACAACAAGGTAAACAGTTGAGTCTATTTGATATTGAGGATGAAGATAATTTTTTAGATTTAAATGAGGCAGAAGAAATCCTCAGAAAATTACAAAAAGAAGACCCAGGTGAATTTGAACGCATTGCTAATTTACCGCATGGTATTCGCACTGCTAAATTTTCCATGCAAAAGGGGACATATATTTTCTGCGAAGCTTCCGACCCCAATCGACCTGATATCAAAGGCTACCAGCAACTATTTTTATTAGATGACAAAGGAGAAATAATTTCTAGAGATATCCCCCGTATCTTAGGTGCAATTAAAGCTGATGACACCACCCCCACCTTGTCACTTCCCAAAGACCATAACGCTGCTGTGATGCGCGTCAAAGGTCAATTTGCAGAAGAAGTAAAACATCGCCAAGCAGAACGGGAATTTAACCAACGTTTGACTCAGGGACAAAGGTATATTCTGCGGGAGCTGAGAATATTTTTTAAGTCAACTACAGATGAGGAACTAAAAGGTCAGGTCAATATTTTAGAAAAAGCGTTCCGCTTGAGTGTGAACCAAGCTGTTAACCGCGAGTTAAACAAACTGCGCCGCGACGGTTTCACAGGTAAGGAATTGTTTAATCAGCTAGTACAGATTTACCGTCAACATAATATGCATGAGTTGCAAGATAATAGCTTACCTAACCTGAGTTCGGGTTAAGCCAGAAGCTAAAAAGCTTATTGTGTATAGATTGAGCAAAATTCTAAGTGGTAAAAGAAGTGATTAAAGTGGAATCGTTTCGTCAATAAGGTTCACAAATGAGATTAATATCAACAACATGCCTTATTGAAAATATATGAAAACAAAGTTTCAGACCAGACAACGAAAAATCAAGGGGTTTGAGGATTTCTTATCCCGAACTCAGGTTACCTACGTTATCTCAGCCAATTCCTATAATTGTTTGTAGTGAGGCTTTGGTGTGATTAGATTAACACCTAACATTTGATGAACTTGGTAAGGGGTAAAGGTTTTTCTTTCCTCTTTACCCCACCCTTTTTTCCATATTCCTGGCAGTATTGGGAAATAGTATTACTACTGTCTCGTCAATAACTTCCTTCGCAGTACATCCAATGCTGCACACGCGCTGACATAGCGAATATAAGAACGATTGCGCGTTGTTCCAAAGCGATACTCAAAACTGGCGACTTCATCTTTCGGCCCAGCTAAACCAATATAAACCAAACCCACAGGCTTGGTGTCTGTTCCACCAGTTGGGCCAGCAATACCAGTCACACCTAATCCCCAAGTGGTAGAGAGGCGGGTTTTTACACCAAGTGCCATTTGCTCTGCAACAGTAGCACTTACGGCTCCAAATTTAGCAAGGTCGTCTGGGTTTACTCCTAGCAAACCTATTTTCACGGAGTTGTCATAAGAAATTACCCCACCCCAAAAGTATTCAGAACTACCAGAAATATCGGTCAACATTTGCCCTAGTCCACCACCAGTGCAGGATTCTGCTACTGATAAGGTTTCTCCTGAAGCCTGCAATAACTTACCAGCTACTGAAGCCAAGGTATCATTATCAATACCGTAATAATCTAAGCCTGCAATTTCTTTGATTTGTTTTTCAATAGGCGCAATCAAATCTTCTGCTGCTGCTTCCGAAGCGGCTTTAGCAGAAATTCTGAGTCTGACTTCCCCAGTGCCTGCATAAGGTGCAACTGTGGGGTTAGGCAAATTAAAATAAGGGGCTACTTTTTCTGCCAAAGCAGATTCACCAATTCCCCAAAACCTTAAACTCCGGCTGTAAATAATTTCTTGTCCCCAGCCTTGGCCTTTAAGATAGGGTACTGCTGTTTCTTCCCACATCCGGTACATTTCGGATGGCACACCAGGGAAAGTAAAAATAGTTACATTAGGACGGGGTTGCCAGATAATGCCAGGTGCTGTGCCTGTAGGGTTAGGTAAAATTTCTGCACCTTGAGGAATTAAAGCTTGTTTGCGGTTACTGGGGGACATAACCCGACCGCGTTGAGCAAATTTCTGAGCCATATCTTCGATGATTTCGGCACGTTCTACTAAAGGAACGCCAAAAAAATCAGCGATGGTTTCGCAGGTGAGGTCATCTGGCGTGGGACCAAGACCACCTGTGAAAATCAAAATTTGCGCCCTTGAGGTAGCAATTTCTATAACTTGCTTAAGTCGTTCGGGATTATCCCCTACCACTGTTTGATAGTGGTGAGGAATACCTAGTTGAGCTAATTGTTTCGCGAGAAATTGCGCATTGCTGTTAAGAATATCACCCAACAGCATTTCCGTACCAACACAAATAATTTCTGCACTCATCAGATTTTAGATTTGATATTTAAAATTTTGCGGAAAGTTGAGTCAGTTTCTGGCAGGAGTTGACCAACTTAGCAAACTTTCCCAGACGGATTTTAGATTGAATCCAAAATTACAAATCTAAAATACTTGATTTTACCGAGAGAGTTTCCAAACTCGCCAGATAGCGAAACTGAGCAGCGAAGTTCCAGCACAGGCGTAAGCAATGCCACTAGGTATGCCAGCAATAGCCAATGCTAAACTGCCAACCCACAAAGTTAAAGAATAAATAAACAAAACTGTCCAGCGATGAGATAAACCAGCCTTGAGTAGTCTGTGGTGGAGATGGCTTTTATCCGCAGTAAATGGAGATTTACCACGTCGCAGCCGCGCTAAAATCACTGCTGACATATCTACAATCGGTACGGCAAGAATTAGGTAAGGTAATAATACAGCTGTGAAAGCCGGAATTTTTACCAGACCAATTACACCTACAGACGCTAAGGTGAATCCCATAAAATAAGCCCCGCCATCTCCCATAAAAATTTGAGCGGGGTTGAAATTATAGCGGAGAAATCCCAATGCAGCACCAGCAAGGGCCGCGGCAATTAGAGCTGCTGCTGGTTGGTGCATAAATAGCGCTACAACTAGCATCACCATAGCGGCAATTCCCGATACCCCAGCTGCTAATCCATCTAAACCGTCAATCCAGTTAATGGCATTGACCATTCCTACCAGCCAAAGGACTGTAATCGGTAAACTCAGCCATTCCAGGTCAACAATTCCTACGGTGGGAACAGTAATAAAATCTATACTTACGCCTGCTTTCCATGCACCAGCTGCCACAATCATTTGCATCAACAGACGTGACAGGGGTGACAAGTTAAGTAAATCATCGGCTAAACCAATAAGAAAAAAGCCGAGACCACCTAAGGTGACACCCCAAATTTGCCATTCTTTTTCCGGTGGCAGACTGCCAAATCCACCTAACCACCAGACAATTAGTAGAGAGGTTATAGTCCCTGCGAAAATTGAAACTCCTCCCAGACGTACCATCGGGCGTTGATGGACTTTTCGTCCACCAGGTTGATCTACACGTCCACTTTTGATCCCAATGTTTTTGATATCTGGCGTAGTCCAGAGAACGACTACGGCGGCTACTAGGAAAGAAATCAGATGATAAATCTGAGGAGGCATCTGTATTTTCAAAAAGTAATTTGTAAGACAAAAATCTGCTGAAGGATTTTGCTACCTAGATCTACTAAATTTGAGTCATTGATCAGCATAGGAATTTGAGATTTTAGATTAGAGAATACAGGCTAGGAACTTTTAAATAGGCGGAGGATTAAGGGGAAGTGTTATCTCCCTCGCTCCCCTGCTCCCCTGCTTTTTCTCCCCAATCCCCTATGCTAGAGCTGGTACGGGAATCTCTAGATGAGAATATAGGGGGAAGCGATCGCATAACGCCGCTACCCGTCGCCGACAATCAGCAGCAACTTCCTCGGAGTCTGGAGATATTAAGCGATCAGCAATAATATTTCCAATCTCTGTAAACTCTACTTCTCCTAACCCCCTGGTTGTCATGGCTGGCGAACCTAACCTCAGACCGCTGGTAACAAATGGTGACTGCGGATCGAAGGGAACTGTATTTTTGTTAGCGGTAATATTTACGCCACTCACCAGCTGATCCGCTTGCTTACCTGTCAGTCCGATAGATCGCAAATCTACTAGCATTAAATGGTTATCTGTACCATCTGATACAAGTTTTAAACCACGATTTTGCAGTTGAGTTGCCAGAGCACGGGCATTGTCAATCACTTGCGCAGAATATGTTTTAAACTCAGGCTTTAGAGCTTCGCCAAAAGCCACTGCTTTAGCAGCAATTACATGTTCTAATGGCCCGCCTTGAGTTCCGGGGAAAACAGATTTGTCGAACTTTTTACCAAGTTCGGCGTCGCGGGTCAAAATTAAACCGCCACGAGGACCACGAAGAGTTTTATGGGTAGTAGTAGTTACTACGTCGCAATAAGGGATAGGGTCGGGATGAAGGCCAGTAGCGACCAAACCAGCAATGTGGGCAATATCAGCTAGCAGGTAAGCACCGATTTCATCGGCGATACTGCGGAACTTCTCAAAGTCAATGATTCGGGGATAAGCGGAATAACCACAAATTAGTAGCTTAGGACGCTCCCTTAGCGCCAGCTCCCGAATTTGCTCATAGTCTAATTGTTCTGTTTGTTCGCTAACGCCGTAATGGCTGACTTTGAACCACTTACCTGACACATTCACAGGTGAACCGTGGGTAAGATGTCCTCCATGAGACAAATCCATCCCCATAATTTTGTCGCCTGGTTCTAATAGTGTCAAGAACACGGCAAAATTCGCTTGAGCACCAGAATGGGGTTGAACATTCGCATGAGCAGCACCAAAAAGCTGTTTAGCACGGTTGATTGCTAACTGCTCAACTTTGTCAATAAATTCACAACCGCCATAGTAGCGTTTACCAGGTAGGCCTTCGGCATATTTATTTGTGAGCACAGAACCTTGCGCTGCTAGTACAGCCGCTGAGGTAAAGTTTTCACTAGCAATCAACTCCAAATGGTCACGTTGACGCTGTAGTTCTTGATTAAGTAGCTCCGTGATCGCGGGGTCGCTAGAGCTCAGCAAGTCTGAATTAGTCTTAGTCACTTCAGCTATCCTTAGAAAAATTTGCACAACAGTTAATTTTGCCTGGGTGTCGTACCTACGTAACAGTCCACAGTCAATAGTACATATTTAGTCTATAGTTCAATGGCTTTTGACGATTACCAACTTCTTTATTATTAGACGCAAGTTCGATACTGTAGAAAAACCCAGAATCAAAAATTTTTAATTTTTTAATTTTAAATTTCTTGTAGCGGTGTATGTATTACTTTTTACTAAAAAAACTCCTCTCTACTATACACAACATACAATAAATCTAGAGTCTACTTGGCAATTTTTGTTTGAGTTGCGACCGCCTGTATATTGTCGAGGTGTTTCTTCTCAAAACTCCTTTCCTGCTCTCAAGCGCTACGCGATCGCCTACACTTTTGCCAAAGAGACATCAGAGGTTACTTTTAGGCGTTCATTGCCATCCCGAATCACAATCCACTTTTCCCAAATTCTAGACTGAGCAAAGCTGGAACATCTAGTAATTCTGCGGCTGGGGCGTCTAAAAAGCCGATTCTCCCCTAAGTGAAATTGTGGGTAATAGTGAGAATTTACAGGAGGGATGGGATGCTAGTCATTTTAATGGAAAATCAAATCCTTGCCCCTGGGAAGGTTTGTCAGTCTTGTCTACTAGCCGATCAAAGTGGTCAACCACGTTGGAGTCAAGGTCAACTGCGTTGCGGTCAACAAGTACGTAAACTCACCGAACAGCAGCCAGAGCAGTATGAGTGTATGATGGGTTTTCTCGTTGCCAATATAGAATAAGAGGATTTGCTAGCAAGACCAAGTAACTGCGTTATCCTAGGCTCAAGTAACTGTTGAACTTTATCCACAGGAGAACTCACCATGTCTTGGCGCGGGTCTACAACGGTTTCGGACCGCATTCTTGCTTGCTTACCTTATTTACTGCCCTTAATTGATGGGTTGATGTTTGGTTATGTGTCCTTATTAAGACAATTTCCAGCGCTGCAAGTGGTGTTTTTGCCCCTTGCGCCGATTGTTGCTATTTACGGCAGCTTAGGACAATTTGGGCAACTAATAGTTTTCTTTGCCTTATTCTTTTTGGTGGTGAGAAATGAAAAAATCATTCATTTCATTCGCTTTAACACTATGCAGGCAATCCTTTTAGATATTATTGTGTTTTTGTGCAGCATAGTTTTGCGGGTTGTAGCACTCCCTGGTGTAGATTTTGCAGTGCAAACTGTAGCCAGCACTATCTTTCTCGGTTTAGTAGCAGCAGTTGGATATTCTGTTGCTCAGTCTCTTTTAGGGCGTTACGCAGAAATTCCAGCAATTTCGGATGCTGTTTATATGCAAGTGCGGTAGTAATTAACGAGCTGCTACGGTGTTCTCTAGGCGACCAATGCCTTCAATTTCTACACGGACGCGATCGCCTAGCTGCAAGCAACCGACTCCCTCTGGTGTACCAGTGAGTATCACATCTCCTGGCAGCAGCGTCATTACCTGACTAATATAGGACACTAAAAAATCGGGAGCAAATACCATCTGATCGATACAGGTAGATTGCACAGGATTAGCATCCTCATTCAAAAAAGTCTGCAATCTCGCACCCGGATTTAATTCTCTGACGATCCAAGGACCCAAGGGACAAAATGTATCAAAACCTTTGGCTCGCGTCCACTGACCATCTTTTTTTTGTAAATCCCGCGCTGTCACATCATTAGCAATGGTATAACCCCAAATTTTGGTTTGGGCTTCCTCTGGGGTACAGTCACTAGTGCGATCGCCAATGATCAGTGCCAATTCGCCTTCGTAGTCTACCCTTTGTGACAGAAGAGGATATTTAATTTCTGTCTCAGAGGCAATAATAGATGTAGGTGGCTTGAGAAAAATCAGTGGTTCACTCGGCACCGGAGTCCCCATTTCTGCTGCATGGTCTGCATAATTCTTGCCCACAGCCACAATTTTTGAGGGCGCACAAGGAGCCAGAATGTGATAATCGTCTGGTGCCAAGATTAAATCTGTAGGTTGTCCCTGTAACCAGGGCGGAGCATCTAGTAACTGGACATTAAGGGATAGTTGTAATAACCCATAGTAAATCTGTCCTTCCTGATTTTGAACTCGCACATAGCGCTGCGCCATAACCTTGATTAATATCCTTTTGGATGCAATTGAAAGCTGTTAGCTGTTAGCAACCGTGAGTTAGCTTTTGAAAAATCAGTAGAGCCAACAGACAACGGTAGAGCTTTGAGTCTCAAACCAATAGCGGTCGATAACCCAAAGCTCGATTCCCCCTCTTTAATTCAATCCCAGGGTTAACTTAACTGCCTCTGTTGCCACCCAGCAACTTCCCGTCAGGGTATTGCTAAAGCTGCTCATGCGGCTGCTAAACATCAGAAGTCAGGGAGTAGCTTCTTTTTAGAGATTAAAACTTTGGCGGATTTGGCTCAAGATTCAAATTAAAAACTGGTAAGATTATAGTTCCTTGTTGCTTCAGATGTTGATCGGTACTGAGATATCCTCTCAAAAGTACTGTATAAATTAACATCGGCAGCCACTCTGTCCATAAGGAGACTAAAGTTCATGTCGATAGTTTACGAAACAATGTACATCCTGCGTCCCGATCTGGGAGACGAACAGGTAGAGCAAGCGATTAATAAATATCAGAACTTGCTCAAAGAACAAGGTGCTGAAGATATCCAAATTCAAAATCGTGGAAAGCGTCGTCTGGCTTATGAAATTAAAAAGCACCGGGATGGCATTTACATTCAATTCAACTATACTGGTCCTGGAACTGCGATCGCCCCTGTGGAAAGGGCAATGCGTTTGAGCGAAGAAGTCATTCGCTACCTAACAATTAAACAGGAAGTCCACGAAGAAAAAGCAGATCCAGTGGCTGCAACCGCTTAAGCAAGTTCTAAATCAAGCGTGCTGAGTCCTGAGTTTCGAGTTTAAAGACCGCCCATAAAGAGAGAAGTTGCCTGGAGGGAATCCCTTCAGGCAAAGTTCTGGGGCAGGGCTTTTACAAAGTACATCAGTACTTGGTAATTTTCCTTTCTCAGACTCAGCACTCAATATTGAGAAGAACTTAATACTGAGTAAGATAAAACTTATAAAAAAATGTGCCTTTTTTCTTCCGATCTTGGCTAGTAATGCTAAATTAACAACTACTTGCCAAAAGTATTATGACCGCAGTTATACGTAAAAGTGGACAAGATTCTGAATGGGAGCTGTAAGCCACTGTGAGCCAATCTGATACATCCAACATCCAAGCTCTCTCTAGTGAAGTATCGCAACTGCGCCAAGAGTTGCAACTTCGTGACCAATTAGTGCAACAGTTATCTCAAGAACTCTTCCGACTGGTCAAGGGTAATACTAGTTTTATTCCCCAAAAATCGGAGTCGGAGCCAGATCTGAAGCAGTTGCAGGCTTTGCAAGAACAATTGCAAGCTGTCGAGCAACAGGTGACATTCTACCAAGAGCAAATTACCGCGCGTGACGCCGAGATTTACCAATTGCGGCAGACAGTTCAGGAATTAACCGATCGCAGCCGCATGTTAGAGCAAGTAGTACAGGAGTTACCACAAATTTACCGTCGGAAGTTTGAAGAGCGTATGGCTCCAGTGCGAGAAAAAGTAGCAATGCTACAACGAGAAAATCGACAACTGCAAGCAGAACTGCAAAGTGTCAGTTACCGTTTAGCTCTGAAAAGCCGTAATGCCAATCATAGTGGTATCGATCTGCCCAGTTTTCCCCGTCCAACATCTGACGAAACCAGTATTTCTCCTGTACCTAATAGTTAATAGTAATTTTAAATTTTCCTAACAGTTGAGCCAGTTGCTTGCGAAGCTGAAGATCTAAGGCAGCCGATTTTAGTGTTGCTCTCAGGTTTCTTAAATGTAAGCGCCTGGTATCATCTGTGCTGAGTTTTCGTGAATAACGCTCATGAACTACATATAAAACAACCTTCCTTACAATAGAAGAATTAAAAACGGAAAATCCTCGAAATAAACCTGACATCAGGCATGATAGTGTCGATAAAAAAAGCTTCAGCTAAACTCTGTACAATAAATTATTAATCCTTACTGCATTTGGTTCACCATACCAATAAATGTCAGATCAACCTGCACTCCTAATCGAACTGCTCCGTGCGGCTTACGCAGCCTTCAACGCGCGAGACGTTGACGCTGCCCTTGCCCTCATGACTCCGGACGTGGTTTGGCCCAGAGCGTTCAAAGGCGGTTTTGTCCGTGGACCTGAAGAAGTTCGCGCTTACTGGACGGAGCAATGGAGCGAGATCAATCCGCACGTCGAGCCGGTTTCCTTTTACTCGGAGGCGGCCGGGCGCATTTTGGTCGATGTGCATCAGGTCGTGCGTGACAAGGCTGACGCAGTTCTTGCCGATGAGCACGTGGGCCATCGATTCACCTTTGAACACGGCTTGATTCAAGCGATGGAAGTCTGTCCACTTCCATCGTCCATCCCAAAGGCCTAACCACACGCAAAGAACGAACAAGCATCGGTGGGCAGCCTTTTTCTGTATCCGGGATGAAGTAAGCAACCGTACAGAAAGTTACGCGCTTGGATTTGATGAGCCGCTTTTAACCCAAGCGATCGCTACGGAGAAACCTATACCAATTGAAGCATGGTAATAATTTTGCCAATATTTTTGATTTTATTTGCTTATCCCAGTTTTCTGTTCCGTTGCTACTCGCACCCCTAAACCGAAACAAAAACCTCTCTTTTTACTGAGAGAGGTTTCTCAACTAAGACACACGCTCATACTTTTTCTCTAGCCTCTTTTAATTTTGCTACTCAGGCACCAATGTGATGGGGCAGAAAGCAAAGCGTAACAATCTATTTTGCTATAAGTCAATATATAAGTCCCAAGGGCAGCTGCCCTTAAGGGAGTGTAAATTTATAGAAGCTATATGATCGCCAATCTGGTATTGTTAATGATGGTGAGGTGATTGTAATCGAGGAAATTATTAAAAGTTACTAAAATTGCTGGGCCTCACCATGCATTTCTAAATAAGAATAGAGATTCACCCTGCTAGTACCAGCCTATTATCGTTGGCGATAGTGAGGACATCTTCATAGGTACGAAAGATTTCAAATACTGAATCCAGTTGAGTGAGTTCTAATATCAACCGGACGGGTGCTTTAACGTTGCAAAGAACTAAGCGGCAACCGCTCTGGCGTGCAGCTTTCAATCCTTTTACCAACGAGACTAAGCCAGAACTATCCATGAAATCTACTGCTGCTAGGTCGATAACCCAAAGTTGGTAAGGCTGTGGTATTACTTTAGCCATTTCGTTACTTAAGGCGATTCCACCTTGTAAGTCTATACTGCCTTGAGGTTTAAACAAAACCACTTGAGCTTTCTGTTTCAGAGTCATGAATTTCACTGAATTAATTGCAACACTATAACAGAAAACAAAAAATTGGCATTAATACTGCGTTCTGTTTACAACAAGTACTTGCCGTGTTACTTAAATAACAAAGGAATTACAGCAGTGCAGTTGAAACAAGTTTTTTCAGTATTCATGCCGTATAATTTGTCTTAACTTTCTCAATATAGGCATAAGCTCCTAAGAATGGCAGTAGCTTACGTATTTTTTACAAAATTTTTATATTTAGAAGGATTTCGATAAATTTTCTATAAAAAGATTATACTTATTCTTCAGTAACTATACGGTTGTGCTAATAGCTTATAAAGAAGCCCCTGTCAATCCTCCACAGTTAAAAGTTAGTATAGACTAGAAGCTATGTACTCCCATGAGTGGCTTGATTGACACCCCACCCAAAAAGGAGCAAAGATTATAGTACAAGTAAAAATTTGTAAAGGCGGCGGTGCGGAATGTCTCTTGAGTTGATTTCACTAGAAAACATCCAGGAATTCGCCCACCATTATGGTTATTGGGCAATTTTTTTGGGAATTTTGCTAGAAAATTTAGGCATTCCCCTTCCTGGTGAAACCGTAACCCTTGTAGGTGGGTTTCTAGCAGGTAGTAATGAACTTAATTACTGGCTGGTGCTAGGGGACGCCGTTGCAGGTGCCGCAATCGGTGGTACGTGTGGTTATTGGATTGGTAGATTCGGTGGTTGGAATTTCTTACTACAAATTGGTAAGTTGTTCCGAATATCTGAGGAAAAACTACTAAATATTAAAGCGCAATTTAGTGAGAATGCTGTTAAAGCTGTATTTTTTGGACGCTTTTTCGCGTTCCTACGAATATTTGCTGCGCCACTAGCAGGTATAGCCGAGATGCCTTTTGGAAAATTCTTTGTGTATAACTTAGCAGGCGCAAGTGCTTGGGCAAGCGTGATGGTAACATTAGCTTTCTTTGCGGGAAGAGTTGTTTCTTTGGAACAATTGGTTTCCTGGGTTAGCCATTTTGCGATCGCAGCCTTACTGATTTTAGTTGCTGTAATCGTTGTGCCCATTTGGTTAGAGTCTCGCCAAGTCAAGCGTGCAGCGGGAGAATAATAAAGAAACAAAGTAAAAAGTAAAAAGGCAAAAGTAATAATTTCTTTGATCTTTTGCCTTTTTATTTTTGCCTTTACCTAGTGTGTTGGGCCCAAATGCGTGTTGGTAAACCCCAAACGTAAATAAAGCCTTCAGCTGCCTTGTGATCGAATTTATCTTCAGCACCGTAGGTTGCCAAGTCAGGGGTATAAAGAGAGTTATCACTCCAACGCCCGACTAAGGTGGCATTACCCTTAAAAAGTTTTACCCGTACAGTACCAGAAACTCGTTCTTGTGTCTTTTGAATAAACCCATCCAAGGCTGCTTTCAGTGGACTGTACCACAAACCGTTGTAGACCAATTGGGTATAAGTCTCTTCAATACCACGCTTGTAGTGACTGACATCTGCTGTCAGAGTTAAGCTTTCTAAATCTCGGTGTGCTTGAATTAACACCATCATCGCAGGCGATTCATAGATTTCCCGCGATTTGATGCCCACCAAGCGGTTTTCGATCATATCAATCCGCCCGATACCATGATTTCCTGCGATCTGATTTAGTTGTTCAATCAGATCGACTGGAGTTTTTGCTACACCGTTTAGGGTTATAGGAATACCTTGTTGGAAACCAATTTCAATGTACTCTGGCTGATCGGGAGTATCAGCGATCGCCTTAGTCATCTGATAAATTTCTTCTGGTGGTTCAGCAGCTGGATCTTCCAGCACCCCCGCTTCAATACTACGACCGAGTAAATTCTTATCAATGCTGTAAGGAGAAGATTTTTTTACTGGTGTGGGGATACCATAACGTTCACCGTAGGCAATGGTTTCCTCACGACTCATTCCCCATTCCCGTGCTGGTGCAAGGATTTTAAGATTGGGATTTAGGGCTGCACAGGAAACATCAAAGCGTACCTGATCGTTACCCTTGCCAGTACAACCGTGAGCGATCGCATCAGCATTATATTTTTGGGCTGTTTCTACTAATATCTTGGCAATTAGTGGACGGGCAAGTGCAGTTCCTAAAGGATAACGATTTTCATAGAGGGCGTTAGCTTGAATCGCTGCAAAGGCGTAATCTTTAACGAAGCTTTCTTTTACATCCGCCACCAGGGATTCACTTGCACCCGATTTTAGAGCTTTTTCTCGAACTGGTTCTAATTCATCTCCTTGGCCTAAATCTGCTGCTAGCGCAATCACCTCTTCTACACCCCACTCATGCATGAGGTAGGGAATGCAAACAGAGGTATCTACTCCGCCAGAATATGCCAGGACAACCTTTTTGGCGCGACCCATTAGTTTCTCCACTTAGGAAACAAAGAATGAGTCATTATTATATCTAACTAATACACGTATATTTTATCTAGTATTCAAACAATGGAGAAATTAACTACAAATGCTTATATAGCGTTCCTATTTGATTTTTGAACTTACTCGTGGAGGCAGGCAATATACAATAGACAAGAGGCAATAGAATTTTTCACTAATGATTAGGATTGCTATATAATCAGCTATTTTGATGAATTTATTGCTGATTTTGATCGTATTTATTGAATAATTGTCAGAGTTTGCTTATAAAGCAATCGCTTTGAAAAGTAATATAAGTTATATCTAGTGAATGAAGCATCCTTGATAATATTCATGGTGCGTTCAAAGTTCCGCCATCAAGCATCCTAATATTTGGTAAATCGAGGCCATCGCAATATTTTGTCTACCAGGATTTTTAAATGCAGATACTTCTCCTCTTATCAGTAAGAAGAGAAGTTTTAAGTTAAGTATAATTCTTGTAATTTACTCAAATCCAACCTGCAATAACTCTTTTTCACAAGATTTATACTGTTGCTAAGGCAGGTTCTGTCGTAAACATTTTCAGAGTTTCTGGTTGAGTTGCAAATTTTAAGTATTGAGTTGCCATTTCTGGTGTTAGTAGTTCGATCATGATTCTGTTTTCTACCCAAAACTCAATGACATCAAACAAAGTATCGCGGTTACAGCGCACAGTACGCCAACCTTCACGCTCACCAATTGTTTGGATTTCTTCTTGATTAACAGATACAGAAATGGCTGCATGAATATCTGTAAATCTAGAAGAAATAGCGGTCTGTACAAATACTGCGGATTCCTTATTGCCTTCGCCAGGTTCTATCTGAGAACCTAAAGGATAAAGTTCAATGGCTGTACCATGTTCATCAAAAGGTATAACTATATAGCTACCTGGATTAGGAGGAAAGGGAACAGCATATGCTTTTAAAATTTCCGCGAAAACTTGAGCAACATGGTGAGGGTTTTTAACAGCAAAAGAAATATGGTGAATCATAGAATAACCTCAGTTCGATATTTTATAGATTAGGAAACAATCGGGGAGAACTAGGGGAGAAAAGTCTGGCTTGTGCAGAGCTACTGAGGTCGCCCATAATGAGCCTGACCCTTACCATCGGAAGTCTGAAGTAAGAGGACTTCTTGTCCGTACTCGTTCTTATCTATTGACCACGCGTATGTTTCAGGCTTGGCGGTATTGCGTCCAGAGTAAGTGCGTCCAGTATTGCAGATTTGCCCTTTGGATGTGCTTTCAGTAGGTTGGAAGGTAAGTTGTTGATCCTCAACACTAACCTTACCTGTCTCTTGTATGAACAGGTTAGACGCGCAGTTGTAGGTGTTGATTTGAATTAACCTTTGCCGCTGGTAGTTACCGTTAGCTGCGAGTTGAAAGCGATCGCTCGAACCATTCGGTGCTGCTGACTGTCCCGTATTTTGGTCTTGGTATTGAATAGAAGAAATTCGACCGTAAAGCCACTCGCCTTGAAGTTCAGCAGGTATCGCACCGCCGTTTTTACCTGCTTGACTGGTGCTAGGGTAAACAAACAGGCTAGCACTGAGAGTTAGACCTAAAGCAGCAAAAAGACGGGCGGTTTTTGATAAGGAAGATAATTGTTGATTTGTCATATTATTTTTAACCTTTTAGTCATGAATTAAACTTTTGCTTTCATGTTTTAAAAATAAAAAACAATCGGGGAGAACTGGGGGAGACAATTAAGTTATGAATAAGTTTCTATAAAGGATTATTAAGCTAGAAAATTAACGTTAAAATTTTTATTCACTATTACGTAGCCTATTCTGGCTCAAGCTAATATTGCGATGCTCAAACAGTTATTTAACTCTCCCAAAGCAGACATATTGGTAATTGATGATACACCAGAAAACCTGAATCTTTTATCCGCTATGCTGACCGAACAAGGATATAAAGTTAGGAGCGTGACCAAAGGTTCGACAGGATTGCGGGGAGCAAATGCAGTTCCCCCCGACTTGATTTTGCTGGATGTGAATATGCCAGAGATGAATGGTTATGAAGTTTGTCAACAACTAAAGACAAGCGATCGCACCCGCGACATTCCGGTAATTTTTATCAGCGCTTTGGGTGATGTACTGGATAAGGTGAAGGCGTTTGCAGTTGGTGGGGTGGACTATATCACAAAGCCTTTTCAACTAGAAGAGGTTTTAGCCAGAATTGAAAATCACTTGACGATTCGCCAACTACAAAAGCAACTCCAAGCGCAAAATCAGCAGTTGCAGCAAGAAATACGCAACCGTGCCAAAGCTGAGGAGAAGTTTGCCAAAGTTTTTCGTTCTAGTCCCAACCCGATCGCGATCGCCACAATTTCAGAAACACGTTTTCTGGATGTTAATCCCAGTTTCTTAAAAATGAGTGGCTATTGTTTAGACGATGTAATTGGACATACCGTTAGGGAAATTGATTTAGGTAAAAATACAGTAGCGATCGCCCAAACTATTCAAAATTTACCCGATAGCGGTTCGCTCTACAATCTGGAATTTGAATTTTCTACCAAATCTGCCGAACTCAAAACCATCTTACTTTCCATCGAATTGATTGACCTAGCGGGAGTACCGTGTGCATTATTAATTGCCAATGACATCACCGAACGCAAACGCCTAGAAAACGAGTTTATCTCTTTAGTTAGTCATGAGTTGCGTACACCTTTAACTTCCACAATGGGAGCATTAGATTTATTGAGTGCAGGACAACTAGGAACTCTAACCGCACAGGGGCAAAAAGTTCTGAGCATTGCGACAAATAACACTGAACGTCTAATTCGTTTAGTGAACGATATTCTCGATTTAGAACGGATGAAATCGGGCAAAATCTTTATGCGCAAGGCCAAGTGCAACGCTGCTGAATTGCTGATTACAGCAACAGAAGCGATGCAAGCAATGGCAGATAAATTACAAGTCAAACTAATTGTTAATCCTTTAGAAATTGAACTTTGGGCAGATGCCGATCGCTTGTTGCAAACTTTGACCAACTTACTAAGCAACGCGATTAAGTTTTCGGAACCAGGTGATACTGTTTGGATCAGTGCCACAGTTTCAGAATATCAAGGCGTTGAGTTGAAAAAAGACACATCCAACTACCTGTTGATTACTATCCAAGATGAAGGGCGAGGAATTCCTGAAGATAAGTTACAAATTATCTTTGAACGCTTTCAGCAGGTAGATGCATCTGACTCCCGCAACAAAGGCGGAACAGGTTTAGGACTGGCTATTTGTCGGAATATTGTGCAGCAACATAACGGTAAAATATGGGTTCAGAGCGTTTTAGGGGAAGGTAGCACGTTTTATGTACTTTTACCTTTAGCTGTCTTTAATTAGCAACTTCTCACTACTTCAATCTCCCCCAGTTCTGCCCGATTGCATTTTAGAATAGCTCAAGGTAATCAAGCTAGTCAGCATCACATATCATGCAAGGATGACACCATGAGCAGAAATATCTTGATTGTTGATGATGAAGAAGATGTGCAGGCGATCGCCAAATTGGGATTAGAATTGGGTGCTGGTTGGAATGTGTTGACGGCTTGTTCTGGTAGAGAAGCTTTGAATGTAGCTGCCAACTCACAAGTTGATGTCATCCTGCTAGATATGATGATGCCTGATATGGATGGGCGTGCCACTTTGCAAAAATTAAAGGCTAACCCTGTTACTAAGCAAATTCCTGTAATTTTACTAACTGCCAAAGTCCAAGAGTCAGATCAAGACTGCTTTACGGGGTTAGATGTAGCTGCTATATTTGCCAAGCCTTTCCGCCCTTTAAAACTGGCAGGGCAAATCAGTGAAGTGTTGGGTTGGGCTTACAGTGAAATAGAGAGTTGATAAGTGGTTAAGCAAAAAGGGAATAGGGAACAGAGAACAGCCAGGAGAATGTGTAATTAATTTTGTTTAGGTAGTTATAACTTAAGCAAGAATGGTTGCCTAGATCCCCGACTTCTTGAAGAAGTCGGGGATCTAAATCCAATTCGTGGGTGCTGTGCGCTTACAATCTTAACTCTCTCATCTTCTCCTCATCTTATTCACATTTCTCCCCTAGTTCTCCCCGATCGCTCTTTAATTTAAAAACACAAGCATCGCTGGGAGATAAATCAAATGCAAATTATACAAAATCTTAAAAAAGAGCTAAAAAAGCTGATATTCGCCTATCGTTTCATGCGCATTGTACAACTACCTTACGGTTCCTTTGGCGCAGGTGGCAATTTGTCTGATGCAGCAATCGATCCCAAGAGTCTCAATCAAATTGTCCAGTTTCTCTCGCGCACACAAAGGGGAAGAATAGCCCTAGCTGAAAAAAAGCTCCTCGGTAAGATTGATTTACAGCAACTTCATCAATTACCTAGCAACACTTTGGGCTATATTTACGCCGATCATATGATCAGAAACGGCTTAACTCCGCCGCCAGTGCGCGAACATACGCCAGATACTTATAGATATTTGTTCAATTATGTGATGGAAACTCATGATATCTGGCACGTGGTTACAGGTAGCAATACAGACAAAGCTGGTGAAATTCAAGTAGAGACATTTTCTTTAACTCAGTTTTATCCGGCGCGGTTTTGGGTGGTGTTACTAGCGAAAAATTTCCTCAAAACTGCGATTGAAGATATGGATTTGTGCAGTCAGCACATGGAAGCTTTTGTGCGCGGCTGGATTATGGGACAACAAGCACAACCTCTGTTTGGTGTTCCTTGGAATACTTTATGGGAAAAGCCTTTAGACGAAATCCGCGCTGAATTAAATATTCGTCCTTATTTAGGTTCAGAATTAGAAGCTGCTATTAAATGGCGTGGTGAGGAAATTACTGCTAAACCTGAATTGGTGGGAGTCAAATGAGACATACAGCAATAGATGCGAGTGTGACTACTTTGGTGGATCTGTTGGAGTATCGAGGCAGCCATCAGCCGCAGCAAACAGCTTATACCTTCCTTGCAGATGGGATTACCGAAGATAGCAGTTTCACCTATGGGGAATTACATCAAAAAGCCCAGGCGATCGCAGCATATTTGCAGAGCCAAAAAGCCTACCAAGAGCGAGTTTTATTACTTTATCCGCCTGGGTTAGATTTTGCTGCTGCTTTTTTTGGCTGTTTGTATGCAGGCGCAGTGGCGGTTCCGGCTTATCCTCCGCGCCCCAATCAATCTATCTCACGACTACAAGCGATCGCAGCAAATGCTCAAGCTAAAATTGCACTCACCACTCAAGCAGTTTTAGCCCTTGTGCAGCCACAGTTACAAGAATTTGCCGATTTGCGATCGCTACAATGGCAAGCTACCGATAACCTAGATAACCACTGGGCGCAAGATTGGCGAAGAGTCGAAGTTAGTAGTGATAGCCTCGCCTTCTTACAGTATACTTCCGGCTCCACTTCCACACCAAAAGGTGTGATGATTAGTCACGCTAATTTACTGCACAATTCCTCTTTAATTTATCAATCGTTTCAGCATTCTCCAGAGAGTCGGGGTGTAATTTGGCTACCTGCTTATCATGATATGGGCTTGATTGGCGGTATCTTACAACCGCTTTACGGTGGTTTTCCGGTCTTCCTGATGCCGCCGATGATATTCTTACAAAAGCCTTTTTACTGGTTGCAAGCGATTTCGCGTTACCAAGCAACTACCAGTGGCGGCCCTAACTTTGCATATGATTTATGCGTGCGTAAAATTACCCCAGAACAACGCGCCACTCTCGATTTGAGCAGTTGGGAAGTTGCGTTCAATGGTGCGGAACCCGTGCGTGCGGAAACAATGGAGCAGTTTGCTACTCTATTTGCGCCTTGTGGCTTCCGTCGCGAAGCGTTTTATCCCTGCTACGGAATGGCAGAAACTACGTTAATCATTGCTGGGGGAGATAAAGCTGCTTTACCAACTGTGGAAACGGTAGAGGAAAATGCTTTAAAACAGCATCAAGTAATTCCTAGCGATAATCATCTTGATAGTCAAAATATTGTTAGTTGCGGTCAAACTTTAGCAAATCTGCAAGTTGTTATTGTTAATCCAGAAACTTTAACTCAATGTTTACCCAATGAAGTCGGGGAAATTTGGGTTTCAGGTGCTAGTGTCGCTCAAGGATATTGGAATAATCCCCAAGCAACAAAAGAATATTTCCAAGCATACTTAGCAGATAGCCAACAAGGGCCATTTTTACGCACAGGAGATTTAGGCTTTTTACATCAAGGCGAACTATTCGTTACAGGCCGTCTCAAAGATTTAATAATTATTCGGGGACGTAACTATTACCCCCACGATATCGAATTAACGGTTGCTCAAGCTCACCCATCCTTAAGACTTGGCGCTGGTGCAGCTTTTACCATTGAGCGCGAAAATGCAGCGCGGCTAGTAATTGTGCAAGAAGTTGAGCGTCAATATCTGCGCCACCTCAACGTTGCAGAAGTGGTGGGAAAGATTCGGGAAGCGGTTTTACAACAGCATGAGTTGCAGATTCATACTATAGCGCTGATTAAAACCGCCACTCTCCCGAAAACTTCTAGCGGTAAAGTCCAGCGCTATGCTTGCAGAGAGCAGTTTTTAACTCAAAAATTAGAGATTTTGCCAAATTTAGCGCCAAATTCGAGCGCAAATCAGCTTTTGTCTGCATAATCGCCTCAGTTATCAAGGTTTGGAATATGGAAACCACTGCTAGCATTGAATCCGCATCAATTAGTCGTGCTACTGATTTATTAAAAAAGAGAACCATGAGCAACAGCTATATTAAGTTGTTGCAGAAGCGGCATTTTTTATTGTGTGATGTTCTACCTTTTGTTGGGTTTATTTTAGCGATCGCCTGTTTGTGGGGCAAGCCTATCAGTGTAGTTGATATTACAGTTTTTCTGGGGATGTGGTTTCTCACCTCTGTAGGAATTACTGTTGGCTATCACCGCTATTTCACCCATAAAGCTTTTCACACACATCCATTTATTCGCATTCTGCTAGTGATTCTCGGTTCTACAGGTGGACAAGGCCCTGTTCTTTCTTGGGTTGCTAACCACAGACATCACCATCGTTATAGTGATGAGGTTGGGGATACCCATTCCCCTCATTTAAACGGTACAGGGTGGCGCAATCAGCTTTATGGATTTTGGCACGCTCATCTGTGGTGGAAGATGGGCTACGATTACCCCAACCCACTTTACTATGCACCAGAACTACTGCGGGACAAAACAATTTGCAAGCTTAATCAACTGTATTATGTCTGGGTAATTTTAGGGCTGGTTTTCCCTGCGGTTGTAGCGTTGAGTCTCACAGGAACTTGGAGTAGTGCTTGGCATGGTTTTTTGTGGGGTGGAGTCATTCGCCTGTATTTAGGACAGCAAGCAACTTGGTGCATTAACTCTATTTGTCATCTCTGCGGTAGTCGTGCTTTTGATACCAAAGAAAAAAGTACAAATAATCTTTGGTTGGCTATGCCTACTTTTGGCGAATCTTGGCACAACAATCATCATGCCTTTCAAAACTCAGCTAAGTTTGGGCTGCAATGGTGGCAAATTGATATTGGCTATTGGGTAATAGTGACATTGCAAAGTCTGGGTTTAGTTTGGGATGTGAATCAACCTACACTTGAAATGATCCAATCAAAAAGCGTGCGATCGCTATAAATAAGTGTAGTTCTAGCTTTCCATCTATTATTTGCCATCTTCAAAAGCGAATCTATAACCTGCGAAGCAGAATTTAATTATGAATACGACAGAGCAACAGCCCCTAACACATACAGATAAATACTATATTCAAACTATCCGTCCTTTCTTACCAAAAGAAGCTTTTCAAAAAAAACCAAGTTATCTCTGGTATTTTCTGGCTAATTTTTCGCTATTTATCTCAGCAATTACCGTAACACGCTACTCCGATAATATTTGGATATTTTTGATTGCAAGTTTATTGTCAGGAAATAGCTTACCTGGTCTAGTTTTTTTTGCTCATGATTTGAGTCATGGTTTAGTTATGGCAAAATCTTGGCAGAGACATTGTCTAGAAGTGTTAATTTGGGGAATAAATTTTATCCCCCAGACAATGTGGATACATATTCATCATCGAACACATCATCCTAATGCAGCAACATTTCAAGACCCTGATAGACGATGGTTAACCTCAGAAAAAACTTGGATTAAATGGATTTACACTTGGATTTTCTATCCACAGAAAAATAAATTATTACCTGGATTAATTAATCCTTTTGCTTATATTCATTTTGTTTTTTACATTCTGCGTAATTTCATTGCTGTTTTTATCTCACCAACAAGCAAGCTGTATATAGTTCCTTATCAAGTACCATATACTTTCAAAGAAAAATTCTCAATTATTATTGAAACAGGCATTATTATTTTAATCCAGACTATAATTTTTGCAGCCGTTGAATGTAACTGGTTAAAGTACTTATTTGTTGGGATATTACCTATATTGATTGCTTCAGTGATTGAAGTCATTTATGTAGCGACAAATCATTACCTCAATCCAGTAAAAGCGCAGAATAATTCTGTGCAAGGTACTACATCTGTAATAGTACCTCCCTTGTTCAATCTGATTCATGACAATTTCTCTTATCACACTGAACATCATTTATTTCCAACAATGCACCCTTGTTACTATCCATTAGTTAGCGATTTGCTGAAAAAGCACTTTCCACAAGACTATAACCAGTTAACAATTACAGAAGCTTGGCGGCGTTTATGGAATTCTCAGGCTTTTGACCTATGATGTGACTCTCTGACCATCTGTGGTTGCAATGCATAAAGTAAAAGCGATCTTTACAGTTAATACATTGCGCAATGTATTCAACCACAAGAGCGATCGCATAATTAAAAGGTGGGACTATGCCCACCCTCTTGACTAGGATTCCAGTGCTTCTGCTGTCTTTTTGTGATCCAATTTGAGAATTAAAACTCCCAAAGGTGGCAGACATAAATCCAGCGAATAAGGACGATTGTGCAACGACCAATCATCAGTCCACTTACCGCCTAAGTTACCCATGTTGCTACCGCCATACTGACGAGCATCACTATTAAATAACTCAGTATAAAAACCTTTTTCTGGTACTCCTATGCGGTAATGGGAATGAGGTTGAGGTGTGAAGTTACAAACTACAACAACAAAATTCTCCGAATCTCGATCGCGGCGGATGAAGGAAACCACGCTATGACGGTTGTCGCTACAGTCAATCCACTCAAATCCTGGTTCAGCAAAATCTTGGGTGTATAAAGTTGGTTCACTGCGGTAGAGATGGTTTAACTCTTGGAAAAACTGTTTTAACTGTTGGTGTGGCTCGTATTGCAGTAAGTGCCACTCTAAATCGCCCCAGACATTCCATTCACTCCACTGCCCAAACTCCATGCTCATAAACATGGTTTTCTTGCCTGGGTGAGCGAACATATAGCTAAACAAACAACGCACATTAGCTAACTTCTGCCATGTATCCCCTGGCATTTTACCAATCATATTGCTCTTGCCATGCACCACTTCATCGTGGGACAAAGCTAGCATAAAGTTTTCGCTGTGGTTGTACCACATACTAAAGGTGATGTTGTTTTGGTGGAATTGACGGAACCAAGGGTCCATGCTGAAGTAGTCCAGCATATCGTGCATCCAGCCCATATTCCACTTTAAGTTGAAACCTAGACCCCCTGTATAGGTAGGCCAAGATACCATCGGCCAAGAGGTAGATTCTTCAGCAATTGAAAGAGCACCAGGGAAATAGCTGAAAATTAGATAATTTACCTGACGTAGAAAATCTGCTGCGTCCAGGTTTTCTCTGCCACCGTACTGGTTGGGTAGCCATTCTCCTGGTTTACGGCAATAGTCAAGATAGAGCATCGAAGCCACAGCATCGACACGAATACCGTCAATGTGGTACTTGTCAAACCAGAATAGCGCATTTGCAGCTAGGAAATTACGGACTTCGTGTCGTGAGTAGTTAAATACCAGAGTTCCCCATTCTTTATGTTCGCCTTTGCGAGGATCTGCATGTTCGTACAGGTGACTACCATCGAAGAAGGCTAAACCATGACCATCTTTAGGGAAGTGACCAGGAACCCAATCCACAATTACGCCGATGCCATTTTGGTGACATTGGTCAACAAAATACATGAAATCTTGGGCACTACCAAAACGGGAGGTGGGAGCAAAGTAGCCAGTTACTTGATAACCCCAAGACCCATCAAAGGGATGTTCTGCAATGGGTAACAGTTCAACATGGGTGTAACCCAACTCTTTAACGTAAGGGATCAGTCTATCTGCCAATTCCCGGTAGGTCAGGAAGCGCGCGCCGGGTTTAAGCTCGGAAACAATAACTACAGGCTCAGTCTCCCCATTCGGAAGTTTAGGTGGTTCGGCACTAGAAGCATGTAACCAAGAGCCTAAATGCACTTCATAGACTGAAACTGGCTGGGTGAGGGGATCGGTGTGTCGGCGTTTCTCTAACCAGTCTTGATCTGCCCAAGTGTAAGCATCTAAATCGGTGACAATTGATGCTGTTTTGGGCCGGGGTTCCTGTTGAAAACCGTAGGGATCGGATTTTTCGTAAATATGTCCTTCAAAATTTTTGATTTCATATTTGTAAGGCTCTCCCACTCCCAATTCAGGAATAAACAATTCCCAAACGCCAGTGGGTCCCTTACGCATCTGGTGTTGGCGTCCATCCCAGTGATTGAAATCTCCCAACACTGAAACGTTACGCGCATTTGGTGCCCAAACAGCAAAATAAACGCCTTTAACGCCGTCTACTGCTGTCAGGTGCGCTCCTAGTTTTTCGTAAATCCGGTGGTGGTTTCCCTCACCAAATAAATGTAAGTCAAAGTCTGTCAGACGTGGAGACCGGAAGGCATAAGGATCATAGGTGACGCGCTCGTGATCCCCTTCTTTAATCCTTAACTGGTAGTTTGCTAGTTCTGCTGTTTCAATCGTGCATTCAAAAAAGTGGGGATGATGCACTGTTTGCATCGGATATTCTTTACGTTCTTGAGGAATCACTACCCACGCAGCACTAGCATTTGGTAGGTAGGCTCGCACAGCCCAGACATTTTTGCCATTCTGTTCTATAAGATGAGAACCCAGTACTGCAAAGGGATCTTGATGTTGATTCCAAACGATGCTGTTAACCTGTTCAGGGGCGATCGTGGTGATGGACATTAAAGCTACCTACGTGAAATAAAGTGATTGATTAAACTACTTTTGTAATTTATATATATTCTTTACATTTATTTGCAATTTTGTCGCCACCGTTATCGTACCTCAGAAATGATGAACTAGTACCTGATAAGGGAAAAGGCGATAAGGAAGAAATAACTAATGACAAATGCCAAATGAATCTTGACTCTTGACAAATGTCCAATTTATCAAATTCCTAAAAATGGAAAAATCTGAAGCAAAGCCTTACGTATTCGCAGCAAAAAAATCTGTTCTCTAATTTTAGGATCTAGTTTGCGTGGTGGGCTAACTTGCAGTTGTTCTTGCAATTGTGCGTATTGGGCAGCAGTTAATGGCTTACCATCAATAGGCGATCGCGCTTCTATAATGATCTGTGTCCGTAAGATTTCTTCTGGAAGATCCTCTGGTGGTGGTAATGCCATAACTGCTGTCCTCAGATGGCTAGTCAACCCCACTACAATGCTAATGCTCAAAACAAAAAATCTTATCCGCTTCATCGCTACCCTTTGGTGTTCTGAGTCCAGATCGCCATCTAACTTAGGTTTGTTCTCTATCCAACCTACCTAAGTATGTTAGACCCCTATCAATTAACAGGTGGACTAATTTTGCTATTTTTTGGAAGTTTTAAGTATGAGTGTAATATTTAATTTGCTTATAGCACAGAACCAAGAGGGCTTAACGATAATATTGACAGAAATTTTCAACACAATCTCATCCTAGTCTAGCAATGCAGACTAGAG
This sequence comes from Nostoc sp. 106C, assembly GCF_002154725.1. Taxonomy (GTDB): domain Bacteria; phylum Cyanobacteriota; class Cyanobacteriia; order Cyanobacteriales; family Nostocaceae; genus Aulosira. The sequence goes on along the minus strand of NZ_MTAW01000128.1, from coordinate 16,108 downwards.
TAGGGTGGCAGAAATTACCAGCCACTGGCAAAATGTTAAACAACTAATAAATTTTTTAGTCGAATATTTTTAGGCGATCGCAGCATAAGGGCACTTGGTCACAGTATTAACTGTCTTCACCAGTGCCCTTTATCTTACAGTCTGAATTAAACAGATACTTAAGCATCCTCAAGTTTGTGTTTAGTAACAGCAGATTCTTTAGACCTTATGTCCCCACCAAATTTACTTATGGCATATGGTGAGGACTGCTGTTACTAACCTAGCTATAACTAGGGTGTTTTTGTAGGGGTAGGAGTTGCAGTTCCAGTAGCTTTAGGAGTTGCAGTTCCAGTAGCTTTAGGAGTTGCAGTTCCAGTAGCTCCAGGAGTTGCAGTCCCTGTAGCGGCAGGGCTAGGGGAGCGAGTAGCAGGGGCCCCAGTATCAGTTGGTTCACCTGTAGCTGCTGGGCTGCTGGTAGTACCGCCAGTACCACCAGGTTCACCACCACCTTCGCAGGCTCCAAGAATTGCAGCCAGACTTAACATGAGAGCCAAACCAAAGATTTTTGTTTTCATAACTCCTCTTTCACCAATTGTGGCAAGAACAAATTTTCACCTGATGAATACGATACCTTATTTGTTGCTTTTTTTTTAAATGCTTTCAGGCATATATATTAAAGGCAATGTAAAAGATTTTTTCTCACAGTTGCAATATCCAGCAGCTATAATAATCAGTTTCTCTTAACTCAAGAAAAACCTAACTTAATTACTAAAGATCAGATTTTTTAAACTCATCTCCCTCATCTTAGGATATTGTCGCTCATTCAAGGGTAAGACCCCTTAACCACTCCAGTGTCTGATGTGGATTTTGGGAAAAAAGTACTGTAAACAGAAGTGGCAGAAGAACTCGAAACAGCGTTTCCCGATTTATGGGTATGAGTAATTGAACGCCGCTATTTTGTAAATTTGGCAGTAAACCGAGCTATCATACCAAAAATTGTGATGTTGTCGCTGACACTTGCCGCTAGCTGTTTAGCATTGCCATACTTTAGAGACGATGCCCAAAGGGTCAAGCTGTCCTAGTGCAGCTCGCAATCAGCGAGCATTGCAATACTTAAGTGATGCAAACATTGGTGCAGCTACCGATCAAAACACTGAAAAGAGTTTAGGGTATTATTTGTGCTGATTGCATTCAAGGCGATTTTAACCTTAGCAAAAACAGACACCCAATCTAAAATCCAGTTTTTCCAACCTGAACAAAAAGTTATGGCTGCGGCTCGCAAATCAGCTGTTTCTGCAACGGGTAATTGGTTTCGGCAAGCTTCTTCCCTATCTTTAGGGAAGCGCTCGGCACATCGACAGTCAACCGCCTCAAAAGCGTCTACAGTTGCTGTTGAACCACCAGTACCCTCTACAAGACAACGGCGTTCATCAAAAAATTTATCTGTTTCTGCTACAAATGGGTCAGTCATGCTCCCACCAGTGCACGCAGGTAAACAACAAGCTGCCAATTTCAAAGGGCAGTCAAGTACGGTGCATAACAGCCCAATCTTGGGCTTTCTTAACCTTCCGGGAATGAATAGTTCTAGGAATTTACCTGTGTGGTTACTGCGCTTTTATGCCTTTCATCGTTATTCTTCAGTTGTGGCATTTTTGTTAGTGGCATCAGCCCTAGTGGTCTATGGTTGGACAGTATATTCTCAGGAAATTTGGAGCCAGGGATACCGCAGACTCCAAAGTTTGCAACGTCATGAGCGACAGTTGACCACAACTAACGCTGCACTAACCAACAAAATGGCTGAAGAAGCAGAACAACCAGCAGCAGGATTGGTATTACCAACTCCAGATCGCACGATTTTTTTGCCCCCAGCATCTCAAAATCCTAATTCCACACCAACAAAGACAACGCCAGATTCACAAGCGCAGCAGCAAACTACTTCGCCGCTGGGATATTAAAGTTAAGAGTCAATGGTCGTTGGTCATTTGTCATCAGGATTCAGATTGGTGACCGCGGCGGAAGCAGGGAAGGGAGGCAAAAGAGATAGGAAATAACTCATGACTCTTGCCTAAGCTGTGACGCATTTAAATTGTATATTGACTCGTCAGGGTCGTTCTTTGTCATTAGTCCTTCGTCAACACAAATGGCCAATGACCAATGACAAATGACAGTCTTCTCCTGTCAAAGACGCTGCGCGAACACGAAAAAATGTCCAATTTAGGCACGTATTAGCCTATTGCCTCTTGACTTTTGACAAGTGACTAATGACTAATGACAAAGGACAATGGACAAATCCAATGCGTAAGTCACCAAGTAAAAGTAAATTTAAGAACTTTCGTCATTCAGATTTTACAAGGCGGAGGAGGGTTTCTAAACAGGAGTTATCAGAGACGCCTACCTCTAAAACCCAAGACCAAGTAGCTAATATTAGAAATCGACTGTTTATAGCATGGGCTGTACTAATTGCCGCTGGTTTTGGGCTAGGGATCAATTTGTATCAATTACAAATCGTTCGGGGAGCAAAGCTAACAGAAAAGGCGCGAAACCAGCAAATGGTGAATTTGAGGCCTTTTATGCCCCGTCGTCCGGTAATAGATCGCAGTAATAATTTGTTGGCAATTGACCGTCCTGTATATACTGTCTTCGCCCATCCGAAGCTGTTTGATAAGTCTAATGAAGAAATAGCCAAGCGTCTGGCTCCATTCTTAGACAAAGATGCTGCTGAGTTAGTGAAAACATTTGAAAGTAAAAAAACTGGAATTACACTTGCCCCGGCATTGCCCGAAGAAATTGCCGATCGCATAATTGCTTTACATTTAAATGGTTTTGAATTTATTCAAAAATACGCGCGTTTTTACCCGCAAGACGATTTAGCTGCCGATGTGGTGGGCTACGTGAATCTTGACCGTCGCGGCCAGGCAGGTGTGGAATATAGTCAAGAGAAGTTATTAGAACGTTCGGTGAAAACGGTGCGGTTAAGTCGATCGGGTAATGGTGCTTTGATGCCAGATCATGCACCAGAAGGATTTTTGCATTTTGATGACTTGCAATTACAACTAACTATCGATAGCCGCCTACAACGGGCAGCTCGTTCTGCGCTCAAACAACAGATGGAAAAGTTTGGTGCAAAACGAGGGGCAGTAATTGTGATGGATGCATCGGATGGTTCCCTACTAGCTTTAGTTTCCCAACCCACCTACGATCCAAATCAATACTCCAAAGCTAAAATCGAACTGTTTAAAAACTGGACGGTAGCAGATCTTTATGAACCAGGATCGACATTCAAGCCCTTAAATGTAGCGATCGCTCTAGAAAATGGCGTTATTAGACCAGACGATTTATTTAACGATCCTGGTGCGATCAAAGTAGCCGATCGCATCATTAAAAATGCTGAAAATAAAAGTTATGGGCAGATCAACATTGCCCAAATTCTCCAACATTCCAGCAACATTGGCATGGTGCAAATCATCCAGCGATTACAGCCTAATGTCTACTACAACTGGCTGGAACGTTTAGGGCTAGGACAAACTGTTGATACAGATTTACCTTTTGAGGTCGGTAGTCGTCTCAAAAGTCAAGAAGAGTTTATTTCGTCACCGATTGAACCTGCAACTACCTCTTTTGGCCAAGGCTTTTCCTTAACGCCCTTACAGCTAGTACAAATGCACGGAGCTTTAGCTAATGGTGGCAAGTTGGTAACACCTCATGTTGTCCGCGGCCTAATTGATAATAAAGGGCAGATGCATTATTCCCCAAACCGCCCCATACCACGCCAAATTTTCTCCTCAACAACAACACAACGGGTAGTAGAAATGATGGAAACTGTGGTTGCTGAAGGCACTGGTAAGGTAGCACAAATTCCGGGATATCGGATCGCTGGTAAAACAGGTACAGCGCAAAAAGCTAGTGCTTCTGGTGGTTACATAGCTGGTGCTAGAATCACCAGTTTTGTAGGAATTTTACCTGTGGAATCTCCACGATATGTTGTTTTAGCATTAGTGGACGAGCCAAAAGGAGAAAACGCCTATGGTTCTACCGTCGCTGCACCGATTGTCAAGGCTGTGATGGAAGCGTTGATTCCGATTGAACAAATTCCGCCTAGTTTACCAGTTAATCCCACGCCTACAGTTCCGCAAAATTGAGGAGTTTAGGAAAGAATAATTTTAAAAAAGCATAGAGAGAATAAGCAATAAAGGGGAAGAAAATACTGCTTGTTACCTGTTTTCCTCTGCCCCAAGACGGTAGGCGACAAGCATAACCACCCTTTGAATGACGCCGATTTGGAGGAAACTGTATAAGCTGTGATGCTTTAAATCAAGTAAATTGGCGCTGAACATCGAGTTTTAACTGATGTTGCCACAAAAAACTACAATATATAGTATCTAAGTTGAAATTTGTGAGTTTGCTCTTTCTTCATATACTCTTCACATTTCTTTATTACCAAGGAAAGATATGCAAAAGGCTACAGGTATGAAAATCTAAATATTAAAGGTGAATTAATTTTCACCTTTTGGCAAAGCTACCTAAGATTACATGGGAAACAATATAGTTATATTCCCCAACCTCAAGGGAAGAGGAAATAGTACGCAAATAGCGGAAATAACAGCTACTAAGTATGACAATGCTGAACAGCAATTTATAGAACTGCTAGCTACGGAGAATTTAGATAATCAACTAGAAAAAGAATCTGCGAAAATCTGGGAATTTGAGCAGACGCTTTCAACAGCAATCAATGCTGCTTATAAAAATGCTAATGGTGATGACCAGGCTCATCGGTTTCTGCAAAGAATACTCTATCGGATTAATCGGCTAAAGTTGTTTTGGTATGACGATTTGCGGCACTATGAAAACGAGCGATCGCTTTATATATCTTCGTGTCGCAACCAAATCGAAGCAGCTTGGCAAGGGTGGGAACTGGCACAAATCGATGTGTCAGCGCTGCAACAACTAGATGTCAAACAAGCACTGATTGAGCGCGCATCTGTTGATGTAGATCCAACTTTATCGCAGGATAGCCGCTATATTCGCGAAGAAATTAGTGAAGTTGGCTATCGTCACTTACTAGCCATTGGCTCGTTTGATGGCTTAGTAGAAGGTAGCCGTATGACCTCCATTTTAGGCGGTGCGGCAAATGAAGTGCAATGTACGCTGGTGCGAGTATTTTTAGAAGAATACGGCAACGGTCGCTTATCTCGCAAGCACTCGACATTTTTTGCCCAAATGCTAACTGAGTTTGGCATGAACACCGAACCAGAGGGATATTTTGATTTAGTGCCTTGGGAAGTCCTCGCTTGTGATAATCATAATTTCTTAACGACGGAGCGTAAGCGCTATTTTCTCCGCTACAGTGGTGCATTGACCTATTTTGAGGTAGCTGGCCCAGCGGCTTATAGAAATTATTTAGCGGCGGCGCAACGATTGGGACTGTCAGAGGCAGCGATGGGTTATTGGGAACTGCACATTCGGGAAGATGAACGCCACGGTCGTTGGATGTTGGATGATGTGGCTTTGCCTTTGGCAGAAAAATACCCCAATGATGCGTGGGAACTGGTACTTGGCTATGACCAAGAAAAACTTATGGGCGATCGCGCGGCGAAAGCTGTTGTCCGATCAATACGTGAAGTTGAACAAGCTACCTGACCCATAAATGAAAGATAGCAATTAAAAATAGCAGCTTCGGCGCTGAGATTTTTAATTCAATATTACCCCTTTTCTCAGAAAAGAATTTCTTTAGTGACAAAGCGTTCGCTAAAGAAACAGTTTCTATTGCTTTCAGGCAGTAGAACTGATTTTCTTCGACATTGATTATACATTAAAGTTGAATCGAGGTCACATGAAAGACATATTTTTTTGTCCAGAAGAATCTAATTTCTACTCCAATTGTTTAGAAAACTTAGTTCTCAGGAATTGTGAAAATGGTGATTCGATTGTTGAGTTTGGTTCAGGTGATGGTAGCCCTGTCATCAACTCATTGCTGAGGAATAAATTTGATGGAGTAATACACGGATTTGAATTAAATACCTCTGCCTGGAAAGCTGCCAATTTAACAATCGATGAATATAACCTCGCCAACAAATATATTATCAATAACTCATGTTTATTTAAATCTTCTAAGCCTCAAGCCAAGTATCTTGTAGCTAATCCGCCATATCTCCCTGCACCAGATCCAGATATTTATATGCCATTACTATTTGGCGGTATAGATGGAGCAACAGTTACTAACAATCTCTTATCTTTAGGTTATGAAAATGCCCTACTTTTAATTTCTAGCTTTTCTAACCCTAAAAGTACAATTGAGCAGGCACAAGAACATGGATATACAGTGAACAATTTTGTAGTTTTACCTTTAAAATTTGGTCACTATAGCTCTGAGCCAAAAGTTAAACAACACATCGAAGAGTTGCGGAAGCACAAAATGGCTTTTTATTCTGGTGAATATTACTTCTTAGCTGGAGTTTTATTTAACAAGTGTCAAAAAAATACAACCGATTTATCTCACGAATTAGCTCAGGTAATGACAAGTTTGTAAACTAGTCAACAGTAGGCATTTTTGATGACTGCGATTCTTGTCAATTCCTTACTTTCATAGTAGATAGATTTACAATCGTTTAGCTTGAACGCTGATCTTTGCAAAATTTGGCGTTGCATATTTGCGGGATGATTTGTCGCACGCAGAGGAGGCAGTGCGTTGGGCGACTTTGCCGACTTGTAGCAACTGCCGTCAAAGTGTCCGTTGCGCAAAGAGAATGAGGGTTTTAAGATCTTTATGCCAAAATTTTATCCCTTGTTTCAGCAACGCAAAAAATTTCATAAATCCAAGAATTTGGCTGATTATCTTTGTGTGAGTGATAATCAGTCACTCGTAATTTGCCTTGAGCTTAACAAACAATAATTGAGTTGAAAAGTCAAATTTATATCATATAAATTGTAAGTAAGTTTGCCTCAGTACTGCTTTTATAGAACCTAATTGCTTATATTCTTTTATAAGTTTTTGAGCTTTGGTTTCACGGTTATTCAAGCTAATTTTCAATAGCATTAATAAATTCATATCTGGGTCATCTTTAAGAGCAATCTCAGCTGCTTCTAAAATCTTAGTTGCATTCAGAAAAATCTCTTCGTTATCAAATCCTTCTTTTGCAGAAATTTGATGTAAGGCTGCATCTGGAATAGTTGCTCTACCTAACAAAGATTCGTCTAAAACTAAGCCTTTTAGCAAAGCTAACAAAGCTGCGTAAAGCGAAAAATCATCACAACTATCAAAAGCTTTAAATTCAATGCGGCCTACTTCTGCTGGAATACGTGCGACTTTTGTCAATGAAGGAACACTTGAAATTATTTGTTCTGCTGTTTCTACAAATACTAAAGTTGCTGGTCTTTTTCCTGTTCTAATAAATGTTCTTACCGAAAGTCCTTCCCACAACCTACCATCATAAAAAGGCGAACTATAACTAAAAGGAACTATATAAGGACTGTAATAAGTCAACTTTCTGCCAATATCAATTAGTTTTTTTACAGACAAGTCTGCTACGGAAAGATTTAAATCTGGCCCGTAGCTCACCATATAAATATTGGCAGTGTGTTCGTCAGGATAAGCTTGGAGATATTTTATTTCATAATCATTTAATGGTGGTTGTGGCTCAAAAACTGTTTTGTAGGGATTAAAACTCGTCAAGATGGGTGAGAAACCGTAATTAGCAGCGACATCACGCAATAAGCTAAAACTTTCTGATAATTCATTAATCACACCTTGAATATTAGAGTGTATAGTTGTTCTGATTTCAATTCCTTTAGGTAAGCAATCTATAACCTTATCAGAGTCAGCAAATCTTTCAAATCCTTCAATATACCACCTCTTATTTCTAATACCAGCATCACCTACACGTAATTGAGCATAATCATCGGGGTATGAGGGTAACCTTTCGACAATTTGATTGAAATCAGCAAATTTGGTCTCAGAGAAATCAGCAATATTTCCTTCTTTATTAAGGAAAGCGACCTCATGTTCAATACCAAAAGAAAACATCATTATATTCCTTAAATATTTGGGCTTAGTTTCAATCTCATGCCATGCAATTAATTTGAAGATAAAATTTCACTCAAAGTGCAGGTTAAATCTTGTAGCAATTTCAAAAGCATGGCCAAGATGCTGGTTAAGGTATTTGTCTACTTATTAGTAGAGAATTTCTCTTCGTCAACAGCAAGCTAGTTATATGAGATATATTCGCAATAGTTAGTCTAGAAAAACTGTAACATTTGCTGCAATTATTTCAGCTATTTTCAAATTAAATATGATTTAATCTACTTTCTAATGCTGAGGCGCTAGCAGTTTAACTAGAAAAATTATCAATATTTTTTAAGGAAGACGAAAAGTTGCGTAGTAGCGATTTTGTCACTCTTACACCTTGATAATTTCTTTGGTACTGTCCAAATAATTTGCCTTTTAGTAACTTATTTAAAATTAGATTAAAAAAAGGTTATGTGTATTTAGCTACTGCCTTATAATGCTCTTAAAATACTGTATTTCGGTCAAGTTACCGCAGTTTAAGGATAAAAAATTGATGAATCTGTGGCAGAGTAATTTTAAATTAAGGAACCGCTTCATTGAGTTAGTTCAAACTTTGCACTCGATGAAAAAGTGGCACAGGTATTCTTTGTGGAACCTGGTATCTCTATTTTTGCTAGGAGTGAGCTTGAGTTTAGTGCTGGCTGCGTGTGGAGGTAAAGTCGATAAAAATGCAAATACTGCTGCTGTAACCTCGAATAGTGATGTCAACCTCACATTTGTTTCCTACTCGGTTACTAGTGCTGCATATGAGCAAATCATTCCCAAGTTTATAAAAAAGTGGAAAAAAGAACATAACCAAAACATCACTTTCAATCAAAGCTACGATGGATCTGGTTCTCAGACTCTGGCTGTGATTGATGGTAAAGAAGCTGATGTGGTACACCTGTCACTTGCCATTGACATTAATAAACTGGTTCAAGCAGGTTTTATTCAACCAGATTGGGAGAAGGAAGCACCTAATAATGCCATTGTTACTCAATCTGTAGACGCGATCGCTATTCGTCCGGGTAATCCGAAAAATATCAAAACTTGGGCAGATTTAGCAAAAGATGGCGTGAAGGTAGTTACAGCCGATCCCAGAACCTCTGGCGGTGCGCGTTGGAACTTCCTTAGTCTTTGGGGTGCTGTGACACAAACTGGCGGTGATGAGAATCAAGCAATCAACTTGATTTCTAAAGTCTATAACAATCTACCTTTGTTGCCTAAAACTGCTCGCAGTGCCAGTGAACTGTTCTTCAATGAAGGACAGGGTGATGTTTTACTCAACTATGAAAATGAAATGATTTTATTGGCAAAAAAATATGGTGAAAAAGTTTCATATATTGTGCCTGAAGTAAATATTTCCATCGACAATCCTGTTGCTGTTGTAGACAAGAATACCGATAAACATGGGAATCGCGCTATTGCAGAAGCATTTATCCAATTTCTTTACACTCCAGATTCACAACGAGAGTTTGCTAAATTAGGATTTCGTCCTGTGGATTTGACAATCGCAAAAGAAACGGAAAGCAATTTTCCTAAAATTAAAACTCTCTTCAAAGCTGAAGATTTAGGAGGATGGGACGAGATTCAGAAAAAATTCTTTGATGAGGGTGCTATCTTTGACAAAATTCGCTCTCAAAAAGCTTAACAGGATTAAAAACCCACTTCTGCGGCCTCCTCGTTTACTTTTATTTCTCGTGGAGGCTAATAAAAAACAAATTTTCACAGTCTTTAAAGTTAAATATGTAACAGTTTAATTACCTTAAAGGTAGCTTAGTATGTACTGTATGGACTGAGGACAGCTTGAGGTATGAGTTTATGAAAAGTGTCGTTCAATCCCCCTATAGTAGTGAACAAGTTGCTGCCTGGTTGCGTGGATTGCTCACTATTGCTCTGGCAGATGGTGACTTTGACGCTCATGAAAAGCAATTAATTGCTAGTATCACTGAGAATGAATTAGCTCCCAGTATTAACTTCGATTCGCTGGAAGTGATCACACCAGAAGAACTAGCTATTATTTTGGGCAAAGGTACATCAGCAGCAGAAAATTTTTTGCGTACAGCTGTGATGGTCGCGATCGCAGATGGTACATATTCTCCCAGCGAAGACCAAGTTCTGCAACAGTTGTGCCAAGCTTTAGGACAACCAAAGGATTTAATCGAAGCTCTGCGTCATACTTTAGAACACACAGAACATCTGGATTCTGCAATAGACAGTTTCCTACAGCGAGAACCATCCGAGCAACCATCCTTAACAATTGCGCCCTATGCACCTCCCCATGATGCACTCGATCCCCTGCGCGATTGGATGGATGGACTCGATATTCAAGACCCTAGAGTTGCCCGCTTTTTATGTAAAATGATTCCTTCACAGTGTCCCTTTGAACGAGATGTGACACTGTTTGGACGCAAAATTGTGCATATTCCGCCATTATGTAAAATCAACCCTCTTTATGAACAAATGGTAGGCTTACGTTTTCGCGCCCTCTCCTATTTGGCAGATGACTGTGGTGAGGATGTTTCGCCATATATTTAATTAATAGTCATTGGTCATTAGTCATCAGTCATTAGTTCTCCTAGGTGAATAAGTTCGTAGTAAGCACTTTAGTGCTTGAAAATACAGGACTAAAGTCCTGAACGGGTTCGTTAGTCGCTGATGAGGGACTTGGGACCTCCACAAAGTGGGGATTGGAGGAGAACCCCCAAGACCGTGCTAACTCACTACGAACTCACCAACATTAATGACATAGAGCACTAGTGACAAATGACAAATGACAAATGACAAATGACTAATTATGCAATTTATCGATCAAGCAGTAATTGAAGTAGAAGCTGGCAAAGGTGGCGATGGCATTGTTGCCTTCCGACGCGAGAAGTATGTACCAGCGGGCGGCCCTTCAGGTGGTAATGGTGGGCGAGGCGGTTCGGTAATTTTTGTAGCTGTAGAAAACCTACAAACTTTGCTGGACTTCAGATACAATCATCGCTTTCAGGCAGAACATGGTGGACGTGGCGGTCCAAATAATTGCACTGGAGCATCAGGAAAGGATTTAATCATCGAAGTTCCTTGCGGTACTTCTATTTATGATGCCTCAACAGGTGCTTTGCTAGAGGATTTAATCGAACCTGGACAACGTTTTCGGGCTGCGGAAGGCGGTAAAGGCGGATTAGGAAATCAGCATTTCTTAAGTAACCGCAACCGCGCCCCAGAATACGCCCTCCCCGGTTTACCAGGGGAAATGAAAGTATTGCGCTTGGAATTAAAACTGTTGGCAGAAGTGGGGATTATTGGGTTACCAAATGCTGGCAAATCTACCTTAATTTCATCTTTGTCAGCCGCGCGTCCTAAAATTGCTGACTATCCCTTTACTACCCTCATCCCAAATTTGGGCGTAGTACGTAAACCTTCTGGCGATGGTACAGTTTTTGCTGATATTCCCGGATTGATTGAAGGGGCTTCTCACGGGGCGGGGCTGGGATACGATTTTTTACGTCATATTGAGCGCACAAGGGTACTGCTGCACTTGATTGATGCTACGAGTGAAGATGTAGTAGGTGACTTCATCACGATTCAGCAAGAATTAAAAGCCTACGGACGGGGTTTAGCAGAACGTCCGCAAATTTTAGCATTGAATAAAATTGATGCAGTTGATCGAGAAACTTTAGATTTAGAAGCGTTGGCTACCGAATTAAATCATCGCTCTTATGCTCCGGTTTTCATAATTTCAGCAGTGACTCGCACTGGGTTAGAGCCGATGTTACAGGAACTTTGGGGAATTCTTGATCAAATTAATGCTGCTGAAGAAGTCGAAGTATTAGGTTAGGTGAAATTCTATGACCATTGCACAGACACAACAATATTATTCACCCGAAGAATACCTAGAACTAGAGGTTAATTCTGAGGAACGCCATGAATATATTGATGGTCAAATTATTCTTATGACAGGTGGAACACCAAATCACAATCAAATAGCTGGCAACTTTTATAGTGTGTTAAATTTTGCTCTCAAGCGCCAACCTTATCGAGTCTTTTTCACTGACCAACGTCTCTGGATTCCTAACAGGCGAATTCACACTTATCCTGATGTGATGATGGTGAAAACTCCTTTGGAGTATGAGGAAGGAAGACGCGACACTCTTATCAATCCAGTATTTATTGCTGAAGTGTTGTCAAAATCTACTAAAAGTTATGACAGGGATGAAAAGTTTGCTGCTTACCGGACAATTTCTAGTTTTCAGGAGTATGTTCTGATTGACCAATATAAGATGCACGTTGAGCAATACTTTAAAACAGAAAACAATAAATGGATATTTTCGGAATATGAAGATGGCGATGTAATTTTATCCCTAGCTTCTGTTTGTTTTCAAATTTCGCTGGCTGATATTTACGATAATGTAGACTTTAATGCTGAAGAATAGTGATGGAATAACCCTCTTTTGTCACTCTCGCCAAAGTATAATTAAGTGCGATCGCAAAAACTAAGACAGAGAGTAGGTTTGTACATCTTTTTTCTACCTCCCTATAGCCCCCAAATGAATCGCATTGAAGAGGCACTGCGTTGGGCGGCTTTGCCGACTTGAAGCAAGTGCCGTAACGAATGGTTGCATCTCAAGCGAGATGAGCTTGCAGTCCGAGTTTTTGAGGATGAATATGAATTAGCGATCGCTATTATTGAGGGTATAAATCATAGAGCCAAGCAAGGTCAGTATCCAGTTGAGCGTTTGATGTTTAATTAGGTTGACTTACTTATCGTACTAGGTGATTGCAGCAAGAGTGACAGCAGCACCTACCGTCCCGACTAGCAATAAACCCCCCAACGTTGTCCAAAGACTAATTTGAGGCAGAAATTGCTTACTGTGGATTGGACGGAGTAAGTCTAGATGAGGGTCAGTGTACATAAAATAGTGTCACCTAACAAATGACTCACAAAAAAACCTGGAGAGGTAATTTAAAGCACACTCCAGGCTCTCATTCTAAATATTAAGCTAGATTACACAGAGTTAACGTAATTCAAACCCTGTAGTTCTGGATTTGGCCTTCTAACACTAGAGGTTAAAAATTTCCTTTTCATTCAAAGGTAAGCAGGAGGTCCACCACAAACGTTAGACATTTCCTTTTCATTCAAGCGCACAACTGGTAAAGATCCTAAGTTATGATTTTTGGTGTCCTTTTTAGCTTGCTTTTTGAATAACATAAGTAATCCTCGGATTCTGTTTTGGTAATTTTGAACTTTTAATGTTGTCAATTAAGGCTTGTAGCCTAATTTACAATTTGAATTTAATTCAGCAGCGTTAGCTATAAATAACACTGTGTTACTTAATTTCATAACTCAAAAAATATTTAAGCGTCACTACATTGAAGAAAACTTTATTTCCAGATTACAGTTTAAGTATTTATACGTAATTACTAGTTAATAAATACATAGTTATGATTTACCAGATGTATCCTTCCAGCTAATTCTGCAAAATGGTCAGATTTGCTAAATATCCATGTGTTTTACAACTTGCCGAATCCGACTGTGGGGCAGCATCCTTAGCCACTGTTGCAAAATTCTACGGTCGTACCCTAACGATGAGTTACATCCGCGAACTCGTGGGGACTGGGCAACAAGGAACTACTTTATTAGGGCTGAGGAGAGGAGCCGAGGCACTGGGTTTCAACGCCCAAGGTGTGAAAGCAACACCAGAGATTCTTGAGCAAATCGATATTATGCCTCTACCTGCGATTATTCACTGGTTGGGCTATCACTGGGTGGTTCTATATGGCAAACGAGGCAACAAGTATGTCATTGCCGACCCAGACCCAGCAATTGGTGTGCGTTATTTATCTCGTGAAGAACTAACCAAAGGCTGGCAAAACTACATCATGCTGTTGCTGGAGGTAGATCAAGTAAGATTTGCCAAACAACAAGACGAGAAAGTTCATGGTTTAGGACACTTTTTGCGCCGTCTTTTGCCTTATAGGTCAATTCTGTCCGAAGCATTGTTGCTTAACTTTGTTCTCGGTCTAATTGCCCTGACTTCTCCCTTCTTTATTCAAATCCTGACTGATGATGTGCTAGTTAGGCAAGATACTCGGCTACTCAATGCTGTAGTAATTGCTGTTGCGGTGATGAGCCTCATCAGTAGCAGTCTCAGACTCGTCCAGTCTAACTTAATAGCACACTTTGCCCAACGGCTGGAGTTAGGTTTAGTTTTGGAATTTGTGCGCCAAATCTTGCTATTGCCCCTGACTTATTATGAAACCCATCGTAGTGGAGAAATTATCAGTCGGCTATATGATATTCAACGCATTAGAAATGTGATTTCCCAGCTATTTGTTAGTTTACCCAGTGAATTTTTTATTGCGATAGCTTCTTTGGGATTATTACTATTTTATAGTTGGAAGTTAATGTTAGCTGTTACCTTCATTATTATTTTAATGATAATATCAACTATTGCACTTTTCCCACACTTGCGGCAAAAAACTAAACAGATATTAGCTCAAGAAGGTGAAAAACAAGCAATTTTAGTTGAAACCTTTAAAGGAGCAATTACTCTCAAAACGACCACAGCAGCGCCACAACTTTGGGAGGAACTGCAAATTCGTTCTAGCAGTGTAGCAAACTTAACATTTCGTGCGATCCAATTAGCAATTACAAACCAAACCTTCTCTGATACTACTTCGGTTCTTGGTAGCGTCGGCATACTTTGGTTTGGTAGCCAATTAGTGTTTGCTAAAGAACTTAGTATTGGTCAATTAGTAGCTTCCTATAGTTTGACTCAAAATGTAATTCGCTTAATGACTGATTTAGTAGCGATTATTAATCAAATTATTTGGATACGAACAGCTGCTGAACGTCTGAATGAAGTGATTGATGCTAAACCTGAAATCCAACAAGAAGATTTTCAAAAACCCTTTGTCAAGATAGCTGCTGATGCTGATATAGTTTGCTCAAAAATTAATTTTAACTATCCCGGTCAACTTGAATTATTAGAAGACTTTTCCCTGATTATTCCAGGTGGTCATGTAGTGGCTTTAATTGGTGAATCTGGCTGTGGCAAAAGTACGTTATCTAAACTTATAGCCGGACTTTATAACTTGGAATCTGGTAATATCCGTTTTGGTATTTATAACCGCCAAGACCTCTCTCTTGATTGTCTGCGCCAGCAAGTGATTTTAATTCCCCAAGAACCTCACTTTTGGAGTCGTTCAATTATTGCTAACTTTCGCTTGGGTGCGCCCCACGTGACTTTTGAAGAAATTGTCACAGCTTGTCAACTAACAAAAGCAGATGAATTTATTAGTCAACTACCAGACAAATATCAAACTGTTTTGGGAGAATTCGGTGCAAGTATTTCCGGAGGTCAGAGACAAAGATTAGCAATTGCAAGAGCAATTGTTACCGATCCACCAATCCTAATTTTAGATGAATCAACTGCTAATCTCGATCCTGTAACTGAGACTTATGTTTTGGATAAGCTGTTATTTTATCGCCAAAGCAAGACCACAATTCTAATCAGTCACCGTCCCAGAGTCATCAATCGCGCTGATTGGATTGTGCTATTAGAACAGGGTAAAGTAAACATGCAAGGTACTCCAGAACAGTTGCGCTCAAAATCAGGCGCTCATTTGGATTTTTTAACTCCTTAGCTGTAGGAGCCAGCAATAAGAAACACTTTGACCATCCGTGAGAAGTTAAGGTAATTGCACCTTTTTTATCACTCTAGGCAGAGGAAAAATAGAAATAAGGTATATTGAAGTTTTGCAAAATTGAGCGAGTCAGATTATTAACAATCATTTGAAGATCAAAAAATCCCTCAGATAGCTTAGGAACTGTAAAGACACTTAACCAGGGTTTAATTAAGTTAAATAGCGTAAATGGCTTCTCACTTCTGGAAATAGTTTTTGATTAACTTGCAGTACTCGTCCACAAATTTTACTGTGGGTGCAGCTGGGCGAGGCTCAACCATACTCTCTGTCTTAGTTTTTGCGATCGCACTTAATTATACTTTGGCGAGAGTGACAAAAGAGGGATAAGCTTACGCAAAAGACCTCTTGCATGAATCAAGAAAAAAGAGCAAGTTCATAGTTAATCAGTCCAGC
>NZ_MTAW01000155.1 GCF_002154725.1 Nostoc sp. 106C | reverse complement strand
CTGGATAATTTAACTTATTTACTACTAGCTCACTCCGGAAAGTGACAGAACAGGGGTATTTCTTATTTCTTAAATTGTCGTTTGCAGTAAGTTTTCGCCACGTTGGTAAATTTCTCTAGCATAGTCAGTCCAAGTACCATGTCCCCAATAACGAAAACAACTAGTTTGCAGCAATAAATTATGTAGGAGAAGATTGCGGTAACTAAATTGCCTAGTTATAGACTCTGCTGTTGAATTAACTAATAATTTATCCACCTTTTCATGGAATGAAGTGCTTAATTCATACATGGGGGATAGAACATTTTCGTATCCCTTCACCCAGCTTATATGATTAGTCCATGAAGCTCCATCTAGATGAAAATTGGGGTTAGTTTGTTTTAATTCTACAATGGCATTCTCTACAGCTTCAGGCTGGCAATTATCTGGTGCAACTCGCTCCCAAATGTAGTGTTGTCCTGCTGGCTGACAAGTGGGATAGTCTTCAGGTTTGCACCCAGCAGCCTCTATCAATTCTAAATATTCTGTACCACACATTCCAACTACGCCTGCTTTTCCGCCACCATGATTTACCATGTCCCACCAAGCTTGTTTGAAAGCACTGGGAAATTCATTCATCATCACACCGCCATTTTCGCCATCTCCTATTTGGCTGACGATAGGTGGTACTAACACAGTTCCAACTTGTTGCTTAGATAGGGTTTTGGCTTCATAGTAAGGTTGCATTTGAGCAACTAATTTAGTGTCAGAACCTTGGGTTTTAATTAAAGCGATAATGCTAACAGTTTCGCCTTGAGAATTGCGGGCAATTAGACGGTGTGGTAAATGTTTGTGACTCAAAGCTTGGCCGCTAATTGTTTCTACAGAATGTTCTTGAACTAATAGCCAACGATATCCACATTCTTTGAGTGCTTTAACAAACTCAAACAGAGTATCAGGATGATTCGGCAAGTGCATTTCTGGTGGAGAAAATCCTTTAACTCGCGCTAATGCTTCCCAACCAAAAATTGCGGCAAAATGCTGTTGCCATGCCACGATTTGCAATTTAATATCTGCTATGGGAGTGGAAGGAATCACCGCATGACTCCACATTGTCCCCAACCACTCTACATAAGGCTGATAGGTGGGATCGCAAGTGATGCGCTTGAGGTTATCTATAATATCACTGCGTCCCATTTGCCTGAGTCCCCAAAAAAGATTACCAGAGTAATCCAACATGACGCGGGGATTGCAACCTTGATTAACAAGTTCGGGAATAAAATCTCCCATGCGGCTGTAACAATAGGCAAAAGGCCCTGCATTGTGATTATCACCTTCGCCTTGATGTTCAAACATATATTGCAGATTGCTAATCAGTCCCCCATCATACCCAGCAGGTATAGTTGGCTGGTGCATATGTAAGGCGATCGCAAATCCAGCGTTAATATCTTCTAAATGGAGATTGGTGTTTGGTAAAAATACTGGTGCATTATGGTTCACTACCGAGAGAACCTCTGTTTCCCAACCAGAAATATTCGGTAAGCCATCTATAATTTCGGGCAAAGCAGGAAGAGTATGAGGTAATGTCAGCATTTCTGGTTGCTCCGAAACGAGGTTTATCTTAATTCTCAAGATCCCCGACTTCTTTAAGAAGTCGGGGATCTTGTAGTTATCTCCTGTATTCTACTTACGTGCAGATACGAAAGAAACCATGTTTCTGGATAAGAGCAAATCGCGTGTTATCAGGCTGAGTTTTTGGGTAAGTGCGCTCAGTAGGTTAGGCTGTTTGCTTCTAAAAGCTGGCGGAGTGGCCATTTGTAAAATCGGCTCTAACAACCAAGGTACAAGGCGCTGGCACCAAACAGCTAGATGACTTTGCCATCCAACTAAAATTTCTGGTGAATCTCTTTGCAAGCCAGCGACAAACGTTTGTGCGACTTGCTGGGGAGTCATTGGTATTACCCAGCGAAATAATTGGAAGCCTCGCACCATGTCTGTGTCTGTAAGGGAAGGTAGTAATGCTTGCACCTGAATATTGTATGGTGCTAGTTCCTGCCTTAAGGCTTGAGTAAATCCTAAAATTGCAAACTTGGTAGCAGAATAAGTCGCCATTGTGGGTGCAGCTATTTTCCCCATCAAGCTGGACACATTCACAATTGTCCCTTGTCTGTGGTTAGCCATGCGTCGAGCTACCAGACTAGTTAAGTTGTACATCCCTAATAGATTTAGGGAGATTTCTTCTTGAACTTGGGGAAGTTTGCATTGCAAAAACGAATTTTGGTATGCTACTCCCGCACAATTAACCAGTAGATGAATTGGGCCATGATTTCGCCAAAGTTGAGCAACAGCGATATTTACTTCAATTGTTTGAGTTAAATCTATTGGTACGATCGTAGCGGCTGTCCCAATCGCCTCGATTTGGGCGGCTACTTCAGCTAACTTTTGGCGATCGCGTGCCAATAATATCACACGCTTGATGCCTTGCTGTGCTAGTTCGAGGGCGATCGCACGTCCAATACCACGGGAAGCCCCAGTAATTAAGGCAACTTTACCTTGAATCTTCATGAGTTTTTACCTCCAAAATCTTCAGTCTTACCGCGTTCTCGCATCCGGAGGGTAAGACAGATTAGTAATCGTCATTCAAATCAAAACTAAGCCTTTCACAAGGAGATATTCCTGCGTTAATCTACAATCCCTCATTTTCTCTAAACAGCAGAAATTTCTCACTTTCTATCGAAAAATCAACAATTTTCTCAATTGGCTGAATGGATATAGCTCATAGGTTTTTACATCTCCTTCATCAGAGCATTCACCAGCTAGTTGTCATACACACGTTAACAATTTAATCAAGGTATGGCAACATTTATTAATAAGCATTTCTTAATACTTGTTTACAACGAGTATATATATAAGCAAGATTTTTGGGATAAGTTTTTATTAATACTGCTCGATCAATATAGAAATTTCTTGACAATCAGTACAAATTACTGGCATTAATTCAATAAAATCAACATTTGAGCTAACTTGTGACAGCTTTCGTCATCACTTAGACATTAAGTGTACATATAGTTTTAGAAACATTGCAGTAGTGATTTACTTCAGCAAATTTACTAAATCCAGGTAATGAATACTCCCAGCCATGCCATTCTCAATCTGGTTGTTTTCAGCCAACAAATGCGCGATCGGGCGAGTCACGCAATTTTTATTGGCGCAATCTTGCCTGATGTGCCGATATTTGTGTTCTACGTCTTGATGAAGTTTGTATATCGTCTGCCATCACATCAAATTTGGTCAGAAGTATACTATCAACCTTTTTGGCAAGCAATTATCAGTACTTTTCACTCCATTCCTCTAGCACTGATTGGGGTAATATTTGCCCATGTTCTCAATTGGAAAGTCATAGAAGTTGGGTTTATCAGTATGGTGCTGCATTCACTTTTAGATTTACCAGTACATAACAATGATGCTCATCGGCACTTTTTCCCCTTTAGCGACTACCGTTTTATTAGCCCCATTTCTTACTGGGATCGCAAGCATTACGGCGGGATCGTAGCTTTTGTAGAAATTTCTCTGGTGTTAATGGCAAGTATTTATCTGTTTCCTACCATGCGATCGCCATTTAGCAAAGGACTATTATTAGCAGTCAATATTTTTTATTGGGGCGCATATTTCAGGTTTTATCTGATTAAAAAAATATTCAATTTGTTGTAATGTATGGCGAATTCGCGGTACGTTAGTAGACTTGATCATGCGTACCTACATCAACTAAGACTATTGCCTCCTCTTCCATATCCTCAAACTTCTGAAAATAGAAGACAATCCGAAAGTCATATTCCACAGAGCAAGACTAGAGATCTTTAAGTTCGCCTTGGAGCTTGTGGGCTTTGAGGGTAGGGGAAAATGGATCAGTCTCAAGCAGACTTAGGGTTTTCAGAGAGTTCTTGCGTAAGTCCATAAAGAATAGCTTTCAACTTCCTTGTTATTTACGGACGGATATTTTGGTGAACTAAACCAAGTGTCTGCAAAGCCGCCCAAAGGATTGTTTTGGGAACCCGCAAGGGCGCAGTGGCTACCCTCATCCGCCTTACGGCGACGGAGTAGGAGTTGGTTTTGGTGACGGTACGGTTGGTTGGGGATCTAAGCCATTCAATGCTTGTTTCAGCTGCGCTGTTGTCAAGGACTGTAAAATACTGAGATTGAGAGGAGCCTGACTAATGTATTGGGCATAGGATGGCTGCAAATATGAGCGGTATTCGGGGCGATTTAAAAGATGGGTTTCTAAGAAAGCTAGGCTCAATGCCTTGACATAGGAATAAGCAGGCGCACGGTTTGGTCCTAGTAACGCCTCTGGTACAGGTAAAACATTATTGTTAGCAGTTGTTTCAGCGATCGCACTAAAGTGTGTAGCATTTTCGATTAAAACTAAGTATTTGTTGGGATTAGGCAGCCAAGTAAAGGGGTAAATCTGTTCAGCTACTGGTGGCGCGAAAATATCTTCACTACCTGCGACTAGCATTGTCGGCACTTGAACTTGACTCACTCCGCTTTCGCCTAGAACTGAACTATCAATCGGATTAATCGCCATCACAACCTTAATACGAGGGTCTTGAAGTGGATAATTTGCTACTGGTAACTCATAAGCACGACACTGCAAAAATACTGAGACATTCAAAGTTCTATTAGGATTGCAATCGCGGCGTAGTTTGTTAAAGTTAATCTTCGCTCCAGCTAGAGCCAAAACAGTATAACCACCGAAGGAATGACCGATCGCTGCGACTTGTTGGAAATTGAGTTTACCTTGGAGGTTGGGATCAGTTCTATCTAACTGCTGGAGTTGATCGAGTACAAACTTAACATCTAAAGGTCGGTTAATAAATTCTTGTGCTTCTGGTGGCCCAGCCAAGCCGGAAAAGTATAGCTGAAAGCGTTCAGCATTACTACCAGGGTGTTCCAGTACAGCAACGGCAAAACCATGAGATGCTAAATGTTCCGCTAAGTAGACGAAGGCATAGCGGTCTGAAGCGACACCATGAGAAATTACAACTAGAGGAAAGGGAGGCTTAGGTGTATCTCCTGTTGTTTGGGATGATGTTTGCGGCACATAGACATCCACAGGGAGACTGCGATTCCGAGAATTGTCGTTGAGTTTTAAGCTGGTTATTTGCCATCTGAAATTTCCAGGCGATCGCAAATCTGGCTGTTGGGAGAAGTCAACCTTGGCATTAGGATTTTCTGCGATCGTCTGTTGTTTGATAGACGCAAAAATTTGATCCTTGGCTTTGCCCAACTCTAACAAGCTATTAACTATCTGTAGACCCTCAGAAAAATTCAACCGCAAACTTTCACTGGGGTATTTACGCAGCAAATTTACAACTGTTAATCCCTGTGGATCGGCCGCAGATAAAATTAAAGCAGCACGGATCGCATAAAAACCATTCTGCCGAGAGTCGGTAAGCAGCAATTCTCCTAAACGTTGCACCACCGCTTCACCCAAAGGTGAGTAGGTAAACTGAGAGACTAAAACAGGAGGAATATCAAATTTTTGTTGCAAAAGTTGCCGTAATTGTGCTAGTTGTTTAGGAGTGGCACGACTGGCATAAAATGCTAATTCACTGTTGATTTTGCCTTCTTTAGCAAACTTTTCCAGGGATTCAGCAGATAAAGTAAACTCCCCAAAAGGAGCGTAAAAAAAACTAATGCGCTCAGCTCCCAGTCCAGGTGTTGCAGTAAAAATTGTAGACAATATACCTAAACTGAGGTACTTCAGAAATTTTTTCATCAGCAAAACCCGCTGTTTACCCCGTCCACACAAACTTGGGCGGCGAGGAAAGCGGGGCGGGATATGTGCCGCTTTCCTGTTTACCTACTTTAGATATATCAAATGAGCTATTACTGCACATATATCTAATAGGTTATCCTACAAAAACTGCTGAATTTTTACCTTAAATTTCGCAATTTTTTCGTTATTGATAAAACTTTTTTAACCAGATAAATACTGTTTATCAGCCTTAGATTTAGATCTAAGGCTGAGAGATTTTTCAAGCTTTTAAAACCACATGAAAGGAATTTAAATAACCATTTATGGTTTTAGCTAAAGTCTGGCGCTGTTTTCTTGTAGTTATAGCCATTACTTGATATAAGCGCCCTTGAGCAAAATACATTCTGCTTTTAGTAACTTTGCCACCAGAATTGACATACTCAATTTCTTTCCCAGGATGACCATTGGTACTACGAATATCTCGCTGGCTAATTAAATTGCTTTTCGTAGTTTTTAAAGCTATGTCTCTGGCATTATTAAGTACTGCTTGGGGGTTAGCCATTTGCCCATAACTATAAGGAAAGTCATTGTAAGCAACTACATAAGCTACTTCCTGTTTTGGTGGTTGAGCTATAAATAGTTCTAAATTGATTTCTCCCATGTAGGTTTTTTGGGCTTGGGTGTTCCTTTTGGGCATTCCTGGCATCAAAACACTAAAGCGTCCATCTGGGCCAGTGAACAACTTCCATTGTGGCTGCACTGGTTGAGTAACCTTTGGTTTAGCTTGAGTAACCTTTGGTTTGGGTTGACGTGCATCAACCAGTAAAGATCCGCTGCATACAAGTGTGGCAGCAAGTAGGGGCAATAAAACTTTGATTGTCATAGTTTTGGCTTTTGATGATGCTGATATCACCGATGCCAGCTGTTATAACCTAGCAGCATACAAAGCAGCACCAATTAGCCCCACTTGTTGATTGAGAATAATATACACCGGTATTTCTTCGAGGAGGGAACGCATCCTTCCTTTTTGAGTGAAATTTAATAGGAAACTACCCTGTTGCATTAAAGGCAATATTTTAGGAGCGATGCCACCAGCAATATATAATCCGCCGTAAGGTAGAAGTTTGATGGCAAGATTTCCGGCTTCTGCACCATAAACCTCTACAAACAGTTGCATGGTTTGTTCGCAAAGGCGATCGCGTTCTTGCAGTGCAGCAGTGCCAATAATCGCACCAGGATCGACGCTTTTCTCTGGTTTTCCCGCTTCTTGTTCCCAGATTCTGACGATATGGGCAATATCGGGTGATTCAGCAGCAACTTTTTGATCGCGTAAAAATTGGTAAATTGAGACGATTCCCTGACCAGAAACGACTCTTTCTACAGAAACGCGTTGGATATCATGTTTATCCATCAAGTATTTCATCAGCCGAAACTCTAACTCGGTACGCGCAGCAAAGTCGGCGTGTCCACCCTCGGAGGGAAAGACGTGATAGTGTTCTCCTTGCTTGATTAAAAATCCTTGCCCTAAGCCAGTACCAGCACCAATAACGGCAATAGGCGCTTCGAGTCTAGGTTTCCCAGCTTGTAAAGTCAACAAATTTTTGTTGTTTAAACCGAAAATCCCGTAACCAACGGCAGTAAAGTCATTGATTAGGGAAACAGAGGCAATCCCCAATTCTTGTTGTAGACGTTCGCTATCTAAATACCAAGCTAAATTGGTCAGCTTGGCAGTATTGTTAACTACTGGGCCAGCGATCGCAAAGCAAGCCTTTTGTGGTGTCGATGCCTTAGCTTTGGCTAGAAACTGCTGAACTATCGGCACTAAATCGGGAAAGTCTTGGCTGTGATAACTTTCCTCGTAAATATTGCGTAACAGATGCGAATCTGAGGTTTCATGAAATCCTGGCGAATCTGTAGTTTCAGCCAACCGCAGAATAGTTTTCGTACCGCCAATATCTCCCGCTAGTAGTAATGTCATAAAACTTATTAGTAATAGAGTGGCTTTCTCAGTACACGGCAATGTATCTAGATTAGCGGAAGCCAGGATTTAAAATCTCTATCAAGGATTTAAACAAATCGAATTACTTCTTCTACCTCTACTAGATGAGAAGTATCTCCCTTAAGTTCTAACAACCATTCCGAGTCTTGAAGCACTACTTTGACTAAAGAACATAAAGAAGCCTTCACTTCCATTTTGGCAATTTCCCCTACTAGTCCCATAGCCGCGCCTAGTACAGAAGCGCCATGACCTACCAACAGGATATTAGCGGGGTAGAATTCAGTCGCTAGACATCTAGCCGTTTGTCCAGAACGTCCTCGTACTTGTGCTTGTGTTTCGGGATATTTGGCTGCAATGTGCGGAGTATAGGTAAGATCAATTCTGGGAAATAATTCCGCTAAAGCTGGAGTTGAGAGTCTTTCTGGTTCTTCTGTCATCCAAGCGGGATTTAACCATTCGCTCAAACCAGTTTCTAATTTAATCGGTAAATCTAGCACCTCTGCAACTGCGTTCGCCGTTTGTACAGTTCGCAGAAAGGGAGAAGCAAAAATGTGGCTGATTTTCTCTTTTTTCAGGCGGTTAGCTAGCTGCTTTGCTTGAATGAAACCATCCTCAGATAAAGGTGGATCGTAGCGTCTTTCAGCGGTGAGAAACCAATCAGGGTTAACAAAATCGAGGCGGTTGGCGTGTCTTGCGATCCAGATGATTTGACTCATGGCTTTGATTATTCAGGCGAATATAATCCGCAACAGAGATATAAACCCAAAAACTGGGCTACAAATCTAAATATATTATAAATATTGTAATGTTTTGTAAAAACTTTATTAACTTGGTGGAATTTTAAAGGTGTAGTTAGTTTTTCTTACAGAAAAAAACAGAGAACAGTTCCAATGCAGCCAATAAGCTACTTTTTCTAAGAAGAAGATAAACGAATGAAAACTTTTTTATATACAGCAGATATTCCATCTAATCGGAGTGAGGTTCTAAAATCCCTTAAGGGACTAATGCAATATATTTCCAGTTACTTTCGTCTGGCTTTGATCGGGTGAAAGAATTTCAATTGTCCAGTCTGGATGCTCCTCAAAGACATTCGCCACATCTCCATTTGCATCTAAAGGAATTCTTTCCCAAGCAAACACCGCGACATCTGGAACAATTGAACGTCCGCCAAAAGTACACCGCAATTCTGGAAAGGCTAAGGCAATTTTTTGAGGCTTGACTAAAGTATTAATATAACTAAATAATTGACACCGAAGTCTACTATGCTTTCCTTGAGGCATAGGTTTCTGAATAATTTGCCCATTGATATATTCACTAGCTGGCTTGGTTTCCGGTAGTTTTAAAAACTCTTCTAAAGTTAGAGGCTTGGTTGGTAACTGTACCATATATTACATCCTAATTCTTCATTCAATTCATTTATCCTAAATAAGCTTTTTTTACTCGCTCATCAGTAATTAATTCTGATGCTGCGCCTGTTAAAGTAATAGAACCAGCTTCTAAAACATATCCTCTATCGGCAATTTGTAGAGCAAGGTTCGCGTTTTGTTCAACTAATAAAATAGTTACGCCCGTAGCGCGAAGATTTTCAATAATAGTAAAAATTTCTCGGACGATCGCAGGTGCTAAACCTAAGCTTGGTTCATCTAAAAGCAGTAGTTGTGGTCTACTCATTAAAGCACGGGCGATCGCTAACATCTGTTGTTCGCCACCACTGAGAGTTCCTGCTAGTTGATTGCGTCTTTGGGATAAACGCGGAAATAGCTCATATTGATGCTCAATATCTGCTTTAATTTCTTTTTGATCGTTGCGAATATAAGCACCTAATAACAAATTATCTAAAACTGTTTGTCGTGCTAATACTCTCCGTCCTTCAGGAGAATGGGCGATACCAAGTTTAACGACTTCGTAAGCTTGACGACGAGTAATATTCCGTCCACTGTAGATAATTTGTCCACTTCTAGGATTAACTATTTTAGATATAGCCCGGAGAGTAGTAGTTTTACCAGCACCGTTAGCACCAATTAAAGTTACTACCTCGCCTTTTTTAATGATTAAATTAATCTTTTTTAGAGCTTGAATACCGCCATAATTCACATCAAGGTCTTGAACCTCTAAAATTGTAAAATCTTCTTTATCAGTTAAATATCGGCGTTCATCGGCGTTCATCGGCGGTTAAAATCCTCATCCACTTCCCAAATAAGCTGCAATTACGGCGGGATCGTCCCTAACAACGGCGGGTTCACCCAAAGCGATTAATTGTCCAAAATCTAAAACAGCAATGCGATCGCACAATCCCATAACTAAGGGTACATGATGCTCAATCAGTACGATCGTTAAGTTAAAGCGCTCTCTAAGACTGTGAATAAATTCGCTGAGATACTGTTTTTCGCTGGGGTTCATCCCCGCAGCTGGTTCATCGAGGAGTAAAATTTGCGGTTCCAAAGCTAAAGCGCGGGCAATTTCTAAGCGTCGTTGATCGCCGTAAGCAAAATTTTTAGCTTTTTCTTCAGCGCGATCGCTCAATCCCACCAGTTCCAATAATTCTAAAGCTTTTTTTCTACTTTTAGATTCTTCATGAGGTGCTGGAGGTAATCTTAAAACTCCTCTAATCATATTACTTTTAGTATGCAAATGCCCGCCTATTATGACATTTTCTAACGCCGATAATTCACCAAATAAACGAATATTTTGAAATGTACGGGCAATACCTAAACCCGCAATTTTATAAGGACGTAATTGCGAAATATCTGTACCTTTGTAGATTAATTTACCCTCAGAAGGCGGAATTAAGGCTGTGATCAAATTAAATAAAGTTGTTTTTCCTGCACCATTAGGGCCAATTAGCCCGAAAATTTCATGCTTTTGGACTGCAAAAGATACATTATTTACAGCTACTAAACCACCAAACCGACGTGTCAAGGATTTTGCTTCTAAGACAATATTATTTTCTGCGATAATTTCAGACATTGTTTAGCGTAATTGTAATTCACAAGTTGCAGGTAGTTCATCAACTAACCAATTCCCAACGCGGAATTTAGGGTTATCAACTCCAGTTTTAATTAGAACAATTCTTGACAAACGTGGGCATTTCCAACTTTGAGACTCAGGCGTTGCTGAGTAAAGATATTCATAAAGTTTAACTTCAAAACCGTATCTACCATCTGATAGTTTTCTACCAGCATTAATTTCAAAAGCTGCATGACTGGGGCTGGATGTACCAGATATATAACTAGCTAGCTCATCATTAGATATTTTATTTTTAAGTGCAGGAGAAACCAAAGCTATCCCTTCAGCAACATTTCTGGTTTTCCAGGTATATAAAAATTTATCTGCTGTAAATAATGCCCTTACATAATCGGGATTGGCTAAAGTATTAGCAACAGGTTTAACTGGTTGAGCCTGGGTTGTGGTGCATAAGAATAGTAAAGCGATCGCAGCTATTAATAAGGCTTTTAGTTTATGGATTTTTTTAAATTTTTTCATACTTGCTTATTTTTTACTTTGCGTTTTTTGAAGACATCCGGTGTTACCAGACCTTGAGGAAAAAATATAGTTCCCACTACAATTAGTAATCCAAAAATAATTAATCTTCCGTCCCGTAAAAATTGCGCTATCCAATTAGGTAATCCCCCTGTATCAGCTAGGCTGCGTAAGATTTCTGGTAAGGCTGTAAATACCATTCCTCCTACTATCGAACCTAAAAAAGTTCTAGAACCACCAATTAAAACAAAAGTTAAGTAGATAATACTCGCATCAAAAGTACCTTGACGAGCATTCCAAGTATTGAGGAAGTGAGCGCTAATTGCCCCCACAACGCCAGCAAGAATTGCTCCTAATGTAAATGCTAAAACTTTGTAGTAAGTGGGATTAATTCCCATTGCACCTGCTGCTAATTCATCTTCACGAATAGCAGTAAATGCTCTACCTACCTTAATGCGTTCTAAACGGTAAAACAATACCATTGCAATTATAAGTAATGGCAAAGCAATCCATAAATATTCGATTTGAGTTTGGAAGGGTTGAGGAATGCCAAAAATACCAACAGCACCGCCTGTAATTTCTAAATTGAGGGAGAGAACTCGCAAAACTTCTACAAAAGCAATAGTAGCGATCGCTAAATAAATTCCTCGTAACCGTAATGTCGGAATCCCTATAATTGCACCCAATAAACCGGAAACCACACCAGCAATTACCATCTCGATTAATAACAGTGGAATTGGAAAAAAACTACTGCTAGATGTAAAAACTTTTGTAGATAAAATTGCGGCAATATAACCACCTAAAGCATAAAATCCTGGGCTTGCTAAAGATAGTTGTCCAGTCATTAATGGTAAGTAAAGCGATAGCCCCAGTAATGCCCCTAATACCATAGAGACAATTAGCGAACCGTAAGTAGAGACAAATTCAGACATTTTAAACCATTGTGACTAAGCTGTTAATATTTGTTCTGCTGTCAATGTCAACTCAGGAAAAGTTGCGGACACTATCCTCTCAGAACCTCTAAATTGAGTGTGTTGGTATTTTCCACTAGTATCTAATACAAAAATAAACACAGTTGGAATTTTGGGATTGCCTAAATATTCTCTTAGTCCTATTGCTAAGTAATCTACAATCCAATACTCTGTGATACCTAAACGTTGATATTCATCCAATTTATCAATATAGTCATCTTCCCAATTAGTTGATGTGACTTCTACAGCTAACTGGATAGGTTCTTCAAGCGCAGAGTAAGCAGCACGATTTGATCGCCACATATCCCTATCTATGACACTTACATCAGGCTTGCGTCCTTGTTCTACGCCTTCAGCAGTTTTAGTTTTAATTACTGCTGTGTTCTTGACTACATAATTCAAATTCAGGCGTTTAACTTCATCCTTGAAAGAGTCGGCGATAAAATCAGCAACATCATCATGATTTCTTGTTGAACGCACTTCTACAATTTCTCCATCTACAAGTTCATAAAAACCTTCTTCTGGGCACTGTTCAAGAAACTGCTCAAAAGTCAATTTCTGTTTAGTAAACGTCGTCATATAGTCTTTAAACCTTCTGAATAAACCGTCTTCCTAGCAAACCTTGGGGTCTAACTAATAGCATGACAAACAAAATTGCAAATGCTACAGCGTCTTTATAACCAGAGTATTCACCAGGTACAAATGCTTCCACTAATCCAATTAATAAACCTCCTAGCACTGCACCAGGAATACTACCCAAACCACCTAAGACAATCACTGCTAAACCTCTTAAACCAAAAGCAATGCCAAAATATGGCCCAGCAATACTGACGCTAGAAGCCACTAAAGTTCCCGCCAAACCTGCTAAGAAACTGCTGATGAAAAATGTCAGCACAATAAAACCATCGGTGTTAATTCCTAACAAACTGGCGGTAGTTGGATCTTCTGCGATCGCCTGCATTGCCTTGCCATATTTAGTGCTATTGATAAAATAGGTAAGGATTGCTACAAACACTACAGAGACAGCAAAAATTACTATCTGTACGCTACGAATCGGAATTGGATTCTCTGGACTACCAAAGTTAATCGAAGCTGGTAAATTACCGTAAGCACCTGCGGGAAAAGTGTAACTTTCTGCACCTACTAAATATTGGATGAGGTTAACAATTACTACCGCCACACCTAAACTAGAAACCACCGTTAGCAAGGGGTCAGATCCTTTACGGCGTAGAGGTTGGAAAGCAATCCGTTCCATAGCTATGCCAACCAATCCTGCCAAGCTACTACCTAAAATTAAGGCGATCGCAAATGGTAATTTTATAGGTAGTGTGGCATTAGCTAGCAAGCCATTAAATCCAAAAGTCCCGCCCATGAGTGCATAGGTGAAATATGCACCTAGTGTAAAAACTGCCCCATGAGCTAAATTAATAATGCCCAAAATAGAATAAACAAGGGTGTATCCCAAGGCAAAAATTGCATAAACACTGCCAATAGATAGCCCGTTTAAGAATTGTTGCAAAAACAGATTTATATCCATATAGCAACTATTTTAAAAATGCGAATTTACCTTGACTACCGTCTTTGTCCATTTTGATTTGAGCTACATAAAAATCTTTTTGGACAACCTCACCGACGGGAGTAAACCCAATTTCGCCCAACGGTGTATTATATTTTCCAGCTAGTAGCTGTTTGTTTAATTCATTCCTCAATTGTGGCAGTGCTAATTTGTTGACCTTGCTTTTTTTATCTAAAGCTTGGAGTGCTTCTACATAAACTTGAACTGCGGCAAAAGCTTGAGCGCTAAACTGTGGTGGTTCTTTCTTGTATTGGTCAGTATAAACTTTACGAAATGTCGAGTTAATTTCGCCTGGATGTTCTGGGCTGTAAGCTTGAGCAATCAGTACACCATCACAAAGTGCTTTGCATACCGGCAAAATGTTGGAAGTGTTCATACCATTACCACCAACAATTAAGCCTTTATAACCCAGTTCCCGTAGTTGTCTGACTAAGTTACCACCATCAGCAGCCAAACCAGAAATAATTACTAAATCTGGTTTAAGATTAATCGCATTTGTAGCTTGGCTTTGGAAGTCTGTATCACTAGTTTGGAACTTTTGTACTGTTACCAATTCCAAACCCTGATCCTTCACAGTTTTCTGAAAAATCTCTGTCTCTGATTTACTAAAAGCATCATTTTGAGCAAAGAAAACAGCAACTTTTTTAATGTTGGGGTTCTGCTTGAGTGCTGCTTTAACTGAATTAGGCGCAACAATAGAAACTGGTGCAGAAACACGAGCTACGTAATCACCAATCTCCGGAATCTTGTTAGCAGTATTTGATGCTCCTAGCACTGGCACTTTAGCACGGTCAGCAACAGGGTCAGCACTAAAAGCTTGCTGTGACAAAGTTGGTCCCACAATACCGACAACTTTATCTTTATTAATTAAACTTTGAAAGGCATTAATTGCTCCATTTTCATCACCGCTAGTGTCTTGAAATACTAATTTAATTGGAGTACCGTTAATACCACCTTTATCATTAAAATACTTCTCAGCGATTTTGGCTCCAGCAACTTGTTCTTGACCAAGTAAAGCTACGTTACTAGTTTGAGCAAAAGCGATACCAATAGGAATTGCACTGGATGTGTTCGTTGTTGCAGTAGCGTTATTTGTAGTGGGATTTGGGGAAGTATTGCTGACATTTGTCCCATTGTTAGCTCCACCACAGGCTGTTAGCAGCATAGTTAAAGTGGCAAAAAATGTAGTTGTCAGCGCAGCGGATTTTTTCATGGGTAAAAGATCGTCTATTTCTGGAATCATATTTATTTGACCACAGGCAGACAAAGATTCCAAGTAGTTTTGTGCGCTTAATTTTTGATTAACAAAGTTTGGCGATCGCAGGATTATCTCATTGGTAATTTACTATCGTGTTTATAACTATTTTTCTTTAACTACACTTATGGGTTTTTGAGTATCCCCTTGCTCTTCGTAAAAACCTGCCACTTCCGCCAAGGTATATAAAGGTCTTTGTTTGACTTCTTCATAAATACGCCCAATATATTCACCCAAAATGCCAATGCTAAATAATTGCACTGCTCCTAAAAAGAAAATGGCTATCAGAATAATGGCCATTCCAGTTAGGGGAGAATGAGGAACAAAAAGTCGCCAGTACAACACCAGCATACACATGAACAGTGAAACTAGCGCGGCTAAAAATCCCATATAAGTTGAAAGCCGCAGCGGTACTTTAGAAAAAGAAACTAATCCGTTTATTGCCAGCGCTAGAGATTTGCGAAATGTATATTTCACATCCCCTGCAAAACGCGGATCTCGCTCAAATTTAATAGCTATTTGATTAAAACCAACCCAAGCACGTAACCCTCGAATGTAGCGATTGCGCTCTGACATTGCATTTAGCACATCAACAACTTTGCGATCTAATAAGCAAAAATCCCCCGTGTCTGTGGGAATATCCACATCTGCCAGATTTTTGAGAATCCGATAGAAAGCATAGGCTGTGAAGCGCTTAAACCAGCCTTCTTGACGACGTTGGATGCGTTGGGCGTAGACAATTTGATATCCTTGTCGCCATTTTTCTACCATGTCTGGAATCAATTCTGGCGGATCTTGTAAATCCGCATCTAGAATCACAACTACCTGTCCCCGAACAAAATTTAGCCCTGCTGTGACGGCAATTTGATGACCAAAATTCCGCGCCAGACTTAAATAAATCACACGCGGATCTTTTTGATGCAATTCCCGCATCATTTGTAAAGAGCGATCGCTGCTGCCATCGTTCACTAAACACAACTCTACCGGGCCATCCATCCGATTCATCACAATCGAAACACGACGATACATTTCTTCAATGGTGTCTTCTTCGTTGTAGATCGGTATGATAAAAGAATACTTAGGTAGCATGATTAAGTTAACGTTTGCGACGAAAGGGAAAAGTCCGACGACGGCGATACCAGGTAGATCCAGCCACTAGCATTCCTAGCAATGCCAAAGCACCAATCAGTGGCATAACCTCTCCGGTACGGATCGCTTTTAAGCCAGAACTACCTAATAACACAAATGGTAATACCGACGGTACTGTCCCTAAAATCGTGCCAATCAGGTAATCTTTGAAGCTTACTGTTGTCAAACCAGCAGCAAAATTTACCAATCCATAGGGCATGATTGGCACTAGGCGAATGGCAAACATATAAAATACTCCTCCTTGCCGCACTTCCGCATCAATCGCCTGCCAACGCCCTGCTAGCCGCCGCGAAACGGCTTCATGTCCAACTGTCCGCGCAAAGATAAAAGAGGCGATCGCAGCCACAATAGCGGCGACACTTGTCCAAAATGTCCCCAGCCAAGGGCCAAAAATCGCTCCTCCAGTTAAATTTAGTGCTGTGGAAGGCAAAACCAAAATTGTTGCTACCACATAGATCGCAACATAAGTCACAGGTGCCCAAATGCCAGACTTTTTCAGCCACAACTGAATTAGATCTGGATTAATTCCTCCTAAAAAATATGCTGTCAGTCCAGTAGCCACCAGGCAAACAAAAAACAATAAGATAAAACTGGTTTTAAAATTCAGCATAAATAAATTGATGCTAGTACAGGGTGGCAGAAATAGAGTACCATCCAAAAACCCCATGACCACAGCTTTTTCGCTTGAGTCTGGCGTCAACCAGTAGGTGTTTGAAAACAAGAGTCAAATTTTGCCCTCCAAAAGCTTACTGGCTATGGTTTTTAACCCGTTTACACTTATTTGGAGGTTGACGCAAACTCTCAAAACCTTACTACATAAGCTTTTGAGCCTGTTTTCCTAATGTCACCCTTGACAACTCAATCCTTGAAAAGCTACTTTTATTGGAGGTTGACGAAACTGTACCTTGAAAACCAAATATATCAACGCTTCCAACTGCGGGCGATTGCAATTAATTAAAATCCCTATCAGGGATTGAAACTTTGTAATAATTTCCATTCAGGTAATATATCAAAATTGCAATTAATTAAAATCCCTATCAGGGATTGAAACCGAGTATGGAATGCACCCAGATCCAGAGGTGCGCATTGCAATTAATTAAAATCCCTATCAGGGATTGAAACTGTTAAAGATGGCATTAAATTCCTGCTACGACATTATTGCAATTAATTAAAATCCCTATCAGGGATTGAAACTCACTTTTACTGTGGGACGGCTTTACTCTGGTTTATTGCAATTAATTAAAATCCCTATCAGGGATTGAAACAGAAAAATACAGGTACCAATGCCGAACAAAACCAAATTGCAATTAATTAAAATCCCTATCAGGGATTGAAACTTTATTCGATAGAGCAATTAGAAGCAATTTTTGAATTGCAATTAATTAAAATCCCTATCAGGGATTGAAACGGTGAAGGTGTTGGGTTTGGAGCAGGATTTTTATAATTGCAATTAATTAAAATCCCTATCAGGGATTGAAACGCTTACATTTGAACCTAACTCTTTGTGGTATTCATTGCAATTAATTAAAATCCCTATCAGGGATTGAAACTGATTACCCCAGTGCAACCAAGGTTGGATATCCATTAAACGAGATTGCAATTAATTAAAATCCCTATCAGGGATTGAAACTATGGGTATTTAGATGAAGAAGAGGAAGGAGAAAATTGCAATTAATTAAAATCCCTATCAGGGATTGAAACAAATCTTATGTGAAGGACTACCAAAGACTACACGGATTGCAATTAATTAAAATCCCTATCAGGGATTGAAACCCTTGTTTATTTACAGCTTATCGGATTTGGGTTGTACTAGAATTGCAATTAATTAAAATCCCTATCAGGGATTGAAACAAACAATTTTGGCTGCTAATTCCAATCGACGCGGATTGCAATTAATTAAAATCCCTATCAGGGATTGAAACGCACTCGATGAAGCTGGAATATTTCTAAATGCTAATTGCAATTAATTAAAATCCCTATCAGGGATTGAAACTAACCTCCCTGGCTTTGATGCCAGATGCGATCGCAGATTGCAATTAATTAAAATCCCTATCAGGGATTGAAACGGAAATAAAGATAAGTTTAGGAAGCTATTCAATTGGGATTGCAATTAATTAAAATCCCTATCAGGGATTGAAACGATTACGAGCAAATTGACACGGGGAACCTTGAACAGAATTGCAATTAATTAAAATCCCTATCAGGGATTGAAACTTTTCTTGGTGCGATCGCTCCACAACTGGATTATTGCAAAATTGCAATTAATTAAAATCCCTATCAGGGATTGAAACGGGCAATGCCCGCCCAATGCACTGGCTCAACTTATATTGCAATTAATTAAAATCCCTATCAGGGATTGAAACATGCAGGTGGCAGCTTTGCCCCTCCTGTCAACAAAGATTGCAATTAATTAAAATCCCTATCAGGGATTGAAACATCCGCCAACTTAGTGATGAAGATGCTTTAGAAATATTGCAATTAATCAAAATCCCTATTAAGGATTGCAATTATAGAATTATTGGGTTGCCTTTTTATTTGCGTCTTTGCGCCTTTGCGTGAGCTTTTAAATAATATTTTCAGTAACACCAAATTATTTATGCAAGAGTCAATTCATCCCATCAATCAGCAACGCCTAAAATAATGGGTTGTTGCTGAACTACTCGCGGCTTAATACTCCCAATAATGCTGCACTGTTTATATCCCAAAGCTTGAAGTTCGACTAAACATTGATTAGCTTGCGTTTCAGGGATAGCAGCTAATAGACCACCAGATGTTTGTGGGTCGAATAACAAAGGATACTTAAGATGAGACTCAACTGCCATTAGATTATCAATGTAACTTGATGCTTGTAGGTTCTCTAAATGCAGTGAGCTAAAAATTCCTGCTTCTAATGTATTGGTTGCGCCTGCTAACACGGGTATAGCGTCAAGTTGCAATTCCACCGCAACACCAGATGCTTGCACCATTTCTATCAAGTGGCCTAATAAACCAAAGCCTGTCACATCGGTACAAGCTGTTACTTCATGTTGCAATAAACATATAGCAGCAGCTTGATTTGACAACATCATAGACTCCACAGCAGCATCAATCCAAAGCCCTTTAGCTTGGCGGCGCATATCAGCAGCAAATAATGTCCCCGTTCCTAGCGCTTTAGTTAAAATTAGCACTTGTCCGGGTTGCATACCACCTTTACGCAACAACTTCTGGGGATTGACAACACCGTTGCAAGTTAAGCCAAAAGCTAGTTCTGCACCTTCACTGGTATGTCCGCCAATCAGAGGTGCGCCTGCTTGATTAACTACCTTGACAGCACCTGATAATAATTGGTAAAGAGTTTCTGCAACTTTTGCTGGTGCAGCATAGGGAATAGAAGCGATCGCTAATGTACTATGAGGCGTAGCTCCCATTGCAAAAATATCACTCAAGCAATGATTAGCGCTAATTTGCCCAAAAATATAAGGGTCATTAATCAAAGCTGGAAAATAATCTAGCGTCTGCACCATCAATTGACCTGTTGATATCTGCACTACTGCTGCATCATCGGGTGCATCTAATCCAATGATGATATCTTTTCTCTCTTCCTCAATCGGCTGTTCTTGCTGAATGCGGTACAGAACACTTTGCAAAACTGTACTACCAACTTTAGAACCACATCCAGCGCAACGTATTTGAGTGTTGAGTGAGTTAGGAGTTGAAATTTGAGAATTGTTCTTCATCTCTGGCAGATTTTGGAAGCGTTGCATAAAACGGCGGTCAATCCAATCTTTCCAACGCCACAATAGTTTATGAGGTGGTGAAGTGAATGCACCTTTTGTTGCGATCGCCTTTCCATCTCCTGTACCAATTAAACTTAGATATTGCTTCTGTGGTTTGTAGGGTTTGAGAGATTTATCTAATAAATACCGCTGTAAATTCTCAAACAAAGGCTTACCTTGTCGTACAGCAAATACCCCAGCTTTCGGACGGGGATGATTGACGATTGTCGCAATGTCGCCTGCGGCGAATACATGAGGGTGAGTTTGCGATTGTAATGTGTCCTCTACCAAAATAAAGCCTTGCTCATCAGTCCTCAATCCCGTCTTTTGTAACCACTGAGGTGCAGCTGCTTGGGTTACCCAAAAAATTTTGTTGCACTCTACTGTCAACCCAGATTCACATTTAATTTGCAATACCTCTTGATTTTCTTTCTCTGTAAGAGGTGCGACTTGAGAGACGGTTTCTCCTAAATGTAATTTTATACCACGCTTTATGAGAATTTGCTTAACTTGCTGTCGCACTGACTGATGATGCTTGGGCATCAGTTGGCGATCGCGCTGGAATAAGTGAATTTTCAAAGTCTCTGAATGCTGTACAATCTGCCGTAAATGTGCTTGCATTGACAGCGCCAATTCTACACCGCCTGCACCACCGCCTGCGATCGCGATGCTAATCGGTTCTTGAGGATTTTCTCCAACAATTTCTAGTAATTGATACCAATGTTGCAGTAATTTTGACACTGGTTTTGCAGGAATTACATATTCTGCCGCCTCTGATACAGATATTTTTGCCGGAGTACTGCCAATATCAACAGACAGCACATCAAAATCTACAGCAGGACGGTTAGCACAAATTACTTTATTGTTTTTTAAGTCCAATCCAACAACTTGATCAATGTACAACTGTGCTTGGGCAAATTGGGCTAATGGTCGTAAGTCTATATGGCATTCATCGTGGCAGTAAAAACCAGCAATATGTCCTGGCAACATTCCCGAATAAGGTGTATCTGAATTTGTAGTTATCAAGGTCAAACGCACACCAGGCAGAGGTTTCATACCAAACATCCTCAGCACAATTGCATGGCTGTGACCGCCACCAATCAGTACTAGATCTTTCAATATTGGCTCTTTGTCTTGCTGCATCTGGACATTTTAGTAAATGCTGTTACTTTGTCTATTGTGAGCGAGTAACTTACGTTGTTTAAATTTTATTTAATCGGATTTATTTCTACGCCTAGAATATATTACTGATTATGACTAAGTTAAAGCAATAAAGGTACTTGCATTAATTAGTGGTATACTTACGTAGGATTTAAATTGGTGTTTTTTTAGTAAGTAACATTTAATTAGTAAAAATAATTTTGGGTATGTTTAAAGTAATTAAAAGTGCTTACCAGACGGCAAAAACTTGGAATTCTGGAAATATAGTTAGATTTAAAAAAATCTATCTTGGGATATTTGCTAACCAGAAAAAAGTAGAGCTTATTCCAAATTATTCTTATACACAACGCTTGAAACTAGCAATTGAACAGCTAGAAGGCGAAAATAGAGAAATCAATTTAGCTGTATTTGATGATTTAGCCCAAATCGCCCAAAAAGAGCCAAAATTCCATTGGAAAATTATGGAAGCTCTCACGAATTTTATCCGCAATAATGCTCCTTATCTGCCTCAAGAAGAAGTTAAGGACTACCCATTTTCAAGAATTCGTGCCGATATTCAAGCAGCCCTAACGTTTATTGCTAAAAGAAATATTCAACAAGATATAGAAAATAACCAACTGGATTTGAGCCACACAGACATTAGAGGAGCTAACCTCTCTGGGGCAAATTTACAGCAGACAAACCTTTATCAAACTAATCTTGCAGGAGCTAACCTTTGTAGTGCCAATCTGCATGGAGCAATCCTCACTGCGGCTAATCTCTCTGGCGCTAACCTCACTGGTGCTAACCTCAAAGAGGCAATTTTGAGCGCAGCTAATCTCTCTGGGGCAAACCTTTCTGGAGCAAATTTAAATCGAGCAAACTTATATTTAGCGAAGCTTGATGGAGCAATTCTCAAAGATGCCATACTCAATGAGGCAAACTTGAGGGAGACAGAATTTTCTGGAGTAAATCTACCAAGAACTCAACTTGGTGATGCTTGAGCCATTTAAAATTTTGCCTAAACTTTAAATAAAAATTGAATTAAATCAAGTATTTTAGCTATTAAGTGGTTGCAAAGTAGACAATCGCATAATTGGTCTATTGCTTAATATCTAACTCATTAAGTAATAGTAGAATCAATTAAGACTTTTGATACATATACAAATTTTTAGTTAAATGCTATAATTTTTAACCTCAGAATATAAGTAAGAATCCTGAGTAGTGAGGAATATTTCTGCTATGTCTGCTAAGAAGACAGGCGTACTCTTGAATTGGTTGATAATTACAACAGTTATATTTGCTTTGTTATTAACTGTAATTATCTTTGCATTTTCTAATATTCGAGAGTTGTCAATTCCACAACAAATAGAATATGGAATTCAAGCATTAGCTACGACAGCAATAATTTTTTCAGGAATAGCGTTGATTGTTAATGCTTACTATGGAGCCAAGCGTGCCCAAGCTTTGCATAAAAGTGCGATCGCTGCTGAAAAAAATATTGAACTTAGCATCCAAAATACCAAACTATCTCAAGATAAGCTAATTGCAGAACGGTTTATGACAGCAATTGCACAGCTTGGGCACGAGAAGACTGAAACCCGCACAGGTGCAATTTATGCTTTAGAAAGAGTTGCGCAGGAATTTCCCACAGAACACTGGACAATCATGGAAATTCTTACTGCTTTTGTGCGTGAGAATGCTCCTATCTATGAAGGTAAAGCTAGGGAGGAAGATGCAGCACCTATAGATTTGCGTACACAGCAGTTAGATCCGAATTTCTATGAAGAATCACCAAAAATTCGTACAGATATTCAAGTAGCTCTGACAGTCATCGCTAGGCGTAATTATTTGGAGGACAAGGTAAATCAGAAACTAGATTTACGCAATACAGATATTAAACGGGCAGACTTGCTAGGGGCTAACTTGGAAGGAATGGATTTGCGAGGGTCTGACTTATGTGGTGCAGATTTGCGTGGAGCTGCTTTAACGGGTACAGACCTGAGTGGTGCCAAACTCTCAGGGACTATTCTTTATGAAGCCAACTTACTCAAAGCAAACCTGCGTGGAACAAACTTGCAAGGAGCAAACCTCAATCGAGCCAATTTGTCTGGTGCTAACCTGCGGGGAGCTAATCTTACAGGAGCGAGTCTGCGTGCAGCTAACTTGCAAGGGGCAAATCTTTATAAAGCCAACTTACAACAAGCAATCTTAAAAGTTGCCAACCTCTCTGGCGCAAAGTTATTTCTCGCTAACTTGCAAGGCGCAAAGCTTGGTAAAGCCAATTTATACCTTACTGGTCTGATTGGAGCCAACCTGCAAGGGGCAAACTTAAATGGAGCCAACCTCTGTGGAGCTAACTTAAACGCAGCCAAACTTCAGCAGACAGAGATATTTTTTGCCAATCTCTCAGAAGCTAGCCTGGCGGAAGCTGATTTGCATCGAGCTAACCTTATAGGAGCAAATCTTTCTAGAGCAATCCTCTATGAAGCCAATCTCCACGGGGCAAATCTGATGGGAGCTAACTTCTGTGGGACAAACCTCTGTGATGTCAATTTAGAAGGGGCAATTTTGACAGGTGCTAAAAATTTAGAATTACAACAAATTACAGCAGCAGTTGGCGATCGCACAACTCGCCTACCTGATTATGTCGAAACCCCAATACACTGGCGACAACATGGTTAATGTAACTGTGCATCTTGCGATTTGAACACAAATGCTATAGCTTATACTGAAATTCCCCGTAGTAATTAAGAACTTCAAAAATAATCTTAAATCTATGTCTGATGGCAATACAGACGCTCTTAGAAATTGGTTAGTAGCTTTAACATTTATATTTATTCTGTTCTTAACTATTATTTTTTTAGCTTTTGTGGTGATGCTGACCTGCAAGGGGCGAGCTTCAAAGGAGCTAATGTACAAAAAGCTAACTTTGACGGAGCAAACTTGCAAGGTTCTGACCTGACAACAGCTAAAAATCTAACATTACAGCAGATTGAATCAGCAATAGGCGATCGCACAACTCGTCTACCAGATGATATGCAAGCCCCATCGCATTGGCAATAGTTCTAAACACTATTTATTAGCAAGCACTCATACTAACTCCTTTCAGTTGAAAGGGGTTTTATTTTGCATAATTGCAGTAGTTTCTCTTAATTTGTAAGTAAATCCATATAGATTTTTTAAGCGACAAATTAAATTATTAATTAAGTCCGTGTTTTTACTGTACTAAAAGAAACATACAAATAATACTATGGATAAACTAAATTACACAAGGAGTCAGAGATGAAGACTAATTATATGTCTTTGTTTAAGACAGATGGACTCACTAGTTTCTTTATATATATAACAACCATATTTATTCTCTCTCTAACTTTAAATCATTTATTTTTTTTTAGTTTTCAATGGCTTTCAAGCGAGCTAAAAATTGCAATTATCACTCAAATAATCACAATAATTGCTATACTTGCTTGGGTAATAGCAATGAGTATTAATGCATACTATACTTCCCAACTCTCCCTAGCAATGGATCAGATTGAATTA
The DNA here is from genome assembly GCF_002154725.1 of Nostoc sp. 106C. Lineage (GTDB taxonomy): Bacteria > Cyanobacteriota > Cyanobacteriia > Cyanobacteriales > Nostocaceae > Aulosira. The sequence continues at coordinate 22,937 of NZ_MTAW01000155.1, read as the reverse complement.
GCAAAAATTTTTTCAGATGTTATGGAGCGTGAGCAAAAGATAGAAATTGATCTCAAATATACAAAACCAAAACCAGAAGATTTAGTTACAGAAAGGTTTTATCAAGCAATCGAGCATCTAGGTAATGAAAAAATAGAAACACGGTTTGCTGCGATATATGCACTGGAAAGAATTGCCAGAGATTGCCCTAAAAATCATTGGACAATTATGGAAATACTCGCTGCTTTTATCCGAGAAAATGCCTCTACACAGGATAAAAACGAGGATAATTTACCAGAAAAAATTCCTACAGATATTCAAACAGCCCTGACCGTAATTGGCAGACGCAATACACAGTATGATTTGGCAAATAAGAAACTAGATTTACGCGATATAGATATCAGTGGCGCTGACCTGATGGAAGCCAATCTTTCTGGAGCTATTTTAATTGGAGCCAATTTACAATGGGTAAACTTGATAGGAGCTAATCTATCTGAGGCAAATTTAACAGAAACAAATCTTTGTGGAGCAGTTCTTTATGAAGCTAACTTGCAAAAGGCAATACTCCCAGAAGCTAATCTGCAAGAAGCTGTTTTGAGAAAAGTTAATTTATCTAAAGCAGTACTGTATGAAGCTGACTTGCAAGGCGCAATTCTTTATGATGCCAACTTACAAGGAGCAAGTCTTTATAACGCTAATTTAGAAGAAGCTATTCTTTGTGACACTAACTTAGAAGGAGCAAACTTAGAGGGAAGCAACTTACTAGGAGCAAACTTAATTGGTAGTAACTTGCAAGGTGCAAAACTAATTGGAGCTAACTTAGAAGGTGTATTATTTAGCACAGCTAACTTACAGCAAGCTAACCTCTATGAAGCTAATTTAGAGCAAGCAAATTTCTATGAAGCTAACTTACAAGATGCAATCCTCACAGGCACTAACTTAAATCAGGCAATTCTTCAGAAAGCCAGAATTTTTGGAGCCGACATGACTAGATGTGAAAACTTAGAATTACAGCAGCTTGAATTAGCGTTTGGCGATCGCACAACTCTTCTGCCAGAAAATTTTGAACTACCTGAACATTGGTGTCAACACATAGCTGATCTTTCAGTCTCAGAAGCCGAAACTTGAATGTACTTTTAAAGGAAATTCTCCTGTACGCAAGTAGATAGCAAATGAAGAAGGTATATTGCTGATTTTACAGGCTGACTTGTACATTCCTTTTATGGGGATTACGGTAGGGTAGCGCTACACTTGCTATCAAAAGGAAGGATCGTGTTTATAGTCCCAACACTTATGATTACGCCAGATTTTGTCACTGTTTTCACATTCAAATTGATCATCGATACCTGGAATTGAAGTCGGATATCTATTAGTAAAAATTGAATTTTCACCGATATAAGACAATAGTACAAGAGCAACATAAAAGCCACAAGTAAGTACTATCATGGCAAATAAAATTAATAAAATAAGTTTGCGGATTTTTTGGGAATAAAACTGGATTTTTTCCTTATCTGAGTGATCGTACATAACTATTTTCGATTTTCTAAATAGCAGCACAGAGGAATGCTATAAAATTCAAATACTGGAAATACAGTGAGCCAGTTTTTTTATTTTTATGATCAGTATGCTTTTGTCAATAGATTTATCAATTTTAAAATGATGAGATTGCAATTAATTATTTCCTCTGGTCATTGTGCCACGTAATTGCCTATAAAAATCATGAATTAATCTTTATATTTATTCAAAAAAATATTTAAACTTTTTAATTAAGGTTGGTATAGAAACTCTTTAGCAAATATTTTGGTATTTTAATTAAAGAATATGTAGTTTTTAGATATAGATAACTTAAATTTAAGGTACACTACCCTCGGAGATCGCGAATATTCCAGGGTATGATCGCATGATTGACCTATATACTTTCACCACACCTAACGGGCGTAAGGCTTCCATTATGTTGGAAGAAATAGAATTGCCTTACAATGTCCACAAAATCGATATCACAAAACAAGAGCAATTCGCATCCGAATATATAGCAATTAATCCGAATAGTAAAATTCCGGCGATTGTTGACCAAGAAACAGATATCAAAGTTTTTGAATCAGGTGCAATTCTCATTTACTTAGCAGAAAAAACAGCTAAATTACTACCAAGTGATAAAAAGAGTCGCTTTCAAGTGTTAGAGTGGCTAATGTTCCAAATGGCGGGTGTAGGACCAATGTTTGGTCAACTCAATCACTTTAAAAGGTTCGCACCCGAGAAGATTCCCTACGCCATTGAACGTTATGAAAAGGAAACCCTACGAATTTATAGCGTTTTGGATCAACAATTGGCAAACAATGAATTTATTTGCGGTGACTATTCGATTGCAGATGTTGCAACTTATCCTTGGGTGGCAATTTATCAAATGCAAGGTTTAACTTTAGACAATCATCCAAATCTGAAAAGGTGGGTTGAAACTGTAGGGCAGCGTCCAGCAGTGCAGCGAGGAATGAGTGTGCCTTAAACAGAATATAAGGGAGATAAATATAAATATTTAATCTCCCTTCTCAAATTAATCTAATATTCTGATTAATTTAAATAATGGTGAATTATTAAACGTCAAAACGTTTTGAATACAGATGCGATCGCTAATCTAAATTACTGAGGTATAGGTAGAGTACTTTATATTATCAATAATTACTTCTTCTTAGCAATAACGCTTTGGTCTTTATCTTCCATTTGTAACAGTTCAGGAATAGTTACAAAGCGGTAACCTTCCTTGCGAAATTTGGCAATAATTTCTGGTAAAGCTTGCACAGTTCTTGAGCGATTACCTCCGCCATCATGCATCAGCACAATACCACCAGGTTTAGACTCCCTAAATACATTGTTGATTAACCTTGGTACAGCAGGACGTGAGTAATCTACAGAATCAGATGACCACAAAATGATAGCGTATTTGTTATTTCTCGCGTAATCAGCCACTCCATTGTGCATAAATCCTCCAGGTGGACGAAATAAGTTTGTTTTAACTCCGGTAATTTGATTAATTAAGTCTGCTGTGTGGTCAATTTCATAAGCTGCTGTCTGTGGATTCATAAATTGATACCAATGATGCCAAGTATGGTTACCAATTACGTGACCTTCAGCACTCTCTCGTTTTAACAAGTTTGGATAATTTTTTACATTCTGCCCAATAACAAAAAATGTAGCTTTGATATTATTTTTTTTGAGAATATCAAGTACTTGAGTGGTACTTTCAGGCCAAGGACCATCATCAAATGTGAGAGCAATTACTTTTTCAGATGGGGCGAGTTTTGCCGCCTCAATTGTTGCTCTTTCAAAACGTGGTGGTACAGCATAGAGTAAGCCCTTAACTTGTGCTTGCTGCTGTAAAATTGTGAGCATTGTCTCCTTGAATTCCTCAAGACGCTGTTGAATTCCATCAGAGGCAGCACTATCATTATTTTGTTGACTCTGTGCTTTTGAAACTTTTGGTTTGATTAGCGTCAGCATACCAAAACTAAAACTAACACTCAATATAAGCAGCGTAATTAATATTTTTTGTGCATAGAGAAACGATTTATTTTTCTGCATTTATAGCTCCATAAATGGTCAACAATATTTTTTAACACTTTTATTAGCCTTGGCTGATAAGCCATAGGATAATTAGGGTGTTTTTTCTAAATTTAGACACCTGACTTTTAAAAAATACCTTGCCCAAGGAAGCAGCTAATATTTATAAATAAAACTTTTATCTGAAATGAAAGCTTTATTCTAGATTAATTTTTGTAAAATATGGGGTATGTAAGTTATTTATAAAAAGGCAGGTATAGCCACCTGTTAAAAGGCATAAATTTAGATAGGTTAAATATTGCACGTCTGATTGACGAAGTTATCACAAACTTATGGCGAAGATATGACCTAATGAAGTGACGACGGTATAGGACAGACCTTGTAATAAAACTAGCGATCGCCTTTAAAACTTGGGTAAAATTCTCTTGAGCTTCCCAAGGAGCAAAAAGCTTACTTTCCTAAGAAAAGACTGATGAAGATAAGGAGGACATTAGGGAATTCTTGAAGAGGCTTCTCCCTCCCTTCCTTTGTCCTCCTTCCAGCAGAGTTATTCTAAAGAACTACAGTTGTCAGATCTCACCTCTTTGCTGCTTATTTTTCGTCATTGATTAACTCAATCCTGGGTAAAGGCAATGTGTCAGCTTCACCCAAGTCATCAGCAGCAATCGTATCTGGGCCTATTTGCTGTAATGCTTGCAACAATGCCAAACTATGGTTTAACAACGCTTCTAAATCGATGCCAGCATAATCTGATGGGTAGCGTCGCAGACGATTGCTGCCTTCTCCCAGTAGAATTACAGCACCTCGCCAGTTATGATTACCCAAATGATAAAGCGCTACAGCAATTTGTAGAATCCCTTGATAGAAGCTTTTTTCTGGCTCGCTGGCTTCAATCCACAAAGCTTCTAAAGTGTCATGACAGGCATAGAAATGTCCAGAATTGAACTGTTCTACACCTAGCCAAAACTCTTGGGGCATGGTTTCACTCATGCCATGCTTTCTCGTATTTCTTTGATTGCTTCTAAAGTGATTTCTTGCTTGTCTCCAGCAAACTCGTTGTCTGGGGTGAGAAACAGCATACAATGGCATTCTTTGCGTTCTCTCATCGGCACGCAAGGACAGTTCCAATAGGTGGCGTGTACCTCAGCTTCTTTATCTTCATAGTGGCGACAGGGACACAAAGGCGCACCAAGTTCGTCTTTATGTTTGGCTAGCCCTTCGATCACAACTGCCGTCACAGAAGGTTCAGAACAGAAGTAAGTTCCAGTACGCTTGGCGTATTGTTCGGAAAAATGCCGCATTGCCTCTAGGCTTTTATCGCTGGATTTTGTATTAACTTCTGATGACATCATTAGATCGGCCACTCATAATTTAAACATTTCTTTGCATTGTACATCAGCCTCATAGGGCTATTAGTGGGTGTTTTTCCCCAACCTTATTTTTTAAAATTGGCTAACATTTGCTCAGAGGCTTGTATATCTATGTTGATGGAATCAAAAAGAATCTGGGTCATCAGAAAAGTTTAACTTGCGAAATATATTGTAATTTTCTTCACATTAAACTTGTAGCCTCGATTCAACGCAATGATTTTTGCAGTTGGGGTTGCAGTGCTTGCTCACTTTCTACAATGATGCCAGGATAATCCCGATTCACAACTACTGGTTCTACTGGTGAAGAATTATTTTGCCACAAAACCCAGCGACTGCCTAAAGCCAAGTTAGAAATGCTGAGGGGGTTTTGAGTCAGCCAAATCAAAGGGTATTCTTCAGGAATAGGCGTTTTAGTATCTTCTTGGGCTATTATCGCTGCTAAAGCTTCTTGAACTATCCGGTCGCCTTTGACTAAACCTGTAGATGCTGTCCACAGTTGTACCTGCATATTTTGACGCTGGGCATAAAAATACAGTGATGCGGCGGCGATGACGGCTTGTTCAAAGTTTTCCGCGTCCCAGTTAGCTGCACTGTCCAGGGCAATTATTATCTCCTGTCCACTGCTGACAATTTCTAACTCCCGTACTCGTAATTCCCCGTAGCGGGCGCTGGTACGCCAGTGAACCAGACGGATCGGGTCTCCTAGACGGTAAGGACGTAGCGATCGCACCAGCCCTGTTGTTTCTGTTTGCTGGGGTCGACCACGCAGATGACTGGTATAGCTTTCTTCTTGCCCCATTTCATCAACTAGGGGGCAGTAAGTCATGGGTAATACACTAGGATAGACAATCGCTGTGGCAGCACATTCACGCTGACGGCGACACCAGAACAAGCCTAAAGGGGCACCACTAACTAGTTCGACTGTATGCCAGCGATAGACACCCCGGCGCTGGGTTGGTTGGTAGTATACCCAACGGTGATGGTCTTGGGGAGGAATTGTTTCTATTGACTTTTGTACTGGTTTGCCCAAAACGAAGGGCAATATATCTTCGACTTGCAGCAAGTTAACAGCCTGCTGTGTCTGATTATGGATTTCTATTTCTACAGTTAGTTCATCTCCGGCGGTCACAGGCTGGATGGGACGGCGTTTGACAGTTAAACCAACAAGCGATCGCGGCGGTAAGATAGCTGCTACAGTCAATAGAGCAAAACTGACTCCGCTAATAGCATATAGCCAACCAGCCATTGTATTGATAGCAGCCCCAAAAAAACAGATAGCTATTCCTGCTAGAACCAAACCGCTGTATGCAGGGGCACAAGCGCGGGTTTGTAACCAGTTATTGGTGGGTGTGATGATTTTCATAATTTCCTTTCTAGCCCAACCATGCCTGAAATTCATAGAAATTCATGGTTTCACTAAAGAATTTGTGAAGACTATTTCAAAAGCAAAAATATTACTTAAGTATGTTGTAGATTGAAAATCTAAGTAAGTATACGGTTGACTTAAGTAGAATCGGTTAATCTACCAGTTTGGCTAACCGACTAGTTTTTGTGTCTAGGCTAAGTTTAACCGTTGCTTTTAACCTGATATTTGCTACAGGAAGCACTAATGGACAACACGCTGACATCTAAGTTTCTCCCCCAACTTCCACCACCACCGCCTCCCCCTTATCAACCACAGAAAAAGGTGGTCTCGATTCAAGAGATGGTAAGCGATGCCTATATCCAGCAAGCCAGTGATATTCATATTCGCGTCGGAGAGTTGCCTCGATTCCGGATTCGCGGTCAGATGGAGATTTATGAGTTGGGAGAAGTAGTCACACCAAAAATCTTTGAGGCATACTTAAGTGAGATTCTTACTCCATCTGGAAAACAGCGATTCGCAAAAACTAAAGAACTGGATACAGCAATTGTTTATCCAGGATTCTTGCGCTGTCGTGTCAATTGTTTTGATACTTTAACTGGGGGTGCAATGGTACTGCGGTTAATTACACTGCATGTGCCAAGCATTGATAATTTAGGGCTACCATCCATCCTTAAAAATATTACTAATAAAAAACAAGGTTTAATTTTAGTTACAGGTCCGACTGGATCGGGAAAGTCTACCACAATAGCGGCAATGATTCGCTATCTTAACGAGACAGCACAAAAACATATCGTCACTATTGAAGACCCAATTGAATATGTTCATACTTCCCAAAATTGCTTAATTAGTCAACGGGAAGTAGGTTTGCATACCCATGATTTTTATGATGCTTTGCGGTCGGTGTTGCGGGAAGACCCAGATGTAATTTTAATTGGGGAAATGCGCGATCGCATTACTGTTGATACTGCCATTAAAGCTGCACAAACTGGTCACTTAGTATTGGGAACTCTCCACTCCAAAGATAGTATTAGCACAATTAATCGCTTACTCAACCTTTATAGTCCTGATGAGCAAGCAATCATGCGTGTGCAAATTGTTGATTCTCTAGTCGCTATTATTAATCAACACTTGCTGACCACAACAGATGGTGGACGTACAGCAGCGATGGAAATTTTGCTCAATACACCTACTATGCAAGATTATCTACTCAAAGGTGAAGAAACAGCAGCTTATGAACTTATGGAAGCTAGCACCAAAGAGGGTATGAAAGTCATGAATGATGCTCTTTGCGAATTGATACTGACTGGTCAAATTAGTATTGAGGATGCTTTCAAAACTACGCCAGATGTCGGTGATTTGCGCCGTCGTTCCCGCAATGAAGGTTTAGACCCATCTCGTACCACCCAACGTGATGTTTACACAGCTTATAGCTATAGTTCGCGTTGAGGGTGGTGCTGCGTTATTCTTAAAATTATCCCTCATCTTCCAGGGACGGGGGATTTCGTGGTCTTAGGGGATAAAGTTTTGGAAAAGCCCTAATAACTTCTTTTCCTATTTAAAACTATCTAGGAAAGTTAGGGAATGATGTCAGATTTTCCGCTGTAACCAAGCAAAAACTTCATCAACAGAGAGTGCTAAATTCAAATCTTCTAACACTGGTAATATATCTTTTCCTGCTAACAAATCTGGCAAAGAATTAGGCTGATAAACTAAAATAGAGCGTTCACTTGGGTCAATCAACCATCCTAGCTGACTGCCATTTTTCAAACAGTGTAAAATATTGCCAGTTACTTTAGTTTGACTTTCAGCCGGGGAAAGAATTTCTATTACCCAATCGGGTGCAAAATCAATACCACTGCTGATAATTTCACCGCGTTCATCCAGTGGTAGTTTATTGCTGGAGATCACAACCACATCAGGAACTACTGAACGATTACCGCAGGTACAGCGCAATTTAGGAAAGGCTTCATAGTTACTTCCCAACCCATCAATCACTGAAACTAAACGTTTTTTTTTGTAATAAACTGTGTTTAGCTCCTCCCATAGGTTTCTGAATTGCCTCTCCATTAATATATTCCCAAGCTGGTGACTCCTCAATGTATGGAAGTTTTAAGAACTCCTCTAGAGTCGTGCTTTCTCTAACTGTAATTTTTCCCTGTGTTAACCCAATATTTTTCATAATTCGGTTACAAGCAAAAGCGGGTTAGCTTTTGGAATAAGTAGCATTTTGAGATCAAGATTGTTCTATTCTTCTCTTTTTAGTATAGGCTGAAGCCTTAACTACTTTAGAGCGATCGCCGGATTAAATTATCTTTTTTACTTACTTGGATAACTGCTGTTTTACCCAACTCCGAAAAGTTTTAAGCGTTGCATTTCTACCTGCTGTTTTACTTTTTTCAAGATATTGGGGAATAATTTCAATCAAAAGTAAATGCGGAAAATTTAAACTTGACTGAGACTCTACATAATTCCCATCCTGTAAAATATTTATTTTCAATATGCCTTTTTCAAAACGCCATAGTTCTGGCACTTTTAAAGCTTGATAAATATCAGGATGAGTACGGGAAGTAATATCAACTTCTAAGGCTAGATCGGGTGGTGGATCAACTGTTAAATCTATTCGCTTTTTGCCACGAATTGTAGCTTCATTTTTGATGTAAAAACATTGATCGGGTTCTATACCCTGAGCCATAAATTCATTTTTGAATGTGGTAGAGCCAAGACATCTAAATTCAATATCTACTTCTTCCAACAGTGCTTTGACTAAATCACTGATAATTTCTTTATCATCTTCAAGTTCTGGCAATGGAGCAATAATTTCTAATATTCCCCTATCATAAGCAATTCGCGCTGCACGATGCTCGCCCAACTCTTCAATAATTGTCTCTAATTCTTGCCAAGTGACATCTTGCAATAATACTCTTTGTCCTGGTGGTAGATGGATGCGCTTTAACTCCAATAACATCTTTTTCGCTCCTTGCAGTTTAATGACTTCGACTCCAACTCATAAGTTCTATGATTTCATAAACTGTTTAATGTGGATGAGTTAGAGAATTTAGATTTAGAATTGTTAGATTTTATGGGTGAGTCTGATTTAGTAGGTTAGTGAAGAGATAAAGGTAATATTGTTACACACCTAGCAAATAAAAAAGCCCGCATCGGCGGGCTTTCTAAATCAATTAAGTTACTTTACTTAGCGTTTCGCTAGCTTCTTCGACATCTTCCGCAGACGAATCGATTTAGGTGTAACTTCCACCAATTCATCGGGGCCAATGTATTCCAAAGCACGTTCTAGACTCATGTCTATCGGTGCTTGCAGTTGCACTAGTTCATCGCCACCAGCAGCCCGGTGGTTGGTTAACTGCTTGGTCTTACAGATATTTAATTCTAAGTCTTGCGGACGATTGTGTTCTCCCACAATCATACCTCTGTAAACCTTTGTACCAGGAGTAATAAAGAATGCTCCTCTATCTTCAGCGTTTTTCATGGCGTAGAAGGTAGAAACGCCTTCTTCAAAGGAGATTAAAACGCCTTTGTTACGGGCTTCAATGTCGCCACTGAGTTGACGGTAGTCCAAGAAGCTGTGGTTCATGATGCCTTCACCACGAGTCATCCGCATGAATTCACCACGGAAACCAATCAAACCACGGGCAGGAATGACAAACTCTAACTGAGTGCGATCACCACTACCTGGTTGCATATCTTGCATTTCGCCTTTGCGTTGTCCCAGGCGTTCAATACAGCTACCTACAGCATCAGCAGGAATGTCTAACACTAAAAGTTCGTAAGGTTCACAAGGTTGACCGTTGACTTCGCGGTAAATTACCTGTGGCTGAGATACCTGAAACTCGAAACCTTCTCGACGCATGGTTTCAATTAAGATACCCAAGTGGAGTTCTCCACGACCGGAAACTAGGAATTTATCGGGAGAATCGGTTTCTTCAACCCGCAAAGCAACGTTGGTTTCGAGTTCGCGCAATAAGCGATCGCGCACTTGTCTTGACGTCACCAACTTACCTTCTTGACCTGCAAAGGGCGAATCATTCACCCAGAAGGTCATTTGTAAGGTTGGTTCATCCACTTTAATTAGTGGCAAAGCTTGCGGTTCATTTGGATCAGTAATTGTTTCCCCAATGTAAGCATCAGCGAAACCAGCCACCGCCACGATATAACCTGCGGTTGCTTCTTCCATTTCTACCCGTTTCAAGCCTTCAAAGCCCATCAACTTAGTGATTTTGGATTTGACAACTGTGCCACTTTCTGTAATTAGAGCCGCTTGCTGTCCAGCACGGATAGTGCCGTTGTGAATTCTGCCAATGACAATCCGTCCCAGGTATTCAGAATAATCTAGGGTTGTGACTTGCAATTGCAGAGGCTTGTTGATATCGCCTACTGGTGGTGGAACGTGTTGCAGAATCGCATTAAACAGAGGTTGCATATCTACCGCTTCTGCTTCCATGCTTTCCTTGGCATAACCTCCCATACCAGAGGCAAACAGATAGGTAAAATCACACTGGTCTTCATCTGCGCCTAATTCCAAGAACAGATCCAACACTTTATCAACAGCAACGTGGGGGTCAGCTTGGCCACGGTCAATTTTGTTGACAACAACGATGGGGCGCAGACCTTTTTCCAAAGCTTTTTTCAGTACAAAGCGTGTTTGGGGCATGGGACCTTCGTTGGCATCAACAATCAGGAGACATCCGTCTACCATGCCAAGTACTCGTTCAACTTCACCGCCAAAGTCAGCGTGTCCTGGAGTATCGACAATATTGATTAGGGTGTCTTTATATCTAACCGCTGTGTTCTTAGATAGAATTGTAATGCCTCGTTCACGTTCCAGGGCGTTGGAGTCCATGACGCAATCCGGAACGTCTTCACCTTCTCGGAAAATGCCGGATTGTTTGAGGAGTGCATCAACCAGGGTGGTCTTGCCGTGGTCAACGTGGGCAATAATGGCGACGTTACGAATTGGGAGCGTCATAGAAACTTTTGGTGAACTCTAGAAAGGGTTTTTAGATGTACATCTTAATGCTAGGATGCCAGGCTGTTTTAACAGAATTGAGGATAAAGTACAAACTCTGTAAAGAAGCTTTAACAATTCTAGCGTAATCGTCACAATTCCGGGGCATTTTACATCTTTTTCCCAGCCATAAAATTAGGCAGGCTGGATTGTGTATTTAGCTTTTGAATATTTACTCAGTAATAATTCTCGTGATTTAAAAGTAAGTAAATTTTTATGACAGTAGTAATTACCCTCTAACTTCTGAGTATGGAAAAGTTAGGCTAACAGACAATTATTTACCGATGTGCCAAAATTGACAGCATAAGTTCGATATTTTTAATTATGGTTTGGGCATCAGGACAGCAGTTGCAGGGCGGTAAATACACAATTGAAAAAGAATTGGGTGAAGGTGGCTTTGGTATAACTTACCGCGCTAGAGGTAACAATGGGCGCTTCGTAGTTATCAAAACCCTGAATGATAAAGTTCAACGCCGCCCCGACTTTGACAAGTTTCAGCAAGACTTTGTTAATGAGGCGATAAAACTAGCTAAATGCAATCATCCCCATATTGTGCAAATTGATGAGGTAATCCATGAAAATACCCTATGGTGCATTGTTATGGAATACATAGATGGGGAAAATTTAGCCCATCGAGTTGAGCATCAAGGTATTTTGCCAGAGGCGGAAGCATTACGATACATTCAACAGATTGGTGAGGCGCTAACTGTAGTTCACAATAATGGTTTGCTGCATCGGGACGTGAAACCGCAAAATATTATGTTGCGTGGTGGTAAATCAGAAGCGGTATTAATTGATTTTGGGATTGCGCAGGAATTTTCTCAGAATTTAACTCAGACTCATACACAAATGGTAACTGATGCGTTTTCGCCAATTGAGCAATATGACAAGCGCGCAAAACGAGGTGCTTTTACAGATGTTTATGCTTTGGCTGCAACACTGTATTCTTTGTTAACTGGAGAAATACCAACAATGGCTCCAATCAGAGCAATTGGTACGCTGTTAGAAGAACCAAAAAGCATAAATCCTAGTATCAGTGAGAGAGTTAATCAGGCAATTCTCAAGGGAATGGAGGTAAAGCCAGAGAATCGCCCTCAGTCAATACAAGAATGGTTAGCATTAGCCATGCTAAATGATGCTTTTGAAAGTTTCCCAGAAATGCTTGGAACATGGTGTGGCGATTTTGGAAGTGGTAAAGCTACGCTCTCTATAACACGCCAGTCTGGGGATTCTTTTGATGGAACTTTAATTCATGAACACTGGTGGAACGGAACAGCTAAGATTGCTATCAGTGGCAAATTGAACTCTAAAACAAATGCAGTCACAATACAAGACACTAAAATATTATCAGGATATTGGAGGCTAGGTGAAAATCACGGCAAGTTATCATTTAATTTCCATGAAATATCTGGGCATGGAAAAGATAGGAAAGGCTCATATTCATGGTTATTAAAAAAAGTAAATTAGATATATCTTAATATTGGTATTTTTTCAATACTGCCTGACTATCTTTATCTGCATTTTCTCTGTGGCTTTGTAGTTCGTATCTTCATTGACATTACATCAACGCAAAGTACGTTGCTTGTGACCAATCACGGCACTGTCTACATCTAAAATAAAATAATGGCAGTTGAATAAATATTTATAGTAACTGTGCGATCGCGCCTCTCTTCCTCTACGTTCTCTACAGTTCGTTATTACAATAACTTTTTTAAAAGCAACGTAAACCCAGGTACAACCTCTTCACCACTCAAAGTTGCTGTCGCTGGATATTGAGTAATCTTGATAGACACTTTAATTCTAAGCTGAATATCCTACACGGCATCTTTAGCAACTTGACGGTTTGCTTGATGCGATCGCCTAAATTTTTCGCTAAAGTGCAATCATTAAGATGATTATTTAAATACAATGCTTTCCCAACGCTTTACCGCAGCCCTTATTTACGCTACCGAACTCCACGCTAAGCAAGTACGTAAAGGTTCTGGCATCCCCTACATTGCTCATTTATTAGGTGTTGCCAGTATTGCTTTAGAATACGGCGCAGATGAAGATGAAGCTATAGCCGCCCTTTTACACGATGCGATTGAAGACCAAGGCGGTGCAGCAACTAGAGAAGAAATTCGTCGCCGTTTTGGAGACAATGTTACAGCAATTGTCGATGGTTGTACTGATGCCGACACTACACCCAAACCGCCTTGGCGACAGCGCAAAGAAGCATATATTGCTCATCTTCCCACGGCATCTTCATCAGTGCTGTTGGTGTCAGCTGCGGATAAACTTCATAACGCCCGGTCAATTCTCAAAGATTACCGCGTGTTAAACGATTCACTTTGGCAATGCTTCCAGGGAGGTAAAGAAGGTACTCTTTGGTACTATCGGACAGTTGTCGATACCTTTAAGAGTATCGGGTCACCTGCAATTGCGGAAGAATTGGAACGGGTGGTGTTAGAGTTAGAAGGGTTGGTATTCGACAAAAATGAAAGCTGAAGGATGAAGCTGGGAAAATTTCATACTTCATACTTCATACTTTTTTACGTAGAACTGTAACAGCGATAACAGTCCTTTTTTTGCTAGCGGAACATACTACTTACTGAACTATCTTCGTGAATCCGCCAGATGGTTTCTCCGAGTAGGTTAGCCACTGAAAGCACTACCAGTTGCGGAAAACGATTGCTTTCCGGTATGGGAATGGTATTTGTGACAATCACTTCCTCAAACAAGCCACTAGACAACCGATCAACGGCTGGCGGAGAGAACACAGCATGAGTTGCACAGGCATATACCTGACGTGCCCCTTCTTCACGCAGTAACCTTGCTCCAGCGGCAATTGTGCCCCCAGTGTCGATCATATCGTCCACTAGTACTGCCGTTTTCCCCCTGACATCACCAATTACATTTAAGACTTCGGCGACATTGTGAGCTTGGCGACGTTTATCAATAATCGCTAGGGGAGCATCGTTCAGTTTTTTTGCAAATGCTCTTGCCCGGGCTACACCACCAACATCAGGAGAAACAACTACTAGATCTGACAGTTGCTTACTCGTCAGATAATCTAGTAAAACTGGTGACCCATAAACATGGTCAAAAGGTATGTCGAAATACCCCTGAATCTGGGCTGAGTGTAAATCCATTGCCAGAACACGGTTGGCACCTGCTTGAGTGATCAGGTTAGCAACCAATTTAGCAGTGATTGATTCTCGTCCTGCCGTTTTCCGGTCAGCGCGGGCATAACCATAGTAAGGAATTACCGCTGTCACCTGGCGTGCAGAAGCCCGCCGACAGGCGTCAATCATAATCAGCAATTCCATTAAATGGTCGTTCACCGGTTGACAACTTGGTTGGATGAGATAGACATCACAACCCCGAATTGATTCCTGGATTTGAATATATAGTTCGCCGTCCGCAAACCTTTTACGGATCATAGGACCTAAGTCCATGCCCAGGTAACGAGCGACTTCTTGAGACAGTTGTACATTGGCAGAGCCAGAAAACAGCCGCAGACGATTATTTTCATTCAGTCCTGTTGCAGATGGCTGCAATTTGGACAAAGTTGCAGAACTGAGCACAGCAGATCCTCGATGTGCATTCATGGCAATCTTAACATCAGCAATTTAGCAAATTTAACCGGATTAGTGTAAAAAAATATCTGTAAAAGTTAAAACATTTCTCCTAAAAATTATGATTTACTAACTTTTGAGTAAGTTTGGTAAACAAACCACTGATAGCTTAACTGAACAACAACTGTATTAACTAGGCCCATTATTCGGATTTTTTGCTGTGTAGAATAAAAACACCAGATTTCCGAGGCTAGTTTGGGAGATTGCTGCTTTTACGCACTTATTGTTGTGACTGAGAATGAACTTTTTACAGTTTCAGCCAAATTACTCCGAGATATTATATAGCTGAACCCTAATAAACAAACACCCAAGAAGCAGCCAAATGTTTTATGATACAAGCGGCACATTTAATTTGATTATTGGTAATAAATTACACACTAAAATTCCAAGAATAGCTTATTTGCTACGCAGAAACCAGATTTTAAGTGTCTAAGAATACAATATGAATACAGGCTTTTGATACATGTTCATCTGGTTAGTTATTTCTGCTGCACTGTACTATAGCAATCAAATTCGATTCATAAACTTACATTGTGTGGTGCGCTTCTCTGCGAGACGCTTCGCGAACGCGCAGCCCAAGCCCGATAGGCAGGCAATAAGCAATACTGTTATGGAAGAAACAGTAGGTCGTTTTTTTCAGAAATCAAACCAGATTCCTATACTATTTAGTGACTGCTTTGTAATATTCACACGCCAGCAACTTTGGCTTGTGTTTTTCCCAGATTATTCACACTTAAGTACTGAGAAAAGAGTGTATCAATAAAATTGAGATAGTCTTAATCAGGCTGATAGGAAATTTCAACCTACTCTACAGGAGGCTTGCTAACAGCAGTTGACGACGCGCCATGTCTTGCATAGCTAATCAAGTTGAGGAAAGTTTTCTGGGTTGGCAAACTCTGTACAAAATGGATGAAGCGGAGTGCCGTTGTCATAAGTACCCATAAGGTAGGGTAGAATATCGCCGCTAGTAAATGTTGTCACTGCTTAGACCTATCTTTGTGGAGACATCTTTCTCAGTTGCCATAACACTTAATTATTCGATTATGCAACCACCTATTACAGTTGGCACTGTCTTACAAAACCGTTACCGGATTATTCAAATTCTGGGACAAGGGGGATTTGGCAGAACCTATCTTGCAGAAGACCAAAGGCGTTTTGATGAACTTTGTGCAATTAAAGAATTAATTCCCACAACAATTGGAACTTCTGTTTGGGAAAAGACACAAGAACTTTTCCACCGAGAAGCGGCAATTTTGTATCAAATCGAGCATCCGCAAGTGCCAAAATTCCGGGAAAGATTTGAACAAGACCAGCGCTTGTTTTTGGTAGAAGACTATGTTGCAGGTAAGACATACCGGACCATACTATCGGAACGTCAAGCTGTTAATCAAACTTTGACAGAGCAAGAAGTACTACAGTTGATGCTTTCCTTGCTGCCTGTATTGGAGCATATTCACAGTCGAGGAATTATTCATCGAGATATCTCACCAGAAAATATTATTTTACGAGATAGTGATGCTAAACCAGTATTAATTGACTTTGGGGTAGTTAAAGAACTCGCAACTCGAATGCAATCCCCGAATAGCACAGCGCCTGTTACGACTGTAGGCAAATTAGGTTATTCTCCTAGTGAACAAATGCAAACAGGGCAAGCTTATCCTAATAGCGATTTGTATTCGCTAGCAGTCACAGCGATAGTTCTGCTAACTGGTCGAGAACCCTCAGAATTATTTAATGACAATCAACTAACTTGGAATTGGCAACAATGGGCGAGAGTTAATCCCAAATTTGCCCAAGTTATTAATCGAATGTTGAATTATAGACCAAGCGATCGCTATCAAAGTGCTGCTGAGGTTATCCAAGCATTACAAGCTGTCGGTCAAACTAATGTCCCTAACCCTAATGTCTCCAATATACAGACAGTTGCTGTTGGTGGTGTTCGTCAGCCGAACCCAGCACCATCGCCTTCGCCTAATAGACCTGCACCTGCAATTCCACCAAACAATAATAGCTCTGTCTTGGATAACCCTCTAGCAATTGGGGCAATTGGTAGTGCAGTAGTTATCCTAGCAGGATTTGGTTCATGGGCGTTGGTAAGTTCTATTCGCAGTCAGTCCAAGGCACCACAAGAAACACCAGGGCAAACTTTTCCTTCACCAGTTATTTCTGGTGGAACTACATTAACACCTACACCTACACCTACACCTACTAACACTGAACCTGTTGTCTTGAGTAAGCGCCTCAATTTTGGAGCATCCAATACAGCTACAGTAGAAAATACGCTTAAAGAAAATCAAATAGTTCAGTACAGTTTTTCTGGGCAAAAAGGACAAAAATTAACTACAGTTCTTCAGCAAGGCACTGGCATTGTTATTTCAGTTTTAGATACTAGGAAACAACCAATTGATAATCTGGCTAATCAAGTTCAATCCTATGAGGGCAGATTGCCTCTGACTGGTAGATACACTATTCAATTAAGTCTGGAACCAGGAATTGCTGAGAGTGATTATAGCCTCAATGTTGCATTAGAAAAACTAGTTAGGGATACACCTACACCAACTCCTACTTCTACACCCACCCCAACTCCTACACCCACTCCGACTCCTACACCCACCCCAACTCCTACACCAACTCTTACACAGATACCCACCCCGACTTCTACACCAACCCCAACCCCAACTCCTACTTCTAATGAACAACCAAATAATATACCTAATCCAATTACTAGCCCAGGAACTTAAAAATGAATGTACTATCTAAAGACAGTAATTTAGAGTTTTGATGGGGTAATTATCTATAAAATTCTGTTAATAACAATATATGGAGAATGAGACCAAATATAAGCAAATTCCAAATCTTTTTTTTTGCAACATCAGAAGAAATAGCGGCATAGCCAAATACCAGATTATAGATTAATTTCGTAGTTAGCAAAACAAAACAGTTTTCCTAATAAAAGTCTGTTTTAATTCGCTCAATCCAAAATATTGAAAATTAATGAGTATTTGAAAACTATTAGATTGATTTAGAAAGAAAATAATATAAATAAGTTACAACAATTGTTAATTATTAAAAAATCAAATTTTAACAGTTAAAATTGTTGTAAATAAATATGATTTTTAGTAATATAAAGAAATAAGTATACAAGCTAATAACTGACTCTTCTAAAACAAATTGTTGAACACACTACTAATTACTGGCACTGATACTGAGGCTGGCAAAACTGTTTTAACAACAGCGTTAGCAGCTTATTGGCAAAAGTACTTTCCTCAGCGCAACTGGGGAATTATGAAACCGATTCAATCGGGAGAGGGCGATCGCGAATGGTATCAAAAGCTGTTTTCCCTAAAGCAAACGGCTGAAGAAATTACACCACTGTACTTTCAAGCACCGCTAGCACCGCCAATCGCCGCCGCTAAAGAAAATCGCCGAGTAGATTTATCTGTAGTCTGGCAAGCTTTGTCTAACTTGCGATCGCGTCGCGATTTCGTCCTAGTAGAATCTTTGGGGGGCTTAGGCTCACCAATTACTGAAGAATTGACAGTAGCAGATTTAGCAGGAGATTGGCATTTACCAACAATATTAGTAGTGCCAGTGAGGTTAGGAGCGATCGCTCATGCAGTGGCTAATGTAGCATTAGCTAGGCAAGCACGGGTAAATCTCAAAGGGATTGTTCTCAACTGCGTACAACTGCGTTCGGATGCAGAAATAGCGGACTTAACGCCACTAGATTTGATTCAATCACTCACCAATATTCCTGTTTTAGGCTGCTTACCTCATCTAGATAACCTGGCGGATTTGGATAAACTAGCACAAGTAGCCTCAGATTTAGATTTAGGGATTATTCCAGAAATCTCTGCTTTTCATAGTTAAAGGAAATATTACTCTGATGACGCGGAGATTGATTTGAATTTTGAATTTCCCGTAGGGGTTGACTCCGCTTGCAGTAAGTGTTGCAGAATGTCACACTGGAAACATAGCCTCAGCTAGCTGTGTTTACCTAAGCTATTCTTCACAATGGTTTCCATCTTCCCAAATCCTGCTTCTGTTGACTTATCTCATGTCCGACTCTCAATTCGCTCATTACAAGCTCAACTGGTAGAATGGCGGCGACAATTGCATCAAAAACCAGAGTTGGGTTTTAAAGAAAAACTCACAGCCGAGTTTATTTCACAGAAGTTACAAGCATGGGGAATTGAGCATCAAACTGGTATTGCTCAAACTGGCATTGTTGCCATCATCAAAGGTACTAAACTCAGCACTGGTAGAGTTTTGGCAATTCGGGCAGATATGGATGCTTTGCCAATTCAAGAACTTAATGAAGTGCCTTATTGCTCCCAGCATGATGGAGTAATGCACGCTTGCGGACATGATGGACATACAGCGATCGCATTAGGTACAGCTTACTATCTACAACAGCATCGTGAGGATTTTGGCGGCACTGTCAAAATTATCTTCCAGCCAGCAGAAGAAGGGCCGGGAGGTGCAAAACCGATGATTGAGGCTGGGGTACTGAAAAACCCTGATGTGGATGCCATTATTGGGTTACACCTGTGGAATAATTTGCCCCTGGGGACAGTGGGTGTCCGGGCTGGTGCATTGATGGCAGCTGTAGAATTATTTAACTGTACAATTTTGGGCAAAGGCGGACACGGCGCAATACCACATCAAACTGTAGATTCGATTGTAGTTGCAGCCCAGATTATCAATGCTTTACAAACTATCGTGGCGCGGAATGTGAATCCGATCGATTCAGCAGTTGTGACTGTAGGTGCGTTACATGCTGGCACAGCACACAATGTGATTGCTGATACAGCAAATATGAAAGGAACAGTTCGGTATTTTAACCCAGCTTTTGCAGGCTTTTTTAAACAGCGTATTGAGCAGATAATTGCGGGAGTGTGCCAAAGTCATGGTGCAAGTTATGACTTTGAATATGTGTCACTTTATCCCCCAGTAATTAATGATGCAGGTATCGCAGAATTAGTGCGATCGGTTGCAGTAGAAGTGGTAGAAACCCCTATCGGTATAGTGCCAGAATGCCAAACAATGGGCGGTGAAGATATGTCCTTCTTCTTGCAAGAAGTTCCTGGCTGTTATTTCTTCCTTGGTTCTGCTAATCCTGCAAAAGATTTAGCTTATCCTCATCATCATCCCCGGTTTGATTTTGATGAAACTGCATTACCAATGGGTGTGGAAATATTTATTAGGTGCGTGGAGAAGTTTTTAAATTAAGTCAATTGAAGCCTTAGCGAATGGAGTTCACACGCCAGTTTTTCATCGCACTGGCTTGGCTATAGAAACCAAGCCTACCTCCCTGGGCTAATGAAAAATTAAGGTATTGAAACTTGTGAAGTTATTATGACTTAATGCCTAACTTTTTTTCACTAAATATCATGACTTCCCAACCCTTAAATCCATCTATTATTGCTGCACTAGGAGACTTTGAAAAATCCAATGCCCCTAGTGTGTGGGCAAATTTGGATAAAAAGCAAGTGCTAGCGGAAATTAAAATTCGCCTCAACGATCCATTTCAAGTTAACCAAGGGGGACAACCATTTTGCGGACCAGCATCAATTTTGTTTGAACTGATTCGCAAACAACCACTGAGATATGTGCAAATTTGCCGTAGCTTGTTTGAAACTGGCAGTTTTCAAGGACAAACTAAACGTATTCAAGCAACAGAGAGATTGCGGCGAAGTCAAGGTAGACTGCGGATGAGCCAAGCAGATTGGATGGTATTGGCAACATTACGGGAATCAGAAAATCTTATTTTCCCTGTTGAACCAGATGCACCCGATATACTCCGCAATTTGGCTGGTATGACTAAATCTTGGGAAATTAAAGGCTGGACAAGTGAAGTTTTGGGCTATCGCCAAGTCAAGTACATCCATACATATATATATGGTGAAACTGAAGCTTTGAATACAGCGGCACAAGTTATCGCCTCTGGTGGTGTAGCTTTTGCTTTAATTACCGCTGAAGGTTTACTTGGCAATGGTAATAAGCCCTTTTTGCCTTATCCTAATCATTGGATAACTATATTGGGGAATATCTCAACTCAAAGGGGTTTATTGTGGTCAAATGATACTGGACGTTTCAGCATGGATGTTTATTCTTGGGCGAATAAATATCACATCGATTTAGGTAAAGGCCCATTCGAGGATTATTTTTGGGGTGTCGTATGGGGATCAATGTAATTGTGCTGGCTGACTAGAGAGTTTCCCAACCGCCAGAGGTACAGATTTATCTGTGTTAATCTTCTGTACCCTCATTACAAAAAAACTATGGTTTTTAAGGTAGATGCAGTTTAGCAGTCATATTTGATGTGTGGAAATTACCCCTAGAGGCAAGCAATAGACAACAACAAAACAGCGTGCGTGGTATTGGTTAAAGCGCAAGTGTGGGAAATTTTTTCACCAATCAAACCTGATTACTATTAGATATCACTATTCAAAGATAGAGTTAGCGTAAATTGCCAGTTGCGATCGGTTTTTCAAATTCAAACGATTGAATAGGTGGGTGACGTGGGTTTTAACGGTACCTTCGGAAATATAAAGTTTCTCCGCAATTTCACGATTAGTTGCACCTATACCAATCAAGCGCAAAACATCTTGTTCTCGATTAGTAAGAGTACTCAAGTCCTGCGACGGTGTTTTCTCTTGGCTAACTGACGTTGAAGCTGGTACTTTAGCAAGCATCTTTTCCAATAGCCCTGGTCCCATTTGGGTGTAACCTTTATGCACAAACCGAATCGCCTGTGCCAGTTCCTCAGATGGCATATCTTTTAGTAGATAACCCTTAGCTCCTGCTTTCATTGCCTCGGCAATATTTTGATCGTCATCAAAGGTGGTTAGGACTAATACTTTAATAGTGGGAAAGCGATCGCAGATAACGCGTGTAGCAGCTTTGCCATCCATCACAGGCATTTGAATATCCATCAAAACAAGATCGGGTTGCAAAACTGTAGCTTGCTCAATAGCAGTTTCACCATTATCAGCAGTTCCCACTACTTGCAAGTCTGACTCCAAATTGAGCATAACTTTGATTCCCTCGCGGATCAGAGCTTGGTCTTCTACAAGTAATACACGAATCATAATGGACACCTCAGAAGAACTAAAAGTTAGATAAAAGCGCCTTTTAAAGCAGTTGTAACTCTATCGTGGTTTGTAATGCACCTTAAAGTATTATCTTCAACTGCAACATCAACAATTTCTGAAGTGGCACTCAACAGTCTCTATGCCTCTGCTATGGATGATTCGAGTGGTAAAGCAGTAGAAAAACTGTCAGTGGCTCTATTACGAAAGTTTTAGATATATATACCTATAGTATCAACGAAGGTCTTAGGGCAGTTAGCTATTTTGCAGAGTTGGGATTCAAGACGTTTTTCAGATGTTTATTCCTGGCAGGAATCCTACTATGAATACAGTTAGAACAAACAAAGCAGAGGGCAAAAAACAAAGCAATAAAAAACTTGTTTTACCTCTATTCTAACTAACTCTAAATCACACAAATAAAGGAGTCAAAATCATGTCAGTTGAAAATCAAGCCGCTATCGAATTGTCAGAACAAGAATTAGATGTAGTTGCAGGTGGTAATGGTGGTGATGTTCTGTTTGATGCCACCCGATTCCAGTCCAACACTCTGCTCGTGGGACAAAACACTCAATCAGGTCCAGGAGGTAGTTCCACAACTTCTACGGTAGCAAGACAAGTACTCGATACCAGTGCGATTCACTTGATTGCATTAGGTGGACACTAAATATTACAAAAACTTCAGCAGAGGTGAGACTCAAACACAATCAATCATCAATAAACCTCTGCTTTTAAATCAGTAAAAACTTACCAATATAGGAGTCAAAATCATGTCAGTTGAAAATCAAGCCGCTATCGAGTTGTCAGAACAAGAATTAGATGTAGTTGCAGGTGGTAATGGTGGTGATGTTCTGTTTGATGCCACCCGATTCCAGTCCAATACTCTGCTCGTGGGACAAAACACTCAATCAGGTCCAGGAGGTAGTTCCACAACTT
>NZ_MTAW01000094.1 GCF_002154725.1 Nostoc sp. 106C | reverse complement strand
TTAGCTTGAGGGGTCTTACCCTCAATTCGCCAGCAGTATCCTTAAAGAAGTCGGGTATCTAAATCCAGTTTATTTCACTGAGATTCCACCCTTGCTTTGGCGATTAGAAAGAAGTTAAACCTACTCTCAAATTGCTTACTTAGGAAAAATGAATGATTCATCTGGTGCTAAATTAACTTGATAGTTACCAGACGTTAAAAACTTAGTATTAACAACTTCTTTGTAAGTTTCTAAATCAGTGTGCCAGTTGCCAATTACCTGAACTAGGTTAGCTAAACGTTGACCTGGGTCATCTTGAACTATTGTGTGGCTAACATTAGCAGAAAATAAAATCGCTGGCAGCAAGGATTTATCTGGCAATTGTAGTCCAACTTCATTAACATCTAAGAATAGTTGCGCTTCTTTGAGGGTGTAAATAAATCGCAACGCAGCTTGGACAGGAGATGTACCAAACTCTTGCCAAAGCCCAGGTTTTAACAGGTTGCCAAAAATGTAATTACGAGGTGTGCTATTATTCTGGTCGAAAAGAACATAGCCCCTAAAATTATTGCTAATCCCCTGATAGTTGACTTGAGTCAATGTCTCAACATACTTGCGAGCTATTACTGGAATAGACACATCTTGAGGTTCTTTACTAGCAATTAGCTCGGAGAAAACAATTCTATTGACTTCTGCAATTATACTGACACCATTTTGAAAAACCACCTGAGCCGCAGCATTCGTTAAGATGGGTGGTCGAGCTAGTTCCCAGTCACTAGGGACGATACCACTATATTTCAAAAAATCTGCTGTCAAAACTGTAGGATTTTGCTGTTTAACTGCGATCGCTATGACAAATTCTTGAATATCTAAATTCTGACTCATATATTCTTTAATTATTTATTACTTCGGTGATTACATAATAGCGTAAGTATAATAACGTAAATTACTCATTATTTCAATGCAATCTATTACAAATTACTACAGCATAAAAATTTTTGAACATGATGTAGCGGTTTGCAGTTCAGTAATATCCACATTGGTTTTATAAAAGGGAACGGCAAGACTTTTGTTCACTGACGTGTGGCTACGGTGAGAGAAAATCCCATTCTCTGAAGAACTCGAATTCTTACCCCCCTCCTTCTTAATCCCCTTTATTCGCTCATCATCCTTCACTGCTTACCTACTTCTGCAATGGCGATTTCCAGCAGTGTCTTCAGTACAGAATCAGGGTTGAGACTAATCGAATCAATTCCCTGTTCTACAAGGAACCGGGCAAATTCTGGGTAATCGCTAGGTGCTTGACCACAGATACCAATTTTACCTCCGTGTTTTTTAACTGTGCGAATTGCTTTAGCAATTATCCGCTTCACAGCTTGATTACGTTCGTCAAATAGATGTGCTACCAACTCCGAATCTCGATCTAGTCCGAGAGTTAATTGTGTCAAATCATTTGAACCAATAGAAAAGCCATCAAATATCTGACAAAACTCGTCTGCTAGAAATATGTTACTAGGCAATTCACACATTACATAGACTTGCAAACCGTTTTCTCCCCGCACCAAACCATGTTTTGCCATCTCAGCCAATACACGCTCACCTTCTTGTGGGGTACGGCAAAAGGGTATCATCAAAATCACATTAGTTAAGCCCTTTTCATCCCGTACTTGCTTCATCGCCTGACACTCTAGAGCAAAACCTTCGCGATAGCGATCGTCATAGTAACGAGAAGCACCACGCCAGCCAATCATCGGGTTTTCTTCTGTGGGTTCAAATTGTTTACCTCCCAAAAGATTGGCGTATTCGTTACTCTTGAAATCTGAAAGCCGGACAATTACAGGTTTTGGATAGAAAGCAGCTGCTATAGTTCCAATACCCTCAGCTAATTTATCCACAAAGAATTGTGCTTTGTTTTCATATTGAGGAGTTAATTCAGCAATTTTGTATCTAGCAAGTTCGTCTTCTAACCGATCAAAGTGAATTAATGCTAAAGGATGAGCTTTGATTTGGTTAGCGATAATAAATTCCATCCGCGCTAATCCCACCCCGTCATTAGGAATGGCTGCGAAGCCAAATGCTTCTTCGGGGTTGCCCACATTCATCATGATTTGTGTGTGGGGATGGGGCAATTTCTCTAATGCTAATTCTTGGATTTCGTAGGGCAATAAACCTTGGTAAACTTTTCCGGTTTCACCTTCTGCACAACTGACGGTAATTTCTTGCCCAGTTTTTAATACAGTAGTGGCATTACCACAACCGACGATCGCGGGAATTCCCAACTCTCTGGCAATAATTGCTGCGTGACAGGTGCGTCCGCCAGAGTTGGTGACGATCGCACTGGCACGTTTCATAATTGGTTCCCAATCTGGGTCAGTGCGGTTTGTTACCAGTATTTCTCCTGATTGAAACTGATGAATTTGATGCACGTCAAAGATGACTCTGGCTTGACCTTGACCGATCATCTCACCAACACTCCGGCCTGTGACAATAGGTACAAGGGGTTGAGGTGAGGAATTATCTGTGTTCTCCTCTGCTTTCGCTCCCAGATGATAACTACGCAGTACATTTGCTATCTTCTGAGACTGCACTGTTTCTGGACGTGCTTGCACAATAAACAGTTCATTACTGATACCGTCTTTTGCCCACTCAATATCCATTGGCGTATAAGTACCACGCACTTGGGAATAGTGTTCTTCAATAATGCAAGCCCAGTGAGCAAGTTGCAAAATCTCCTCATCATAGAGAGCAAATACGTTGCGTTCAGAGGGTACAACTGGAATATTCTTAGTCAATTTTGAGCCACCAAGGTCATAAATCATCTTAATTTCTTTACTACCAAGGCGCTTTTTAAGAATAGGGCGATATCCCTGTTTTAATGTAGGTTTAAATACTAAATATTCATCTGGGTTAACTGCTCCTTGGACGACGTTTTCACCCAAACCGTAAGCAGCAGTAATTAAGGCAGCATCTCTAAAACCTGTTTCTGTGTCAATGGAGAACATAACGCCTGAACTAGCCAGGTCAGAACGTACCATTTTTTGCACACCTACCGATAGAGCGATGTTGAAGTGATCGAAACCTTTGATTTGTCGATAGGAAATGGCACGGTCAGTAAAAATCGAGGCAAAGCATTTGTGACAAGCTTGTAATACAACTTCGAGTCCGTGGACATTCAAATAAGTTTCTTGCTGTCCGGCAAAACTGGCGTCGGGGAGGTCTTCAGCAGTAGCACTGGAGCGGACTGCGACATCGGTATCGGCATCATATTGCTGACAGAGACTTTGGTAAGCTTGGGCGATCGCTTCCTGCAATTCTAAAGGAAACCGAGTTTGTAGCATTAATAATCTAGCTCTTTTACCACAACGCCGCAGATTATTGACATCTTCAACATTTAAATCTGCAAAAATCTCTCTGAGTTTAGTTTCTAAACCAGCCGCAGAAATGAAGTACCTATAAGCGTAGGCTGTGGTAGCAAATCCTGTAGGAACTTTTACCCCTTTGCGCCTGAGTTGCTGAATCATTTCTCCCAGAGAAGCGTTTTTGCCACCTACTAAAGGAATGTCTGCAATCCCAACTTCGCCCAAAGGCAACACTAAGGCCTGTTCTTTGGAGACTGGGCGTTTTATTTCTTGATTGTGCAGCATTTCTACCATGATTTAAATTCCTTTAACACATAGAGATACTTAAGATGGTTGTAATAAATTTTTCTATTCCTAAGTCTCACACTTATGTTTATACGAAGATAATTTGAGGATCTTGTGAGGAAGTAGTTCTCTTGTAAAGAAGCTGAAAATAATTAATATAAGCAAGCTCTACAGTTCTTTTTTGAGAGCGGCTGTGCATTTATCAGGCAGCTAAGTGATGTATTGCGAAATATATATAAATATGACGAAGAGGTAAAAAACTTAACCTTCCTCACAAGTTCCTCACATTTCAAAATTATGGTTAAAGCATCAAGAGTAGTTTTTTATTTCCACTACTTATATTTCTCTTTATTCCCTAGATCCAGATTCTTCAGCCTGCTTTATTAAAAGGATTTCACAAATATGAGTTACTGTCCTTGCTGTTCTAATATATTGTTGCAACACCTACGCGGTTCTGAAGTTTACTGGTTCTGCCGTCACTGTTGGCAAGAAATGCCAGTATGGGAGGTAAACTCTACTTCATTATCAGAAGTATTGGAAGATTCACCTAGAATCCTGCAACATCAGAAAAAAGCTAGTACAAATGTTTCTGCAAGTAAACGCAAGAGCAGAAATGGGTGGATAGGTGTACACGATATACCCGCCTAAATAATTAGATGGATGAGTTACAAGTGTATAAATTTTAACAATCTATTAGCAGTAAATAGTTTGATAAAAACCTTAAATGTCAGTGTTTGTTTTTTGATTCAGTTGTTGTAAGTAGGTCGGCGTGAATATTTATCGTTGGGATGAGGCAGGAGGCAGGAGGCAG